>NZ_MQUS01000054.1 GCF_001953885.1 Streptomyces sp. IMTB 2501 | reverse complement strand
GTCACCGTCGGCGAGCCGCTGATGGTGCTGGAGATCGAGTCGCGAACCGCCTCGCTCGTCGTGGTGGGCAGCCGCGGGCTGGGCGCGTTCGGCAGCCTGCTCCTCGGTTCCACCGCAGTGCATCTGGCCGCGTATGGCCGTTGCCCGGTGCTGGTGGTACGAGGCAGGCCGCACCAGACCGGTCCCGTGCTGCTGGCGGTGGACGGCGCACCGGCGGGCGAACGCGCTGTCGAGTTCGCCTTCGCCGAAGCGAAGATGCGCGGTGCGGACCTGCTGGCCCTGCACGTGTGGAACACCTGGAGCGAACGAGCCTACGAGGGGCCGGGCGACCCGCTGAACATGGTGGTCGACATCGACCGGCTCCGTGAGGAGGAGCAGCGGCTGCTGGACGAGACCCTGTCTCCGTGGCAGACGCGCTATGCCCAGGTTGCTGTGGAGCGGCGCCTGGTGCGTTCCCGGATCCGCCCGGCCCTGATCGAAGCGAGTCATGACGCGCAACTGGTCGTGGCCGGTGCACGCGGCCGCGGTGGCTTCACCGGCCTGCTGCTCGGCTCGGTCAGCCAGGCCCTGCTGCATCACGCGCACTGCTCCGTCGCGGTGGTCCGCGGCAAGGAGTGACTGTCGCTATCAGCACGCCGCCGTCCCAGACCGCCGCTCCGTCGTACTGCTGCGCGTAGCGTCCGGGGCGGGCCGCGACGTCGTGCAGGCGCGGGCCGTGCTCTGCGGGGGAACAGTTCGTCCACGATGTGTTCGTCCCCGTCGCGTTCGGCAGGATGCCTCCGCGGAGAGGGAGAAGCCGGCCGCTCCGGAAGTACCGAAGCTGTTCCCAAGCTGACTGTCCTCGTCACTCGTATGCCCAAGCTCGTCCAGTCCGTCGGTGCTCCTCCACAGGGATCGGCTCCACGCCCGTTCGCATGCGGGCGGTGTACAGCAGGCCGTCGAGGCGGTCGATTTCGTGGTGGATGAGGCGGGCGATGCCGCGTTCGTAGATGGTGGTCGTAGTTTCGCCTGTCGGGGTGGCGGCCTCGACCGTGATCGTCAGCGGGCGCGGGACCAGGCCGCGGACGTCGAAGAAGCTGAGGCAGCCCTCGTACTGCTCGTCCGTCTCCTCGGAACAGTCGGTGATCCGGGGGTTGAGCAGGATGACGGCTGGAGCGTCGTCGGGTGGCAGAACTACAGCGGCAGCGCGGGCGATGCCGATCTGCGGGGCGGCGATGCCCATGCCCTTGGCAAAGGGGCCGGGAATCCCGAAGACGTACTCCACTCCCTCGGCCCGCAGGCAACGCACCAACAGGTACGCGACGTCCTCCACGCTGCCGCGTTCCGCGACTCGGTCGGTGTGGGTGTTGCGGGCGATGCCTCGACACTGAAGTGACACTCGTGACGCTCTCGGACCGTCCAGCGCCGCGCGCACCGTAGTCGGTGTGTTCAAGTGGCAGGCGGCGGTAGGTCCGTGGACCTCTCCTCGTGCTGGAGGTGGTGGGCCACGGCCACGCCCCAGGGGATGCCGACGGACCTGGTCGCCGTCGGCCCGCTCCCACTGATGCTGACGGGCGGGATCAGCCGGCGCGAGACCGGCGAGAAGGTGCTTGTCGGCGGTGTCGCGCTCCTCGGCATGGGCACCGACCTCGTGGTCGCCCCCGCCCTCCCCGCCCGCTGGCGCGAGGTCGTGAGGCGGACGCCCGGTTGCGGCCGGGGACCTGGTCGGACAAGACCCTCCCCGCGGCGGCCGGCGTGGCCCAGGTCCGCCACCGGATGCGCCGTCCGGCCCGCGGAGCCGAACCGGCACCGGCCACCCGCCCGGCCCGCGCCCTCGCCTGCGACCACCTCGTGCGGCGCCGCGCCCTGCGCCGCTACCGGTCCTGGCTGACCTAGGCGCTGCGGTAGCGGAGAGACACGGCCCGCCGCGTCCGACGGTGCGGCGGGTCGGCTCAGGCCCCGGCCGGAGGCGCCGTACGCCCCTCGAACGCCGCCAGGATGCGTTCCGCGGCCAGCGTCGCGGTCAACTGGCCCTCCCTGACCTGCCGTTCCAAGTCAGGGGCGGCCTCGCGTACCGCCGGGTCGGCATGCAGCCGGTCGAGGAGTTCGTCGCGGACCATCGCCCAGGTCCAGCCCACCTGCTGATCGCGCCGCTTGGCGGTCAGCCGGCCGGCGGAGTCGAGCAGCGCACGGTGCTGTTCGAGGCGCTCCCAGACCAGTTCCAGGCCGGTCGAGTCCCGGGCGCTGCAACTGAGCACCGGCGGAGTCCAGAACGCGTCCTTGCCGTGCATCAGCCGCAGCGCGCCCGCCAGTTCGCGGGCGGCGGCCTTCGCGTCCCGCTCGTGCGGACCGTCCGCCTTGTTGACGGCGATCACGTCGGCCAGCTCCAGGACCCCCTTCTTGATGCCCTGCAGCTGGTCGCCGGTGCGGGCCAGGGTCAACAGGAGGAAGGAGTCGACCATGTCGGCCACCGCGGTCTCCGACTGGCCCACGCCGACGGTCTCCACGAGGATCACGTCGTAGCCCGCCGCCTCCATGACCACCATCGACTCGCGCGTCGCCTTCGCGACCCCGCCCAGCGTGCCCGCGCTGGGGGAGGGGCGGACGAACGCCGCCGGGTCCACCGCCAGCCGCTCCATCCTCGTCTTGTCGCCCAGGATGGAGCCACCGGTGCGGGTCGAGGACGGGTCGACCGCGAGGACGGCGACCCGGTAACCCAGCGAGGTCAGCAGCGTGCCGAACGCGTCGATGAACGTCGACTTGCCGACACCCGGTACCCCGCTCACGCCGATGCGCCGAGCCCGTCCACTGTGCGGAAGCAGCTGCGTCAGCAACTCCTGTGCCAGCGCCCGGTGTTGCGGGCGGGTGGACTCGACGAGCGTGATCGCGCGGGCCACGATCGCCCGCTTTCCGTCGAGCACACCCTTCACATAGGCGTCGAGATCGATCGCTGCCATCGGCGCCCTACAGCTCGTGGCCGAGGTCGGCCGACAGCCGCTTCACCAGGTCGTACGCCGCGTCCGGGATCACCGTCCCGGGCCCGAACACGGCCGCGGCGCCCATCTCCAGAAGCGTCGGCACGTCCTGCGGCGGGATCACCCCGCCGACCACGACCATGATGTCCTCGCGGCCCTCCTCGGCCAGCTTCTCGCGCAGCGCCGGGACGAGGGTCAGGTGACCGGCGGCCAGCGAGGAGACCCCGACCACGTGCACGTCCGCCTCGACCGCCTGCCGGGCGACCTCCTCGGGCGTCTGGAACAGCGGGCCGACGTCGACGTCGAAGCCGAGGTCGGCGAAGGCGGTCGCGATCACCTTCTGGCCGCGGTCGTGGCCGTCCTGGCCCATCTTGGCGACCAGGATGCGCGGGCGGCGCCCCTCGGCCTCCTCGAAGGCGTCCACCAGGGCACGGGTGCGGTCCACGTTCGGGGACTGGCCTGCTTCGTTGCGGTACACGCCGGAAATCGTACGGATCTGGCTCGCGTGCCGGCCGTACACCTTCTCCAGGGCGTCCGAGATCTCGCCGACGGTCGCCTTGGCGCGGGCCGCGTGGACGGCCAGCTCCAGCAGGTTCTCCTTGCCGTCGGCCGCCCGCGTGAGCGCGTCCAGGGCGTCCCGGCAGGCCTGCTCGTCCCGCTCCGCCCGCAGCCGCCGCAGCTTCTCGATCTGCTGCGCGCGTACGGCCGAGTTGTCGACCTTGAGGACCTCGATCTGCTCGTCGCTGTCCACGCGGTACTTGTTGACGCCGATCACCGGCTGCCGGCCGGAGTCGATGCGCGCCTGGGTGCGGGCCGCGGCCTCCTCCACGCGCAGCTTCGGGATGCCGGCGTCGATGGCCTGCGCCATGCCGCCCGCCTGCTCGACCTCCTGGATGTGCTGCCAGGCCTTGCGGGCGAGGTCGTACGTCAGCTTTTCCACGTAGGCGCTGCCGCCCCACGGGTCGATGACCCGGGTGGTGCCCGACTCCTGCTGGATGAGCAGCTGGGTGTTGCGGGCGATGCGCGCGGAGAAGTCGGTCGGCAGGGCGAGCGCCTCGTCCAGGGCGTTGGTGTGCAGCGACTGGGTGTGGCCCTGGGTCGCGGCCATCGCCTCCACGGCCGTACGCGTGACGTTGTTGAACACGTCCTGTGCGGTCAGCGACCAGCCCGAGGTCTGCGAATGGGTGCGCAGGGAAAGGGACTTGGTGTTCCTCGGCTCGAACTGCGAGACCAGCTTGGCCCACAGGAGCCGGGCCGCCCGCATCTTGGCGATCTCCATGAAGAAGTTCATGCCGATCGCCCAGAAGAAGGACAGGCGGGGCGCGAACGCGTCCACGTCCAGACCCGCCTCCCGGCCCGCCCGGATGTACTCGACGCCGTCCGCGAGCGTGTACGCCAGCTCCAGGTCGGCCGTCGCGCCGGCCTCCTGGATGTGGTAGCCGGAGATGGAGATCGAGTTGTAGCGGGGCATCCGCTGCGAGGTGAAGGCGAAGATGTCGGAGATGATCCGCATCGACGGCTTCGGCGGATAGATGTAGGTGTTGCGGACCATGAACTCCTTCAGAATGTCGTTCTGAATGGTTCCGGCCAGCTTCTCGGGCGGTACGCCCTGCTCCTCCGCCGCCACGATGTACAGCGCGAGCACCGGCAGCACGGCGCCGTTCATCGTCATCGACACGGTCATCTTGTCCAGCGGGATGCCGTCGAACAGCTGCCGCATGTCGTAGATCGAGTCGATGGCCACGCCCGCCATGCCGACGTCACCGGTCACGCGCGGGTGGTCGCTGTCGTAGCCCCGGTGCGTGGGCAGGTCGAAGGCGACCGACAGGCCCTTCTGGCCGGCCGCCAGGTTGCGCCGGTAGAACGCGTTGGACTCCTCGGCGGTGGAGAAGCCCGCGTACTGGCGGATGGTCCAGGGCTGGTTGACGTACATCGTCGGGTAGGGCCCGCGCAGATACGGCGCGATGCCCGGGTAGGTGCCCAGGAAGTCCAGGCCCTCCAGATCACGGCCGGTGTACAGCGGCTTGACCCCGATGCCCTCCGGGGTCTCCCACAGCGGCTCTTCGCTCCCGGTCGCCCGCTCGACGGCCGCCCGCCATTCCTCGGCACTGCCGTCGGCGGCCGGCGTCCCCAGCTCGATGCCGGAGAAGTCGGGGATTCCCATCAGGACACTCCCATGCGGTCGAGGGTCGCGGACAGGACGTCGATGGCGTCGCAGCCCGCGAAGACATACGAGTCGATGCCGGCGTGGTCGCCCCGGCCCGCGAGGAACACATGGCGGGCGCCCGCCGCGCGCAGGGACTCGGCGGTCTGCTCGGCCTGTTCGGCGTAGAGGGCGTCGCTGGAACACAGCACGGCCTCGGTGGCACCGCTCGCCTCGAAGCCGCCCTCGGTGACCGGCTCGATGCCGCCCGCCTGGAAGAGGTTGGCGGCGAACGTGGCGCGCGCGGTGTACTCGGCGGCCGAGCCCAGCGTGGCGAGGAAGATCCGGGGGCGGGAGCCGGTCGCCGCGAGGTGGGCGTCGGAGCGGGCGCGCAGCTCCTCGTACGCCTCGTCGCGGCGCACCCGGGGCAGGCCGCCGGACGGCGGCTCGGGCGCGGGCTCGCGCTCCACCGGCTTCTCGGCGAGCAGCGGGAACTCGCTGACGCCGGTGATGGGTTCACGCCTCTTGGCGAGCTTCTTGGAGCGCTCCGCCCAGGTCGTCGCGAGGTCGGTGCGCAGCCGGCCCGAGCGCAGTACGGCGGCCTGGCCGCCGTCGCGCTCGATGGACCGGAAGAACTCCCAGGCGGCCCGGGCGAGTTCGTCGGTGAGCCGCTCGACGTACCAGGAGCCGCCCGCCGGGTCGATGACCCGGGCCAGGTGGGACTCCTCGATGAGGATCGTGGAGGTGTTGCGGGCGATCCGGCGGGCGAACGCGTCGGGCAGGCCCAGCGCGTGGTCGAACGGCAGCACGGTGACGGAGTCGGCGCCGCCGACCCCGGCGGCGAGCGTGGCGACGGTCGTGCGGAGCATGTTCACCCACGGGTCGCGGCGGCTCATCATCACCGGCGAGGTCACCGCGTGCTGCACCTGCGCACCCGGGGCCCCTGAGACCTCGGCGACCCGGGCCCACAGCCGGCGCGCGGCGCGCAGCTTGGCGACGGTCAGGAACTGGTCGGCGGTGGCCGCGTAACGGAACTCCAGCTGCCCGGTGGCCTGTTCGACGCTCAGCCCCGCCTCGGTCAGCTCGCGCAGACAGGCCACACCGGTGGCGAGCGAGGCGCCCAGCTCCTGCGCGGCCGAGCCGCCCGCCTCGTGGTACGGCAGCGCGTCGACGGTGAGGGCGCGCAGGCCCGGGTATCGCTCGGCGCAGCGCGCGGCCAGCGCGGCGTACGGCGCGAAGTCCAGGGCGGTGCCGGTACGGGCCTCGTACCCCAGCGGGTCGCCGCCCAGATTGCCGCGTACGGCCGTGGCGTCCACGCCCTTGTCGGCGTACAGCCGCAGCAGCGCCTCGGCGGCCCGCTCGGTGTCCCGGCCCGCGTCCAGGACGACCGGCGCCAGGTCGAGATAGACGCCCTCCAGCGCCCGGCCGAGCCCCTCGACCGGGAAGCCGCCCTCGCCCAGCACGAGCCACAGCGAGGTGCCGCCGTTCTCCAGGTCGGCCAGCGCGGCGCCGTCGGCGAGGGCGGTGTGCCGCTGCCGTACGTCCCAGCCGCCCGCGGTGTTGCCCTCGGGGCGGCTGCCGCGCACATACGGGGCGAAGCCGGGCAGGCCGGGGTCGGGCGCGTCGTCGCGTGCTGTGTAGAGGGGCCGGGTGCGCAGCCCGTCCTCCAGCGTCGTGGACAGGGCGTCCTCAGCTGCCGAGCCCGAGACTTCCTTGCCCGACTTGCGCAGCACACCCTCGACCAGGCGTTGCCACTGCTCGTGCGTCGTGTCAGGGAACTCGGCGGCCAGTGGGAGCCCGTCGTCAGGCAGGACCGTCATGGCTCGGATGCTAGGCCAGGCCGCTTAAGCCGGTCATGACAATCGCCTGTGAGGTTTCTCCACTTGCGCTTGTGATCTGCGCCGCTCAGTCGCCGGACGGCCCTGTTTCCCGGTCCGGCCGGTCGTCGGCGGGCCCGGTCTCCAGGTCCGGCAGCAGCGCGGACACGGCGGCGCGCTGTTCGTCGCCCATCGAGTCGGCGAGTGCCTGCCGGACGGTTCCGGCGAGCAGGGCGGAGGTCTCGCCCAGCAGCTCGCGCGCTTTGTCGGTGAGGGCGACCTGCACGCCGCGCTTGTCGCCGCACACGGAGGTGCGGGTGACGAGACCGGACCTGTGGAGGCAGGCGATCTGGTAGGTGAGCCGGGTCTTGGGGCGGCCGAGGAGGTCGGCGACCTGGGTCATGCGCAGCCCGGTACGGGGCTGTTCCGCCAGCAGGCACAGGATCAGGAACTCGTCGTGGGAGACGTCGAGGGTCTCCTTCACCGCCGAGCGCAGCCGCTGCTCCACGGCCCCCGTCGCGGCCAGCAGGATCATCCATGCGCGCAGCTCGGCGGGCAGCAGTCCGCTGCCTGTGGCGGGACAGACGAACTGGTCGGCGGGGTGCGCGTCGGGTGCGGGCATGGGTCGAGTCTACCTGTGGTCCAAATTTGGACGAGATGATTGTTCAAGTTTGGATGAGTGTGTTGTCCAAATTTGGATGAGGGGCTAGCGTGGCGCCCGGATAAAGTCATCCAAATTTGAATCACTCGATCTGGGAGTACGACCATGACAGCCGCCGTGGAAACAGGCACCTGGCAGCTCGACCCGACCGCGTCCACCGTGGGGCTGCGGCACAAGACCATGTGGGGCCTGGTCACCGTGAAGGGCACGTTCACCGCCGTCGCGGGCACGGGCGAGGTCAGGCCCGACGGCTCGGCCGCCGGAACGGTGACCCTGGACGCCGCCTCCCTGGACACGAAGCACGCCAAGCGGGACACCCACCTGCGCTCGGCCGACTTCTTCGACGCCGACAACCACCCGGAGATCACCTTCGCCGTGCGCGGCGCCGACCTCCTCGACGGCGACGGTGTCCGTGTCACCGGTCAGCTGACCGTCCGCGGCATCAGCAGGCCGGTGACCCTCACCGCACGCCTGACCGGCGCGAGCGCCGACGTGCTCACGCTGGAGGCCGAGTTCAGCGTGGACCGCGAGCAGTTCGGCATGGGCTGGAACCAGCTGGGCATGATGCGCGGCTTGACCACCGTGACGGCCGGGCTGCGCTTCACCCGTGCGAAAGCCTGACGTCAGCCCTTGCCGTCGAGCTCGGCCCGCTTCACATCCCGCGTGGACAGCGTCTGCGGGGTCGCCGTGAACGCGCGCAGCCGCATACGGGTGCCCTGCTGCGTCGGCACCGTGAACTTGCCGGACGGCGCACGGAGTTCGACGGCCGCCGTGGTGTGCGCGGGGATCGTGGCCGGGCCGTGCACCTGGGACCAGTACCGGTCCATGCCCTGACCGGTGGTGATCATGTAGTACGGGGTGAGCGCGGAGTCGCCCGTGTTGGTCACCTTCAGGGTCATCGTGGAGACCGTGCCCGGCGAGGGGTGCCGGACCGCCGTGATGTCCATCGACAGCGGCGGTCTGCCCGTCACAGCGAGGGTCGCACTCACCAGCGCGGGCAGCACCAGCAGCACCACGGCCCCGACCAGGGCAGGCCGGCGGTGCCGCTCCGTGAGCCGGCGGGGCCGCGGCTGCCACGCCTGGGAGAACTCTGACAGGGGCACGGTGATCGCCGCCGCCAGCCACAGCGGCGTCATCATCAGGTAGTAACCGTCCTGGGACCGGGTCGCCAGGTAGAAGGCGCACCAGGGCAGTACGGTCGCGGCCGGACCCAGCCGCCGTACGAACAGCATGAACAGCGCCAGCAGGGCCGCGGCGAGCAGCATGCTCGCGTGGCCGTACCAGTCGAGCCGGTCACTGCCGTTGGTGAAGTACAGCGAGATGCCCACCAGGCCCTGGCCGTGCAGTACCGCGCCCTGCGTCAGCGGCAGCGCGATGCCCTCCAGCCACGGACCGGGCTCGCTCACCATGAAGTAGGCGTTGATCAGCAGCCAGGTGAGGACCGCGATCCCGGCGATCCGCAGCACCACTCGCGTGGCCTCGCGCCCGCCCAGCTCGCCGCGGCGCACGGCGTAGATACCGGCCAGCAGGAACGGTGTGACGAACCACGGCAGTTGCTGCGCCGCGCACGCCGCGCCGAGGCACGCGGCCCGCGCGATCCCGGCGGCGCCCAGCCGGCCCCCGGCCCCGAACCGCGTCCAGCGCACCACCACCGGCACCAGCAGGACCAGGCCGACGATCGCCGGATAGCCCTGTCGTGCGTACATCGGCAGAAAACTGAAGCCCAGGCAGAGCATCGTGGCCGCGGAGCGCCACGGCCCCGGCAGCAGCCGCCACAGGACGATCGTGCCGATGATCAGTACGACCGTCACCGCCGCCGTCGCCGGGGCGCCGTCGTGGCCGAGCCACAGGAAGGGCGCGGTGAGCAGCGGCGTCAGCGGGGGATAGCCGTAGGTGAAGTCGTAGCCGCCGGTGGTCGTCGCCGTCAGTGCGACGCCCTTGATGCGGAAGAGCCACGGCCAGGCGTGGTCGTACACCTGGTGCCCGTGGACCATCTCCTTCGCGGCCTGCGTGGTCAGCACCGCCTCGTCGCCGCCCGTGTGGTTCAGCGCCCAGGTGCACAGGGTGAGCGCGATCGCGGTCACGAGCACGATCACGTCCAGCCGGGCCAGCGAGCGCGCCCGGCGGACCGTCAGCGTGAGCACGCCGGTCACCAGGATCGAGGCGTAGCAGACGGAGATGACCGCCGCGAGGGCCAGACGGTGTGTGGCCGCCTGCGCCCACACCGTGCGTGTGCCGATGAACAGGCTCACATCGGCGAGCAGTGTCAGTACGCGATGCCATTGCGCGGGAGCCCCGTGAACCCCGGCCCGGGCGACCGAGACGGCGGACACCGCCGACTGCGTCCGCCGGCCGGGTGTCACCTGCTGTGTTTCTGCCAAGTGCACGGCACCGGACGCTACCGGCGGCGGATGACCGGCTCATGGCCGGAGGGTGAAGAGAACGGCATCGGGGAGGGCGAGAAGCAGGCTTTATTCACACATGTGCCGCAAGTCACTGCGGACGGCTCGGCGCCGGATCGGTCGCACAGTGTGTCGCTGTTGGGCCGAACGGGTGACTTGGCGTAAGAATTGGCTGGTGCAGGCATGGAGTGCGAGTCAGGTCGGGGGGAGCCGGTGAACCGTTACGACGTCACCGATGAACAGTGGGAAGGGCTCGCCCAGGTCGTGCCGTTGCGGGGCCGCGACGCCTGGCCGTCCGCGGTGAACCACCGCTCGCTGCCGGATGCCGAGACGGAGACCCGGCGCCGGTTCGTGGTCCTGCGGGTCAACGTCTTCGCGGACGCCCGCGAGGTCGCCGAGACCCTGATGGCCGGCGCGCCGGTCCTGCTCGACCTGTCCGGTGCGGAGACCGAAGTCGCCAAGCGCGTCCTCGACTTCAGCACGGGCGTGGTCTTCGGCCTGGGCAGCGGGATGCACCGTGTCGACCGCAATGTGTTCCTTCTCACCCCGCCCGGCACCGAGGTCAGCGGGCTGATGGAGGACGCGGGCGCCTCCGGGGGTTGAACCGGGGGCTCCGGGCGGAGCGAGGCGGTGCGGGCGTCGTCGGGCTGAGTGGAGGCCTCGGGCGGTCCGGCGTGAGTGCCTGTGGTGGCCGCGCCCGTCGTACTCGGGGTGAGCGGGTGGCTTGGGCTTCCCAGGCCGCGCGGTCGGTTGCCCGTGGCCGGCGGGTGCCGCTGCGGTCGGCCGGTGAGCGGCCGGTGTGATCCGGCGGCAGCGGCAGCCGTGCGGTGGCGTGCGCGGGGGAGTCGTGTCCGGCCGCCCTGCCGGGTCCTCGGTCGTCCGCCGTCACTCGACCGGGTGCTCCCGGCCTTGTCGGTGCCCGCCCGACCACCCGATCGTAGGAAGGGCCCGGCGCGAAAACGGTTCGTCGGGTGGACGGAGTCCTACCGTCCGGACATGGCCGTGCCTTCCGTGTCCGCTGAGCCTCCCGCGGCCGACGTGTCCGCCCCGACCGTCCCCGCGCAGTCCCGCGGCCCCCTCGACGTACGGGCCCGGATCACCGAGCTGCGACTGTCGGCCTTCGCAGGGCATCGGCGGGCCGGGTTTCCGCTGGGGCCCGTCACCTTGTTCGCGGGGCGCAGCGGCGCGGGGAAGACGACCGCGCTCGCGGCGTACGAGGCGCTCGCCCGGCTCGGCGGCGGAGCCTCGCTCCACGAGGCGTTCCCGGACCCGGTCGCCTGTGTGCCGCTGCGGGCGCGCCCCGACGCCGGCGGCCGGCGGGGCTTCCGGATCGGGTGTACGGCCGACGGCGCCGGGGGACCGGTACGGCTCGACATCGCCGTACAGGCCGAGCCCGACTTCAGGATCGTGGGGGAGCGGCTGACCGCGGGCGGGGTCGTCCTGCTGGAGACCGCGCTGCGCGACCCCGGGCGCCGGACCGTGCAGGCCGCCTGGCACACCGCGGGCTCCGCCCCGGTGACCCGCGCCCCGCTCCCCGACGACCGCCTCGGCACCGCGCTGCTGCCGCTGCGCGTGGCGGGCAAGACGGACGGGCAGCGCCATGTGCTGGCAGCGGCCGAGCAGATGGTGGTCGCGCTGCGCTCGGTCTTCCCCTGCGACCCCCGCCCCGAGTGCATGCGCACGCCCGTCCCCATCGGTTCCGGTCGGCTGCTGCCCGGCTGCGACAACCTCGCCGACGTGCTGTGGCGCACCCGTGCGGAGTGTGCCCGCCGGCACGGACTGCTGGTCGAGGCGCTGCACGCGGGCTGCGCAGGCCCGGTGACCGATCTGGTCGGCGAACCGCTGCCGGGCGGCACGGTACGGGCCCTGCTCGACCGCGGCGACGGCCTGCGCACCGAACTGGCCCGGCTCGGCGACGGCGAACTGCGCTATCTCGCGCTGACGCTGGTACTGCTGACCGGACCCGGTGTCCTGGCCCTGGACGCGCCGGGCGAGGTGCCCGACGCCCTGCGTACCCTCACCGTCCTCGCCGACGGTTTCGACCGCGGCCTCGACCCGTGCCAGCGCCGGGAACTGCTGCGCACGGCGGCCCGGATGGGCGAGCGCGGTCACATCCGGTGCGTGGGCGCGGTGAGCGACGCCTCGTGGGCCGCGGGGGTCGAGGGTGTCTCAGTGGTACACCTGGACGCGTGACGGAACCTCTCGACCTGGCCCGACTCCAGCGCAGGCTCGCCGCGTTCGCGGCAGCGCGGAACTGGCAGCCCTACCACACGCCCAAGAACCTCGCCGCCGCCCTCTCGGTGGAGGCCTCCGAACTCGTCGAGATCTTCCAGTGGTTGACCCCGGAGGAGTCGGCCCGAGTGATGGCCGACCCCGCCGCCGCGCACCGCGTCACGGACGAGGTCGCCGACGTCCTCGCCTATCTCCTGCAGTTCTGCGACGTCCTCGGTATCGACCCGCTGACCGCTCTGGACGCCAAGATCGACCGCAACGAACAGCGCTTCCCCGCGCCGGGACCGGAGGGCGGGGCGGAGGGTCGGCGAGCCGGGGACGCCGGGGACGCCGGGAACGCCGAGGACGCGACGGACCGCCAATTGCCGGAATCCTGAACTCCATTATCACTCTCCGCATCCAATTCGCCTGCCGAATCCGAATTGTTGTCCACAAATTTCCCCTCACCTCTGGCTTTTCGTCCCACGCGCCCTCACTCTGGGTAGTGGACAGGGAAGTTCGCCAAAGCGTGCGGGGAAGCACGCGGAAGGACGGGGGCGACGCATGGATGCGATACGGCTGATCCTCACGAGCAGGCGCGCCCTGGCGGGCGCCGCCGACGCGGGCGAGATCATGGCCGAGGTGTGGCAGGCGCAGGCCCTGGCCCAGGCCATCGGCAGCAGGCTCGCCGTCTCCGGTCCGCCGGAGCTGCGCGGCGAGGCGCTCGGCCTGACCGAGCTGGCCGGCCGGGGCTGCGGAGTCCTGGACCCGCCCGAGATAGGCCTGGGCGATCTGCGCGCCGCCCAGCTCACCGAGCTGGACGACGCCCGCGAGACCCTGCTCTGCCTCGGGGGTCTGCTCGGCGAGGTCGGCATAGCCCTGGTCGGCATGGCCAGCACCGCGGCCGACGAGACGACGTACTGGCAGTGCATGGAAGCCATCGACGCGGCCGACGAGTCCCGCGACCGCGTCCTGGAGATGCTGCGCAAGCTGGCGGCACGGGAGGAGGCATTACACGAGCAGGAGAACGGCAACCAGAACAGCCCGTCGGGAGCCCTGTAGGCGAGGGCGACACGGCGGGTCAGCCCAGTTTGGTCTCCTCCGCACCGCTCTGACCGCCGTGCAGATCCGCCAACTCCGACAGATCCGCGTTCAACGCCGCCATCAGCTCTTCCATCTGCTCCAGCAGCCCCTTCGGCTGACCGGCAGAGCCACTCTCTTCGGACATGACGGCCTCCTCGGCCTCGGCCCCGCAGGGCCGGCGCGATGACGCGCGACGGCGGCCACCGTACGGCGCGGGTGCCGGTCGGTCCGGCTCCGACGTCCCAACGATCATCACCCGAGTGGGTCACTGCTCCGCGCCTCAGCCCCGGGCCCCCGCAGGCGATTTTCACCCGACAGGGGACGGCCCTGCCGGGAGGTACCGGCGAGGTTGACGGGGTGGCCGGCGTGCAGGATAGATGTATGGACCTTCGAATCTTCACCGAGCCCCAGCAGGGGGCCACCTACGACACCTTGCTCACCGTGGCGAAGGCCACCGAGGATCTTGGTTTCGACGCCTTCTTCCGCTCCGACCACTACCTCCGCATGGGTGGCTCCGACGGTCTGCCCGGGCCCACGGACGCCTGGATCACGCTGGCCGGCCTGGCCCGCGAGACCAAGCGGATCCGCCTCGGCACGCTGATGACGGCCGGAACGTTTCGGCTGCCCGGCGTGCTCGCCATTCAGGTCGCCCAGGTCGACCAGATGTCCGGCGGCCGGGTGGAGCTGGGCCTCGGCGCGGGCTGGTTCGAGGAGGAGCACAAGGCGTACGGCATCCCGTTCCCGAAGGAGAAGTTCGCGCGGCTGGACGAGCAGCTCGCGATCGTCACCGGGCTGTGGGCGACCGAGGTCGGCAAGACCTTCGACTTCCACGGCGCCTACTACGACCTGACCGAGTCCCCCGCCCTGCCCAAGCCGGCTCAGCAGAAGATCCCGGTGCTCATCGGCGGCCACGGCGCGACCCGCACACCACGGCTGGCCGCCCGGTACGCCGACGAGTTCAACATCCCGTTCGCCTCCGTCGAGGACAGCCAGCGGCAGTTCGGTCGGGTGCGTGCGGCCGCCGAGGAGGCCGGCCGCGGCGCGGACGCGCTGACGTACTCCAATGCGCTCGTCGTCTGCGTCGGCCGGGACGACCAGGAGGTCGCCCGGCGCGCCGCCGCGATCGGCCGTGAGGTGGACGAGCTGAAGGCCAATGGCCTCGCCGGTTCCCCGGCGGAGGTCGTCGACAAGATCGGCCGGTATGCCGAGATCGGCTCCCGGCGGATCTACCTGCAGGTCCTCGACCTCGACGACCTGGACCACCTGGAGCTGATCTCGGCCCAGGTCCAGTCGCAACTGTCGTAGCACGCACGGCACATGGCCGTGCCCCGCCCGCTCCCGCCCGCACGGCGCGCCGGAGCGGGCGGGGCGCGGTCGTCGCCATGGCCCCGCGCATCTCCGGCCGCGCCACGCCCGCCGTCAGTCCTGTCGCAGGCTCATGACCAGATCGCGGGGCAGTCCGTGAGTGTCGTGGAGGTAGTGGAAGTCCTCGTCCGTGAGCGGGCCGTGGAAGCGGTGCCGGGCGAGCACCTGCCGCCCGCGCTCCAGGAGCCGCCGGAACCGGCGCTCCTCGTCGAGCAGCAGACGGCGTACGCCGGCGGATTCCATGTCCTGCCGGAAGTGGTCGAGGGTGTGCGTGAGCAGCCCGTCCGGCAGATCGTGGAGACTGCGCGACGGATCGTCCCGCCACAGCACCGTGAGCACCCTGCGCACCAGGCGGCGCAGGACGTAGCCCCGCCCGGTGTTGGCCGGGCGGATCCCGTCGCCGATGACCACGACGGCCGAGCGCAGATGGTCGTAGACGAGGCGCAGCGATGGTTCGTCCAGGGGCCACAGAGGCGTTACGAGACGGCGCCAGGGGTCGAAGACATCACACTCGAACACCGAGGACCTGCCCTGGAGCAGCGAGGCCAGCCGCTCCACGCCCAGCCCGGTGTCGATGTTGCGCTGGGGCAGCGGCACGAGGGACCCGTCCTCCAGCCGGCGATGGCGCATCATCACGTGGTTCCACACCTCGACCCAGCGGTCGTCGCGCGTGGGCGTCGACCGGGGCGGGGTGTCGCCGGTCCACAGGAAGATCTCCGAGTCGGGCCCGCACGGGCCGACCGGGCCGTTGGACCACCAGTTGTCCTCCACCGTGAGCTCGACGGGAACACCGCGCTCCTGCCACACCCGCAGGGAATCGGTGTCCGGGCCGACCTGTTCGTCGCCGCCGAAGACGGTGGCATGCAGCAGGCCCGGGTCGATCCCCAGCCCCTCGGTGAGCAGCCCGTACCCCCAGTCGAGACTCCGTGGCCCCTCGTAGTCGCCGAGCGACCAGGTGCCGAGCATCTCGAACACGGTCAGATGGGTGGTGTCGCCGACCTCCTCCAGGTCCGTGGTGCGCAGACAGCGCTGCACGTTGACCAGCCGTCTGCCCAGTGGATGAGGGCGCCCCTCCAGATACGGAGTGAGCGGATGCATGCCGGAGGTGGTGAACAGCACCGGGTCACCGGGTGGTGGCAGGAGGGTCGAGCCGGTGATCCGGCGATGACCGCGCTCTTCGAAGTACTCGATGAACGTGCGGACTACACGCTCGGTGTCCATGAGGGTGGCTCCTTCGCGTCTTGGCGGGGGGAGGCACCGGAGAACGGGACCGCTCGGTCAGCGCACCGCGCAGGAAGGCGAGAACGCCACGGAGTCACACCGACGGGCCGTTTCCGGTCGCCGGTGGAGAGAGGGACGTCAGGCGGCGGCAACCGGCGAGCTGGTCGCTCGCGCGGTCGCGCTGATGCTTGGGCCGGTGACGTTCATGAGAGTGACGGTAGCGCGCCGGGGCCCCGGAGGCACACGAATTTCCCGCCGCGCAGCCCGCTCACCCCGGTCGGCCGTACGGCCGCCGCGGGTCACCGCGGACACCAGGCAGAACCGGGCCTGTCGAAGGAGCCGAAGTGGGTGTCGGCCAGGCCCGGTTCCTGTGGACAGCATGTGCCGGAACTGTGGGTTCCATCACGGCGCCCGTGATCCGGGCCTGATCGGATGACCCGGTGCGCAAAGTCCTTCCTCTCGCCCTCACCGGCCTGTTCGCCCTGTCGGCCTGCCAGTTCGCCGAGCACGACGACCGCGCCGGGGAGGCCGGCCGCCTCAACACCATGGCGGCGCTGCCGCTGCACGCCTACCTCCCGGACCCCGCGTCCGACGGCGCGAGGGCATCACCAGGGCCCAGTGGATCCTGGGGAAGCAGTGCATGGTCCGGCTGGGCTTCACCGGCTTCGCGGTGTTCGACACCAGGTCCGTCGAGTCGACCTACCCCGTCCGGCAGGGGACGTTCACGAGCCGGGACCTGCCCGGTGACGACAGCCCGTACGGCGTCGTCGACCCCGGCCTGGCGTCCGAGCGCGGCTACCACAACCGGACACCGGACGGCTCCGGCCGGCCGCAGGAGTGGCCCGCCGACCAGTACGCCGCCCTCACCGGCACCTTCGAGTCCGGGGACAGCCGTGTCGCGCACGGACATCCCATCCCCGAGGGCGGCTGCCTGGGCCAGGCGGCACGGAAGCTCTACGGCCCGCCGCCCCCGGCGACGAAGGTCAACGGCGTGAAGCTGTCCGGCTATTACTCGCTCGCCATGGAGCTCTGGTACACCTCCCACAAGGAAGCGAACAAGGACCCGGCCTGGAAGAAGGCCGACCGTGCCTGGTCGGACTGCATGAAGAAGAAGGGCTTCCGCTACTCCGACCCGGACAAGGCGTCCCTGGACTCCGACTGGTTCGCGCACGAGAAGCCGTCGGACAAGGAGCGGAAGACCGCGGCCGCCGACGCCCGGTGCAAGCTCGACACCGGCTACGTCCCGGCCGTGCACGCTCTCGAAGCGCGCAGCCAGAAGACCGCCATCGGCAGGAACAAGGAGAAGCTGGACGCGACGCGGGCGGCCGACGAACGGGCGATGCGGAAGGCCCGTACGATCATCGGCGACGCGTCATGAGCCACGACAGGGGAGAGACTTCATCAGGTGCGCGGGGAAAACCGGTGGTCAGCGAGGGCTGATACCGGAAGACTCGGACATGTGTTCCTGACGATCTCCACGCGCGGCGACGCCGCCCACCCGGCCACCGACCTCGGGTATCTGCTGCACAAGCACCCCGACAAGGCGCAGAAGTTCTCCACGTCCCACGGCACGGCGCACGTCTTCTACCCCGAGGCGGACGACCGGCGCTGCACGGCCGCACTGCTGCTGGAGATCGACACGCTCGCGCTGGTCCGGCGGGGCAAGGGCAAGGGCCGCGGCGGCGCGCCCGACGCGGCGCTCGCGCAGTACGTCAACGACCGTCCGTACGCGGCCTCCTCGCTGCTCGCCGTCGCGCTCAGCGGAGTCTTCTCCAGCGCCCTGCGCGGGGTGTGCACCGCCCGTCCCGAACGGGCCGCCGCCCCGCTGCCGCTGCGCATCGAGGTACCGGCGCTGCCCGCCCGCGGTGGCCCGGACCTCGTACGACGGCTGTTCGAGCCGCTCGGCTGGACGGTGACCGCCGACGCCGTACCGCTCGACGCGGAGTTCCCGCAGTGGGGTGACTCGCGGTACGTCCGTCTCGTCCTGGAGTCGGAGACGCTGACCCTCGCCGAGGCCCTGCGTCATCTGTACGTGCTGCTGCCGGTCCTCGACGACGCCAAGCACTACTGGGTCTCCTCCGACGAGGTCGACAAGCTGCTGCGGGCCGGCGAGGGCTGGCTGCCCGGCCACCCCGAGCAGCACCTGATCACCAGCCGGTATCTCTCCCGCCGCTGGTCGCTGACCCGGCAGGCCAGGGAGCGGCTGGAGCTGGTGCGGCTCGCGGAGGCCGACGACAGCGAGGTCGAGCAGATCGACAACGCGGTCCCGGAGGACACCGAGGCGACGGAGGCCGAGGAGGCCGCCGCGGACTCGGTGGCCGAGGAGAAGGCGACCCCGCTCGCCGTCCAGCGCAGGGAGGCGATCCTCGCCGCCCTGCGTGCCTCCGGCGCCGCTCGTGTCCTCGATCTCGGCTGCGGGCAGGGCCAGTTGGTGCAGGCGCTGCTCAAGGACGTGCGGTTCACCGAGATCGTCGGTGTCGACGTGTCCGTGCGGGCGCTCACCATCGCCGCCCGGCGGCTGAAGCTGGACCGCATGGGGGAGCGGCAGGCCGCCCGCGTCGAGCTCTTCCAGGGCTCGCTCGCCTACACCGACAACCGGCTCAAGGGCTACGACGCCGCCGTGCTCAGCGAGGTGATCGAGCACCTCGACCTGCCCCGGCTGCCCGCCCTGGAGTACGCCGTGTTCGGGCACGCCCGCCCGCGCACGGTCCTGGTGACCACCCCGAACGTCGAGTACAACGTCCGCTGGGAGTCCCTGCCCGCCGGACACGTCCGGCACGGTGACCACCGCTTCGAGTGGACCCGCGAGGAGTTCCGCACCTGGGCGGCGACGGTCGCCGAACGGCACGGATACGACGTGGAGTTCGTACCCGTCGGGCCGGACGACCCCGAGGTCGGACCGCCCACCCAGATGGCCCTGTTCCACCGCGACGACACCGGGAAGGAGGCGAAGGCAGCATGACCGAGAACCGCACGGGACGGACCCTCCCCGTCACCGACCTCTCCCTCGTCGTCCTCGTCGGCGCCTCCGGCTCCGGCAAGTCCACTTTCGCCCGCCGGCACTTCAAGCCGACCGAGGTGATCTCCTCGGACTTCTGCCGAGGCCTCGTCTCCGACGACGAGAACGACCAGAGCGCGACCCGGGACGCCTTCGACGTCCTGCACTACATCGCCGGGAAGCGGCTGGCCGCCGGCCGCCGCACCGTCGTGGACGCCACCAGTGTGCAGCAGGACGCCCGGCGTCAGCTGATCGAGCTGGCCAGGAAGTACGACGTGCTGCCCATCGCCATCGTGCTGGACATCCCGGAGGAGGTGTGCGCCGAGCGCAACGCGGCCCGCACCGACCGCGCCGACATGCCCCGCCGGGTCATCCAGCGGCACATCCGCGAACTGCGGCGCTCCCTCAGGCACCTGGAGCGCGAGGGCTTCCGCAAGGTGCACGTCCTGCGCGGGGTCGAGGAGGCCGAGAGCGCCACCGTCGTCACCGAGAAGCGCTTCAACGACCTGACCCACCTCACCGGCCCGTTCGACATCATCGGCGACATCCACGGCTGCGCCGCCGAACTGGAGTCGCTGCTGGCCAAGTTGGGCTACGCCGACGGTGTGCACCCCGAGGGCCGTACCGCCGTGTTCGTCGGCGACCTGGTCGACCGCGGCCCGGACACCCCGGGCGTGCTGCGCCGCGTGATGACCATGGTCGGGACGGGCAACGCGCTGTGCGTGCCCGGCAACCACGAGAACAAGTACGGCCGTCACCTCAAGGGCCGCAAGGTCCAGCACACCCATGGGCTCGCCGAGACCATCGAGCAGATGGAGGGCGAGAGCGCGGAGTTCAAGGACCAGGTCCGGACGTTCCTGGAAGGACTCGTCAGCCACTACGTCCTCGACGGCGGCAAGCTGGTCGTCTGCCACGCCGGCCTGCCCGAGAAGTACCACGGCCGCACCTCCGGCCGGGTCCGCTCGCACGCCCTGTACGGCGACACCACTGGCGAGACCGACGAGTTCGGGCTGCCGGTGCGCTACCCGTGGGCGGAGGACTACCGAGGCCGCGCCGCAGTGGTCTACGGCCACACCCCGGTCCCCGAGGCGACGTGGCTGAACAACACCATCTGCCTGGACACCGGCGCGGTCTTCGGCGGCAAGCTGACCGCGCTGCGCTGGCCGGAGCGCGAACTGGTCGACGTACCGGCCGAGCGGGTCTGGTACGAGCCGACGCGCCCGCTGCGCTCCGAGGCGCCCGGCGGTCAGGACGGCCGGCCGCTGGACCTGGCGGACGTGTACGGCCGCAGGGCCGTGGAGACCCGGCACGTGGGCAGGGTGGTGGTCCGGGAGGAGAACGCGGCGGCGGCCCTGGAGGTCATGAGCCGTTTCGCGACGGACCCGCGTCTGCTGCCGTATCTGCCGCCGACCATGGCCCCGACGGCGACTTCGCACATGGAGGCCCGCGGCGGGGCCGCTGATGGACACTTCCTGGAGCACCCTGCCGAGGCCTTCGCGCAGTACGCGGCGGACGGCGTCGGGCGGGTCGTGTGCGAGGAGAAGCACATGGGCTCGCGGGCCGTGGCCCTGGTGTGCCGGGACGCGGAGGCGGCACGCAAGCGCTTCGGAGTGGAGGGCCCCACCGGGTCCCTCTACACCCGTACCGGGCGCCCGTTCTTCGACGACGAGACGGTGACCGAGGAGATCCTCGGCCGGCTGCGCTCGGCGATCTCCGAGTCCGGCCTGTGGGACGAACTCGGCACCGACTGGCTGCTGTTGGACGCCGAGCTGATGCCGTGGTCGCTGAAGGCGTCCGGGCTGCTGCGGTCGCAGTACGCGGCCGTCGGTGCCGCCTCCGGCGCGGTGTTCCCGGGTGCGCTGGCCGCCCTGGAGGCCGCGGCGGCGCGCGGTGCCGACGTGGGCGGACTGCTGGACCGGCAGCGGGAGCGCGCCTTTGACGCGGCCGCGTTCACCGCCGCCTACCGCCGCTACTGCTGGACCACGGACGGCCTGGACGGCGTACGCCTGGCGCCCTTCCAGCTGCTGGCCGTCCAGGGGCGCAGCCTCGCAGCGCTGCCGCACGACGAGCAACTGGCCCTGATCGACCGGCTGGTGGAGCACGACGGCACCGGACTGCTGCAGACCACCCGGCGGCTGTACGTCGACACCGGCGACCCGGAGTCGGTGCGCGCGGGCGTCGACTGGTGGCTGGAGATGACCGGCCGCGGCGGCGAGGGCATGGTGGTCAAGCCGGTCGGCGCACTGGTCCGGAACAAGGACGGCCGGCTGGTGCAGCCCGGCATCAAGTGCCGGGGCCGCGAGTACCTGCGGATCATCTACGGTCCCGAGTACACCCGGCCGGACAACCTGGCGAGGCTGCGGCAGCGGTTCCTGAACCACAAGCGGTCCCTCGCCCTGCGTGAGTACGCCCTCGGCCTGGAGGCCCTGGACCGGCTCGCGGACGGGGAGCCGCTGTGGCGGGTGCACGAGGCGGTGTTCGGGGTGCTGGCCCTGGAGTCGGAGCCGGTGGACCCACGGTTGTGAGACCGGCCGGCCGTATACGCGCCCTTCCTGTTCTCGTCAATGGGACGAGAACAGGAAGGGGCGGAAACGGTCGAGAAGGGCGTGAAGACGGGCGGCTACGGCCAGGATGGAGGCATGGCATACCACGTCGACTCCGAGGCCGGGCGGCTGCGCCGCGTGATCCTGCACCGGCCCGACCTTGAGCTCAAAAGGCTCACCCCCAGCAACAAGGACGCCCTCCTCTTCGACGACGTGCTGTGGGTGCGCCGGGCGCGCGCCGAGCACGACGGGTTCGCCGACGTCCTGCGGGACCGCGGAGTCGCCGTCCACCTCTTCGGCGACCTGCTGGCCGAGACCCTGGAACTGCCCGAGGCCCGCACGCTGGTCCTCGACCGGGTCTTCCACGAGAAGGAGTACGGCCCCCTCGCCACCGACCATCTGCGCGCCGCCTTCGCCGCCCTGCCCGCGCCCGAGCTGGCCGAGGCGCTCGTGGGCGGCATGACCAAGCGGGAGTTCCTGGAGGCGCACGCGGAGCCGACCTCGGTCCGCTTCCATGTGATGGACCTCGACGACTTCCTCCTCGGCCCCCTCCCCAACCACCTCTTCACCCGCGACACCTCCGCCTGGATCTACGACGGGGTCGCCATCAACGCGATGCGGCTGCCCGCCCGCCAGCGCGAGACCGTCCACTTCGAGGCGATCTACCGCCACCACCCGCTGTTCCGCGACGAGACGTTCCACGTCTGGTCCCAGGGGCAGGCCGACCACCCCTCCACCATCGAGGGCGGCGACGTCCTGGTGATCGGCAACGGCGCCGTCCTGGTCGGCATGAGCGAGCGCACCACCCCGCAGGCCGTGGAGATGCTCGCCCACAAGTTGTTCGCGGCCGGCTCGGCCCGCACGATCGTCGCGCTCGACATGCCCAAGCGGCGCGCCTTCATGCATCTCGACACCGTGATGACCATGGTCGACGGCGACACCTTCACCCAGTACGCCGGGCTCGGCATGCTGCGCTCGTACACCATCGAACCGGGGGTCGGCGAGAAGGAGCTGAAGGTCACCGATCATCCGCCGGAGCACATGCACCGCGCGATCGCCGCCGCCCTCGGCCTCGGCGAGATCCGGGTGCTGACCGCCACCCAGGACGTGCACGCAGCCGAGCGCGAGCAATGGGACGACGGCTGCAACGTGCTCGCCGTCGAGCCGGGCGTCGTCGTCGCCTACGAGCGCAACTCGACGACCAACACACACCTGCGCAAGCAGGGCATCGAGGTGATCGAGATCCCGGGCAGTGAGCTGGGCCGGGGCCGCGGCGGCCCCCGGTGCATGAGCTGCCCCGTGGAGCGAGGCGCCGTATAAAAATGTGAAAGTTCGTATAGACTTCCAGGGTCCCTGTAGTCTTAGCGCATCTGGAGCCCCCCATGGCGACAGTCCCGACCGCCCTCGCCGGCCGCCACTTCCTCAAGGAGCTGGACTTCACCGACGAGGAGTTCCGCGGCCTGGTCGAGCTGGCCGCCGAGCTGAAGGCCGCCAAGCAGGCCGGGGCCGAGACGCAGCACCTGCGCGGCAAGAACATCGCGCTGATCTTCGAGAAGACCTCGACGCGCACCCGCTGCGCGTTCGAGGTCGCCGCCGCCGACCAGGGCGCCCACACCACCTACCTCGACCCGGCCGGCTCGCAGATCGGGCACAAGGAGTCCGTGAAGGACACCGCCCGGGTCCTCGGCCGGATGTTCGACGCCATCGAGTACCGCGGCCACGGCCAGGGCGTCATCGAGGAGCTGGCCACCTACGCCGGGGTCCCCGTCTACAACGGCCTCACCGACGAGTGGCACCCCACCCAGATGCTCGCCGACGTGCTCACCATGACCGAGCACACCGACAAGCCGCTGGCCGAGGTCGCCTTCGCCTACCTCGGCGACGCGCGCTACAACATGGGCAACTCCTACCTGGTCACCGGCGCTCTGCTCGGCATGGACGTACGGATCGTCGCGCCCAGGCTGCTGTGGCCGGACGAGACGATCATCGAGCTGGCCCGGCAGCTCGCCGCCGCCTCCGGCGCCCGGATCGCCCTCACCGACGACGTGAAGGAGGGCGTGCGCGGGGTCGACTTCATCGCCACCGACGTGTGGGTGTCGATGGGTGAGCCCAAGGAGGTCTGGGACGAGCGCATCGCGCTGCTCGGCCCGTACGCCGTGACCATGGACGTCCTCGCCGCCACCGGCAACCCGGACGTGAAGTTCCTGCACTGCCTGCCGGCCTTCCACGACCTCGGCACCGCCGTCGGCCGCGAGATCCACGAGCGGCACGGGCTCACCGAGCTGGAGGTCACCGACGAGGTGTTCGAGTCCGAGCACTCCGTCGTCTTCGACGAGGCCGAGAACCGCATGCACACGATCAAGGCGGTCCTCGTGGCCACCCTGGCGGGTACCTCACACAGCGTTGCCTGACCCGCGTCACCAGGCCTTATCCTGGCCGGCGGCCCGGCACCACCCCTGCCGAGGCCGCCGCCGCGACTGCATCACGGTCGCCCGCACCACCAGAAACGAGCACCACCCGCATGCCCGCTCCCCGCATCAAGTCCCCGCATCTGCTGGTCGCCGAATCCGGCGCCGACCGCGAGGGACACGGCCTGAAGCGCACCATGGGCCTCTTCCAGCTCATCTGCTTCGGCGTCGGCGCCATCGTCGGCACCGGCATCTTCGTCGGCCTCTCCGACTCGGTCGCCCAGGCCGGTCCTGCCGTCGTCGTCTCCTTCGTCCTCGCCGCGATCACCTGCGTCTTCACCGCGTTCTCCTTCGCGGAGCTGGGCGGCGCGATCCCGGTCTCCGGCTCCTCGTACTCCTTCGCCTACGCCGGACTCGGCGAGTCCACCGCCTTCCTGGTCGGCTGGTGCCTGCTGCTGGAGTACGGCATCTCGATCTCGGCCGTCGCCGTCGGCTGGAGCCAGTACGTCAACGAACTGCTGCACAGCCTCACCGGCTGGCAGCTCCCGGCCGCGCTGTCCGCCGGTCCGGGCGACGGCGGGATCGTGAACCTCCCCGCCGTGATCGTCATCGCCATGGCCTCCGTGCTGCTGGTGCGCGGGGTGCGCGAGAGTGCCCGGGCGACGGCCGCCATGGCCGCCGTGAAGCTGGTCATCCTGCTGGCCTTCTGCGCCATCGGTTACAGCGCCTTCAAGCACGGCAACCTCACCCCGTTCTCGCCGGCCGGCCTCGGCGGCATCGGCGCGGGCACCACCGCCGCGTTCTTCTCGTACATCGGCTTCGACGCGATCACCACGGCCGGCGAGGAGGCGAAGAACCCGCGCCGGGACATCCCCGTAGCGATCATGGTCTGCATGGGCCTGGTGACCCTGCTGTACTGCGCGGTCGCGGTCGCCGCGATCGGCGCCATCGGCGGCAAGCAGGTCGCCGGCCGCCCCGCGGCCCTGTCCTACGTCGTCAACGAGGTCACCGGCTCCACCGTCGGCGGCGGTGTCATCGCCTTCGGCGCGGTCGTCGCCATCGCCTCGGTCGTCCTCGCCGTGATGTACGGCCAGACTCGCATCCTGATGTCGATGTCCCGCGACGGACTGATCCCGCGCGTCTTCGAGAAGGTGAACCCGAAGACCTCCACCCCGGTCGCCGGCACCCTGATCGTCGCCGTCGTCTTCGCGCTCCCCGCGGCCTTCGCCTCCCTCGACGCCGTGATGAACCTGTGCACCATCGGCACGCTCGCCGTCATGGCCGTCGTCAACATCGTGGTCATCGCCCTGCGCCGCCGCGAACCGGGCCTCACCCGCAGCTTCCGCGTGCCCCTCTACCCCGTGGGCCCGCTGCTCGGCGTCGCCTTCTGTCTGTATCTGATGTACGAGACCGGCTGGCAGACCTGGCTGCAGTTCGCCGTGTTCCTCGTGGTGGGCCTGCTCATCTACGCCGGCTACGGCCGCCGGCACTCCACGCTGGCCACGGCGGCCCCCGAGGTCACGCCGAGCGCCGCCGCTGAGCGGGAACCACAGGCAGTCTGAACCACACCGCCTTGCCCGACGGGGTGGGGCGGTGCCCGCAGGACGAGCTGAGGGCGCGGATCAGCAGCAGCCCGCGCCCGCCCTCCTGCCAGAGGTCGGGCTCCTCGATCACCGGGCGGGCCAGATGGCCGGGCGGCGCCGGGTCCCCGTCGTGCACCTCGACCCGGCAGCCGGTCGGCAGCAGCTCCACCACCAGCTCTATCGGGCCGCGCCCGGCGGTGTGCTCCACCGCGTTGGCCACCAGCTCCGCCGTGAGCAGCTCCGCGGTGTCGCAGTCGGCGGTGTGCTCCACCTCGGCCAGGGCCGTGCGCACCAGGGCGCGGGCCACGGGCACCGCCGCCGCGGTGTGCGGCAGCGCGATGCGCCAGGAGGCCGATTCGGTGGGGCGTTCGTGCAAGGCGAGTCCGTTCATGGAGCAGGCTGTCCTGCTTTCGACTAGGAATGGTACGGGCCCGGCCACAGAGGCCGTGGACAGGCTTCGCCCGGGTCCTTCGGCCCGGTACCGAGCGGCTTACCCCGGCGAACGACCCGCCTCGCCTGCCCGTGCCCACTGTTACGGCGCTGTCGAGGACCGGTGACGCATGTGACCGGACTCGGCCAATCCGGCCGACGTCTGTCGCGCTCTCGTGACGACAGTCACAAACAAGTGATAACTTCATGGGACAGCGCAACGTACGGCATCGCCGCCCTAGGAGGCCGCACGTCATGAGTCCCTTCACCGGCTCCGCCGCCCGCACCTCCGACTGGGAGCACCTACGGGTCCAGCTCGCCGACGGGGTCGCCACCGTCACCCTCGCCCGTCCCGACAAACTCAACGCGCTCACCTTCGGCGCCTACGCCGACCTGCGCGACCTGCTCGCCGAGCTGTCCCGGGAGCGCGCCGTACGTGCCCTGGTGCTGGCCGGTGAGGGACGGGGCTTCTGCTCCGGCGGCGACGTCGACGAGATCATCGGGGCCACCCTCGCCATGGACACGGCCCAGCTGCTCGACTTCAACCGGATGACGGGCCAGGTCGTACGGGCGATCCGCGAGTGCCCGTTCCCGGTGATCGCCGCGGTGCACGGAGTGGCGGCGGGCGCCGGAGCGGTCCTGGCCCTGGCGGCCGACTTCCGGGTGGCGGACCCGAGCGCCCGCTTCGCCTTCCTCTTCACCCGCGTCGGCCTGTCCGGCGGCGACATGGGCGCGGCCTATCTGCTGCCCCGGGTCGTCGGCCTCGGCCACGCCACCCGTCTGCTCATGCTGGGCGAACCGGTCCGGGCCCCCGAGGCCGAGCGCATCGGCCTGATCAGCGAACTGACGGAGGAGGGCCACGCGGACGAGGCGGCGGCGTCGCTGGCCCGCCGCCTCGCCGACGGCCCCGCCCTGGCGTACGCCCAGACGAAGGCATTGCTGACGGCCGAGCTGGACATGCCCTTGGCGGCCTCGATCGAGCTGGACGCCTCGACCCAGGCATTGCTGATGAACGGCGAGGACTACGCCGAGTTCCACGCGGCCTTCACGGAGAAGCGCCCGCCGAAGTGGCAGGGGCGGTGACCATGGAAGCCGACCTGAGGACCGAAGGGGCGCGGAGCTGCATCGATACGCGGCCCCGCCGCGACGGGGGTCCCCCGCCAGAGCGAAGTCGAGAGTGGGGGTGCGACAAGCCATGACGAACCCACAGTCGCGAACGACACGCCACCACCCCCTCCGGGTGGCGATCGTCGGCGGCGGCCCCGGCGGTCTGTACGCGGCGGCGTTGCTGAAACGCCTGGACCCGACCCGCGACATCACGCTCTGGGAACGCAACGCGCCCGACGAGACCTTCGGCTTCGGGGTCGTCCTCTCCGACGAAACCCTCGGCGGCATCGAACATGCCGACCCGGTCGTCTACGAGGCCCTGCAAAGCGACTTCGTCCGCTGGGACGACATCGACATCGTCCACCGCGGCGTCACGCACCGCTCCGGCGGTCACGGCTTCGCCGCCCTCGGCAGGCGCCGTCTCCTGGAGATCCTGCACAACCGCTGCCACTCACTCGGCGTGAAGATCAACTTCCGTACCGAGGCCCCCGACCCGGACGCCCTTTCCTCCGAGTACGACCTCGTCATCGCCGCCGACGGTGTGCGCAGCACCATCCGCGAGACCTACGCCCATGTGTTCCGTCCCCGGGTGACCGAACACCGGTGCCGCTACATCTGGCTCGCCGCCGACTTCCCCTTCGACGCCTTCCGCTTCGAGATCGCCGAGACCGAGCACGGCGTCATGCAACTGCACGGCTATCCTTATGCGGCCGACTCCTCCACCGTGATCGTCGAAATGCGCGAGGAGGTCTGGAAGGCGGCGGGATTCGACGAAGTCACCCTGCCCGAATCCATCGAACGCTGCGCCAAGACCTTCGCCGAAGCACTCCGCGGCCGCCCCCTGCGCTCCAACAACTCGGCCTGGACGACCTTCCGTACGGTGGTCAACGACCGCTGGTCGCACGGCAACGTCGTCCTCCTCGGCGACGCCGCGCACACCGCCCACTTCTCCATCGGCTCCGGCACCAAGCTCGCCGTGGAGGACGCGCTGGCCCTGGCCGCGTGTCTCCAGGAACAGCCGGACGTGGCCGGTGCGCTGGCGGCCTACGAGGAGGAGCGCAAACCCGTCGTCGCCTCCACCCAGCGCGCCGCCCGGGCCAGCCTCGAATGGTTCGAGAACCTCCCCCTGTACCTCCAGCAGCCGTCCCGCCAGTTCGCCTTCAACCTGCTCACCCGCAGTCGCCGCGTCACCCATGACAACCTCCGGCTGCGCGACGCCCACTTCACCGAGGCGGTCGAGCGCGAGTTCGGCTGCCCGCCCGGCACACCCCCGATGTTCACCCCGTTCCGGCTGCGCGGCCTGACCCTGCGCAACCGGGTCGTGGTGTCCCCGATGGACATGTACTCCGCGACCGACGGCCTTCCCGGCGACTTCCATCTGGTGCATCTCGGCGCCCGCGCCCTCGGCGGGGCCGGGCTCGTCATGACCGAGATGGTGTGTGTCAGCGAGGAGGGCCGCATCACGCCGGGCTGCACCGGTCTCTACACCGGCCGGCAGGCCGAGGCATGGCGGCGCGTCACCGACTTCGTGCACACCCAGGCGCCCGGCACCGCGATCGGCGTACAGCTCGGCCACTCCGGCCGCAAGGGCTCCACCAAGCTGATGTGGGAGGGCATCGACGAGCCGCTGGCCCACGGCAACTGGCCCCTCGTCGCCGCCTCCCCGCTGCCGTACAAACCCGGCAGCCGGACCCCGCGCCAGCTCTCCCGGGCCCAACTCACCGACATCCGTGAGCAGTTCACGGCCGCCACCTGGCGGGCCGCGCGGGCCGGCTTCGATCTGCTGGAACTGCACTGCGCGCACGGCTATCTGCTCTCCGGCTTCCTCTCCCCGCTCACCAACCGGCGCACCGACGCCTACGGCGGCTCGCCGGAGCGGCGGCTGAGGTTCCCGCTGGAGGTCTTCGACGCCGTACGCGCGGTGTGGCCGGCCGAGCGGCCCATGACGGTCCGTATCTCGGCCACGGACTGGGCCGAGGGCGGTACGACCGCCGAGGACGCGGTGCGGATCGCCCGCGCCTTCGCCGCGCACGGGGCGGACGCGATCGACGTCTCCACCGGGCAGGTCGTGGCGGAGGAGCGGCCGGAGTACGGGCGGTCGTACCAGACGCCGTTCGCCGACCGCATCCGGCACGAGGTGGGGGTCCCGGTGATCGCCGTCGGCGCGATCTCCTCCTGGGACGACGTCAACTCCCTGATTCTCGCCGGGCGTACGGACCTGTGCGCGCTGGCCCGTCCGCACCTGTACGACCCGCACTGGACGCTGCACGCGGCGGCCGAGCAGGGGTACGAGGGGCCGGGTGTCGGCTGGCCCGCGCCCTACCGGGCGGGCAGCAGGCCCCCGCAGACCGGCCGCACGGACGCCCCGAAGCCCCGGCTGACCCTGGACGGCTGATTGTCAGTGCCGTCTGCTGTACTCGGCCCGTGAGCGTGATTTTCGAGTACTTCTGGGTCGCCGACCGGGACGCGGCGGTGGAGTGGGCGATCGGTCCGGGCGGGGACTGGCTCGGCGAGCGGCCACGCGACGAGGCGGGTGTGGACCGGCTCGACGTGAAGCGGATCGATGCGCACGTGGTGCTGGGCCGGCTGGTCGCGTTCGCGGAGGCCGGGTCGTCAGACAGCGGCACCGGACCGCAGCAGGTGTGGCCCGACCCGGACAAGGTGCCCTGCCCCCATGAGACGTACCCCCTGGCCGGGACCGCCTGGGACAGCGGGCTGATCCTTGAGCACATACCGGAGAGCTGGCGGGACACGCTCGCCGGGGTCGTGGCGGACGCCGTGCCGATGCTCGCACTCCAGTGGTGCGACATCGCGGAGATGAGCTGGGACTACGAGGAAGCGGCGGACTGCGTGCGCATGTTCGTCGGCCTGGCACAGCGGGCAAAGGCGGCCGGGGCGCAGCTGTACTGCCGGTTCTGCGCCTGACCCGCCTCACAGCCCCACGAACTCGGCCCCCGCGTCCCGCAGCCGCTCGTGCAGCCCCTGGAACACCTCCGCCGAGCGCACGCCCGGCCAGCCGGCCGGGAGCAGCTCGGTGGGCAGGCCGGGGTCGGTGTAGGGCAGATGGCGCCAGGAGTCGAGGGCGCGGAGGTAGTCCCGGTAGGCCTCCTCGGGCGGGGTGCCCGTACGGCGCTCCCAGGCGCGCAGCACCGGGGCGTGCGCGTCCAGGAAGCGCTCGTGCTCCTTGGCGATCGCGGCCAGGTCCCACCAGCGGGCGACCGCCTCGGCCGTAGGTGCGAAGCCCAGGTGCTCACCGCGGAAGAAGTCGACGTACGGATCCAGGCGCAGCCGGCGCAGCGTGTGCTGTGTCTCCTCGTAGAGGCGGGCGGGGGCGATCCACACCCCGGGAGCCGCCGTGCCGAAGCCCAGGCCCGCCAGCCGGGAGCGCAGCACATGCCGCTTCTGCCGCTCCGACTCGGGTACGGAGAACACCGCGAGCACCCAGCCCGCGTCCGCCACGGGCGCGGTCGCGTAGATCCGCCGGTCGCCGTCCTCCAGCAACTGGCGTGCGTCCGGAGAGAGTTCATAGCCGGCCGCGCCCTGCTCCGTACGGGCGGGCCGCAGCAGCCCGCGCCGTTTGAGCCGGGACACCGAGGACCGCACGGAGGGCGCGTCCACGCCGACCGCGGCCAGGAGCCGGATCAGCTCGGCGACGGGCATCGGGCCGGGCATGTAGCGGCCGTACGCGCCGTAGAGCGTGACGATGAGGGACCTGGGGGCGTGCTGCTCGGACACGTTGATCATTTTAGGTCGTCGGCGTCACCGCCGGTCACCTTCGTCGCGTAGCCGGAACCGCTGCAGTTTGCCGGTGGCCGTGCGGGGCAGGGCATCCAGGAAGACGAACTCGCGCGGACATTTGTACGGCGCCAGCTCCGCCTTGAGGAAGGCCCGCAGTGGCTCGGGGTCGCGCGGGACTCCCTCGCGCAGCACCGTGTAGGCCACGGCCACCTGTCCGCGCGCCTCGTCGGGCCGGCCCACGACCGCCGCCTCCACCACGTCCGGGTGGCGCAGCAGGGCGTCCTCCACCTCCGGTCCGGCGATGTTGTACCCGGCGGAGATGATCATGTCGTCGGCGCGGGCCACATAGCGGAAGTAGCCGTCGGGCTCGCGGACATAGGTGTCACCGGTGATGTTCCAGCCGTCGCGCACATAGCCGCGCTGGCGCGGATCGGCGAGATAGCGGCAGCCGACCGGGCCGCGCACGGCGAGCAGCCCGGGCTCCCCGTCGGGCACCGGTGCGCCGTGCGCGTCCTGCACCCGCGCCTGCCAGCCCGGCACCGCCACGCCCGTGGTGCCCGGTCTGATGGCGTCGTCGGCGGCGGACACGAAGATGTGCAGCAGCTCGGTGGCGCCGATGCCGTTGATGACGCGCACGCCGGTGCGCTCGTGCCAGGCCCGCCAGGTGGCCGCGGGCAGGTTCTCGCCGGCCGACACACAGCGCCGCAGCGACGAGACGTCGTGGCCGTCCAGCTCCTCCAGCATGGCGCGGTAGGCGGTCGGGGCGGTGAACAGGACCGAGACACGGTGCTCGGCGATCGCGGGCAGCAGCTGGCGGGCGCCCGCCTGCTCCAGGAGGAGGGAGCTGGCGCCGGCCCGCATCGGGAAGATCACCAGCCCGCCCAGGCCGAAGGTGAAGCCCAGCGGGGGGCTGCCCGCGAACACGTCGTCCTCCCGGGGCCGCAGCACATGCCGCGAGAAGGTGTCGGCTATGGCCAGCACATCCCGGTGGAAGTGCATGCACCCTTTCGGGCGACCCGTCGTCCCCGAGGTGAACGCGATCAGGGCAACGTCGTCGGCCGCGGTGTCGACCGCCGGGTACGGCGTGCCGGGCCCGGGACGGCCGAGGAGGTCGTCCGGGCCGTCCCCGCCGTACGTCGTGATCCGCAGCCCGGGGATGTCGGCCTTCGCCAGGTCGTCCACCGCCCGGATGTCGCACAACGCGTGCCGCACCAGAGCGATCTCGCACAGCGTGGCCAGCTCGTGCGGGCGCTGCTGGGCCAGCACGGTGACCGCGACCGCGCCCGCCTTCAGCACGGCCAGCCAGCAGGCCGCGAGCCAGGGCGTGGTCGGGCCGCGCAGCAGCACCCGGTTGCCGGGGACCACGCCCAGGTCGCCGGTGAGCACATGCGCGATCCGGTCGACGTGCGCCCGCAGCTCGCCGTACGTCCAGGTGGTGCCGTGCGGGGTGTGGAAGACCGGGCGGGCCGGGTCCGCGTGGTCCAGCAGCTCGGCGGCGCAGTTCAGCCGGTCGGGGTAGCGCAGCTCCGGCAGGTCGAACCGCAGCTCGGGCCACTCGTCCGGCGGTGGCAGATGGTCGCGCGCGAAGGTGTCGACGTGGGCCGAGCGATGCATGGCGGTTCGCCCCCTTGCCGTGACAAACGTCGAGACGGGCGTCGTGGTGGGCACAGGCGTCCTGGCGGGCACCCGTGTCCTGACCGGCACCCGCGTGCTGGTGGGCTCGCGGATCGAGCGTATCGCCTTGGTGACGGCAGTCAACCTTTCGCGATAACGTCGGGAGGTGACGGGGCATGCCCGAGGCCCCGGACGGCGACGGGAAGGGCCGTGGTGGCCCGTCCCGGAGGGAGGACCGGCAGTGCCCGCATTCTCGCTCGAACCGGAGCAGACCGCCTGGTGTGCCGAGCTGCGCACGCTGGCCGCCGAACGGCTGCGGCCGCTCGCCGACAAGGGCGAACCGGGACACGTCAACCGGCCGCTCCTTGCCGAACTCGGCCGACTCGGCCTCCTGGGGCGGCTGTTCACCTCCGGTGCGCTGGACCTGTGCCTGATGCGGGAGTCCCTCGCCCAGGCCTGCACCGAGGCCGAGACCGCCCTCGCCCTGCAGGGGCTGGGCGCCCATCCGGTGCATGCCCACGGCAGCCCCGCCCAGCGCGAGCGCTGGCTGCCCGCTGTCGCCGAGGGCAGCGCGGTCGCCGCCTTCGCGCTGAGCGAGCCGGGCGCCGGTTCGGACGCGGCCGCGCTCGCCCTCGCGGCGGAGGCGGACGGCGACGGCTGGCGGCTCACCGGCGAGAAGTGCTGGATCTCCAACGCCCCCGAAGCCGACTTCTACACCGTCTTCGCCCGCACCACCCCCGGCGCCGGCGCCCGCGGTGTGACCGCCTTCCTCGTCCCGGCCGACCGGCCCGGACTCACCGGCAACGCGCTGGAGATGCTCTCGCCGCACCCCATCGGCGCACTGGACTTCGACGCCGTCCCGGTCACCACCGCCGATGTTCTCGGCGAGACCGACCGCGGCTTCGCCGTCGCCATGGGCACCCTGAACCTGTTCCGGCCAAGCGTCGGCGCCTTCGCGGTCGGCATGGCCCAGGCCGCGCTGGAGGCCACCCTCGACCACACCGGCCGCCGCCAGGCCTTCGGCGGCCCGCTGCGGGACCTGCAGACCGTCTCCCACCAGGTCGCCGAGATGGCGCTGCGCACGGAGGCGGCCCGGTTGATGGTGTACGCGGCGGCGACGGCGTACGACGCGGGCGCCGCCGATGTGCCGGGACGCGCGGCGATGGCCAAGCTGCTCGCCACCGAGACCGCGCAGTACGTCGTCGACACCGCGGTCCAGCTGCACGGTGCCCGCGCCCTGCGCCAGGGCCACCTCCTCGAACACCTCTACCGCGAGGTGCGGGCCCCGCGTATCTACGAGGGCGCGAGCGAGGTCCAACGGGGCATCATCGCCAAGGAGTTGTACGCGAAGTCCGAGGAGGGGTGCCGGTGACGACCGAGCGCGTCAACCCGCCCGAGCTGTCCCCGCCCACGGGGTTCTCGCACGCCGTCGTCGCCTCCGGCTCCCGCGTGGTGTTCCTCGCCGGGCAGACCGCCCTCGACGCCGACGGCAAGGTCGTCGGCGACACGCTCCCCGAGCAGTTCGAACGGGCCCTCGGCAACCTCCTCGCGGCCCTGCGCGCGGCCGGCGGCACCCCCGCCGACCTCGCCCGGGTCACCGTCTACGCCACGGACGTCGCCGCGTACCGCGCCCACGCCGGACAACTCGGCCGCATCTGGCGGGAGTCGGCGGGCCGGGACTATCCGGCGATGGCGGTCGTGGAGGTCGTACGGCTGTGGGACCAGCGGGCGCTGGTGGAGCTGGACGGGTTCGCGGTGCTGCCGTAGGCCGCGCGGGCTCGCCGTACCGCCGTCGTGGGCGGCGGCGGTCAGGCCGCCACCGCGGGCCGGTCCGCCGGGACCCGGCACGGCGGGACCACGCTGCCGTCCGGGTGCAGTTCGCCGCTGTCGTCGAAGACGATCGAGCCGTCGCACAGCAAGGTCCAGCCCTGCTCGGGATGGGCGGCCACCGGGTGCCGCAGGGCGGGGCCGGACGCGGGGCACGAGGACTGGTTGGAGCACATGGCGCACCTCCACAGCGGGATGTGAGGGGCCGGCGGGTGCGGCCGCCGCCCGTCATACCCAGACCATGCTCTCGCCGTGAACGCCGCGGAACCGCCCACCGTGAAGCGTGACAACACCCGGACAACTCCCGGACGCTTCCATGACGCGCCACCGAAGGAGTGACGGTCACGCCCCGCGGCCCGGCCGCCCGGTACCAGTGGAAGCCCTCAGCACACCCCCACCGGGAGGTAGTCCATGCCAGCACGCTCCGCCCTCGCCGCGGCCCTCGGTGCCGCCGCCCTGCTGTGCGCCGCCGTCGCCCCCGCCGTCGCCGACCCGACCGAGTCCGTGACCATCGACAGGACCGGCCATGTCGCCAAGGACGGCACCATCACGCTCTCCGGCACCTACCGCTGCACCGGGGCCACCGGTATGGCCTTCGTCAGCTCCACGGTCAGCCAGGGCGACCGCACCTCGGTGTACCCCGTCGGCGGCACCGCCGCCCAGTGCGACGGCGCCGAGCACCGCTGGGAGAACACCAGCAAGATCTCGCCGAACCCCCTCAAGGCGGGCAAGGCCCATGTGCAGGTGACGGTCACGGAACTGCGCTCCGGCGGCCTGCTGTTGCTGCCGGCGTTCCACGCCGTCGAGGACCAGGACATCACGCTCGCCCAGGAGTGAGGGGCGGGTCCGCACCGAGCGGCCGGACGCGGGCAGTGCGCCCGGCCGCTCGGTGCGCGTACGGCGTCAGGAGCGCTGCCAGCTGTGCGGCGGGTGGAAGGCGTGCGGACGCCATGACGTGGGGCCGGGGGCGGCGGGCTCGGCGTCGGCGTCCGCGAGCGCGCCACGGCTGAGCAGCAGCACCGCGAGGGCGGCCAGCTCCTCCTCGGTGGCCTCGCCCTTCTCGACGCGGATCGGGGGCGAGAGGGGGGTGGTTGGGGACACGGACATGGGGACCTCCGTCACTGAGGGGCTGGTCACTGAGGGGACTGTCACTGCGGGGGATTGCCGTGCTTGCGGGCCGGGCGCTCGGCGTGCTTGGTGCGCAGCATCGCCAGCGCCCCGATGAGGACGGCGCGGGTGTCGGCCGGGTCGATGACGTCGTCGACCAGGCCGCGTTCGGCCGCGTAATACGGATGCATCAGCTCGGCTTTGTACTCCTTGACCAGCTCCGCCCGTACGGCCTCGGGGTCCTCGGCCTCGGCGATCCGCCGGCGGAAGATGACGTTCGCGGCGCCCTCCGCGCCCATCACCGCGATCTCGTTCGTCGGCCAGGCGTAGGTCAGATCGGCGCCGATCGACCGGGAGTCCATGACGATGTACGCGCCGCCGTAGGCCTTGCGGAGGATGACGCTGATGCGCGGCACGGTCGCGTCGCAGTACGCGTAGAGCAGCTTGGCGCCGTGCCGGATGATCCCGCCGTGCTCCTGGCCGACGCCGGGCAGGAAGCCGGGCACGTCGAGCAGGGTGACGATGGGGATGCTGAACGCGTCGCACAGCTGCACGAACCGGGCAGCCTTCTCGGACGCCTCGATGTCCAGCACACCGGCCAGGGTCTGCGGCTGGTTGGCGACGATCCCGACGACGTGCCCGTCGAGGCGGGCCAGTGCGCAGATGATGTTCCGCGCCCAGCGCTGATGGACCTCCAGGTACTCGCCGTCGTCGACGATCTCCTCGATCACCCGGGCCATGTCGTACGGCCGGTTGCCGTCGGCCGGCACCAGGTCCGCGAGCGCCGCACAGCGCCGGCCGGCGGGATCGTCGCAGGGCACCGCGGGCGGGTTCTCTCGGTTGTTGCGGGGGAGCAGCGAGAGCAGATACCGGACCTCCTCCAGGCAGGTCTCCTCGTCGTCGTACGCGAAGTGGCAGACGCCGGAGG
>NZ_MQUS01000007.1 GCF_001953885.1 Streptomyces sp. IMTB 2501 | reverse complement strand
CCACTCCAGGCGATGGCGGTGCTGCTGGCGGCCGCCGCGTGCACCTACATGATCACCGGATCCCACGCCCCTGCTCGTCCCCGGGTCGCGGCACCCTCGCTGATCGGCGACACGATGAACGAAGCCCGGTCGAGCGCCCAGGCCGTCGGCCTACGCGTCCAGCCCATCCGACACCGAGCGTGCCCTCACCCCGGCACGCCCGTCGGCCGAGTATGCGAGCAGACGCCCTCGCCCGGCAGCCAGGTGCCACGTCACGCCATCCTGCGGGTCACCCTGTCTCCCGGCACACCTCATCAGAGGTAGAGCGTATCGCAGTTGATCGTGATGCCCAGGGTTTCGTTGAGCGGGCCTGGTCTTCCTTGTCGTGTTGTGCGTCGTTGATCCACTGGGTGACGTCGGCTGGGTCGGCTCCGGCGCCGAGGGCGACCTGGTAGCGCGCGAGCCGCCGCTCGCACTCCTTCCGCACAGTGTGCACCGCATCGGTCCTCGCAGGACGTAGGGCCTTCGGCGGCTTTGCCGGGCCGGGCGTCCCTGCTGCTTGCCTGCGCGGGCCCGTTGGGCCAGATCCACTCGTCGGAGGAGTTGTGGGTCATGGTGGTGCGGTGGCGGTGGCGGTGGCGGTGGCGGTGGCGGTGCGGTGCGGAGCTGGCGGGCCTGCGGTTGCTCGGCAACGCGGCCAAGAATGTCGAATTGCTGGTCCTGCGGCTCCAGCTGGCCAGTTCTCCAGTGCCGACCTCACCGCCGCCATTGACGTCCTGGACGTCGGGCATGCCGTAGCCGCGCCGGTGTACAGCGAAGCGACGCGGGTGGCTGGACCTGTGCCAGCGCCTGCGCCAGCAGCATGCGACTGTGGGCCACCGGCGCAGGGCTGTATCGGGTACGCCAAGAAATCAGTGCGTGCCAAGACCTGGCCCGACGCATCGAACCCCACGCCGGCCCCCAGGTACGCGGCCTCATCAACGGCATGCGCAACTGGATGCGCGGCTACCAGGACTCGGTGTTCAACGATACTCGCCGCCATCACACCCAGCACGCCGAACACGAGGCCAACGACTCACCGGTGGCGTATGACGTCAGATGCGTGGGACGGTCACGGAACCCTCTGGTGTCGCTCCGCGCCGGCACCATCGGTGACCGGCTGGGCGGATTCGACTTCGTCCCACAGCAGACGCGGACCGCACTGACGTGTCGCCTGGTGCCGAACGCTGCCGTCGACCGGGTGGTTCCCGTACCGTCCCGGCCCTCGTGGCACGTCGCGATCCACCGTCCTTCAGACCCCCGGCTATAGGGGCTTCCGTGAGACAACCGTGGCTTCAGGGGCGTTGGTCAGTGCCCGGTCGGTGGCTGGATGTAGTCCTCCAGGCGTGCCACGGCGAAGCCTTGTTCCTGGATGCGTTTGAGCAGGTTGGCGAACATCTGCGTCATCGTGGTGCCCTTGAGCTCCGAGGGTCCGCGGAAGTGAGCCAGGATGATGTCGCCGGAGCGCAGCTTGTTGTCAGGCGTCTGGTACTGCAGGCGGCGGATCTGCATGGACTCCCGCCACCAGACGATCGCCCTGGGCCCGCACTCGCCCACCGCGATCTTGGTGTTGGCGTTGTACGCGCCGTAGGGCGGACGGAACAGCAGCGGCGCGGTGCCGTACTCCTTGGTGAGGACCTTCTGGGCGCCGCACACCTCTTCCTTCTGGCGGGCCAGTGGGATCGTGTTCATCGGCGGGTGGTGCAGGGTGTGGTTCTGGATGTGGTTGCCCAGCGCCTGCAGCTGCCTGAAGTACCCGTAGTCGGACCGGATGACGTCGTTCATCAGGAACATTGTGATCGGTATCTTCAGGTCCCGCATCATCTCGACGAACTTGGGGTCCTTCTCCTGCCCGTCGTCGATGGTGATGAAGACGACCTTCTGCGAGGTCGGTATGTGTGTGAAGACCGGAACCGTGCCGGAGGCGGAGAGCTTCACCGGCTTGTCGGCCGGGGGCGCCGGGGCATCGGTCAGCGGCGTCAGGCCCCACTTGCGCCAGGCCGCGGCGTCCGCGGTGCCCGGCACGGTGGTGGTCGTGCCGCCGGTGGCGACGGGCTGCGTCGGGACTGCGGACGGGCGGGCTCCGCTGCCACCGCCCGCGTCGCAGCCGCCCACTGCCAGGGCCGCCACAACCGCACCCGTCACCGCTCCGTAGAGCCTGCCCCGCCTGTTGTGCCGCTTCACTGCGCAGGTCTCCCCATGAGCTGCCGTGCCGAACGTGATTCCGCTGGAAAGATAACCCGTCCGTACGGAAAATGGGTCATCGGCCGGGTGCGTTACGGCCGCGCGGTGCCGCGCCTCGGGCGGTCAGCGCCGCTCGCGATCGGCGCCGTCGGCCGGCAGGCGGGCCAGGTCTGCGGGCAGGTCGAGGTTGTGTTCCAGTCACAGGGCGTCGTGGCCCTGGGTGGCGAAGATCCACGCGCGTAGAGGCGGCTTCGGACTGGGTGCGTTCGGCTTGAGCAGGGGCGGTCGGACAGCGTCCATGGAAGCCGTGCAGAGCGCACGTGGTGCACCAGGACTCGTCGACCGTCTCGGTCAGGCGCCGCCTGGCCTCCCGCCGCCTACGGTGTGGCCGTACATCACCGCGGCGATCATGACAAAGGTGGTGGTGGCGGCGCCGACGGGGGCGTCGGCGGCGATGGGTCGGTCGGCGCGCGGGGCGGTGGCGCCCCAGGACAAGCACCCCGTGCACCGGACGACCGTCCCCTTGCGGGATTCGTACGCGCTCCCGCTGGTGTGCTCACGCCAGGGCCCGGAGCCGGTCATGCTCGTTTCCTCGGCCTCCAGGTGCCGGCGCAGGTCACGCGGTCCCGGCTCCAGCGACAGCCGGGCGACTCGTCGCACGCCTCTCCGGACGCCGGGGCACGCAACTGCCCCGTGCTCCGGACCGTCCCGAGTCGGGGGAGCACTTCCACCGGCGCCGGGCCGGAGCCGTGGTCAGTGAGTTGAGAAAACTGACCGAAAGCAAGACTTGACTGTGTATCGCCAACTGTTTGCTTCCTGGGTCTATGCGCGTCAACCGGGGGACCGCCACACTGCTGGCCAGTTCCGCCTGCATAGCACGATCAGTCCTTGCCCGGTGACCCCATAACCCTGCCGGGTCGCCGGCGCCTTCGTCCTCACATCAGGAGGCGCTCGTGCACCACAGACGGTGGAAGTACCTGACCGCTCTGCTGATAGCCGCTCTGTCGATCGTCCTCAGCGTGACCGCGGTCAGCGCCGGCCCGCGGCACAGCCCCAGCCCGGACGCCGAGGAACGTGAAGACGTCACCACCAACAGCAGTGCCACGACCGGCAGTTGCGGTGTGGAGCGGTGGTCGGTCAAGACCGGCACCGACGCCGACGCCGGGAAGATCAACCTCCAGTCCACGACCTCGACGACGATCGCCTCGCTCGATGCCCTTCCGGCACCGAGCTCACTGCCGTCCAACAGTCGCGTACAGCCAACCGAGACAACGGTCTTCCAACTGCACGCGACACTGAGCGAGTACAAGCTCGAAGCCGACTCCGACTACCACCTGGTCCTGGACGACAACTCCGGGCACACGATGATCGCCGAGATCCCCGATCCCGCATGCGTCGGCTCCAGCAGCCCCCTCCTGGCGAGCATCCAGAAGGCCCGCAACGAGTTCGACGCCACATACTCGCCCACGGGCAGCTTCCAGACCGCGAACGTCCCGGTGACCGTGACCGGCGTCGGCTTCTTCGACTTCGACCACGGCCAGACCGGGGTCGCCCCCAACGCCATAGAGCTCCACGCCGTCCTCGACGTCCAGTTCGGCTCGGCCACGGGCGGCAGCGTGAGCGTCAACAACCCGGGCAGCCAGACCGGCGCGGTGGGCACTGCGGCCTCGCTCCAGATCTCAGCCACCGACAGCGCCGGCGGTACGCTCAGTTACTCCGCGACCGGCCTGCCCGCAGGCTTGGCCATCAACTCCTCGACCGGTCTGATCTCCGGAACACCGACGTCAGCCGGCACGTCCAGCGTCACCGTCGCCGCCACCGACTCCACAGGAGCCACCGGCAGCACGTCTTTCGCCTGGACCATCGCTTCTTCCAGCGGCGGTAATTGCACGCCGGCGCAGCTACTGGGCAACCCGGGGTTCGAGACCGGGAGCGCCTCACCCTGGACCGCCGCGTCCGGTGTGATCAGCAACAGCGCCGGTGAACCGCCGCACTCCGGAAGCTGGGACGCCTGGCTCGACGGCTATGGAACCACCCACACCGACACCCTCTCCCAGCCGGTCACCCTGCCCTCCGGCTGCAGCGGTTACGCGCTGAGTTTCTGGCTGCACATCGACACCGCCGAGACCAGCACCACTACTGCCTACGACACCCTCAAGGTCCAGGTCATGAACAGCTCCGGCACCGTGCTGGACACCCTGGCCACCTACTCCAACCTCGACGCGAACAGCGGCTACACCCAGCACACCTTCGACCTGTCGGCGTACAAGGGGCAGGCCGTCACTGTGAAGTTCACCGGCGGCGAGGACTACACCGCGCAGACCTCGTTCGTCATCGATGACACAGCCCTCAACGTCAACTGACGCCATAGGGACGGTCACCAGTCGGGCGCCCGCCTGCGAGCCTCGTCCGCAGGCGGGCGCCCCTGTGTCAATGACTCCCGGAGCAAGCGCGGCAAACGGAGAGCAGCAGCCGAGCGGACGGCCAAATTCTTGGCCGCTCACAGCAGCAGATGGCGCACGGCCCTGCGCACGGCGGTTTGCTCCGAGCGGCTTCCAGGTCCGGAGCCGATGGGCGCGGTGATGTCCGCAGGGATGATCACCGCGACCAGCACAAGGTGCTCGTCGCCGACGCATGGCTCGACTGCCCGCTGCGGATTGCCGCAGGCCGGCGTTCGCCGTTCGGGCCTGTGGCACTCAACCGCCGCTCGCTGGTCGCGTGTGCCTGCGCAGCCCTGACCGCTCTTCTCATGGCCGACTGCTGCGGCAGCAGCTCCGCGTCCTCGCCGACATGTACCACGGCGTCCACCGCGGCCATGACCCCCAGTACGCTTCCCGCACCGCCGCCCGCCCGCGTGACCACCAGCGGTCGGCCGCCGCCCCGGGACGTCCCCGACCTGCGAGACACACGCCGTACTCATCGAAGCGGCAGCGTCCTGCGACAGGTCGTCGGCAGTTGTCTGGTGATCAACGGCGGGACCAGTGGGTCACGGCCGGCACGTGTCTGGTCGAAGGGCCGTTGGAGGCGGCACACCGGATCACGTCAACCTGCCCGCAGCGCTCATCGCGCCGTTTCCACAAGGGTGCCGGAGGCGATCCGGCCGTCGGTGAATCGTCCGCCACCGTGGGGTCACTGGTCCTAGCCTGCGCAGCGGCTGCCGCGTCACCGCACCGCACCGCACTGCCCCCGCATCCTCGCCAAGCTCAGGCTCCCCGACCGCGCACAGTCGGACAACGTTGTCCACAGGGCAGGTCAGTGTCAGGCAGGGCCCGATGTCGTGTCACCGGGCGCCGATGCTCTCTGGGCTGCCCGAGGGCGGCGGGTCGTTCCTGGTTCGGGATCTGACCGTCCGGGTTCGCCGTCGAAGCGAGCGCAAGAGGCTGCTCGACAAGGTGACGGCCGGGCTCGCCCTGGCCGCCTGCCGGTAGGCCTGGCATCGGCCAGATTTCTCCGCTGGGCGTGGAGTCGTGGCCGCCGCGCGCAGTTTCCAGTGGGGCACGCTGGCGGACAGAACAACGATCATCTCGGCAAGGGCGAAGGTGTCGCGATGTGCTCGCCGCGGCCTGCGGTGACGGGTGGGGCGAACCTGGGACATGACCGTGCTCAAGAACCGTTCAGCACGACTGCGCCTAGAACTCGGGAAAGTCGTCAGGGCCGGCGAGACAGGCGGTGCGATCTCAGATTTGAGTCTTGGGGCGCCCGGCGGCGCGGCCCAGGCGGGCCGAGCGCGCGGCCGACGGGCCCATTAGGCTTGGGCGCTCCGAGGGGCGGTCGCCCGCCGCCCGGGGGCACTCCTGCGGCTGCCCCGGACCACCACACTCAAGGACGGCAACCGAGTGTCTTTCTTCACCATCGGCCACCGCGGTGTCATGGCCGCCGAGCCGGAGAACACCCTGCGCTCCTTCCTGCGGGCCGAACGCGAGGGGCTGGACGGCATCGAACTGGACCTGCACCTGAGCAAGGACGGCGAGCTGGTCGTCATGCACGACGACACTCTGGACCGCACGACGGACGGCTCCGGTCCGATCGCCGACCAGAAGTTGCGGAAGCTCAAGAAGCTCGACGCCGGCCTCGGCGAGCGCATCCCCACGTTCGGGGAGGTGCTGGACGCCGTCGGGCCGACGCTGCCGATCCAGGCGGAGATAAAGGACGTGGCCGCCGCCCGATCGCTGGCCAAGGTTCTCACTGAGCGTGACCTTCTGGACCGGGTCTCGGTGCTGTCGTTCCACGACGTGGCGCTGATCGAGATCCACAACCTGCTGCCTCAGGCCCGCACCGTGCTGGTGGCAGGCCCCAGTGCGCACCGCGACACCTTCGTCGGACGAGCTCAGAAGGTCGGTTCCACCCTGGTCAGCGTGGAACTGCGCCAGCTGAACCGGGCCATCGTGGAGAAGTGCGGCGCCGCCGGCATCGATGTGATGGCCTGGACCGTCAACGACGAGCGCGATCTGGCGCTGGCCCGGACGCTCGGCCTGGTGGGCTGCGTGACCGACCAGCCCGGCATGAAGCGGCTGGTCGAGGCCACAGCCTGACCTCAGGGGCCCGGGACCGAACCGGCCGCCGACGGGGATCTCCAGAGCCCACTGACCTGACGGCAGACGGCCCCTCACACGTGTTCGTGCTCGACACCTGCCCCACTCTCTTCAACACCGAACCAAGTGGAGGGAGCGGGAGGCGGCGCCTGCGGCGAGAGCACCGGACCGGACGGCTCAGGCCGGCCGGCAGTGGGCACCGGCAGGGCCGCTTTCACCGCTCACCGCATCCTGCGCGATCACCACCTGCCGGCTCTGGCGGGCCGGGACTGGGCCACTGGCCAGCCGGTCCGCCGCTTCGAACGTGCCCGGACGGGCCGTCGGCCGGAGCAACCAGACCCGCGCAGGACACGGTTTTGATGGCCGTCAGGTCTGTAGGGGGTAGAGCCACGCACTGCCGTTGGCGGGATCGGACAGGATCTCGGACAGGGGGCGGTCGGCGTAGTTGTCGGTGTGCTGGGTCATCAGTGGCGACTCGTTCCAGCCGGTGCAGATCTGGGTGTGCTGGATGTCGTTGGGGGCGTGGGAGAAGTTGTACTGCAGGATGTCCGACGGGCTCAGGTCGTAGGCGTTGTCGAGCACGGTGGTGCGCTTGGAGTTCTGGGTGGCGTAGACGAAGAAGTTCTCGGCGCCGGCCCAGGTGTAGGAGGTGTTGTAGAAGAACCCGTAGCAGTACCAGCAGGTGTTGTCGTCGCGGGAATTGTCCGGCCAGGAGCCTTCGGTCAGCCAGCCGCCGGTGACGAGGCACTGCGATATGAAGTTGGTGCAGTCGTTCTCGTAGACCGGGTACGCGAGGAAGTTGCGGTCGTTCCACCACTGTTCGGCGTAGGAGACCATGGCGCTGTAGTCGTAGCCGCCGTCCGCGGGCTTGGCAGCGGTCTGTCGGCCGGACGGATCGGCCTTGGCCGGGCGCCGACCGGCCTGCGGTACCGCGTTCGGCACCACCCGGGGGCGCATCGGCTCCGGTACCGACTCGGGGAACTGAGTCAGCGGGCGCGAGTACGCATTGGTCGGCAGGTAGCGGCAACCCGCCAGCGCCCAGGCGCCGTTGATCTGGTGGAAGACCACCTGGTGCGCGCTGCGGTAGCGGGTGCTTGCCGGGGTGCCGGGCGCGGTGCGGGCGAAGTACAGCGCGGTGTGTTCCACGGCTCTGGCAGTGACGGTGCCGCCGTGCACGGTGACATCGGTGAGCTCGGCAGTGGTGCGGGCGCGGGTGTACCCGCTGTGCAACGCGGCGGTCTGGTCGCGGACGCCATCGAGGCGGTCGGCATCACTGCGGTAGTCGCGGAGCAGACCGGAGGTGAGGGGGAGGGCCGCGGCCTGTTTCGGCGTCGGCCGGGCGGCGGTAACCCGGGCCGCCCGGTCGGCGAGGTACTGCTGTACCAGCAGGGTCAGTTGGCGGTGTTGGGCGGCGGGAAGGCCGTCGTTGCGGTCGCGGCTCTGCTCTTTCCGGTCGGTGGTCGGCGCGGGGGCGGCCCCGGTGAGGGCAGTGGCGGCGGCTGTGGTGGCGCCCAGTCCCGAGAGAAGAAGGGAGCGGCGGTGCATGGCAAGTCACTCCTCACTGATGGTGCATCAACTCGCCCACCAGGCTAGGGGCGTACCACCCCGGAACTGAGGGATGCACTTGCCAGGATCCTGCAACCCATGTGGCGGCACGGTGCCCCCGTTCGACCGTCGTGGTCACATCTACCGCCGTGGTCACATCTGCGGTGGGCGGAACGAGATTGCCTCGCACACAGTGGGGTAGCGCACGCCGGGCCGGACACACGCCGGTCGGGCGTGAGTCACCGCCACCATGGCCGCTGGATCTGATCTGCTCGGCCCAGCGCAGGGTCCTGCTCGCCAGGACCAGGGGCCGCAACCTGTGTCCACGGCATTCCGGCACCTTGATCGCCCACGCCACTCGGCGGGGCACGATGGCGTAGCGCCTGGGGCCCTGGCCCTGTACGACGAGCTCGGATACCGCCTCGGGCAGGCCCACGCCCTCCACGATCTGGGCCGCGGCCCTTACTCCGTACCGGAAGTCGCTGGAGCCGGCCCGTCAGATCCGCAGTCCGCCGGATGAGGCGCGGGCGCTGGAAGGGCCGGCCCGATGCCACGAGCGCCCTGGTGACCGCAGGGCCGCTCTGACGGAACTGCGCGGAGCCGTCGGCATCTACCGGCGCTCCGACGCGGCCGAGGCGAAGGTCGCCGCCGGTTACCTGGCCGGCCTGGAGGCCGTACAAAGCGGCGGCGGCGCTTCGGACGTTGAGAATTCGACCGATTCCTGAGCGAGATCGGAAAGCGGAGGTCCGCGGCCGGATCGGCGCCGGATCGCGCGCGAGAAACGGTGTCAAAAAATCGGCGTGCTCAAGAAATTCAGAGGCACCGTTTTCTGTACGATCTCGCGGGTGCAGATGTCTTCCCACGACACCACCGATCTCCTCGCCCTCGTCCCCGCAGTGCGGGGTGCCCTCGTCGGGTACGACCGGGTCTCCACCACGCCCTCACCGAAGCGGGCCGCATCCGGATCTTCGCTGGCAAGAAGTCGGGCAGGAACGCCGAGAGCAAGGAATTGTGGAAGGCTCGCGACTGCCTCCGTGCAGGGGCAGCTCTGGTCGTCCCCTCCGTCGACCGGCTCGGTCGTTCCACCCAGGACCTCCTCGCCACCGTCTCCGGCCTGCGCAAGCGCGGCATCGGCTGCACGTCGCTCCACGAGGGGCTCGGCACCACCACCTCCGGCGGACGCCTGGTCTGCCATGTGTGCGCCGCGCTCGCGGAGTTCATCCGCGAACTCATCATCCACGGCACCGACGAGGGCCAGGACGCCGCCCGCGCCCGCGGCCCCCGTCTCGGTCATCCGCCGGTCATGACCGAGGAACAGACCCGTCACGCCCGGGACCTGCTGACCCGCCCGGAGAACACGGTCACCTCGATCGCCAAACCGCTTGGCGTCGCCCGCGACACGATCTACAAGTACGTGCCCGAGCTGAAGGGCGGCAGGGCCGCGCTCGGCGAGACGACCGGCACACCCGCGCTACCGCGACCCGCGCAGTCAGCGGAGCGGTCACCGCCTACCACCCATTCGCGTTCCGTAACTCCCCAAGGGCCGATATCTCGGCTTCCGTCTGCCGCACCTGTTCCTCCAGCCGCGCCCAGCGCTCCGTTTCTTCGCCGGTCGTCGAGAGATCGTGGACGAGGCGGGCCGCAGCGTCGGAGCGTGGATGTTCACGAGTTTCGGCAAGCGTTGCTGCGTCATGCGCCTTGTCGGGGTCGTTCGGCGGCCTGAGCGGGGGTGCCGGAGTAGCAGGGCCTCGCTGGCAGGACCGAGCTGATGCAGTAGTCCTGTGCCTCCTCCGGCCCGACATGAACCAGCCGGAAGTGAACGCTTTCTTCGGCGACTTGTCCTGGAACAGGGCACGACGTGGCCCAGGTAACCGAACGGCGGTGCGGCCATCGCCGAGTGAAACACACCACGGCCATGTCCGTAGGCAAGGGCTTCCCTTACGGGTAGGTTCCCACGGCCGGCGTCCGCGGGAACGAGTCCTGTGGTCGCCCTTTGAACGCGGGTAGACCGCCAAGCCCTGCTCTTGGGAGAGAACACGAGAAATGTCTGCACAAGAACCTGCGCACCACACACCCCAGCGCATCGGCGTGGTGGCCGAGTCCGTCTCCGGAGAGACGCGTGTCGCGGCAACGCCGACGACCGTGCGTCAGCTGCTGGGACTCGGTTACGAGGTCGTGGTGGAGGCCGACGCCGGCGCCGCGTCCGGCTTCAGTGACCAGGCCTATCTCGATGCCGGCGCGGAGATCGGCGACGCCTGGGACGCGGATGTCGTTCTGAAGGTGAACGCCCCTTCCGACGCGGAGATCACCCGGCTCCGGGAGGGCGCGACCGTGGTCGCCCTGCTGGCCCCGGCACAAAACCCCGAGCTGCTCAGGACGCTCGCCGATACCGGAGTGACCGCTCTGGCACTGGACGCGGTGCCGCGCATCTCGCGTGCCCAGTCGATGGATGTGCTGTCGTCCATGGCGAACATCGCCGGCTACCGTGCGGTCATCGAGGCCGCGCACGTCTTTGGCCGGTTCTTCACCGGCCAGGTCACCGCGGCGGGCAAGGTGCCACCGGCGAAGGTGCTGGTCGCCGGCGCGGGTGTGGCCGGTCTTGCGGCGATCGGTGCGGCGTCCAGCCTCGGCGCGATCGTACGGGCCACCGACCCGCGTCCCGAGGTCGCGGAGCAGGTGAAGTCAGTGGGTGGCGAGTACCTTTCGGTGCACGTCACCCAGGAGGCGAGTACCGACGGCTATGCCAAGGCGACGTCCGCCGACTACGACCGTGCCGCCGCGGAGCTCTACCACGAGCAGGCGAGGGACGTGGACATCGTGATCACTACCGCGCTGATCCCGGGCCGGCCGGCGCCGATCCTGCTGACGGCGCGGGACGTGGCGGTCATGAAGCCGGGCAGCGTCATCGTCGACATGGCCGCCGCCCAGGGCGGCAACGTCGAGGGCACCGTGCCGAGGCGTGCCGTCGTCACCGACAACGGCGTCACCATCATCGGGTACACCGACCTGGCCTCGCGGCTGCCTGCCCAGGCCTCGCAGCTGTTCGGCACCAACCTGGTGAACCTGCTGAAGCTGCTCACCCCCGGCAAGGACGGACAGCTGACGATCGACTCCGACGACGTCGTGCAGCGGGCCGTGACCGTGGTGCGGGGCGGTGCAGTCACCTGGCCGCCGCCGCCCGTCGCCGTCTCGGCCGCGCCCGCCGCGCAGCCCGCGGCCGCGCCCGCCGCGCCCGAGCCGAGGCAATCGAAGCTGACGACTGCGTGGCGCTTCGGCTTGATCGGGCTCGGCATGCTCGCCATGTTCCTGCTGGTGGCCTTCGCTCCCGCCCAACTCGCGGGCAACTTCACCGTGTTCGCTCTGGCGGTGGTGATCGGCTACTACGTCATCGGCAAGGTGCACCACGCACTGCACACCCCGCTGATGTCGGTGACCAACGCGATCTCCGGAATCGTCGTGATCGGCGCCCTGCTGCAGATCGGGCACGAGAGCCGGATCATCACGGCGCTGTCGTTCGTGGCAATCCTGCTGACGAGCGTCAACATCTTCGGAGGTTTCGCCGTCACCCGCCGCATGCTGTCCATGTTCTCGAAAGGCTGAGCCCAGATGACCTCCCTGACGGCCTCCCACGCTGCCGACCTGGTCGCCGCCCTGTTGTTCATCCTCAGCCTGGCGGGCCTGTCCCAGCACCGGACCTCGCGCGCCGGTGTCGTCTACGGCATCGCAGGTATGGTCCTCGCCCTGGTTGCCACGGTCGTGGTGGCGGCGCAGAGCATCACCGCCGGGGCAGTGGCCCTGATCGTGCTGGCCATGGCACTCGGCGCGGCGATCGGCCTGTGGCGGGCCCGCCGCGTCGAGATGACGCAGATGCCCGAACTGATCGCGGTGCTCCACAGCTTCGTCGGCCTCGCCGCGGTGATGGTGGGCTGGAACAGCTACCTGGAGGTGGAGGCGCACGGCACCGAGCAGACCCGGATCAGCGCCGACCTGCTGGGCATCCACCACGCCGAGGTGTTCATCGGCATCTTCATCGGCGCGGTCACCTTCACCGGCTCGATCGTCGCGTTCCTGAAGCTCTCGGCGCGCATCAAGTCCCGTCCGCTGACGCTCCCCGGCAAGAACGCGCTGAACCTCGGCGCGCTCGCCGCGTTCGTCGTACTGACCGTCTGGTTCACGATCAGCCCGAACCCGCCGCTGATGATCACCGTGACCGCGGTGGCACTGGCGCTCGGCTGGCACCTGGTCGCTTCGATCGGCGGCGGCGACATGCCCGTCGTCGTCTCCATGCTGAACAGCTATTCGGGGTGGGCGGCGGCCGCGGCCGGCTTCCTGCTCGACAACAACCTGCTCATCGTCACGGGCGCGCTGGTGGGATCGTCCGGTGCCTACCTGTCCTACATCATGTGCAAGGCTATGAACCGATCCTTCATCTCCGTCATCGCGGGCGGTTTCGGCATCGAGGCGCCGTCCAGCCGCGAGGAGGAGCAGGGCGAGCACCGCGAGGTGCGAGCCGCGGAGGCGGCCGAGATGCTCGCCCAGGCCGGCTCGGTGATCATCACCCCCGGTTATGGCATGGCCGTCGCTCAGGCCCAGCACCCCGTCGCGGAGCTGACGCGGCAGCTGCGCGAGCGGGGTGTCGGGGTCCGCTTCGGCGTCCACCCCGTCGCCGGCCGCCTGCCCGGGCACATGAACGTGCTGCTGGCAGAGGCGAAGGTGCCCTACGACATCGTCCTGGAAATGGACGAGATCAACGACGACTTCGCCGCCACCTCGGTCGTGCTGGTCATCGGCGCGAACGACACCGTCAACCCGGCCGCGACCGAGGACCCGGGCAGCCCGATCGCCGGCATGCCGGTGCTGCGGGTCTGGGACGCGGAGCAGGTCATCGTCTTCAAGCGCTCCATGGCCTCCGGCTACGCGGGCGTGCAGAACCCGCTCTTCTTCCGCGAGAACAGCAGCATGCTCTTCGGCGACGCCAAGCAGAGCGTCGAGGACATCCTGCGCGCGCTCAGCGCCAACGGCGGCCATGGGGCGGCCCCGGCCGCGCGTCAGGCGACGACGGCCGGCCGGTGAGCCGGTTCTGTTTTCGTGCGCCGCCCTACCACCGGCGTCCGGACCGACTCGATGGTTCAGTCGCGGGGCCTTGGCCGGTTGCCGTGCCCGCTGAAGCGGGGGCGCAACCGGCTGACCGTTCCACGGCGTGGCGCTCTCGTGGCGCCCGGTGACGCTCGACGAGGGGGTACGGGAGCTCGGGGCGGCGATCGCGGCCTGTGCACAGTCCGACGCGCGGGCAAGGGTGGCCGCTGGAGCGGCTGTTGTTCGGGGACCAACGACGCAGCCTCCCCATCAACTGGCCGCCCATTGACGCGGCCTGGCACACGTCCCTGGTCGCAGCACCACCACGCAGATGATCCGCCGACGGAGTGCGATCGACGAGGAGCGGGCAGCCAGAACCGACGAGGCGGCCCAGCTCACTCCCGGCGTGCGCCGACAGCTGCACGGGATCCCTGCCAACTCCTTTGCCGCCATGGCCAATGCGGTAACCGCCCGGGGGGTACGCCGCCGACCCTGGTTCGGGAGCGGTCGGGATCAGCCGATCCTGCCGGACATGTCGTACTGCTTGTAGACGGCCGCGGCGTTGTCCTTGGTGATCCTGGTGGTCTGGAGTGTCTGGTGCTTACTGACGGACTTTCCGTGCGCGATGGCCTCGGCGGTGTCCGCCGCCTGCTGGGCGCCGGTCGGGTAGATGAAGGTGGTGTACATCTGGCCGAGCTGTACGGCGCGGATGCCGCCGGTGGGGATGGCGAGACCGTCGATGCCGACGAACCTAATGCCGTCGGCCTTGCCGGCGCCGCGGGCCGCGAGGACGGCGCCGAGGGCCATGTCGTCGTTCTCACCGTAGACGAGGTCGATCTTCTTGCCTTGGGCGAGCCATCGCTGCGTGATCGCGGTGGCGTTGGCCTTCAGCCACTTCGCCTCCTGGTGGTACACGATGGTGATGTGGTGTCCGGCTATGGCGTCTCTGAAGCCCTTGTCGCGGTCGATCTGCGGCTGGTCGGACAGGGTCCCCTGGAGTTCGGCCACGTTTCCGCCCTGGGGCAGGGCCTGCATGGCCGCTTCACCGGCGAGCTTGCCGATCTTGTAGTTGTCGCCGCCGATGAAGGACGTGTAGCAGTCGGTGTTCACGGTGCGGTCCAGGACGATGACGGGGATGTGCGCGGTGCAGGCCTGCTGCACCGCGGCCGTCAGTGGGGCCGGCTCGTTGGGCGAGAGGATCAGGACGTCGACCTTCTGCTGGATGAAGTTCTGCACCTGGCTGACCTGTGTTGCGCTGTCCTGGTGCGCGTCGGTGATGGGCAGCAGCTTGAGGTCCGGGTACTTCGTGACGAAGTACTCGAGCTGCGCGTTGAGCTGGGCGCGGTACGGCTCGGCGTTGTTGGACTGGGAGTAGCCGACCACAAACGTCTTCTTCCCGCTGCCCGAGCCGCCGGCGGTGGTGCCCGGCGCATGGGCGGAGCAGGAAGTGAGGGCGGCGACGGTGGCGACCGCGCCGGCGATGGCCACGGAGGTGCGACGGCTCAAGGACACAGCGGACTCCTTGCGTGGGTGAGGGTGGGTGGTGGTGTGGGGGGAGGGAGGAGGGGGTCAGGCGCGGGCGCGCAGTCGCCGCAGCGGCTCGGCGAGCGGCTGGAGGAAGCCCGGCCGCTGCAGCACTACGGCCACGACGACGATCAGACCCTTGATGATCATCTGCATGTTGTCACTGATCGCGTTGAGCCCCAGGACGTTGTCGAGCAGGGTGAGGATCAGCGCGCCGACGGCGGTGCCGGTGATGGTGCCCTTGCCGCCGGCCAGGCTGGTGCCGCCTATGACGGCCGCGGCGATGGCGTCCAGCTCGTAGGAGGTGCCGGCCAGCGGGTCGGCCGAGGCGCTGTACGCGGCGTCGATGGGACCGGCGAAGCCGGCCAGCAGGCCGCAGAGCGTGAAGACGCTGATGATCACGAGGTTGACGTTTACCCCGGAGAGCCGGGCGGCGACGGGGTTGCCGCCCACGGCGTACACATGCCGTCCGAACCGGGTTCTGGAGAGCACCAGTTGCACCGCGACGCAGACCGCGACGAACGCGATCACGGGGTAGCCGATGCCTGCGACCAGGGTGTGACCCGGGGTTCCCAGCGCGGCGAAGGCGGCGGCCTTGGGCGTCAGGTGGCCGCTGGGTTCCACGAGTTGAACGCCGACGGCCACGTTGTTGCTCATCTGCCGGTCGATGCCCCGCACCACCGAGAGCATGGCCAGGGTCATCACGAAGGACTGGATGCGCAGCCAGGTGGTGCCGATCCCGTTGAGGAAGCCGAAGAACGCGCCCACCAGCGCGCACAGCGGGACGATCGCCCAGGGCGACAGGCCGTGGTGGACCAGCAGTATCGCCGCCGTCATGGAACCGATGCCCAGCACCGAACCCACGGACAGGTCGATCCCCGCGGTGAGGATGACCAGGGTGACGCCGACGGCGAGGATGCCGCGCGAAGCGAAGGCGGTGACGGCGTTGGTGAGGTTGTCCTGGTTCCAGAAGATCTGGCCCTTGGTGGCGATACCCACGGCGACAACGAGCAGCAGACCGATGTAGCTCCGGAGGGAGCCGAGAGACGGCAGGGCCCGGGACAGGCGCTCGCGCAGCGTCTGGAAGTGCTCGCCAGTGCCGGCGGCTGTGTCCCGTGCCGGTGGGAGTGTCTTGCTCATGTCTGTGCCTCGTTCTCGTCCGCCGGTGGTCCGGCCACAACGTTCTGCCGTGCCATCGCCGCGGTGAGGATGGCTTCCTGGGTCGCGGCCGGCCCGTGGGCCGGGTCGCGGTGGAACTCGCCGGTCAGCCGCCCTTCGCAGAGCACGATGATCCGGTCGCACATGCCGATCAGCTCCGGGAGCTCGGAGGAGACGGCGATGATGGCGGTGCCCTTGGCCGCAAGGGCGTCCATCAGGGCGTGGATCTCCGCCTTGGCCCCGACGTCGATGCCTCGCGTCGGCTCGTCGAGCAGCAGCACCGAGGGCTCGGTGAGCAGGCACTTGGCCAGCACCACCTTCTGCTGGTTGCCACCGGAGAGGGTGCCGACCACGGCTTCCAGACTGTGCGTCTTGGCGCGCAGTTCCTCGACCTTCCCGGCTGCGGCAGCCTTCTCCCGGCGGGTGTCGACGGTGCGCCACGGCCTGAGGTAGCGGTCGAGGGCGGCGAGGGTGGCGTTGAACCGCACCGTGTTGCCGATCACCAGGCTCTGTGCCTTGCGGTCCTCCGCGACCAGAGCGATGCCCCTGCGGATCGCCGCGCGGGGCGTGCGCGGGGTGTACGGGCGGTCGTCGAGTGTGATCTCGCCCCGGGCGTGGTCGCCGGCCCCGAAGAGGACCTCCAGTACCTCACTGCGCCCGGCGCCCATCAGCCCGGCGATGCCGAGGATCTCCCCGGCCCGCACTTCGAGGTCCACCGAGTGCAGCGGCGTGCGGGTGCTGGAGGGTGGGGGAGCGCTCGACAGGCCGCGGACGCGCAGCAGCACCTTGCCGCCGGAACGTTGTTCCGGGGCCCTCGGGAACAGCTCGCCCAGCGGCCGTCCGACCATCAGCCGCACCAGCTCGGCACGATCGGTGCCGGCCACCGGGCGGCGGCCCGCGAAGGTGCCGTCGCGCAGCACGGTCGCCGAATCGGCGATCTCGGCCAACTCCTCCAGCCGGTGGGAGATGTAGATGAGCCCGACGCCGCGGGCGGCCAGCCGGCGGATGACGGTGAACAGCCGTTCCACCTCGGCCTCGGCGAGCGCAGACGTCGGCTCGTCCAGCACCAGGATCCGCAGGGTGCCGTTCAGCGCCTTGGCCACCTCGACGAGTTGTTGCTCGGCGATACGGCAGTCGCGGACCAGCCGCCGCGGGGGGAGGTCGAGGCCGAGGTCGGCCAGCAGCTGCGTAGTGCGGGCGTGCATCGCCGGGCGGTCCAGGGTGCCGCGTGCCGTGCGCAGCTCGCGGCCGAGGAAGACGTTGTCGGACACGGACAGCTCGGGGACCAGGTTGAGTTCCTGGTGGATCATCGCGATGCCGTGCTGCTGCGCGTGTTTCGGCGAGTGGATCCGCACCGGCTCGCCGTCGATCTCGATGGTGCCCTGATAGTCGGAGTGCACCCCGGCGAGGATGTTCATGAGCGTCGATTTGCCGGCGCCGTTCTCGCCGAGCAGCGCCACCACCTCGCCTGGGTGGACGGTCAGTTCGACATCGCTGAGCGCCCGGACACCCGGAAACTCCTTGCTGATGCCCCGCATTCGCAGCAGGGCGGGCGGTGCGCCGCTCATGTCGCGCCGTCCGCGTTCAACCGCGCCATCGTGGACCTCCCTATGGTTCACAGGTGGTGTAGTAGGAAATCGATTTCGTGAATCCCGGCGAGCAGGACCGGGACACATACGGGCGAGCAGGGACCGTGACGGCCGGCGAAACCGTCAGGAGTCCGCCCGCTGGCGGGCCGCCAGCGCGTGCGCCGCATCCCGGGTCGCCGGATAGAGGTCCAGGTAGAGCCCGTAGAGCTCGTCGTAGACCGCACCGGCCTCGGGATCGGGCTCCACCACGGCCACGGCCGGGTTCCAGCCGGCGACGTCGCCGGGGCCGGCCAGCCCCGCGCCCAGCGCGGCGAGGACCGTGTCGCCGTACGCCGCGCCGATGGTGTGGCGCGGCAGCTCCTGCGGCCTGCCGGTGACGTCGGAGACGATCCGGGTCCACAGGCTGCGGGCGCCGCCGCCCACGGCGACCAGCCGGCGGATGTCGCCGCCCGCCGCGGCCATGGCCGCGAGGTTGTGCCGCACCCCGAAGGCGGTTCCCTCCAGCGCGGCCCGGTAGACATGGCCGCGCTGATGACGCAGCGTCAGACCGTGCAGCAGGCCACGGGCGTCCGGGTCGAACAACGGAGTGCGCTCCCCGGCGAAGTACGGCAGCATCAGCAGGCCCTGCGCGCCGGGCGGCACCTCGGCCGCCTCGGCCGTCAGGGTCTCGTACGGGGCCCCGGTGAGGTCGCGCAGCCAGCCGGTGACCGCTCCCGACGTGGCCATCCCGGCGGCCAGGCAGTACGTGCCGGGGAAGGCGCCCGCCGTGCCCCACAGCTGCGGGCTGCTCACCACGTCGGCCGTGACGTTCACCAGGAACATGGTGGTGCCGTACATCAGCATGACGTCCCCGGGGCTGTCCACGCCCACACCGGTGGCCTCCGCCCAGGCGTCCACCGTGCCGGCGACGACCGGGACCCCTTCCGGCAGGCCGGTCTCGGCGGCGGCCCCCGCGGTGACGGTGCCGACCACGTCGGCCGGCTGGACCAGTTGCGGCCACTGAAGTCCGGGGGCGATCTCCCCGCAGCGGTCCTCGATCCACGCCTGCTCGCGCAGGTCGTACAGCGGGGTGCACTGGCTGGCGGAGTGATGGTCGAGGACGTAGGCGCCGGTGAGGCGGTGGGTGAGGTACGAGCTCGCCATGAACCAGCGCCGGGTGCGGGCGTACACTTCCGGCTCGTGGCGGCGCAGCCAGGCGAGTTTGGGGCCGATGGCCTGGCTCGTGAGTGGTGACCCGCAGCGGGCCAGTACCGCCTCGGCGCCGTAGCGAGCAGTCTGCTCGGCGATCTCCTTTCCGGCCCGGGTGTCGACGCCGTACAGGATCGCCGGCCGCAGCGGGGTGCCGGAGGCGTCCGTGGGCAGGAGGCAGGGGCCGATACCGCTGACCCCGACCGCGGCCGGCCGCTCGCCGTGCGGCGCGCGGGCCAGCAACTCGCCGGCCAGGTCTCTGAAGTCGTGCCACCAGACGGCCTGGGCATCGTGCTCCACCCAGCCGGGCCGCGGGCTGGAGGTGCGGTGTTCGCGCACGGCCTGGGCGACGAGCTCGCCGCCGGGGCGCGTGAGTACGCCCTTGGAGCCGGAGGTGCCGATGTCGATGCCGAGCAGCAGGGTCATGGTGGTTCCTCGGATGGAAGGTGCGGGGCGACGGCCGTGCCGGGGCGCTGTGACGTCCCTCAGCCGTTTGACGACTCGTCAGGCCGCATCGCCGAAGCCGTCGTAACGGATGCCGAGCTGGCGGCACACCGCGCGCAACTCCGCAACGTAGTCGCCCGGGACGGCGTGGATGTGATTGGAGCCGAAGCGGGAGAGGAAGTCGTCGGCCCGGGCGTTCAGCCGGGCGAAGGCGTGCGGCCACTCATAGGTCGAGGCGCGCATCATCCGCTCGTTGGTCTCCTCGTCGTAGGTCTCGAACGCGCCGCGCATCACGTGCATCCGGTACTCGCCGTCCTCCCGGGTGAGCCGGGCGAAGGTGAGGTCGCCCGGGGCGGCCAGGTGCTGGACGGAGGCCCCGCCGGCGGGGAAGTAGAAGACCTCCGGGTGGAAGTGCACCCGGGAGAGGTTCTCGGCGGGGTCGGCCGAGCGGGCGGCGTACCAGGTGGCGTGCTGGCCGGAGTTGCACAGGTCCCACACGTCCAGGTCGGCGTGGTAGTGGCGCACGTCGGCGAAGAGGACCGGGTCGCCGCTGAGCAGCTTGAGCAGCTGCATGGTGAGCGCGCCGTCCATGTCCGCCTCGGTGGCGGTGACATGGGTCTCCTTGGGGCCCTCCCAGTCGTAGGGGTCGTTGAGGAACGCCTCGGCGACGTCCATGGTGCAGAAGTGGGTGGTGAGTTCGGGCTGGCCCTTGATGCCGGAGAAGTCCAGGTGCCACTCGTCGATGAGTTCCCGCATCGCGTAGTAGCTGCGGATCTGGCGCTCCAGCAGCTCCGGGGTCAGCCGGTCGCCGTCGTAGTGCACCCCGGCAGCGTGCTTCTCGAGCCAGGTGCGGGCGGCGGTCACCCGGGACTGTTCGACGTGCTCGCTGCGGCGGACGATCTCCCACTGGTCGATCTCCTCGACGTCCACGCCGAACTGCCGCATCCATTGGTCGGCGTTGGCGACAGCGGTGTACATGCCCATCGGGCGGCCACCGATACGGCCGAAGGTGGAGCCGCGCAGGCCCTGGACGGCCGCGGCGGCCCGCACTTGCGCGAGTATGCGCTTGCGTACGTCGGGGTCGCCGAGGTCGCCCCAGGCGCGGGCGTGGACGCGTCCGATCTGGTCGAGGCCGCCGCCGCCCGCGAGCATGCCCACCATGCCCGGGTACTGGGGGTCGATGTTGGCGACCAGCAGCAGCGGGCCCGGGGTGGCGTCGGCGGCCAGCATGGTGAAGTGCGGAAACGTCCACACGCTGTGGTGGAAGACCGTCAGGTCCAGGTGCTGGTCGGCCAGCCAGCGGGCCTGGCTGGTGGCGAGTTCGTTGCTGCTCACCTGCTCGGGCGCGATGACGACCTGGTGTCCGGCGTCGCGCAGCATCGCGGCGAGTTGCTGCGCGGCGCGGGCGATGTGCCCGGTGATGTCCCGGTGGACGAAGTCCCGGCCGTCGGAGAGGGACAGCAGACCGATGCGTGCCATGAAGGGGCCTCCGGTGAAGGAAGAAATCGATTTCAAAAATGTCCCCACCGTCCTCTTCAATGAAGGGTCTGATGGCTGAGGACAGGTCGTCTTGCAGCGCGGGAAGCCCGCCGGGTTCTTGAAATCCTTTTCAGCGAAACGTAGGGTTTGCCTCTGAGGGTGTCAAGAGTCGCGTACGAGTCGGCCGCAGCGGGGCGGCGCTGACCCGGCGCCCGCGAGTGCGGCCCCTGGTGGCCATGGAGGGGTCGGAGGACCTATGACGACGATCAACGACGTGGCCCAGGCCGCCGGAGTCTCCCCGGCCACGGTCTCCCGGGTCTTCAACGGGGGCCGCGTCACGGCCGAGCGCGCCGAACGGGTCCGGCGCGCGGCAGCCGAGCTGGGCTTCGCCCCCAACCGCGTCGCCCGTTCGCTGCGTATGCAGCGCAGCAGCGTCATAGGACTGATCATCCCGGACATCGAGAACCCGTTCTTCACCGCGCTGGCCCGTGGCGTCGAGGACGCCGCCCAGCGGACCAACCTCTCGGTGGTGCTGTGCAACACCGACGAGAACGTCGACAAGGAACGGCGCTATTTCGACATCGCGGTCGCGGAGCAGATGGCGGGCGTCATCGTGGCCGCCGCGTCCCGCAGCCGCACCGACCTGTCCGCCCTTGAGGGCCGCCGCATCCCGGTGGTCGCGGTGGACCGCCGGCTGCGCGGGGCCGAGGTGGACGCCGTGCTGGTGGACAACGAGGAGGGCAGCGAGGCGGCCACCGCGCACCTGCTGGCGCAAGGCTATCGGCGGATCGCCTGCATCACCGGCCCGCAGGGAGCCTCCACCTCGGAGGAGCGGCTGGCAGGCTACCGCCGGGCGCTCCAGGAGTTCCTGGCGGACGACCCGGGTGCCGCGCCCAAGGATGTGGACCCGCTGCGCGACTACACCCGCCACGCCGACTTCAAGGTCGAGGGCGGGCGCAGGGCCATGGCCGACCTGCTCGCCGCGCCGCAGCGGCCGGACGCGGTCTTCGCGGCCAACAACCTGATGGCCGTCGGGGCGTTGCAGGCGGTGCACGAGGCCGGTCTGGAACCACCGGAGATCGGCGTGCTGTCGTTCGGCGAGGTGCCCTGGGCGCCGCTGGTGCGGCCCAGCCTGACCACGGTGCAGCTGCCGTCGTACGACCTGGGCTGGACAGCAGCCAGTCTGCTGCTGGACCGCATCGCAGGGAAGGACCACCCGCTGCGCACAGTGGTGCTGCGCAGTTCCCTCCAGGTCAGGGAGAGCACCGCCGGGCCGACGGGCCGCCGCCCCCGAGCGGCGGGCCGCCGGCAGTGAGACGACCGCCTCGGTCCGTCCAGCAGTCCGGCGCCCCCAACGAACAGCCCCTGCCCGCGCTTTGGCCCGGTGGCGGTCCGCACGACAGCCAATGACCGGTGGCAGCCGTCCATGTCCGCGGACGCGTCCGCCCGGCGAGACCGCGACAGCCGACTGGAATGCCGGCATTCTGCGGCTGCCCGAAGGGCTCCTCTGGGCATCCGTGGCGTGTGAGCGGTCGGCCATCTCGGGTGGCCGTTGCCGGGGCGGACCGGGATGCCGAAGGGTTACATGCGTCGCGCCTGACACCTGCAACCCGCCTCACCCGGCCGATGAGCGACGCACGAGTGCGCGGCCCCGGTCACCGTCGAACCTTCTTCCCGGCTCAGCTTCCGTATCCGGCGGTGCCGTGCCACGCGTGCCCGGGGTCTCGCAGTCCGGCGACACCGTCGGGGGTGCCGATGCCGGTGGGGGCGTCGTATCCCGGCATCGCGGAGAAGCCCCCGGTGCTGCCGGTGGTGATGTCGAAGAAGTCCTGCGGGCGGGCGTAGGGGTAGGGGTGGGGGAACGTGCCGGGGGCGGGGTTGCCGGCCCGCGCGTACATCCCCGCGACCAGCGGGGTGGCGACGCTTGTGCCGCCCCTTACCAGCCGGCCGGTGGCTCCGCTGGGGGTGGGGGATGTGCTGTACACCGCCGGGCCGGTGTTGAAGTCCGCGACCGCGGAGACGTCGGCGATGGTGCGGCTGTTGGGGCAGATGGCGTCGTGCTGGATGGCGGGCTTGGGTTCGAAGAAGGAGCAGCAGCATCCGGTACCGATCCAGGCGCTTTCGACGAAGCCGCGCCGGTTGTGCGCACGGGTCAGCGTGGTGCCGCCCACGGCGGTGACAAAGGGGGACGCGGCCGGATACTGCGTTTGGCCTCCGGTGTCGCCCGAGCTGAAGGTGAAGGTCACGCCGGGGTGGTTGCAGTGGAAGTCGAAGGTGCCCTCGAACGAGGCCTCAGGGACGACCCAGCTGTTGGAGGCGAACTTCGCGCCCTGCGCGACGGCTTGGCCGACCCCGGCGAACAGGTCCGGGGCGGTGGTGGTCGGCAGGGTGGTTCCGCCGCGCTGGTTGATCACGCGGAGGCAGCCGCTGGCCGTGGCACGCGGGCCCCTGCCGTGCTGGCCGAACAGGTCGTAGGCGCGGCGGAGGCCGAGGGGGCTGAGGCCGGGCGGATTCTGGTTCGGCGGGACGGACGCAAGCGGTGGCAGGTCGGTGCGTACCCAGTCCGTGCAGGACGCCTGGAGAGGATCGGACGACCGAGAGCAGACGCGCTCGCCGGTCGGCCGATGGTGGCCGCCGGGCGAGCCGTGGGCCTGAGCGGTCGTCGGCACGACGGCCAGGCCCACCCGGGCGAGGGCTGTGGCCAGCAGCCATCGGATCGGGCGGACACCGAGCATGGCACTCCTCCGGAGCAGAGGACCGCTGCTCGCCGCGGCCGACGCCAACTGCGCGAGACGCGGACCGCGGACGGTGTCCGCTTCCGCTCGGGCGGGCCTGCGCCGCCGGACACTCGGGTCCGCGGCTCACCCGTCCCGTCGCGGCATCACCGCCGGTCCGCGTCACCCGTCACGGCAACGGCCGCACGGCCCACTGTCGGAACGCGAACTCCAGTGATCCGAACGCCGTCTGAACACCCGTCGGACGGCCTACCGAATCCGCCCGCACAGCAGAACGCGCCCGGCGCCACGCACGTCAGGCATCGCCGAATGACCGCCACTTGGTCAGAAGGGGACCCGAACCGAGCTGCGGTTGCTGACGGGTGATGGAGTGCCGTCTTGCCCGGTACTGCTCGACTCACAAGATCAAGATCCATGGCGCGGCTACCGGCCCTTCATGGGCACCCCCCCGGCCGCGACCACGTTGGCCCGGGGAGCAGGTGTGCCCGCGCACCTTCGTGAACCATCGGGCCGGGTGCCGCGTCGTCCTGGTGGGCGGCCCGTGCCGGGTGGCGCTGGGCGAGGGAGAGCGGGGGACAGATGACGACACGGGAAGTGATCGGTTTCGTGCTGGCGGTGTCGGCGAGTCTGCTGTGTCTATGGGGTGGTGTGCGGGAGGCACGGCTGCAAGCGCGGCTGCGTCGGTATGGCGTACACGCCGAGGGGGTGGTGGTGGACCAGAAGCTGGCCCCGGCGGACGACTGTCTGACGCCCGTCATCGAGTTCACCGACCGGCAGGGCCGACCCGTCAGGTTCACGCCGGTGGCGACGGGGAAGCGGATGGGGATGGACCTTGGAACCCATGTGCCGGTCGTCCATCTGCCCGAACACCCCGAGAATGCAAGGGTGTCCACCAGGAAGCATCGCCGATCTCACGTCGGCCTGTTTACCGGAAGCGTGATCTTCCTCGGCGCCGCGGTTTGGATGTGGTTCACCCGCTGAGCCTGTTCTCCCTCCTCGTTTTCATCAACGGATCCACAGCCGGATCGCGGCGACGGTGACCGTGCCGTGAAAGACGAACGCTCTCTTGTCGTACTGGGTCGCCACAGCTCGGAAGCCCTTGAGTGCGTTGACGGCACCGTGCACACCGGAAGCACGGGCGGTGTCCATCGAGATCGCCGAGACCGCGTTGCACGTCAGTGGCACCGTCTCACTGCAAGCTGAACCGGGCAACGACGCGATCAAAGAGCTCGCCGCGCGAAGGATTCGTCCGCACCATACGATGCGCCCGCCCTTTCTAGACCGCTGTGGCGGTTTCCGCTCCGGTGGCGAAGGGCTCGTCAGCGAGGTAGGGCGGGGCAGGGTCGTACTGGATGTACTGGCGCACGGCGCGGGCGTGGTCGCGGCCGTGGAGGCGGCCGATGAGCCACAGGGCCATGTCGATTCCGGCTGAGACGCCCTGACTGGTGACGAGGCTCTCGTCGACGACATAGCGGGCGTCGCGGACCACGGTGATGTCGCCCCGGGCCTGAAGGGTTTCCTCGAACAGGTGGTGGGTTGCGACCCGGCGGCCGCGGGCCGGGCCTGCCTCGTGCAGCAGCAGGGCTCCGGTGCACACGCTGGTGGTCCAGGTGACGTTTGCGGCGGTCTTGCGGATCCAGTCGATGAGCACGGGGTTGGACACTTCACGTCGGGTCCCGTTGCCGCCCGGGACCAGCAGGACGTCCAGCTGAGGGTGGTCGTCCAGGGTGTGGTCCGGCAGGACCCGCATGCCCTTGTTGCAGCGGACGGCGCCGGGGTGTTCGGCGATGAGCAGTACGGTGTCGGCGTGGTCGCGCAGCATCGAGGAGGCGGTGAACACCTCCCACGGCCCAGTGAAGTCCAGCTCCTCCGCTCCGTCGAAAATCAGTATCCCGTAGGTGGTCATATGTGCTCCTTGGTGGATCGGAATCGGTCGCGGTAGTCGGACGGTGCAACACTCAGATGGCGGTGAAAGGCGCGGCGCAGCGTCTCCGCGGTGCCGAAGCCGTACCGACGTGCGATGGTCTCGACGGAGTGGGCGCTCTCGGCGAGCGCCCGCTTGGCAGCCTCGATGCGTACTCCCTCGACATACGTCGCCGGCGGGATGCCGAGCTCGGCTGTGAACCTGCGCTGGAGATGGCGGGGACTCAGACCAGCGTGCGAAGCGAGATCGTTGATGCCATGCCGGGCACCGGGATCGGAATGGATCGCCGTGACCACGGCGCGGATGGGGTCGCTGGCCGGCTGTGCGGACCACAACGCCACGCTGAACTGCGACTGGCTGCCGGGGCGGCGCAGAAACATCACCATCTCCTGCGCGACGGCGTGGGCGACCTCCCGGCCCAAGTCGTCCTCCACCAAGGCGAGTGCGAGGTCCATCCCCGCCGTCACTCCGGCCGACGTCCACACCCGTCCGTCCCTGAGGAAGATCGGATCGCAGTCGACGACCAGTTCGGGATGCTCCCGGACGAGCTGCTCCTCACGCGCCCAGTGAGTGGTCACCCGCCGCCCGTGCAGCAGTCCGGCGGCAGCCAGCAGGAACACCCCGCTGCACACCGAGGTGACACGCCGAGCGGTGGCTCCTGCGGTGGCGATCCAACGTGTCAGCGCCGGATCGTGCCGAGCCTGGTCGATTCCGCCGCCGCCGGCCACCACCAACGTGTCGATCCCTGCAGGGTTCAGATCGGCCACACCGTAGGGAGCGTGTACCGGAACGCCGCTGCCGGTCCGCACCGGGCCCGGCAGCGGTGCCGTTATCTGGCAGGAGTATCCGCCGGTGAGCTGGTTGGCGTGCTGGAACACCTCGTACGGGCCGAAGAGGTCCAGAGGCTGGAAACCCTCGAAGACGACGAAGACGATGCGGCGCTGCTTCACCCCTCCACCTTGTGATCCGACACCCGGTGGCGTCAACGACACATACCCCACACTTCGCGCCATGCGGATTACGGACATGGGAGACCGTGGCCGACTCCCGCCACACCAACTGGACCGTGGTCGGGTCCAAGTGGTGCATCAGGGCTTCCTGGCGCGGGAAGTCGTACGCGAGATCTGCCAGGCGCGCGCGTGTCGCCGCCGCGAGAACGAGATGGCGGGCACCGGCGAAGGCGATATGGGGCGGGAAGGCCGCATCGAAATCGGCGGCCGGCCAGCCGAGCGAGGCCGGCGTCGGTGATCTTCTCGATATGCGGCTCGACACTGGTGAGTGTGGCCCTGATGGTCCCGCCCTCCTCAGCCACTTCCACCGGCACGGCGCCGGCGCGCGTCGCGAACACCAGTTCCCCGAGGTGCTGATTCACCGGACACGCCTTGGGCGGGCCGGGGAGGCTTGCCCCGGTGAGTACGCTGGTATGGGCATTGACACGGGAACTGCGGAACCGGTGTCGGCGTCCTGGTTGTCAACCTGAGCTCGGGGCGGGGGCGTTGGCATGGCTACGATGATCTCGGTGACCGTCAAGGGGCCGACCGGTCTGGACGATCCGGACCGGATGCTTGACGAGCTGGCGGCGGAGACCGGTCTGTCGTGGCGTTCGTCGGCCGTCGACGACGGCAGGGTGCTGACCGGCGGCATCGTCGAGATCGTCCTCGTGGCCGTGGTCGGCAAGGCCACCGAGATGACCGTGTCGGCCGCGGTGGACGCCGTGAAGCGGGTTGTCGAGCGCTGGCGCGGTGAGCGGCTGGATCCGCCCGAGACTTCGGTCGCCACCCAGTCCGTACCCGACTTGACGGCGGAGCCGACGGCGGAAGGGCTGGACGGCTGAGATGGCGTCTCGTGCGGTGGTGATAGGACCGGCGAGGTACGCCCCCGACTCGGGGATGGACGGCCATCCGCCGATCGGTGCGAGCGCGCGTATGTACGGCGAGATTCTCGCGGGCGACGAGATGTGGGGTACCGACTGCTGCCGGGTCCTGACCGAGGACGAGATCCAGACGGCTGACGGCGTGATGAGGGCGTTGCAGGAGGCCGCGGACGAGACGGGGCCTGACGACATCTTCCTGGTGGTGTATGTCGGCCATGGCCACTACTGGAGTGACGTGCCCGGCGCGCAGGTCCATTTCTCCGTGGGCTCGTCCTACCGGGACAAGCCATGGACCTGGCTTTCCAGCTGGTATGTCTACCGCGTCATGCGCAAGGCCAGGGCGAGGCTGAAGGTCCTGATCGCCGACTGCTGTTACTCGAACCTGCTGCCCCAGCTGGGGGAGGAGCCCGTCCTTCCCGGGGTCCTGGGCGCGCTGGACGAGGGCACCTGCGTGTTCACGGCCGTCAAGAACGCCAGTTTCGCGCCTGCTGACGGTTGCTCAGCCCTGCCGGGGGATCTCTCGAAGTGCACACCGTTCAGCGGGCATCTGCTGCACATACTGCAGGACGGCACGAAGGACCACAATCACCAGCTCACCATCGGCCTCCTGCGGGAGGCGGTGAAGAAGGAGATGGAGAACTGCACAGGTGCCCAGCACCAGGTACCGAGGATGTCGCTGAACGACGCCCGTGACGGCACCCCGCTCTTCACCAACCAGATGGAGCTCAAGAAGCGCGACCCGGTCCCGCAACTCCCGGTCGAGCCCGTGGACTGGGTCAAGACGTTGATGATGGACCGGGATTCCCGCCTCGATGAACTGCTGAAGGACGAGCGGAAGACCGGCGACGTGGTCGCTCTGCTCAGCTCCAGGCCGGACGAGGCCAGCCGGCATCTCGCGCGGCACATCGACGTCAGGGCCAACCAGGCCTTCAACTCGCCCCATTCCTTTGCCCGTTACTGGAACCAGGTGGAGAAGGCACTGCGCGTATGACGGAGGGCCAGCAGGCCGCGGGCTCCGGCGCGGCCGCACGTTCCGAGGGTGACGGTGCGACGGAGCCGTGGCGCTTCGGCTACGAATGGGTGACCAAATGCTCGGTCGCCGCCTTCAGGGAGCGCATGCAGGCCATGCGGGAGGGCGAGCAGCCCGTCACAGAGAGCAGCGAGAGGCCCCGGCCCGCCAACGCGATCAGGGCCCTGCACGCGTTCGCCATGCTCAGCACCATCGACCGGCTCATCGAATGCGCGGTGAGCTTCGACTACCGGGACGCCGTCAACATGGTGGCCACGGCGGCACTGAGCCGGAACATCATCCATGCCGCGGAACTCGCCATCCGGCAATGGGATGCCGAGCGTGCGAACGAGGGCCGGTACCCGCGGCTGACAGACGGCGTCATCCATGACATCGCCTGCCAGCGGACGGTGCTCGACGTCGCCGTCTTCGTCCGGGAGTGCCGTGGCGCCGGAAAGAGCGAGCTGGTGGACAAGACGCTGCGCGTGTTCACCACTCCGAGTTCGGGGCGGACCAATCTCGACAAGGCCCTCCTCTACATCGCGCTGCGTGATGAGAAGTGCGGGGAAGAGGCCGCCGAGCTCCTCCGTCAGACCCTCGTCGCGATCACCGAGCATGTGCAGGTGCCGTCGCAGGCCTCGTACCCGATTCCCAGGGAGTTCCAGGATCTCGCCGGCGCGCTCCACCAGCTCAGTCCCTCCGAGCGGATCCTGGAGGAGTGGGTCGACGCACAGTTGCGGATCCCGGATCACGTACCCGAGACAAGACGGATCGTCGCCCATCTGATCGCCACCCGGACCGACAGCCCGGACACACTCGTGGAGCATGTCGGCAAACGGCTGTCCCAGCACGACATCGCGGAAATCTGCGGGCAGTTGGCCAGGCAGGGGGCCACCGAGAAGTGCGTGCTGATCCGCGAGCACGCCGCGTCGCGCGACAACGTGGAGCATCTGGCGGAGATCGTCATCGCCTGGCACCGCTCAGAGGCTCTCACCAGGACGACCAAGGACCTGCTCGCCGACATCGTGGCCCGGGGGACGGCGAGAGCGGCCGGGCCCCGCTCACCGGTGGAACTCGACTATCTGGACACGGTACTGGGCAACTTCAACGCCCAGCCGGAATGCAGGAGGCTGCTGCGTACCGCCGCGGCGGTACACACGGACGGCCGTTCCGGAACCGACATGGCCGGTCTGCTGGTCAGGATCGAGCGGCCGAGGGACCGTAACCGAATTGCGCAGACGATCGCCCAGCGACTGGCCGCGCGCGTCCTCGAACAGGGCGCCGACGCCGGGCTGTTCGTCGAGTACGTCAGAGGGCTGCGGGCCCACGGCCGCGCCGAGGCCGTCGATCTGGCCTGCAAGGAACTGGCGGACCCCTCCGACCCCGTCGGGGTGCCCCGGGGTTCGGGTGCGGTCATCGCCGAGATCGCCGCCTGCCTGTACGGCGCGGAGCTGCCCCGTGACGGCTGGGACCTGCTCGAACGATGCCTGGAGAACGAGCAGCGTGTCACCCCGCAAGGCGTGGCGCTGGTCGTCGACCGGCTGCGCACCAGCACGATGGAGGAAGAGGACAGGTATTTCCTGCTCCGTGCCACAGTGGGCCGCTGGTCCGACGCGAACCGCCGGGAGGAGGCGGTCGAGGAGCTGCGTGGCAGGGGGTACGAGGCGGAGGCCACGGAGGTCATTCGTTCGCTGCGTTAGCGGCCGCGGCGCGGCGGCCGGTGCCCGGAGTCGGTAGCATGGGCGCCACTTCGGTCATGTGACGTCTGGACGCGCCGACCAGGCCCTCGAAGGCCACCAGCGCCGCAGCGACGGCCAGGAAGCCCCCCAGTGGTTTGGGCAGGACTCCGACCGAGGAATCGCCCAGCAGTGTCAGCAGCGTCAGCACCGCGAGATGGCCGATCAGCCAGAGCCCGGCCTGGGCGGCGGGACTGGTGCGCCAGTGCCGGAACAGTGTCACGTGCACCTTGGCGTCGTACATCCGGCCGAAGTCGGGCAGCCATCGGGCGAGGATAGGCAGGCACAGCAGCAGGGCGCAGCCCACCGTGAGCGTCGCCATGCCTCGCCACAGGGGAGCCCAGCCCGCCCCGTAGAGGATCAGTGCGATCAGGGCGAAACCGGTCCGCGCCAGGACCTCGCGGGCGCCGCGCCGCAGGCGGGACCAGCCGGTCAGGTGGTCGCGGAGCGACACGAGGACGACGCCCGGGACGGCGTAGACGACCAGCGTCAGCACTCCGGTGATCGCGACGAGAGAGCTCCAGCTGCCGCCGACCGCCAGCAACGCGATGCTCGCGACGAAGAAGTCGACGACCAGGACCAGCCAGTACACGTCGTACCGCCGCTTCAGGGAGGCCTTGCGGGCGGTTTGCAGCCCGCGGTGCGTGAGATGGGCCCGGCTGAGCGCTGCCACCTCGCGGGTGAGCGCGTGGGCGAAGACGAGTCCCGCGCCCATGGGTGAGATCACGGCGCCGATCCTGAGCAGCCACCCGAGCCACCACAGGGAGAGGGCGAAGGCGAACTGAGCATAGGGCGACGGCTCGATGCCGGCCGGACTCCAGTAGGACGCCTGATACTTCGTGAAGACGACCTGGAGCGATATGTACAGGACCATCGCCCCGGTGATCGTTCCGAAGACCGCCCTACGGAGCCGGGCCGCCTCGCCGATTCCCCGTCCCCACCGCTTGATGTTCCCGGCCAAGTCCAGCGGTCCTTGGAAGCCGACGTAGGCGAAGATCACGCCGCTGCCGACGACCGCTGCCAGGGCGGCGCCGGCGCCTTTTCCGGTGCCGTCGCCACTCGCGTGGTGACTGTGGTGGTCGAAGCCGGCCGTGATCAGCAGCGCGACGGTCAGGACAGGGACGATGACCTTCGCCACCGTCAGCCAGGAGTTGATCCTGAAGAAGATCCGCGGGGTCGCCAGGTTCACCGCGGAGATCGCCGCCATGAACACCAGCGCGTAGCCCCAGCCTTTGAGGGTGAGCGCCTGGGAGGAGTCCAGGAGCCCGTGGACCTTCCAGGACAGACCCCTGGTCATCGCGACGGCCTCACTGGAGAGGTTGATCGCGTAGAAGATCCACAGGCCGGCCGCGACCACCGTCGCCACCAGCGCGCCGCTGCTCTGCAGCGGCAGGAATATCAGCCCGCCGGTCTTGGGGGCGACGGTGCCCAACTCGACCATGACCGCGGCGATGAGCAGCATGAGCAGGCCGCCGAACACCCAGGCCAGGTAGGCGTCCGAACCGGCCCGGCGGAACGCGTCGTCCGCGCCCAGCAGCCAGCCAGAACCGATCATGCCCCCAGCCGCCAGGCCGACGAGGTGGAACACCGACAGCCGCCGCTGCTCGTCCTCGTCCTCGGCCCGCACCGGCTGCCGGCCCTCAGGCTTCAATTCCCGGACACTCATCCGCCCTGTTCCCCCGCGTAGCATCGGCAGATCCTCACGCACAGTGGCGAACAGGGTACTGGTCGGAGGGGGCCGAGGAAACGCGTTTGCGAGCAGGTACGCACGGGCCCGGCGTTCCTGCCGCTCGCCGCCGTGGTCGGCGGGGCCTGCGATCTCGACCGGGTAGTGCCGCAGGTCGGAGTCGAGGATGGACGTACGCCCCGGGGCGGTGGCGGAGTTACCGGGATGCCGTGATCGATGCCGCTGCGAGTCTGTCCACGGCCGTCGCGACCGCCTCGGGGCTGGAGATCATGGTCAGGTGCCGGGCGCCCGGGATGAGCGTCGCAGGTGGTGCGCCGATGCGCCGGGCGGTCTCCTGTGGCGTCTGCCGGGTGAACACGTCGTCCTGGGCACCGAACACCACCGACTTGGGCAGGCGCACCCCGGCGAGCCGGGCCACCTGGTCCGCGGGCAGCCCCGGCACTCCCGCGGCCAGCATGTTCCAGAGCGCCTTCTCCGCGCCCGGCACCCGGAGCGGGCGTCGCCACTGATCCAGACCGGCGGCGTCCAGGCGCGGACAGGCGGGCCCGCACTGTGCGTCGTACACGCTGCGGATCACCGCGTCGATGCCGAGCCCGAGCCGCAGCAGGCTGGTGCGGTACGGGTCGATCAGCACGTACTTGAACGCCGGTGGTGGCCCGGCACCCGTGTCGAGGGCGTCGCCGTCGAGGAGCATCACACCCCCCAGCCGGCCAGGGGCCCGCAGCGCCGCCTCGGTGACCACGGCGGCTCCGCTGGAGTGTCCCACCAACAGGGGCCGTTCGCCCGGGCCGCCGAGGTGCATGGCGCTCAGGAAGCCCAGGAGCTGCCGGGTGAAATGGTCGACGGTGTACGGGCCGTGGCGCTCGCTGTATCCGTCGCCCGTCAGGTCGAGCGCGTACACGCGGTGGTCGCGGGCGAGCAGCGGGGCAAGGCGCGACCAGGTGTCCACGGTTTCGAAGGCGCCGTGCACCAGGACGACCGGTGGGCCCGCCGTGCCCCAGGTCTGGTAGCGCGTGCGGATATCGGCGGACTGTACGAACCTGAGCCCCCGGGGCGGCGCGGCGCGTCCGGCCGTGACGCCGTTGTAGACGAACGAGGCCGCCGTGACGACCACCAGCACGACGGCACAGCCCAGCGCGGCGCGCCGTAGCCACCGCCCCAGCCGAGAACGGCGTGGCCGGTGGACGCGCTCGGCAGGGAGCGACGGCGGAGTGGATGCCGGACGGGCGCCCGCGTCCCCGTCTCCATTTCCGGCTCCGGCTCCGGCTCCGGCTCGGCGAAGATCAGCTGTCACAGCCCACAGCATCGCCCATGGCACACCAGCGGTCATCCTGCGGGGGGAGCCAACGTGACTACTCCGCCTGGTGTAGTGGCCGAGCGGGAGGTGCCCCTTGGCGATCTGGCCGTTGGCGGCCCGGAAGAAGGACTGATCCGGGTTGGCCTCGTGTCAGGGTCCCTACGCACTGGTGGTTAAGGCTTCCGCCGCGAACCCCCAAGTACGCGAAGACTGCGTCGGTTTCCTGCGGGCGATTGAGCCGCTCCGCACTGTGCGTCCTGACAGTGCGGCCCCTTCTCAGCGCGACGGAGGGACAACCAACCCGAAAGCCCGGCACGAGGGATCCACTCCGCGACATCCGCGGCGGGCGGGCCGCTGCGCGGCTGGTCCGATTCTCTCCGGCCAGGTCAGGAGTAGGTCCAGCGCCAGCGACTACCGCTGAGGGAACATGTGATGGACGTACCGCTGGCGTCGGTCGTCGTGGCACCGTGGTCGCTGTTGCGGCAGAACTCGCCCGCCGAGTAGCAGTTGCCCGCGTTGGAGACGATCGAGCACGTGCCGCTGTTGCTGCTACCGGTATTGAGGCTGGAGTTGCCGGTGTCGGCGGTCTCCGTCCTGGTGACGGTCACTGTCGCAGGGGGAGCGGGCTTGGCCGTCTTGATGACCGTGACAGCGGGTTTGGGCGTGGCCGTCACCGTCGCCGTGGCAGTGACGGTCGGCTTTGCCTCGGCAGCGGCCTTGACGGCCTCGTCGTGGGCCCCCGACTGCCCGATGGCCGAGCCGATCACCATGAGGACGAAGCCGCCTATCCAGACACGCTTGCGCTTGTAGAGCGGGCGGGCGTCCATCGGGCGCGGAGTGGGCGGAGTTATGCGCGGGTTGTTCATGTCGGCCCCCCATGAGCGTTTCTGGGGGGATGACGGTAGTGCTTGAGTGTGAAAATCAAGCAGTAAGTGAGAAGATGGTGACCATCTTGTGATGGCTTGGGGAGTTTCTCGGCGGCAGCGCTCCTGCACGTTCCCCGTCGAGCCGAGAGGTCAGATCCAGTCCTTGCGCTTGAAGACCCAATAGAGCAGCGCGGATGCGACGACCATGACACCGGTGGAAGTCAGGAAGCCGGCTTGGGTGTTGACGCCCGGATAGGGAACGTTCTGTCCGTAGAAACCGGTGACGGCCGTGGGTACGGCCACGATCGACGCCCAGCTGGTGACCTTCTTCATGATCAGGTTCATGCGATTGCCCTGAACGGTCAGATTGGTCTCCATGATGGACGTGACCATGTCCCGCAGTGACTCGGTCCACTCGGTGGCCCTGAGGACGTGGTCGTACACGTCCTGGAAGTAGGGAAGCAAGGGCTCGGCAACGATGTGCAGGTCGCGCCGGAGAAGGCTGTTGACGACCTCTCGCATCGGCAACACCACGCGGCGCAGTTTGGTGAGGTCCTTGCGCAGCGCGTAGGAGTCCCGCTGGACGGAGTCCATCTGCTCGCGACCCTCGTCGAAGAGCAGATCCTCCACTGCTTCGATACGGTCGTCGAGGTCCTGTACGGCTGCGAAATGCCCGTCGACTATGTGGTCCAGCAGTCCGTGCAGCAGGAACCCCACTCCGTACTTGGCGAGATCGCTGTTGTTGTCCCAGCGTTCGACGACCTTCTCGATGTCGAACCGGTGGTCGGGGCGGATGGTGATCAATGCCGTAGGTGTTATGAATACGGACAACTCGCTTGCGGTGAGCTGCCCACTGGTCTCGTCCGCGCTGATGGCGTAGGCGCTGAGGAAGGCATGGGTGCGGTAACGATCCAGCTTTGGCCGCTGATGCTCGTGACGTGCGTCTTCCACCGCGAGCTCGTGCAGGCCGAACTCCTCGCTGATCATCGCGAAGTCGTCGGAGCACGGATCACACAGGTCGAGCCAGACCGCCACATCCGGATCGTTCACGTATTCCGAGATGTCAGCGGTCGGAAAGTCCTCCAGGATCAGGGAGCCATTGCGGTAGAGCCGTGTGCGAGTCATGGCGACGCACCATAAGCCGCCCTGGTAAGAAGCCCGTCTCCGCTCCTTGCCGGCCACGGGTGCGAGGCGCGCTGATCGGCAACGCGCTGATTGGAGGCGCTCGCTGTTGTGGCGCGTTGCGAGGAGGGCGGCGTCCAGCGTTGGCCTGCGCTGCCGGTGCAGGCGGCGAGAGCCAACCGGGTCTTTGTCGATTGTGCCGTTGCTGGAGACGGTGAAACAGCGGCCGCAGACCGGATTGACGATTTCTCTCGCCCTCCCGACGTGCTCGCCCTTACCCCCGCCTCCGACCGATCACCGCGTCGCCGTCGGGATTCTCCGCCGGTCGGTGACGGCGGTCCTGAGCGCCGGGGGTGCCGGCGTCCCGCGGCCGCTCGCCGGTGCATGCGGGTGTGTCCCTCCCGCCGCAAGAGGGGAGGGACACACCCGGTGTGTGCCGCCGCGGGAGCGGGGTGTCAGTGGTGTGCGGCGGATGTGGTGGTGTAGGGGGCCGCGGCGTGCTGGGCGGCGTAGAGGAGGGCAGGTTCGATCTTCGGCCAGAAGTAGCTGTCCTGGCAGGAGTACGCGGGCGTGAAGCCGTCGCAGCCCGCGCCGTCGCTGTCGCCGATCTCGATGGTGAAGCTGGCCAGGCCGAGCTTGTCGTAGGTCCAGTCGTCGGTTCCGCCGGAGGCGTTGTAGAGGATCTCGCCTGCCTGGCCGTACTGGTAGCCGGTCAGTGAGGCCATGTGGGCGGCCAGCGCGCGCAGGGCGGTGTCGTTGCCGGTGTGCACGGTGGCGTCGTACTCCCAGGGGAAGAGCACCATGCTGGCGTCGCTGTGCAGGGTGATCATCATGCCCTTGGCGGTGGACGGCGCGGGGTCGGTGTCGCCGGTGCCGGTGCGCACCGCGGGGAACAGTTCGCGGAAGAGGTTCTCCAGCGCGGTGTTCTCCACCTCGGAGTCGCGCGCGGGACCGCCGTAGGTCTGGTCGCAGGACGCGTCGGAGGTGCCGGAGGCGCCCCAGTGGGTGCCGGCATTGCGGTTGAGGTCGACGCCGATCTGGCTGTAGGCGCTCACCCCGCACTGGGAGCCGTGCGCGTCGTCCGCGTTCTTGCGCTGCAGGACGGGGTTGTCGCCGCCTGCCGCGACCATGTCGACGCCGTCGGGGTTGGCGTCGGGCACCACCCACATCTCAGTGGTGTCCATCAGCTGGGTGATCGCCGAGTCCTTGCCGTAGCCGCTGGTCAGCGCGTCGATCCAGCGCCATGACATCTCACCGGTCGTCAACTCGCGGGCGTGGATCTGGCTCATCAGGAAGAACCGCGGCTTGGTCGAGTTCGGGCTGAGCGCGCAGTCGCCCGCCTGGATCTTGGTGATGCATATCGCCTTGAGGTCGCGGCCGCCGTGCCCTTGCTGCTTGAGCCATGACTGGCCGTACGTCACCACCTTGGCGAGGTCGGGGTGTTGGGACGCGGTGTCGTCCATGTGGGAGTACTGAGCGCTGACCGTGTGGTAGCCGCCGTCATAGGTGTCGCCCACGGCGTGGGGCGCCGCGGTGGAGGAGGGGATTGCCTCGGTCAGTGTGGTGGCGACGGCGGGGCTGAAGCCGAGCCGTCGCAGTCCGGTCGCGGTCGACGTGTCGCCGGAGACGAACAGGTTGTTGCCCTGCCGCTTCTCCAGCAGGTCGAACCCGGAGTCGGCGAGGCGCTCGGCGTCCGTGCGCGGATGGCGCGTGGGCACGCGGTAGATGACGACCGTGCGGTACCCGCCGTGGGCGTGGCCGGAGGCGGTGGCGCGTCCTGCTGCTGCGTTCATGTCGGTGCTGGCATGGGCCAGTTGCGGCAGCAGAGCGGCGGCGGCTATCACGGTACCGGCGGTCAGGCCCGCCAGGCGTTTGTGTGCCATGGAGGTGACCTTTCGTGGGGGATGGTCCCTCTCAATATGGCATGTCCATGATGCAAGTGGTATGGGTTGCGCGGTACGAGCGGGGCCTTCTGACTGCCGGTACGGACTGCGGCGGTTGTTCTTCTGCGGCGGAGGTCCTGCCCGACCGGCCCGGCCGCATCTGTCTTCCGATCCCGATCGTGCCGGGCGCAGCGTCTCGCGCAGCCGGCGGTGGGCCGAGGCGGGCGGTGCCGCTTGCAGTGGGCGAGCCGGCGGAACAGCTGGATGCAGGAGGCCCGGACGTTCCACCTTCTTCACATCGATGTGGACCACGTGCCCGGGACGGCGGGCGGTGATCTTCCGCGGCTCCCGGTTCGATTCGCCGCTCGGGTCGATGAAGCGGCGCCTGTTCAGCCAGAGTGCGAGCAGATGCCGCGACACCGTGACAGATCCGGGTGACGATGTCAGCATCGGTTGCGGTCTGCCGGCGTCGGGGTGCTGAAGAACGGCAAAGCAGACCGAGTTCACCGTGCCGTCGGCAGCGGTTGACCCACTTCGATGCGCACGCACGGGAGATCCCCGTCTCGGCGGCGACGTGGGCGATCGGTCGGCTCTTGCACCGTACGACGAGGCGACGGCGTACTTCGACGGACAGGGGTGCGTTGGCGTGTGACAAGAGGAGTCCTCCGTCCGTGAATGCTCTGCGGCACCTGCGCTTGTCGCCCGGGCCATGAGCAGCAAGGGATGCCGGCGTCCCCGGCCGCGTTCGGATGGACGCGGCCGGTTCCGGATCCGTCGGCGAAGCACGCGATGTACCTCAGAAGGTGATGAGGACCTTGCCGAGGAGGCCGCCGGCTTCGAAGCTCTCGTGGGCGGTGCGGATGTCGTCGAGCGGGAAGCGGCCGGCGATCCGCAGCCGCAGCTCATCGGTGTCGACGAGCTTGGCGAGGTGGGCGAGATCGGTGGCGTTCTCCTGGACGTAGCTCTTTCGGGCGCCCGGCACGTCGGGCAGGGGGTGGTCGGCGATGGAGACGAAGCGCCCTCCGGGGACAAGTTCGCAGCCACGTCCGTGCCGGCGGTGTCGAGGACGGCCTCATACCGGCCGCGGGGCAGGTCCTCCGGGCGGTGCCAGGCCCGCTCCGCGCCGAGCTCCGTCGCTGCCTGCTCATGGCCGGGCCGGGAGACCAGGGCATCGACGTGGGCGCCGGTCAGGCGGGCGAGTTGGACAACCAGGCCGCCGACCGCTCCGGCGGCTCCGACGACCAGAATGCGCTCGTCGGGGCTCAACTCCGTGGCGCGCAGCGCCTGCAGGGCGGTCGTCCCGGCCAGCGGAAGGGCCGCCGCGTCCGCCAACGGCACAGTGGCGGGTGCGGGTGCGAGCAGGTGGCCGGGCAGGGCGACCATCTCTGCCCAGGTGCCGCGGCCGGTGGCGATCTGCGCGGACACGGCGATCACTTGGGTGCCCACCTCATGGGCGGGGTCGTCGCTCGCGACGACCCGGCCGGAGATGTCCCAGCCGAAAGGCAGCGTTCTTACTCATGCCGGGGAAGCCAGAGTCTCACATCGGTGTGAGAGTCAAGCGGCGTTGCCCGCCCGAGGCATCCATGAGGAGGACGACGTGCGGATCGGTGAGCTGTCCCGCAAGACCGGCGTACACGAACGGTTGCTGCGCTACTGCGAAGAGCAGAACCTGCTCCAGCCCGAACGGCGGGCCAGTGGCTACCGCGAATACAGCGACGTGGACGTGGACACCTTGCGCCGCATCCGCAGCCTGCTCGCAGCCGGCCTGAACACCGCCACCATCGCGACAATCCTGCCCTGCCTGCGTGACGACGGCGAGCGCCTGGTGCCAACCTGCTCCGACCTCCTCGCCGGCCTGGCCAAAGAGCGCGAGCGGATCACCCAAGCCATCATCGACCTGCAGACCTCCCGCTCCGCACTCGACAGCGTCATCGCCGCAGCCCCCGCCGAAGTCGCCGAACGCGCGGCAAGCGGCGCAACAGCCAACACCACACGCTGGTAGCAGCGATCAGCACCACCGCAGGGATGAGACGGAGCGTGGCGACAGCGCATCTGCTCGCCTGAGGGGCGGCCTGGGCGGGGCGTTGGCCAGGAGTGCGGTGCGGTCTCCGGCGCCGGACACCAGCCGGCCGCGTCACCAACCTGCCCGAACAGCACACCTAGGGGCACGGCACAGCGCGACGCCACACACGTGAAGGGCCGCAGCCGCTCGGGAGCAGCGGCCCTTCGGACTCACCCCGGGCAGCCGTACGGGCTCACCCCAGGTCGAAGGTGTTGGGCAGCCCCAGCCGATGACGCACCTCGTCGACCCGCTTCAGGGGCTCCAGCTCCGGCGGACGGAACAGCTCCCACACGCGACACCGCTCGACGCTCGAATTGTCCGCATCGAGCAGTGCGTTGACCGCTCGACGCGCGGACTCGTTGGCGCCCTCCATCGTCGCCAGGTCCACGTCCGTACGGACGTAGTCGCCGGCCAGGAAGAAGTTCGGCACCCTGGTGCGGGCCGAGGGCCGGTTGTAGAGGGTGCCTGTGGGGTGGACAAGGAGTTGCTCGCGGTTGCGCGGGTCGGGGCCGCCGAGACCCGTCACGGCCGGGTCCATGAACCAGCCGAGTCGGTCGTCGTCTGTGAGGGTCGTCTTGCCCGAGTCGTTCAGCCCGTCCTTCAGCTGGGCCCAGAGTTCGGCGACGATCTCGTCCTTGGTGCACTCGCGGGCGGTCTTGCCGTACAGGATGCCTGGTTTGTCCCACTCGGAGATGATCGTGGACAGGCATTCATGGGCTCGTCCGTCCCCGTAGTCGCGTGAAAAGTTCCGTACGTCCCAGAACTGGGACTGTCCGATGCCGGTCACCGCCCAGGGTGAGTCGAGGCAGTTGATGTGCCCGTGCACGACGGGGGTGGGCGTGCGCAGATAGAACATCACGCCGGTCATCCAGTCGGTCTTCAACGCGTCGCACCGGCCGAGCTGCGGGTCGGCCGCGCGCAGGGCCCGGCCCCAGGTGGCGCGGGCGTGTTCGACGGGCATCGCCGAGACGTAGTGGTCGGCGGTGACCGTGCGTTCCGGGCCGCCTTCGCGGGGCGCGACGCGGACGCCGGTTATTCGGCCGCCCCCGTACAGCACCTCCCGAACCTCCGTGCCGAGGACGAACTCGACGCCGAGCGAGCGCAGACACCGCTCCCAGGGATCGATCCAGGCTTCGCTCGTCGGGGCGTTGAGGACCCGGTCGATCTCGGCGTCGCCGTCCACGCCCCGGCCGAGCAAGCCCCACAGGAGCAGGGCCTCGATGATGACGCGGCCGACCGTTCGCGTGGAGGCGATCTCGGCGCGGGTGGCGACCAGATTGCGGGTCTGGCCGATTCCGAGGAGCACCTGGTACTCGGCGCTCATCTCGCCGGCCCGGATGAAGTCCCACCACGGAGTCTTCTCCCACTGGTCCTCACGGCGGGCGTCGCAGCTGGTGAGGTGGACCAGCAGACGGTCGGCGAAGTAGGCGGCCTCATGGGCGGGCAGCCGGGTGCCGACGTCGAGGACGGACAGGATCTGGTCGCGCAGCCAGGCCGGGGTGATGTCACCGGGTGCGGGCGGGGTGGTGACCCGGCGCAGGGGGAAGTGAAGGTCCGGGCGGCCGGAGCCGCGCGCGAACAGCGCCTCGGTACCGCTGCGGAGGTTCTCGTGGACGCCGCCCGCATTGCCGGGGAAGGGGATGCGGCGCATGGTGTCCGGCAGGTTCCGGTAGAAGCCGGGGAAGAAGCGGAAGCCGTGCTCCGCGGGAAGCGGTGCGCGACCGTCGGCGGCCGTACCGGGGACGTCCATGGAGCGCGCCTTGCCGCCGAGGGCGTCGTAGTACTCGTAGACGGTGACGGCGTAGCCGCGTTCGGCGAGTTCATGGGCGGCGCTGAGGCCGGAGACACCGCCGCCGAGTACGGCGACGCGCTTCTCGGACGGCGCGGCCGCGGCGCTGTCGGCGGGCCATAAGGCGGTGGCCGCGCCCCCGGTGACCGTCGCGCCGGCGGCGGCCAGGAAGCGTCTGCGGGAGTGTCCGGCGTTCTCCTGGGACTGCTGCGCGTGTTCTGTTGTCATGTGCACCGGAGCGTAGGGAGGGACACCGGAAGCCGGAACCCTGTTCCCCCGCCACCCACAGCATCCTCACAACCACAAAGAGACACCCACCGGAGACCCGACGCGGATCGGTGCGCCGATCGCCCCAGGTCGGGGCATCGGGGTGGGTGGACCCAGCGTGTGACGGCGAGGACCGAGTCCGGGTGCAGGATCTGGAAGGCTCCGGTCTCGGACCTTGTGCAGGACGTGCTCGGGCATGAAGTGCGTGGGGACGTCGGCCAGCGCGGGCAGACCGAGCCGGCTCCAGAACGAACAGACCTCGTCGGCCTTGGTGATCCGGCACTGTATGCGGGGCCGTGGGCGTGGTGGGGCCGGCAGGGGCGAGGGGTGCCTTGCGGTGATCGTCCATGCCGCCCACGAACGACCTCGGTGAGGGAGTGGTTCCCCCCTGGCCGCAGTGGGCGGCTGAACGATGCGTTACCCGGGCCGCGGCGGTGAGGTGCCGTATGCGGCCTCGCGCCCGCGCCCTGACGATCGGGGTCAAGGCCAAGGCCCCAAGCGGACTTCCCGTTGAGCTGGCAGGGCGCGCCGACTGTTCCCCCATGGGCGTCAGGAGGTGCCGCTCGCGCCCGTGTCCGTCGTGGCCGGGAAGAGCCGCTGAACGGCTGCGACGACAGTGCGGCGGGATGCCGGGGGAGGGGTCTCGGACCTGGTCGGCGGCTGCCTGGACGAGATCGAGCTGCCCGGCCCACGCCATGGCCATCTGGTTGACGAAGACGAGGATGTCGATGGGCCCCAAGCGCCATCCAGGCGGCCGGGTTCGTGAGCGTTTATGCCCGGAACGTCAGGCGCCTCATGCCGGCGCGCGGTGGCCCGGCCGCCCGTCGTCCTACGATGGGTGAAGATCAAATACCAGTAGGGAGCGTGAAGTGATCTTCATTACGGCCAAGTTTCGGATCAAGCCGGAGCACGCGGAGAGGTGGCCTGAGATCTCGCGCGAGTTCACGGAGGCCACTCGCGGTGAGCCCGGCTGTCTGTGGTTCGAGTGGTCGCGCAGCCTCGACGATCCGACCGAGTACGTGCTCGTCGAGGCGTTCCGGGACGGTGACGCCGGTGCCGCGCATGTCCAGTCCGACCACTTCAAGTCCGCACAGCAGACCCTGCCACCCCACCTGGTCGAGACGCCGCGAATCGTCAACGCGGTTCTTGAGCAGGACGACTGGTCCCTGCTCGGGGAAATGGCCGTCCAGGGCTGACGCAGTCGCGGTGGTGTGCGTGGGCGACAGCCAGGCCACGTGACGTGGGCGCCGTCGGTCGACCGGTCCGCCAGGTGGGAAGTCGAGGTGAGCGAGTCACCCGGCCGCCGCCTGGCGGAAGGGATTCGGGTTCATGTGCGTGGCGTGGCGTCAGTTGGTCGCGCTGCCCGAGACCCACTCGCTCCACGGCATGTTCCAGTCGTTGAGGCCGTTGTCCGGGGCCAACGTGGTCTTGTCGTCGGAGTTCTTGACGATCACGACGTCACCGATCATCGAGTTGTCGAAGAACCACGCGGCGGGCTGCTCGCCGTCGCCGCCGCCCTCGACGTCCTTCAGGCCCACGCAGCCGTGGCTGGTGTTGACCTTGCCGAAGATCGAGGCGGCACCCCAGTAGTTGCCGTGGATGAACGTGCCCGAGTCGGTCAGGCGCATGGCGTGCGGTACGTCGCTGATGTCGTACGCGGGCTTGCCGTCCTTCTTCGTGAGGCCGACGCTCGCGCCGTTCATATGGATCTGCCCGAACTTCTCGGAGATGACCATCTGACCGTTGTACGTCGGGTGCTCGGGGCTGCCGGACGAGATCGGGATGGTCTTGATCGTCTTGTTGTCCCGTACGACGGTCATCTGCTTCGTCCTGGCGTCGACGGTGCTGATCTGGCTCCGGCCGATCTTGAACGTGACCGTTTTCTGGATGCCGTGGAGGTTGAGCTTGACGGTGACGGTGGAGCCGGGCTTCCAGTAGTTCTCGGGGCGGAAGTCCAGGCGGTCACCGTTGAACCAGTGACCGACTACCCGCTGGCCGCTGCTGGAGCTGACCTGGATCTTCGACTCCACGGCGGCCTTGTCGCTGATCGCCTTGTCGAAGCTGACCGTCACCGGCATGCCCACGCCGACGGTCGAGCCGTCCTCGGGGGAGAGGTGCCCGATGAAGTCGTTGGCCGGGGAGACCGTGGTGATCGTGGCGTTCCCGGTGGCGGAGCGGCCCTTGGCGTCCACGGCCTCTGCGGCGATCTGATATCTGGTGGCCCGCTCCAGCCGGCCGTTCGGCTTCCAGGACGTGCCGTCCGCGGACAGGGTGCCCGGAATCTCGGCACCGGTCGCGACGGCGGTCATGGTCACCCTGGTGAGCTTGCCGTTGCTGACGGTGACTTTGACGGGGGTGTTGATCCCGACGCCGTAGGCACCTTGCCAGGGCGTGATCTTTATGCGGGCGTCGGAAGTGTCCTGGGCGCCCGGCTGATCTACCTGCGCCTGCGATTTCGGGTGGTTCCCGGTGCCGTTTCCGCTGGTGGCAGCGTTGCTGGTACCGCCGAGGGCCGTGAGTGCGAGTACGCCGCCGAGCGCGCCGGCCGTAGCCATCAGCCCGGTATGTCGCTTACGTACGGTGATCAAACGCTTCTCCCATGCCACTGGTCGTTGAACCCCTGGAGCAGGTCACCGGAGGGGTGCCGCCGGCTTTAAAGAACTACTTTTATGCATTCATCCCTGCTTAAGGGAGTAAATTGTGGCGAATTCCACGCGCGGCGAGAGCGGTCGCCGAGCTCCGCACGACGCGGGCACATGCGGAGGCCTGGTCAGAGGGCGTCGACGCCGCTCACCTTCCAGCCGGCGGAGGTACGGGTGAGCGTCATGCGCACCCGGTTCAGGTCCAGCCGGGGCTCCGGGACCTGGGTGCTCTCGGTGACCTGGTTGACGAAGAGCAGCACGACGGCCTTGTCCGCTGTGGCCGACACGACGGAGACGGCAGGGGTGCCGCCGTCGGCGGGTGCGGCCACGGTCGCCTTCACCACGCCGTGGTACGTCGTCGCGGTCGGCGCGACCACGGTCTTCGTGGTCTTGCCGTACTGGTCGCGGAAGTGCCCGGTCAGCAGGGCGCGGGCCCGGGTGAAGTCCCGGTCCAGATGCCGGTAGTCGTACGACAGCACGACCGGCGCCGCCTGCCGCGCGGCCGCGAGGGCCTCACCGCGGGCCTGCTCCGCCTGCCGCCCCTGCCGGTACTGCCACCCGAGGACGGCGGCCACGACCAGGGCTGCCACGAGGACGAGGCCCAGCACGGCGACGAGCACGCTCCGTCCGATCTTGCGCGGGGGTGCGCTCTCCTCCGGCCCATCCTCGAACGGCTCGGGCTCCGGCGGGTCCTCCCAGCCGTCCGCCGGGGGCTCGATGAGCAGGGTGCGCCCAGGGGCGGCCCCCTCTTCCTGGCGGGCAGCGTGCTCGGGCCGCGCCGGCCGCCCGGCGCGCTTGGCCGCCGCGCGGGCGGCCGCGGTCATGGTGCGGCGGGCCGGGGAGCCGGTGCCGCGAGTGCGGGAGGTCGGGTTCGCCACGGTGTCTCTCCTCATTGATGGCCTCACGGGTGGGTCAGCCCACGAACGCGACGTCGGAGGTCAGCCAGCGACCGGCCACGCGCACGAGGTCGAGCTGGAGCCGGTAGGTACGCGCCTGGCCCTCGGGCGCGGCGGTGTTGGTCACCTTGCTGTCGGCCACGACCAGGACCCGGGCCGAGCGCGCGTCGGACCGCACGATGCCCGCTTCCAGGACCTGCCCCTCGGACACCGACTTGTTCTCGACGACGAGCTTCGTCAACTGCTCGGTCTGCGCAGCGAACTGTTTCCTGAAGTCGCCGGTGGCGTCCTGCAGTACGGTGCGGCTGTCCCGGTCGTAGTGCCGGTAGTCGAGTGATGTGAAGTTCAGCGCCGACTGGCGGGCCGCCGCCACGATGTCCTGACGGCGCTGCTGCGCCGTGCTCTGGTCGGACAGCTTCAGGCCCAGCCAGACACACAGCACCGTCGTCAACACGGTCGCGGCGACGAGCCCTGCCGGCAGCAGCCTCGCCCGGCTCCCTGTCATGCCATCGGTCCCACGAGCAGCCATTGCCATGACTCCTTTCCGAACACGGTCTGTTCGCCACCCGTCGAGGCGATCTCGACGGGCGTTCCGTCCGGGCCGGTCACGGTGCCGGTTTCCGGGTCGTACGGGGCTACGAACGCGGCCTGGTCGGCGCCGTACCGGCTGGCTGTCGCCCCAGGCGCGTTCTGCGCGCCGCGCACCGAGGTCTTGCTGCCGCGCGGTGCCGTGCAGTGCGCGCCGGTGTTCGCCGGGCGCGTGCTGGTGTCGGCGGGGTCGCGCCGCTGGGTGCCGTAGCCCTGGGTGCATGCGGGCGGGTCGTCGGCGTTCACGGTCAGTCCGAAGTGGGTGGTGCCGTCGCCGGGGATGACCGTGTAGCTGCCCGCGACCGTGAGCGGGAGGGTGACCAGGGCCTGTTCGACGCCGGGCAGCCGGGCCAGGGTGATCTGGCCGCCGCTGACGAGGTTGGCCAGCAGGACCGGTACGTGCGGCCGGGTGGACTTCAGCAGGGAGTCCAACTGCTGGGCGGCGGGCGCGGTGTTGCCGATCAGCCTGCGCAGATCGCCGTCGCTCGACTTCAGCTGCTCGGTGAGCGCGGCCAGGTCGCGGGAGAACGACTTGATGGCCGAGCCCTGGTCGGCCTGTGTCCTGAGCACCTTCCGCGAGTCCTCGATCAGCGAGACCGTCTGGGGGAGCGACTCGGATGCCGACTCCACCAGCGCGTTGCCGGAGTCCACCAGTCGGCTCAGGTTCGGTCCGGTGCCGGCGAACGCCTTGCCCAACTCGTCGACGGTGACCCGCAGATCGTCCTTGCCGACCGAGTTGACCAGCCGGTCGAGGCTGAGGACCAGGTCGGTGACCGGCAGCGGGGTCCGGGTGCGGCTGCGCGGGATCGGGCTGCCGTCCATGAGGTACGGCCCGCCCGACCGCCGCGGCTGGAGGTCGACGTACTGCTCGCCCACCGCCGAACGGTCGGCGACCACCGCGAGTGTGTCGGCCGGGATCCTCGGGGCGCCGTCCTCGATCTTCAGCGCCACCGAGACCCCGGACCCGGTCAGCTGCAGATCTCCTACGCGGCCCACCGGCACGCCCCGGTAGGTGACCTCTGCGCCGGGGAAGACTCCCCCGGACTCGGCGAAGTCCGCGCGCACGGTGTACCCGCGGTGCAGGACGTCGTCCACCAGGCCCGTGTACCGGGCGCCGACGTACGACACCCCGAGGGCGGTGACGGTCGCGAAGGCGAGCAACTGGGCCCTGACCGTACGTGTGATCACGGCAGTATCCCCTTCAGCATCAGCTCGGCGAGGCCGAGATCGATCCCGGGTGGGAGGCGGCGCGAGCCGCCCCCGGTGCCGTAGGCCGCGGTGCACACCGGCGGGCACAGCAGGGTGCTGCCGTCGGAGGGTGTCGAGGGCACGGCGGGTGCGGAGGGCACGGGGGGCACGGACGGGGTGCCCGGCAGGGACGGGACGGACGGGAGAGGGGTGGGGGTGGGGAGTCCGGGAAGGCGTGGTGTCCCGGGGGCCGGGGACTTCCCGCCCTTGCCCGGCTTGCCGGTGATGTTGCCGTACAGGCCCGCCAGGTCGAGGTCGGCGGTGATCTTCAGGTTGACGTAGTCGCCCTTGATGGCGTCGGTCGCGTTGCGCGGGAACGGATAAGTCGTCAGGATCTCAAGGGAGTTGGGCAGATCGTCGCCCGCCTTGTTCAGCTCCTGCAGGATGGGCTGGAGCTTCTTCAGGTTGGCGACGGTGTCGTCGTGGGAGGCGTTCACCACCCTGGTGCCGGTCTTGCCGAGTGCTGACAGGGCGGTGAGCATCTTCGTCAGGTCCTTGCGCTGGTCGGCGAGGGCCTTCAGGGCCGGCGGCATGGTGTCGACGGCCAGGGCGATCGTCTTCTTCTCGTTCTTCAGCCGTTTCGCCAGCCGGTCGACGCCCTTCAGCGCGCGCACGATCTCCGCCCGCTGGTCGTCGAGGCCGCCGAGGAACGTGTCGAGCTGCTTCAGCAGGGACCTGACCCGGTCCTCGCGGCCGCTGAGGGCTTTGTTCAGCTCGACGGTGATCGTCTTCAGCTGGGCCACCCCGCCGCCGCCCAGCAGCGCGGACAGGGCCGACAGCACCTCCTCGACCTCCGGGTTGCGGCCGCTGCGGGAGAGCGGGATGCGGTCGCCGTCGCGGAGCCGTCCGACGGGCGCGGTGCCGGCCGGCGCGGACAGGGCCACGTACTTCTCGCCGAGCATGCTGGTCTGCCTCAGGTCGGCGACCGCGTTGCCGGGCAGCTTCACCGAGTCGGCGATGCGCAGCCGCACCCGCGCCTGCCAGCCGTCCAGCTCCACCTTCTCGACCGTGCCCACGGTGACGTCGTTGACCTTGACCGCCGACTGCGGCACCAGGTCCAGGACGTCCCGGAACTCGACGGTGACGTGGTAGGCGTGGCCGTCCGAGGCGGCGCCGCCGGGGAGCGGGACGTCGTACCAGCCGTTGAACTCGCAACCGGTCAGCAGCAGCGAGCCGACCGCCGTCCACGCGGCCAGTTGCCCCTTGCGCAGCACACTCATGCCGGTGCCCCCAGGATTCCGCCGAGGGTCTTGTCGACCGTGCCCGACGACGACGGGGCCGACGGGACCTTGGGCAGGGAGCCGAAGAGCTTCCTCAGCCCGGCGCAGCCGTCGTGGTCGTCGCCGGTCGTCTTCAGGATCGAGCAGAGCAGCGACGACGGATCCTGCGGGGCCCCCGCGTTGTTGCGGGTGTCGAGGGTGCCGGCGGCGGGGTTGTAGGCGTTCTGCAGGTTCGACAGGCCCGTGGGGGCGACGCTCAAAAGCTCCTCCAGTGCGGCCCGTTGGCTGACGAGGACCTCGGTGACCTTGGCCAGGCCCTGAACGTCCGAGGTCAGCGCCTTCTTGTTGCCCTTCACGAAGCCGGCCACGTCACCGAGCGCGGCGGCCAGGTACTTCAGCGCGGCGGCGAGATCCTTGCGCTCCCCGGCGAGCTGCCCGGCCACGTCGGCGAGGTCGGTGTCGAACGACCGCACGCTGGTGTCGTCCGCCGCCAGCGCGGCCGTGAACACCTGAAGGTTCCGTACGGTCCCGAACAGGTCGCCGCGCCCGTCGGACAGCGTGGTGACCGCCTGGGACAGATCGTCCACCGTCTGGTGGAGGTTCTCGCCCTGCCCCCGGAGGTTGTCCGCGCTCACCGCGAGCAGCCGGGACAGCGAGCCCTGCTTGTTGGCGCCGTTCGGGCCGAGCGCCTCGGCGGTGGTGTGCAGGCTGTCGAAGATCCGGTCCAGCTCGACGGGGACGGCCGTACGGGACTCGGGGATGACGTCTCCGTCCCGCATGACCGCGCCCTTGCGGTACACCGGCAGCAGCTGGACGTAACGGTCGCTGACCACCGAGGAGTTGACGATGGCAGCCTGCGCGCCGGCGGGGACCTTGCGGCCCCGGTCGTACTCCAGCTCCACCCGTACCCGGTCGCCCTCCGGCGTGATCTTCCTGACCTCGCCGATGCGGACGCCGAGGACGCGGACGTCGGAGCCGGGGTAGATACCTACGGTGCGCGGGAAATACGCCGTGACGCGGACGGGGCCGGGGCCCGGCCAGAGGACGACGGCGAGGCCGGCGACGACCGCGAGCGCGGTGAACAGGGCCAGGAGTCTGCGGGTCATCGGGTGCCTCCCGTCCGTGGGGTGACCGGGGCGGCGACCAGGTTCTGGACGTAGGAGTCGAACCAGCGGCCGTTGCCGAGGGTGTTGGTGAAGAGCCGCACGTAGGGGGCGAGCAGCTGGACGCTGCGGTCGAGGCTCGCCTGGTTGCGTCCGAGCATCTCCACGAAGGTGTTGAGGTTCTTCAGCGCGGGCCCGATCTCCTTGCCGTTGTCGTCGACCAGGCCGGACAGCTCGATGCCCAGCAGCGCGGAACTCCTGAGCAGCGTGTGGATCGCCGCGCGCCGCTTGCCGATCTCCTTGAACAGCGCGTCGCCGTCCTTCACCAGCGCGGAGAAGTCCTTCGTGTGCCCGGCCAGCACCGTGGTGACGCCATGCGCATGGCCGAGGAGCCCACGCAGCGCCTGGTCACGCGCGGCGACGGCCCGGGAGATCCGCGACAGTCCCTTGATCGACGCCCGTACCTCCTCGGGGGAGTCCTGGAAGGTGAGGGAGATCGTGTCCAGCGCCTTCGCGAGCCGGTCCGTGTCGACCGCCTCGGTGGTGGTCGTCAGGTCGCTGAATGCCTGGACGACGTCGTACGCCGACACGGTCCGCCCGAGCGGGATCTCGCTGTCCGGTTTCAACTGGCCGGGCCCCTTCGGGTACAGGGCCAGGTACTTCGCGCCGAGGATCGTCTTGACGCGGATCGACGCGCCCGTGTCGGTGCCGAACCCGGGGTGGCCCTTCACCTTGAAGGTGACCTTGACGTGGTCGCCGTCCAGGTCGACGCCCTCGACCTTGCCGACCTTGACCCCGGCGATCCGTACCTCGTCGCCCGGCTTGAGCCCGCCGGCCTCGGAGAAGGCCGCGCTGTAGGTGTCGCCGCCGCCGATCAGCGGCAGGCTGTCGGCGTTGAAGGCGGCGAACGTGAGCAGCGCGAGGACGGTGAGGCCGACGGCGCCGACGACGACCGGGTTGTGCTCGCGGAAGGGCTTCAGGCGTGGGCGCCCCAGCCGGATCCTGGGCAGCTTCGGTGGCAGGACGCGCACCTTGACCAATGGCTGGGGGCGGGGCTTGCGCTTCGGCAGCAGCCGGGGGAGTTTCGGCAGCTTCGGTGGCAGGACCCGTACCTTCACCAGGGGCTCGGGGCGGCGCCGCCGCCTTGGGACACGCAGTCTCATCCGCCACACCTCGCCCGCGCCACGTGCAGCTCCGGGGTGATCACCTGCTTGGTCTTCGGCAGCACGATCCGGCCGTCGAAGTCGCAGAGGTAGAAGTTGAACCAGGAGCCGTAGGACGCCGTCCCGGTCAGCTTGTCGAGCTTGTTCGGCAGCCGCTTCAGGACGCCCTCCACGGTGTTCTCGTTCTTGTTCAGCGTTCCGGTGAGATCGCCGAGTCCGGCGATGTCGTCCTTCAGCGGGGGACGCGCGTCCTTCAGCAGCCCCGATGTGACGTCCGTGAGGTCGCCGATGCTCACCAGCGACTCACCGATGGGACTGCGGTCGGCCGCCAGTCCCGAGACCACCCGGCGCAACTGCGTGAGCAGCCCGGAGAAGCGGGAGCCGCGCTTGTCGAGCGTCTCCAGGACGGTGTTGAGGTTGTCGATCACCGAGCCGATCAGCCGGTCGCGGTCGGCGAGGGTGCTGGTGAGCGAGGCCGTGTGCGCGAGCAGGCTGTTCACCGTGCCGCCCTCGCCCTGGAGGGTCTGGACGATCTCGGTGGCGAGCTGGTTGACGTCGCTCGGGCTGAGCGCGGCGAACAGCGGCTTGAAGCCGTTCAGCAGGGCGTTGAGGTCCAGTGCCGGCTGGGTCCGGGACAGCGGGATGGTGCCGCCCGGCCGCAGCCGGGTGGTGCCGTCGCCGGTGCCCTCGGTCAGCGCGATGTACCGCTGTCCGACCAGGTTGCGGTAGCGGACGACCGCGTGGGTGCTCGCGAGCAGCGGCCGCTGCGCGGTCACGGTGAAGGTGACCTCGGCCAGGGTGCGGTCCTTGATATGGATGTCCTCGACCTCCCCGACCCGCACGCCGGCCACTCTGATGTCGTCGCCGGTCTCCAACCCGGTCACGTCGGTGAACACCGCGTGGTAGCGGTCCTTCGGGGTGAAGGAGACGTTGACGATGGTGGCGGCGAGCAGGGCCGTCGCCACGGTCGTGACCAGTGCGAAGAGGGTGAACTTGATCAGTGGGGCGGCGGTCTGCCGGGCTCCTGACCTGCTCATACGACACTCACCGCCGTTCCGCGCGCGAGCGGCCCGAACAGCAGGGTGGCCACGGGCGGCACCTCGTCCGCGGGGACGCCCATGACGGGGGCCACGAGCGAGCCGACGGCCCGCTGCTCGGCCCGGGTGGCGGACACGTTGAGACCTCCGGGGAGTGCGCCGCCGGAACCTCCGGCCGACGTACCGTCGTCGAGATGGGGTTTCGGCCCGGGCACCTGCGGATCCGGCAGGCCGCGGCAGTTCGGGCCGGACCGCTCGCCGTACACCGGCTCCTCACCGGGCTGGTACGCGCCCTGCGGCCGGACGACTTCGAGGGTGATCCGCATCTCCCCGCCCCGGAACGCGTCCTCCGACGCCTTCTCCTGCCGGGCGAGGCCCTGGAACAGGCACGGGTACTCGGGGGAGTAGCGGGCGAAGAGCTCCAGCGTGGGGCGGGAGACCCGGCCCAGGGTGATCAGCCGGTCGCCGTTCTCGGACAGGAAGCCGTTCGCCGTGTCCGCCACGGAGGCGGTCGAGCGGAGCGCGGCGGCCAACTGGTCCTTCTTCTCGACGATCGTGCGGCTGGTGGTGACCGTGTTGCGCAGGATCCGCATCAGGTCGGGCGCGGCGTCGCCGTACACCTCGGCGACGTCCGCGAACCGCGAGATGTCCTCCTTGAGGGAGGGCATGTGCGGGTTCAGCCGGCGCAGATAACCCTCGACCCGGGTGAGGTTGTCGCCGATGCGGTCGCCGCGGCCCTCCAGCGCGGTGGCGAACGCCGAGAGCGTGGCGTTGAGTTCACCGGGCCTGACCGCGCGCAGCAGGGGCAGCAGGTCGTTCATCAGCTGCTGCACCTCGATGCCGACCTTGGTGCGGTCCTGGGTGATGACGTCTCCGGCGTGGATGGGCCGAGCCGAGGAACGCGGGGGCGGGACCAGGTCGACGTACTTCTCGCCGAACAGTGTCTTGGGCAGCAGGCGGGCGTGCACGTCCGAGGGGATGTACGGGACGTACCCGGGCTTGAGCGCGATGTCGAGCGTGGCCTTCGTGCCGTCCGCGTGCACCTCGCGCACCTCGCCGACCAGCAACCCGCGCAGCTTGACGTCGGCGCGTGGATCGAGCTGGTTGCCGAGTGTGCCGGCCTCCAGGGTGATGGGCACGACGGACGTGAACGCCTGCTGGTAGACGGCCACCGCGAGCGACAACAGCAGCGCGAGTACGGCGAGGAACACGATGCCGTACAGCCTGAGTCTCATTCTGTGCATGCGCACCGCTCTCACCCCGCTATTCGTACGGTCGTGTTGGCGCCCCAGATCGCGAGGCTCAGGAAGAAGTCCAGGACGTTGATGGCGACGATCGAGGTCCGCACAGCCCGGCCCACCGCGACGCCCACACCGGCCGGGCCGCCGCTCGCGTGGTAGCCGTAGTAGCAGTGCACCAGGATGATCAGCACGGCGAAGACGATCACCTTGCCGAAGGACCAGAACACGTCGACGGGTGGCAGGTACTGGTGGAAGTAGTGGTCGTACGTGCCCGTCGACTGCCCGTAGTAGCCGGTGGTGATGGTGCGGGCGGCCAGGTACGAGGACAGCAGCCCGATCACGTACAGCGGGATCACCGCGACGAAGCCGGCGATCATCCGCGTCGTCACCAGGAACGGCAGTGACGGGACGCCCATCACCTCCAGCGCGTCGGTCTCCTCGCTGATCCGCATCGCACCGAGCTGCGCGGTGAACCCGGCGCCGACCGTCGCGGACAGGGCGAGTCCGGCCACCAGCGGGGCGATCTCCCGGGTGTTGAAGTACGCCGACAGGAACGCCACGAAATTGGAGGTGCCGAGCTGGTTGAGGGCCGCGTAACCCTGGAGGCCGACCTCGGTGCCGGTGAAGAAGGACAGGAACGCGATCACGCCGACCGTGCCACCGACCACGGCGAGCGCGCCCCGGCCGAAGCTCACCTCGGCGAGCAGCCGCAGGATCTCCTTCTTGTAGCGGCGCAGGGTACGGCCCGTCCATGCCAACGAGCTTCCGTAGAAGGACAGTTGGGCACCCAGCTCTTCGAGCGAGCGCAAGGGGCGATCGAGGACTTTCTGAGGTCTCATCGGCTAACCCCTCTGCGGGACGACCTGGAAGTACACCGCGGTCATCACGAAGTTGGTCACGAACAGCAACATGAAGGTGATCACCACGGACTGGTTGACGGCGTCGCCCACGCCCTTCGGACCGCCCTGCGCCGTCAGCCCCTTGTACGAGGCGACGATCGCCGCGATGGCCCCGAACACCAGCGCCTTGATCTCCGCCGCCCACAGGTCGGACAGCTGGGCAAGGGTGGTGAAGGACGCCAGATAGGCGCCGGGCGTGCCGTGTTGGAGGACGACGTTGAAGAAGTAGCCGCCCGCGACACCGACCACCGAGACGAGGCCGTTGAGGAGGACGGCCACGACCATCGACGCCAGTACGCGCGGTACCACGAGCCGGTGGATCGGGTCGACGCCGAGCACCTGCATCGCGTCGATCTCGTCCCGGATCTTTCGCGCCCCGAGGTCCGCGCAGATCGCCGTGCCGCCCGCGCCTGCGACCAGCAGCGCGGTGACGATCGGCGAGGCCTCACGCAGCACGGCGAGCACGGACGCGGCACCGGAGAAGGACTGCGCGCCCAACTGCCGGGTCAGACTGCCGATCTGCAGCGCGATGACCGCCCCGAAGGGGATCGAGACCAGCGCCGTCGGCAGGATCGTGACGCTCGCGACGAACCACGCCTGCTGGATGAACTCCCTTGCCTGGAAGGGCCGTCGGGGCAGGGTCCGGACGACGTCCAGCGCCATCGCGAACAGGTTGCCCGAGTGCCGCAGCGCACCCGTGGGGGAGAGGCTCATGCGCTGTTCACCGCCTTCCCGTGCAGTTCGGCCTCCCGCCTCGCGATCGCCTCCCAGCGGGGCGGTCGGGGGATACCCGGGCTCGGCAGCAGGCGGGGAGTCATTTCCTGCACTCCGCCGTCCTCGTCGATCCCGGCCAGTTCCTGCTCGACCTGGGCCGCGTCCTTCTCCTCGGCCATGCCGATCGGCCCCTGCATCCGGCCGTTCAGGAACTGCCGTACGACGGGCTCGTCACTGGTCAGCAGCTGCTCGCGGGGCCCGAACATCACCAGCTCGCGCCGGAACAGCAGCCCGATGTTGTCCGGCACCTGGCGGGCCGAGGCGATATCGTGGGTGACGATCAGGAAGGTCGCGTCGATCTGTGCGTTGAGGTCGACGATGAGCTGGTTGAGGTAGGCCACGCGCACCGGGTCCAGGCCCGAGTCCGGCTCGTCGAACAGGATGATCTCCGGGTCGAGGACCAGGGCGCGGGCCAGCCCGGCCCGCTTGCGCATCCCGCCGGAGATCTCCCCGGGCAGCTTCCCCTCGGCGCCCAGCAGCCCGACCATCTCCATCTTCTCCAGCACGATGCGCCGGATCTCGCTCTCGGACCTGCGGGTGTGCTCGCGCAGCGGGAAGGCGATGTTGTCGTACAGGTTCATCGAGCCGAACAGCGCGCCGTCCTGGAACAGCACCCCGAACAGCTTCCGCACCTCGTACAGGTCGTGCTCGCGCAGACGGGTGATGTCCCGGCCCGCGACCGTCACCGAGCCGCGTTCCGGCTTCAGCAGCCCGACAAGCGTCTTCAGGAACACCGACTTGCCCGTCCCCGAGGGGCCGAGCAGCACCGAGACCTCCCCGGCGGGCAGCGTCAGCGAGACGTCCTGCCAGATGACCTGGGAACCGAAGGACTTGGTCAGCCCTTCCACACAGATCTCCGCACCCATCCGGTCCCGCCCTTCGCCCGTGAAGCAGCTCCGACATCTGCTCTACGGCGAAGGGCGGGGCGTCCGTCGCGGCCGGACGAAGATTTTTTTGCGGCGCGGGTACCGGGCGCTAAGGCAGCTTCGGTGACGGCGTGCTCGAAGGCGTCCTCGGAACGGGGGCGGAGAGCGGAGCGGTCGGTACGGCCGAGGCCGGGGGAAGAGACGGGACCGACGAGGCGGCCGACTTCGTCGGCAGGCCCGGCACCCTCGGCACCTTCGGCACGTCGGGCACCTGAGGGACCCGCGGCGCCGACAGCTCCGGGAGCGGGGACGAGGACACGTCCGGCAGAGACGACACGGGCACCGGCAACGGCAGGGACGTGCCCCCGGTGGGCGAGGGCGTCAGGCCCCGGGCCCCGGGCGCCGGAGGCGAGGGGACGCGCATCACGGGAGCGCGCCCCCGGCCCGTGGCCTCGCCGCGCCGGACCTGCGCGTCGCTGGAGACGGCCGACCGCGGCGCCGGACCCTTCCCGCCCGCGTCGAGCGCGTACGGCAGCACGAATCCCGCCGCTGCCAGGGTCGCCGCCGTGGAGGTGACCGCGACCGCCTGGGCCTTGCCGCCCGCGCGCAGCCGTCCGCGCCCGACCAGGAACAGCACCAGCCCGAGCGTCCCGGCCAGCGAGGCACGCAGCGTCCGCCGGGCCCGGGCGAGCAGCGACTCGACGGTCCGGTAGCTGAGCCCCATCCGCACCGCGACCTGGCTCACGTCCAGGTCCTCGGACTTCAGCCGAAGTGCCTCCGCCTGCCGGGCGGGCAGCTCACCGCTGCGCACGGCGAGCCACTTCGCCTCGGCCCGGTCGCACACCGCCTCCTCGACGGGTACCGGGCCCGGCGCGACGAGCGTGGGGCGGCTGCCCACCTCGGCCTCGCGGTTGACCTGCCGGTACCGGTCGACGCACAGCCGCATCGTCACCGTCGTCAGCCAGGCGCCGAGCCGCTCGTCATCCAGGTCCGGGCGCTCCGCGGCCCGCAACATCGCCTCGTGCACGGCGTCCTCGGCGTCCTCCTGGCTCATGGAGCGCCGCCGGGCCACCTTGAGCAGCTGCTCGCGATGGCTCCACATGCGCTGCCAACGCTCGTCGGCGGCCGCTGTGTCCGCAGGCATGTCCGTCGCCATGAGAGCCCCTTCGCACTCACCCGCCGGTCCTGTGCTTCCGGCGGGTGGCGACATTACCGCCGGGTAGTCGCGGTTGTGGAGGGGGAGACGCTCATCGTGTTCCAGCTGTTGCCCGTGGTCAGCTGCCCTGCGTCGGGCAGCACACCGCCGGGCAGTGTGAGGGTCGGCTCGGAGACGGGGACCAGCGGCGTCCCGGACGCCTTCGGCACGCCGGCCGTATGGGACGGGCCGGGGGAGGGTGAGGCGGGCGGCGTCGAGGGCGCGGGTGAGGGACCAGGGACCGGCTTCCGGTCGTGCGAGGGCTTCGGCCTCTTCGGGCGGGACGGCTTCGGCCGGTCCGACCGGGATCCGGCGGAGGCGTCCGGCACCACGCGGTGTCCGGCCAGGTAGTACGCGTACCAGGCCTTGACGGTGCGCAGATAGGCGTCCGACTGGTTGTAGCCCAGGATCGCCCGGTCCAGGTCGGCGGGGTTCGACAGGTCCCGGCCGCCCGCGCACAGGTAGCGGCCGGCGGCGAGCGCCGCGTCGTAGACGTTGTTCGGGTCCTTCCGCCCGTCGCCGTTGCCGTCCGCGCCCCAGCGGGCCCAGGTGGACGGGATGAACTGCATCGGGCCGACCGCGCGGTCGTACACCGTGTCCCCGTCGTACGCGCCGCCGTCGGTGTCCGTCACGACGGCGAAGGCGCCGCCGGTCAGCCGCGGGCCGAGGATGGGCGTCACGGTCGTACCGTCCGGGGTGACCCGGCCGCCCCATGCCTGCCCGGACTCCACCTGGCCGATGGCGGCCAGCAGCTGCCAGCGCAGCCGGCAGCCGGGCGCGCTGCGCGCCAGCTCCTCCTCGGCACGCCGGTACGCGGTGAACACGGTGGCGGGCAGGGCTCCACCGCCCGTCACTCCCTGTGCCGAGCCACTTTTCTGCGTCCGCAGCGGGGGAAGGCCGGTGCGGTACGGGGTGTCGCCGGAGACGCTGGGGCCGTGCTCGGCGGGTGCCGCCTTCCGCGCATGCTCCGCGGCCTCGGCCGAGACCGCTCCGGGTGCCTGCGACGCGGTCAGCACGGCCATCGCCGCCGCCGCGATCGCCGTACCTCTGGCGCCCCTGACTGCCCCCTTGAGCGCACGTGCTGTCACTGTGCAGTCCCCTCCTTGGGTGAATCCGTCGTCTGCTCTACGCGGCCGCAGGACAGGTCCGTCGCACGGAACCGGGCGGACCGGGCGGGCGCCATGGGGATCGGGGTACGCACGCGTGAGGCAGTGAAGCGATCGAGTTCTGCCCCGAGTGCGGACGTTGACATGTACGGCTGGCGCAATGCAAGATCCGGGCTGCGGAAGCAGCTGCGCCTGTGGCTCTACGTAGACACTCGCTCCACACAGGGTGAATTCCGGTAAACCGGGGCGAAATATTGGTACGAGACCTTGGGGATGGAGCTGCGGGGCGCTGTGACCGAACGGCGTAGAGACGTTGGACGTCCGGGCGTCGCCCACAGCAACCGCAGCCACCGCGGCGTGAGAGCAGAACCTGCGTGTGGATGATCGGGCGTGGTCGACGAAGACAGGAAACGGGTAAGCAGGAAACGGGTCAGGGGGAAGAGCCCACCCGCGATGCTCCGTTCGCTTCCCTGGCTCCCGCTCGGGTCTGGCGATCACGGCGTGCGCTCCGTCGCGAGACACAGCTGATCGTCTCTTCGATGCCGCTGCCGGAGCCTTTCGACCTGGACCAACTGGTCCGGAACATGGAACAGGCCCGAGGCCGGCGGATCGTCATGAAACCTCTGCCGGACCGCATTGCCGGCGTCACCGGTATCTGCGGCCTGTACGTCCGGCACGACACCCGGCCCCTCGACCTGATCTTCCACGTCAACAGCGGTTCCCCGTGGCACGAGAGGCAGGTCAAGCTGCACGAGCTGGTCCACTTGTGGGCCGAGGACTCCACCGGTGTCATCGGCACCGACGAGTTGCTGGCGGACTTCTCGGCGGAGCGTGCCGAGCAACTGGTGGCCGAGGGGCGGGCCTCCGCGCGTCGGCGATACGAGACCCGGGTCGAACAGCGTGCAGAGGACGCGGCCGCGCTCATCAACCGGATGGCGCAGACCCAGCACGCCATCGACGACCCGACCACGCGAAGCCTCGCCCAGGACTTCACCTACGGCAGACCCAAGACTTGAAGGAGAACATGTCCGACCTCCTGGCCTACCTCATCGCGGGCCTGCTCCTCATACAAGGCGGCCTGAGAGCCAAGTCGGCCGTCAGGGGCCATAGGCGAGACCGGTCGTTGTGGGGGGCCTTCGTGGCCTTCGCCGCCGCATGGCTGAGCCGTACAACCGCGGGATTCGCCGTGCTGGACAGCCTCGGTCTGCCCGACCTGGCCTACTTCGTGAAGCACGTACTGTCCATCATCGGCATCTGTGTCATCCTCCGCTACGTCACAGCGGTCTACCGCACTGCCGGGCCGGACGGCGAGCGGTCCCGTGCCGTCCGGCTGTCCGCCCTCGTCCACCGCGTGGCCACCCGGGCTTCGGTGGTCACCGTGCTGGTGATGGCGGTCATCTTCTTCTTTCTGCTGGGCAAGCCCGACACTTCCACCCCCTACTTCATCGAGCGGTATCGCGGCGAGGCGGCCCTCGCCGTGTACATGGGTCTGTTCTATCTGTACGCCGGCGTCGCGGCCGTGGTGTGTGCGGTCCAGTGGGGAGGTGCCGTCAAGGAGGCACCGTTCCGTTCCCTGCGCAACGGCCTGCGCATGATGTCGACCGCCATGGTGATCACGACGGTCTACTCGGTGCTCCGCATAGCCTTCCTCCTGGTGGTCACCCTTTCCCGGGTTTCGGACGGCACGGAACAGACCCAGGAGATGGTGACCGACACCCTTCTGTACCTGTGCTTTCTGCTCTGGGGCCTCGGTGCCATCGCTCCGGCGACGCACGCCGCCCGCGAGCGGTATCACGCCCTGCGCAGCCTCGTCGATCTCTCTCCTCTCTGGCGGCAGCTCGCACTGCGTTTCCCGGACGCCGTCCGGCACCGCCCCAGCACTCTTTTCACCCGCATCACAGCGAAGGCGGCACGCCTCGACGCTGCCCGAGACCTGCTCTTCAGCCCCGACCCGTCGCTGCCGGCCCGCCTGGACCGGTTCGCCATGGACATCCGCGACGTGGTCTTCCTGCTGAGACGTCACGCGCCTTACGACCTTGCCGAGCGCGCCTTGGAGCGTGCCGAGGACGACCTCAGGCCGAACCATGCCACCGCGGTGTAGGCCGAAGCGCTCTGGATCCGCGCCGCGCTGTCCAGCGTCGATGAGCCCGTGCACGGGTCGACGGGCACGGGCGCGCCGTATCCCTTCGACCCTGGGGCCACCCCGCAAGAGGAGGTCACCCACCTGAGGAACCTGGCATCCGCCTACCGGCTCACCACTGCTGCCGACGCCCAGAATCTCCTCATCTGCCAGCCCACCGGCCGCAGTTGAGCAACCCATACCGAGAACTCCGAGGTTTGCACATGACTTCCCCCAACCCTGCCCGTCCCACGATGTCCGCCGCGGCAGTCCTGCGAGACAGCGAGGGCCGGATCCTGATCGTCAAGCCCGGCTACAAGCCAGGCTGGAACCTTCCGGGCGGCGGTGTGGACGAGGGCGAGACGCCCGCCCAGGCGGCGCGCCGTGAGCTGCTGGAGGAGCTCGGCATCGAGCAGGCGATCGGGCAGCTCCTGGTGAGCGCTTTTGTCCGGACGCCGGCCGGCAGCCACATCTACTTCGTCTTCGACGGCGGAGTCCTCAGCGAGGAGCAGAGGGCCTCGATCGTCTTGCAGGAGAGCGAGCTGACCGACTACCGGTTCAGCGCACCGGACGAGATCGGGCCGGACGAGATCCCGCCTGCCGTGCGGCCCCTCTGGGAGGCGGCGCTGGCGTGTCTCGCGGAGGGAAGCACCACGTACCGCGAGTTCGTGCGCTAGCCGAGAGCAGGAGGCCGGGCGGCGGAGCCTACTCGGACAGGCCGGAGTCAGGGCCGAGGATCTCGGCCATCGTGCTGCTGATGAAGTCCAGAAGTTCGGCCCGCGCGGCGGCGGGAATCTCGTGCTCGCCACCGCGCGCCGCCTCCACCGTGAAACTGTTCCGGACGGCGCGCGTCGACACCACCAGTTGTTCGATCTGCGGATCCGGGCTGTGAAAGAACACGGACGGCACATCAAGGGCCAGCGCCAAGGCGTTAAGGATCTCGTCCGAGGGACCGGCGTACGTCCCCAGCCGCAGGGCCTCGACCAGTGCCTCCGTGAGCACGGGCTCAACGGCTTTACGGTTCCCCTCGGCGGCGATCTCGGCATCCGACGGCAGCGCGCCCTGGAAAACGTCGTCCCGCAGGTGTGCGAGCTTGTGCGCCACCGAGGCCGCCGACGCCCGCGTGGGGGCTCGCACGGGCACGATGTGACCAAAGCTGCGCTTCTGGGCAGCGAGCAGCTCCGGCACGGTGACGCCGTACGCGGCGGCGAGCGCCTCGTGAAACGTGTCCGGCAGCGGCCGCTTGCCACGCTCGGCAGCGCGGACCGACATCGGCGACCGGGTCTTCGTGACCGCGACGGTGTCGGCCTGTGTCATGCCCGCGTCGCATCGCAGGTCGGCGAGGTTGGGCGGCTCCAGGCGCGGAAACAGGTCATCGAGGGCCACGTCGAGTGCTGCGGCGATGCCGGGAAGCCGTTCGGGCGGGGGAGTGGCCTGACCGGTCTCCCAGCGTGACACGGCGTTGGTCCCCACACCCAGGACCGCACCCAACCCGGACTGGGACTGGCGCAGGAGCACGCGGCGGTTGCGCAGTTCACGGCCGTCGAAGGTGCGCTCGGGCATGCAGGTTCTCCATCAGATTGGCGGGCGAGGCCACTCTAGCCACTTGATCAGATCACTAAAAGGGGATAGTTTCACCTTTCGGTGATCGAGGTGTGGTCCTTGCCGCCCACGGGGGTGGTGGCAACGACCACACCCGTCATCAACGGAGCCGGTGGTCCCGCAGGGGTTCACGGCGCCGAACGGATCGCCTGCGGCGGAGCAGAGCCGTCCGTGCGCCATGACAACCGTATCGGCAGCCGTCAACTCGACGGTGGTGGCAGTACGTCTCCGCCCACTCCCCGCCGTCCAGGCCTCCAGCCGGCCCAGGGCGCCATCGGATCGGTGAAGTCGCCGCTCTCGGTGCGCAGATGGGCGACGCTGCCGACCGCGACCGGCCCATGGTCCACGACTTGGGCACCGCAGCGGGTCGGTCGGTACGGCTGCCCCCGCGCCGTGCGCTCCGGGCAGGTCTCTCGCCGGACGCGAGAGCCGGTCCAGGGCGTTCCTGCGGACGCCCGGCATCTCGCCGTCGTACGAGGGTGTGCTGACGAGGAGTGCGTCCGCGTCCCGTACCAGTTCCCTGGCCGGCGTGCACCGCGTAGGTTCCACATGCCCGTTCGACGTCCCGGTCGTACAGTGGGAGTCGCCCCACCGACAGGGTGTCGATTTCGTACTCGTCCCCGTCCGCCCGCTCGGCCAGCAGCCGGCGCACGGTGGCAAGAACGGAGGCGTTGAGCGAGTCCCGACGGATGTTTCCGGGGACGAGGACAATCTTTGTCACGGTGGCTGGCCCTTCACAGGTGTCACGGGTTTCGCGGTTCCCGCTCCTCGCATGCGCGGGCGAGCGGGTCCGTTGCGACGGGGCCCGATCCTGTCGACCGCCATTCCCGAACACCTCCCGCGAACGTCCCGTGCCGGGCCCGTACCGGCTCGGGACGTCTTCAGAAGCCCCCGTCGCACGCCGGCCGTCGCCACCCATCGACCACAACCACGCGGGGACGATGCGATGAAGACTGCGAGCGCACTGATATCCGGCACACCCCTCACGAGCCTGTGCCTGCCCGGCCTGGTGGCCCGTCAGGCCGCGCTGCGTCCGGAGGCCACGGCGGTCACCTTCCGCGATCAACGGCTCAGCTACCGTCAACTCGTCCGGCAGAGCCGGGACCTCGGTGCCCGTCTCGCCCGGCTCGGCGTCGGCCCCGACACCTGCGTCGGTCTGTTCACCGAGCCGTCCCTGGACCTGATGACCGGGGTGTGGGGCATCCTCGGCGCGGGCGCCGCCTATCTGCCGCTGTCCCCGGACTACCCCGAGGACCGGCTGCGCTACATGATCGAGGACTCCGGAGCGCCCGTCATCGTGACGCAGGAACACCTGCGCGAGCGTCTGGCCGCCCTCGCGCCGAGGGACGTCCTGGTGCTCACACCGGCGGAGGCGACGCCGGGCCCGGGCGACCGCGTCTGCGTACCCGGACGGCAGCCCGGCCATCTGGCGTACGTCATCTACACCTCGGGCAGCACCGGCCGGCCCAAGGGCGTGGGGATCGAGAACCGGGCCATCGAAAGCCAGATCCGCTGGCTGACCTCCCGCGGTTATCTCGGACCGCAGGTCACCATCCTGCAGAAGACGCCCATGAGTTTCGACGCCGCCCAGTGGGAGATCCTCGCCCCGGCCGCCGGCACCCGCGTCGTCATGGGCACCCCGGGCGTCCACCGCGACCCGCAGGCCGTCGTCGAGGCCGTACGCACCCACGGCGTCACCCACCTGCAGTGCGTGCCGACGCTGCTCCAGGCCCTCCTGGACACGGAGGGGTTCGCCTCCTGCACCTCACTGCGACGCGTGTTCTCCGGCGGTGAGGCGCTCACCCACAAACTGGCCCGCGACTTCTTCCACGAGCTGCCGGGCGCGTCCCTGGTCAACCTCTACGGGCCGACCGAGGCCACCGTCAACGCCACCTTCCACGAGGTCGACCCCGCGGCCGTCGACGGCGGCACCTCCTGCACCGTACCCATCGGCGTGCCCGTCGACGACATCTCCGCGTACGTCCTGGACGAGAACCTGGCACCGGTCGCCACCGGCGTGGCCGGCGAGCTGTATCTGGGCGGCGCCCAGCTGGCCCGCGGCTATCTCGGCCACCCGGAGCAGACCCTGGAACGCTTCGTCGCCTCGCCGTTCGAGCCGGGCGGGCGCCTGTACCGCACGGGTGACGTGTGCCTGTGGAACCCCGACGGCACCCTGCAGTTCGCGGGCCGCGCCGACAACCAGGTCAAGCTGCGCGGCTATCGCGTGGAGCTGGAGGAGGTGGCCTCGCGCATCGAGGAGCACACCTGGGTGCGCCGCGCCGCCGCGATCGTCACCGACGATGTGCGCACCGGCCATCCGGCGCTGGTCGCGTGCGTCGAGCTGAACCCCCGTACGGCAGCCGTCATGGACCAGGGCTCGCACGGCGCCCACCACCAGTCCAAGGCGTCCAAACTCCAGGTCAGGGCACAGCTGTCCAACCCGGGCCTGCGCGAGCCGACGGAACTCGCGGGCCGCCCGGCCATCGCACTGCCGGGCCGTGCGGAGACCCCCGAGCAGCGCCGGGAGACCTTCGCCCGCAAGACGTACCGCTTCTACGACGGCGGCCCGGTCACCCGCGAGGACCTCCTCGCCGTGCTCGCACCGCGCCCCCTCCCGGCGCACTCCCGGCCGCTGAGCGAGCTGACCCCGGCCGAACTGGGCCGGATCCTGCGCTGGTTCGGCCAGTTCCACAGCGAGGAACGGCTGCTGCCGAAGTACTCCTACGCCTCACCGGGCGCCCTGTACGCCACCCAGCTGTACGTCGAGTCCGGCGGCGTCGCGAGTCTCGTGCCCGGCGTGTACTACTACCACCCGGTCGACCACGGCCTGGTCCGCGTCGGAGACGGCACCGGCCGCTGCCCCGACGGCGGGCTGCTGGTGCACTTCCTCGGCAAACGGCGGGCGATCGAACCCGTCTACCGGACCAATATCGAGGAAGTGCTGGAATTCGAGACCGGCCACATGGTGGGCGTGTTCGAACAGGTGCTGCCCGACCACGGTCTGACCATCGCCCCGCTCGGCCACTTCCCGCCGGTCAAGGACGTCCTGGACGTCGCCGAGGAGGACCACTACCTCGGCACCTTCGAGATCACCGCGAACGACGGCCGGCCCCGCCAGGACCCCACCGAACTGTACGTCCAGGCGCACCCGGGCCGAGTCGAGGGCCTGCCCGGCGGCCAGTACCGCTACCGCGACGGGGCGCTGGAGCGCATCGGCGACCAGCTGATCGAGGCCCGGCACGTCATCGCCATCAACCAGGGCGTGTACGCCCGCGCGAGCTTCGCCATCAGCGCCATCAGCCGGGCCGCCGAGCCCTGGCTGGAGTACATCGCTCTCGGCACCCGTCTGCACCACCTGCAGCGCACGCCGGGCTTCGGCTTCATGTCCTCCGGCTACTCGTCCAAGTCCGGGCACCCGCTGCCCTCCGCCCGCCGCCTCGACGACATCCTCGGCTCGGCCGGTATCCGCAGCGGCCCGTCGTACTTCTTCCTCGGTGGCCGGGTCAGCGACCAGCAGATCGCCGGCGAGGACATGTACGAGGACGCGGTGCACACCAAGGGGCCCGCGGAGATGATCCGCGACGAACTGGCCCGCTTCCTGCCCGACTTCATGCTCCCGAACCGGGTCCTCGTCCTCGACGCACTGCCGCTGACGGCCAACGGCAAGGTCGACGCCAAGGCCCTGGCCGCCTCCCCCGAGGTGGCCGCCGCCCGGCAGCCCGGCGTGTACGTGGCACCGGCGACGCCGACCGGGCAGTGGCTGGCGGACGTCTGGGGCGCGACGCTGAAGTACGAGGACGTCTCCAGCGAGGACGAGTTCTTCGCCTGCGGCGGCAACTCGCTGATCGCCGTGGCCCTGGTCAACCGGATCAACAAGCACTTCGGCACCCGGCTCCCGCTCCAGGTCCTCTTCGAGACGCCGAAGCTGCGCGACCTGGCCGCCCGCGTCGACGACGACGCGAGGACCCCGGTCTCCCGGATGATCCCCCTGGCCACGGAAGGCGGCTTCGCCCCGGTCTTCTGCTGGCCGGGCCTCGGCGGTTACCCGATGAACCTGCGCCTGCTGGGCCAGGAGGCCGCCCTGGACCGCCCGTTCTACGGCATCCAGGCACACGGCATCAACGCCGGAGAGAACCCGTACGACACCATCCGCGAGATGGCCGCCGCGGACCTCGCCGAGATCCGCCGCATCCAGCCGAGCGGCCCCTACACCCTGTGGGGCTACTCCTTCGGCGCCCGGGTCGCCTTCGAGACGGCCTGGCAGCTGGAACAGGCCGGGGAGAAGGCCGAGCACCTGTTCCTGATCTGCCCCGGCAACCCGAAGGTCCACCAGGACGACGGCCACGCCCACGGCCGGGAGGCGTCGTACGACAACCCGGCGTACGTCACGATCCTCTTCTCCGTCTTCACCGGCACGATCCACGGCCCGGCCCTGGCCGCCTGCCTGGCCCAGGCCCACGACGAGGACAGCTTCGTCGCCTGCGTCCACGATCTGCTGCCGTCCCTGGACCAGGACACGATCCGCCGCATCACCCGCATCGTCGCCACCACCTACGAGTTCGACTACACCTTCCGCGAACTGACCGAACGCACGGTGGAGGCACCCGTCACCCTCTTCAAGGCCCAGGGAGACGACTACTCCTTCATCGAGTCCCACGCCGCGTACTCGGCCCTGCCGCCCACCGTCGTCCACCTGAAGGGCGACCACTACAGCGTCCTGAAGCCCCACGGCCTGCCGGAACTGCTCAGAGCGACGCGCACGGCGATGGGGCACCTCACCAAGTAGGAGGTGATCACGGCGAGTTGCGCGGTGATCGCGATGCCGTACGGCGCCTGATCCGGCATCGCGCCGGCCCCTTGGCGAGCAGGGTGATGCCCGCGCCGAGCGGTACCTCGTCCTGGTCGGCGGCCTCGAACTCGTACGCCTGGATCAGCACGGCGAGCCCCAGCACGGACTCCAGCAACGACAGGTGCTGACCGATGCAGGCACGCGGCCCGCCGCCGAACGGGAACCAGGCGTAGCGCGGGCGGTTCGCCTCCGCCTCGGGGGCGAACCGCTCGGGGTCGAAGCGGTCCGGGTCCGGCCAGTAGTCGGGGTGGCGGTGGGTGACCCACGGGCTGACCAGGAGATCGGCACCGGCCGGTATGCGCACACCGTCGATCTCCGTTTCGGCGACCGCGCGGCGGCCGATCACGGGCGCGGACGGATACAGCCGCATCGCCTCCTTCAGCACCATCGTCAGATACGGCAGCACCTCCATGTCCGCCGCGGTGGGCGCCCGCCCGTCGGGGCCGCCGAGCACGTCGTCCACCTCCTCCCGCACCCTTCGCTGCTGCTCCGGGTGCCGGGCGAGGAGGTGCAGGGCGAAGGCGAGTGCCGTGGCCGTCGTATCGTGACCGGCGAGCAGGAAGATCAGGACCTGTTCGCGGAGTTCGGCGGCGTCGAGGCTGCCGTCCTCGGCGTTCTCGGCGCGGACGAGGAGGGTGACGAGATCCTCCGCGGCCTCGTCCCCCCGGCGTCGCCCGACGATACCGTCGCAGAGCGCGAACAACTCCTCCTGAAGGCGGGCGGCACGGCGGTTGGCGGGCGTCGGCCAGCTGCGCGGGGTCCGCACCGGTGAGAAGCCCCTCTTCAGCGAGTACTCCTGGAGCGGGGGCAGCGTCCGCTCGATCACCGTCAGCGCCGTCTCCATGTCCTCCCCGAACAGGATCCGGCCGACCACCCGCAGCGCGAACCGGTGCATCTCACCGACCAGTTCGACACTCCCGCTCCCAGCCGCACTCCAGGCGTCCGTCAGCGCCGCCGCCTCGTCCGTCACCTGCCGCGCATAGCCGTTCACGCGACGGGGAGTGAACAGCGGCTGGACGAGGCGGCGTTGGCGGAGATAGGCGGCGTCCTGGCTGGTGAGCAAGCCGTTGCCGACGGACTGCCGCACTTCCTCGTAGAAGACGTTGTCCTTGCGGAAATTGGCCGCCCGCGTCGCCAGGACCTGCTGGGCGCCCTCGGCCGAGAACACCACGTAGAGGTCCGCGCGCAGACCGGGCGGCCCGGCACGGAACCGCACTACGTCGCCGTGTTCACGCCGCGCCCGCAGATACGCCGCGAGCGGATCGTTCAGCAGGTCACTCATCGAACCGAGCAGGGGCGTCCCTGCCACGACCGGCGCCTCGACGCCCGGGACCGTCGCCGTCATGGTCCTCCAACCTCCGGCAGTCCATGAGTCACGCATTTTTCCGACCGTTCGTCAAGCCGCACAGCCAGGGGACGAGGCGGCCTCCAGTTCGCCAGGCCGGCGTCGAACACCACGATGCACCGCCCGGTTGGTCCAGTGGGTCTCCTCGTCGCCTGGCTCCTCCTGCTGACGCTCGGCGTCAGCGTAGGGGATGCGGTGCCAGGACCGTCAGCCAGAGCAGGACGATGGTCCCGGCCCCCATCAGCGGAGTGAGGATCTCGGTCTCCAGCTTGTTTCCGCTCTTCTTGATCAGCACAACCTCGTACCGGGTCTTCCGCGGCCACAGCCACGGAGCACCTTGCTTGGTGATGGAGTCACCCAGCAGGTGGGCCAGGCAGCCCAGGCCGATCGCGTAGGGAAGCCAACCCGGAGCGGAGGGGATGAACTTGGCGATGGCCGCGGTGCCGAGTCCGGCCAGACCCACGATGGTGCCCCATGCGTGGAAACCGTGCCCGGGCGGGCAGAGGTTGAGCGCGCGCAACGCCAGCGCCAGCAGGAAGAAGCTCGTACCGAGGGTGAACGGCCTGCCCAGGTACGTGATGCCGGCCCAGCTGCCCACCGTCATCAGGGCGACAAAGAACAGCGAGTGGGTGGCATGGCGGTGGCCGCCGGAGATCCAGGCGACGGACCGGCACAACAGCCGGGAGACCGGGCCGAGGAAGTGCGCGATGGTTCCGTCATGGTGGTCCAGGTCGGGCAGCAGGGCAGCGCCCGCGCACAGCACCGTGCCCATGAGCACGTCCCGGGGCGCCAGATGCGTGTGCAGCAGCATGGGTGGCAGGAACGGTGCACTGCCCGCGAACAGGAGCGCCCCGCTGACCGCGTGCGAATGGCCCATCATGGTGAGGTTGTTCTCCCCCGTCCGGCGCCACCGAGGGGGTGGCGCGCCGATGTGTCCGTACGTCAGAGGTTGGTGAGCCGCTCGCCCTTGCGGTCTTCGATGATGTGGTCCACACACACCGCCAGGATGACCAGGAGCAGGGCGTCCGGCTCGCTCATCACGTCGACCGCGTAGGCGTCGCGGATACTGAACCAGCGGCGTGAGATATGTGCCAGGGTTCCGTCGCCATCGGCGATGTCGAACTCGCGGTCCCAGAGGTTCCCGGCTATGCGCAGCCGCCGCCCGTCCCGCAGGCTCACCTTGAAGCGGTCCCCGAAGATCCGGAACGCCCGCTTGCTGATGCGGCCCACCACCTCGCCGTTCTGCTTGATGAGGATCGTGTGGTGGAGGGTGAACGCCTTCTTGACGATGCTGGCGACATGGTCGCCCCGCGAGTCGACGAAGTCGAACGTGGTACGCAGCCGCAGCAGTCTGCGGTTGACTTTGAACAGCTTCTCCCGGTGCTCGGTCTCGACCCAGGCCTCCTCGTGGAAAGCCAGCATGCGGTCGCGTACCAGGTAACGCATGGAGATGCCCCGTTCGGGTTCGACAATGGAGAAGGAACGTCTGCTGCAATGATAGTTGCGTGGTTGCGCAAGGCAGCAGCCGCATCGGCATCTGCATCGGGGAGGAACGCATGGACGTCAGGCATCAGCACCGCCACAGGGGGCGAGCGGCAGCCGTACTGACGGCACTGGTGCTCGGGCTCGCGCTGGCAGTGACCCCGGCATCCGCTCAAAGCCGTGGCGAGACGGTGCACGCTGACCACAGTGCCACGGCCGCCACCGGATCGGAGCGCTCCCTCTCAGCTCGCTCCGGCACGGCGTCCTCCGCCCACTTCGGCCACGCCACATCCGCCCATCGCGCCGCAGCGGCTCAGACCATGAGGGCGAAAACCAAGAAGAAGAGCGGCTTCCTCAAGAAGCTCGGCATCTTCCTCCTCGTGGTCGTGATCATCCTGATCCTCGTCGTAGTCCTGATCGTCTGGCTCCTGGTGCGCCTCGTCCGCCGGGCCTTCGGTCGCAGGCGCGACTGACACCAGCCGCGTACCGCGCACCGCACACCGAACCCGGCCAAGGCCCGGATGCGGATCGGTGTCAGTGGCGCGAGTCGCCTGAACTCCCCGTCCCGTGCAGACCGTCCACACGGCCTGCACGGGATGGACGGACAGCCGTCCTCACCACATGGCCGCCGTGATCACTCCTCGTGCCCGTGATCGAGGTTCAGGCAGAGCGCCCAGACGTCGGAGTAGGTGTTCGGTGAGGGCGACCCCCCGACGTGGACGTCCGCTGTCCACGAGGCGGCCGTGCTGGTCCCGTCACTGACCGGGCTGCCGGCGGAGTCACTGGGGAAACTGCCGATGAGGTGGGTTCCGCCCGACCCTGCCTTGGTGAAGTCGGTCGTCGTCACGTTGCCTCCGCTGGCGGCGGCGCCCCCGCTGACCAACACCTGGTGCTCCCTCGCGTTGCTGCGGTCCCCGGCCTCGTCGGCGCAGCCGGCCGTTGCCCTCTGGCTCGTGCCCGCCGTGGTCGGGCCGCTCAGCTCGCGGAAGTGGACTGTCGTGGTGATGCCTCGGACGTTGACGTCGTTCCCACTGCAGATCGCGTAGGCATAGGTCGTGTTGTCGCTGTCGCGTCCACCGCCGATTCCTCCGACGGCGGTCCAGGAGTCGGGGTTGGTCTCTCCGTCCCCTGCGGCCTTCTGGCCGAAGTCGTGTGCGGCGTCGTCGAAGGAGGGGAAGCCGGCGATCGGCTTGAGGCTGCCGACGCTGGCGGGGGTCGTCCGGGCGCCGCCACCGAGCAGGACCGTGCCGGCCGGACAGGTTGCCACGACGGTCTTCGCCGTCTGCCCGACGGAGGGTCCGGCGATCTTGTTCATGACCACCTGGGTGTGCCTGATCCGGTTGCTCGAAAGGCACACCGCGTAGGGAGTGGTGGAGAACTCGGGGCTGGAGTTGCTCCCACTTCCGCCGAACGCGAGCCAGTGCGTCACGTCGGTACCGACGACCCCGGTCGAGCCGGTGTATTCGCTGACGCCGTCGCGGCTGGGCGCGATGCCCATCACGTGGTTGCCGTTCCCCGCTCTGTCGCTGCCCGTGTTCTGGTCGACCCCGCCCCCGGAAACGAGACCTCGGCCGCAGTCCGCGTGGGCCGAGACACCGGTGAACGGGGTTGCGGGTCCCATCGTCGGTCCGGGCGTCGTCACGGTGACGTTCGCGGTGTCGGCGTACGCGATCTCCGGCACCGCCACGACGAGCAGGGCACCCGGGATCAGTATCTTCGCCAGGGCGGACTTCCGGGAAATGCTCTTCTTCATCGAATCCTGCTTTCTGGTGTCAACGCGGTGAAGGTCACGGGACAACGTCCCTCGTGGGTGACCGGGGCGGGACGGGTGCTCCGCGGGCGGGCCGCCGGGTGCCGTACCCGCCCGCAGGCCAGTGGTGCCGGTGACTCAGACGCCGTCGTTGGCGCAGAGCGCCCAGACGTCTGAGTGGTTGGTCGTCGAGGCCATCCCGCCGGTGTGAGTGAACGCCGTCCAGGACGCCGCCGTCGTGGTCCCGTCACTGACGGGGTTGCCGCTGGAGTCGCTGGGGAAGCTTCCGTTGAGGTGGTCGCCGGCCGAGCCCGGACCGGTGAAGTCGGTGGTGGTCACGTTGCTCCCGCTGATCGCGGCGCCCCCGCTCACCAGGTTCCCGTCCCCCACACCGCAGCTGACGGTTGTGTTCTGGCCGGTGCTCCCGGCGTTCGGGCCGCTGGCCTCGCTGTAGCGGACCTTCACGGTGACGCCGCTGACATTGATGCCGCTACCGCTGCAGATCGCGTAGGCGTAGGTCTCGTTGCCGGCGTTGGCGCTGTTGTCCCATCCGACGGCGCTCCAGGAGTCGGGGTTGGTCTCTCCGTCCGCAGCGGCCTTCTTTCCGAAGTCGTGAGCGGAGTTGTGAAGGTGGGGAAGCTGGCGATCGCCTTGAAGTTGCCCGTATTGCCCGGTGTGACCAGAGCACCGCCACCGAGCAGGGCCGTGCCGGCCGGGCAGGTCGCCGTCACGAGACCCGGTGTCGTCGCGGTGGTGGGTGCGTTCACCTTGTTCATGACCACCTGGGTGTGGTTGATGAGGTTACTGGTGAAGCACACCCCGTAAGGGGTGGTGGAGAACGAGGAGTTGACCTGCCCTCCGCTTCCGCCCTTCGCGATCCAGTACGCCACGTCGGTGCCGACGACCCCGGTCGAGCCGGTGTACTCGGCAGAACCGTCCGAACTGGGCTCGGTGCCCAGCACATGGTTGCCGTTCACCCCCGCACCGGTGCCGGTGGCCTGGTCGATGCCGCCGCCGGAAACGAGACCGCCGGCGCAGTGGGCACTCGTGGAGATCGAGGAGTCGATGGTTGTGGGTCCGAGAGTGGCGCCGGGGGTTCGCACGGTGACGCTCACGGTGTTGGCGTACGCGGCCCCTGGCGCCGCCAGGACCAACAGGGCCCCTACGACCAGCGCTTTTCCTACGGCGAAGCGCCGCAGAGAGGTCTCTGACATCGAATTCTCCCTTTCGAGGTTTCCATGTGGTGCACACGGGCGGGGCGGCGCTGTTCGCTGCGCAGCCGTCGGCCCGTGGTGCCGTCGTGTCGGTCGACGCGCAAGGCCGCCGGACGGAAGGCGGCCAGGTGAAGAGCCGCATGGTGGAAGGCAGTTCGGTGGAAAGCCGCTTGGTGGACAGCTGCCTGGCAGAAAGCCGAATGGTGGTCGGCCCGGAGGCGCAAACGGTGCACATGCCGACCGGCCGGTTGTGCTCCGCTGAACATCGGCACCGGGGAAAGGCCCTTCCGACGGAAGTCAGGTGGGCAGCAACGCAGGGTCCAGGGATGCGGGGAGCCGTACGATCAGACCAGTTGAGGCGGTGTCGGCTTGCCGGTGCACTTCTCCGAGCGCTGAGGAATCGCGCGGGTGCCGCGGCACGGGCTGCCACAGAGCCGGGCGTCGTCGCCGGGCTGTCGGGGGATCACCTCGACACCCGTTGCCGGACGCGGCCATGTGCGCAGATCCATGCCAGATCCTCTGTGTTCGGGGGCGTGAGGGCGGAGCCGATTGAAGCAGCGACCCGAGAGCGCGGACTACTGGTGCGAAGCACAAAAAGACGACAGCTGTTGGCCGAGTCATTGGATGGGCGAACAGGGGTTCGTGCGGGTGCCTGCCGAGTGCGAGCCGCGGAAGTCGACGCCTCTCCGCCGACAGCGACCGCATGTGGCGCAGGCAGGAGTGGGTCCAAGCGGGGGCGGGCGGACATCCCTGTGCCCCAGACCGGGTGGGCCTGGGGCACAGGGGCGCGGGGCCGGGGAGGTGGCTCAGCTGGTGCGGTGCGAGCGCCGTATGCGGCGAATGCCGAAGCAGGCGCCGAGCAGGACGGCGACGGCCGAGGCCGCGGCACCCGCGGTGACGGCTGCCCCGGCGGTCGCCGCGGACGCGCGCGGGGGCGCCGCCGTACCGCCGTAACCGCCGCCCTTGCCCGCCCGGTCGTAGGCGGAACCCGGGAGCTTGTCGCCATATTTCGCGTGTACCAGGCGCTGGTAGGCGACCAGGGTCACACCGCCGTTCCCCACGGCGCGCCGCGCGTCGGGGTCGAGCGGCAGCACACGGCCGTCCCGCACCACGTACCAGGCGTCGATCTGTGGCTCCCGGAAGACGGTTCCGAGGCCGTGTGCCTGGCTGACGTAGTCGGTCTCGTCACCGCCGGTGGCGATGTTGACGACCTTCCACCCCTTCGCCGTCCGTACGGTCCACACCGACGCGACCTGGCCGTCCGCGGAGACCGCCTTGCTCGCCACGAACTGCGGGTCCGCGACAGGGGCGCCCGGGCGTCCGGCGACGAAGCCCGGGGCGAGGGAGGAGACGGTGACCGACGGTCCGACCAGGTGCGGTCGTGCCGCGCTCTGTGCGATCGCGCCATCGCGGGCGAAGAAGCGCGAGAGGGTGAGAAGTGCGGCCGGAGATGACGCCGCCTCGCGCGCCTGAGCGGTGTCGGCGGCGGAGAAGGGCGCAGGGAGGCCGCCGGCTGCCGCAGCGTGGGCGGTGGCGGGGGCGAGTACGCCGAGGGCCGCGGTGGCGGCGAGCACCATGACCGCCGCGCCCTTGCGGACGGGCTTGCGGTCGGCGGGCGCGTGCCGGTTCGGTGACGTCGGGGTCGGTGAAGTGCCGCTCGATGACGTCTGGGCCGGTGTGCTCTGAGCCGTTGTGGTCCGGCTCGGTGACGTGCGGATCGGGGTCATGGGGTCACGCTCCGATCCCGTAGAGCGAATGGGTCCACGTGAACGAGTTGTTGCTCACGTAGTAGTCGTAATCCCCCCAGTTGTAGCGGTAGTTGGAGGGCCACGGGTCGCCCCAGTAGACCTGGTTGGTGGAGGTGTCGTAGCCGTACAGCACATGCATGTGCCCGCCCCCGGAGTTCCACTCGATGCGCGTCTCGATCGGGCGGTCGGCGTTGATTTCGTTCTGCACGGTGCCGTACCGCAGATAACCGCTCACGTATGTACCGGGGTTGATGCCCATCCAGTCGAGGGCGTTCTGCACGTCGTCCAACGCCGCCTGCCAGTTGCCGCAGGTGCTGCCCTGGGGCCGGTTGAAAGCGGCGTCGCAGAACTGGTTCTGGGTGTAGTTGCGCCCGAACCACGACGCGATGGTGTCGCCGCTGGCGGCCCAGCACCAGTTGCTGTTCTGCTGCGCCTGCATGGTGATGTTGAGGCGCTTGGCGGCGGGAGCGGCGGTCCGATGAACGGCGAGGGGAGCGGACTGCGGGGCGGGATTCGGAGCGGCGTGAGCGGTGGCCGTTGACACGAGGGCGGGCGTCAGGACGGCGACGGCCGCGAGGGCCGCCGACGCCAGCCGTCTACGGCCCCGGGTGGTACTGGACATGGCGTTCCTCCCAGTCAGGGTGGGGGTGGAGGAGCGCGTCCGGACGCTGCGACAGCAGCATCGATCTCTTGTTGGGTCCCGGTCAACGAAGTTATCCACAGGGCTGGCGGCGAAGTGAACTCCACCCGTACGGTTGTGAACGCCACGGCAGGTACCAGCAGATGGCAGCGCAAGCGACGCCCCGTTGCGGGATGGGGAAGTGAACGTTCACAGATAAACAATCGGAGGGGGTGGGGGGAGGGGAGGGGCCCAATGACAGCACGCAGTACCGATCGCCGCGCCACCCCGCGCCCCGGTGCCCCAGCCCTCGGCTCGTCCCGCCGGCCCACCCCCGAGGCCGAACTCGCCGAAGCCCTGCGCACCGGCCCGTTCTCCGCCGCGCTCCGGGCCGCGCTCGCCGCACGCGGGCTGGCTCTGCATCGCGTGCAGCACCGGCTCGCCCAGCGCGGCATACGTGTCGGCGTGACCAGCCTCAGCTACTGGCAGCGCGGTGTACGGCGGCCCGAGCGGCCGGAGTCGCTTCGTGCCGTCACCGCGCTAGAGGAGGTCCTGGAGCTTCCCCCGCACTCCCTCACCCGCCTGATAGGCCCACGTACCACGAGCGACCATCCCCCGGCTCGCCCGTATCGCACCCTCCTCGAACCAGCCGCCGCGCTCGAATCGCTGCTGGCGAGTCTGGCGGCACCGGCGGACGGCGGGCTGCACACCGTGATGCACTACGAGCACGTTCACATCGGTGCCCATCGAGAGCTCGCCGCCCGCGACTCACAGCACGTCGTACGCGCCCACCGCGATGGCGTCGACCGCTACCTCGCCATCCATCAGGGCGACCCCGGCTGCGACACGGAACGGGTACGGGTACTTGGTCTCGGCAACTGCCGGGTCGGCCGGATCCGGCGCCACGGCGCTTCGGGGGTGATCGTCGTCGAGCTGCTCTTCGACGGGCGGTTGAGAGCCGGGGAGACCGCCGTCCTGGGGTACCGTTTCGAGGACGGAACCGGCGCGCCCAGCCACGAGTACGTTCGCGGCTTCACCTACGGCGGGGGCCAGTACGTCCTCCAGGTCGGCTTCGACCGCGCCGCCCTGCCCGTCCACTGCCGCCGCTTCGCCCGCCCCTCGGCGACCGCCCCTCGCGAGGCGGTCGCCGATCTGACACTGAACGCCTATGGCTCGGTCCACCTCATGGAGCAGCAGCTACGGCCGGGCGTCCTCGGTATCACATGGGAGTGGGACTAGGGCGCGGATGCGGCGGGCGGCCGGACTTCCTGCCCGGCGACAACAGCGGCTCCATCACTGGCCGCCGCGCAAATGGATCGAGCGGGCAGCACATCCAGTGTTGCGTCTGTGGTCGCGGCGCGGTGGTGGCCTGGTTTCTCACATACCTCTCCCACAACAGATTCATCCCGTTCGTCGTTTACCGGGTGCTGCTGGGAACCGGCATCATCGGACCCGTAACCGTTGGCGCCCTCGCCCTCGCCCCGGACGTGGGTGCCAGGGGCTGGCACGCCGACCTCCGTCCGCAATACGTCAACCACCCTCTGAGGAGCCCGCGTTGGAGCTCGCTGTCAATGTGCTGGATGCCCAGTCGATGATCACCGCCTTCGGGCTGGCCGGCATCCTGGCGATCGTGTTCGCCGAGACCGGACTGCTCGTGGGCTTCTTCCTGCCCGGTGACTCCCTGCTGTTCCTGGCCGGGGTCGGCGCCTCCGGAGCGGCGGACCAGGTCTTCGACCGGCCGGGCTTCCACCTGTCCCTGCCAGGGCTGTTGATCGGTGCGCCGTTGTGCGCGATCGCCGGGGCGCAGCTCGGGCATCTGCTGGGAGCGCGGTTCGGGCCGAAGCTGTTCGCCCGGCCGGACTCGCGGCTGTTCAAGCAGGAGTACGTCGACAAGGCGGAGGCGTACTTCACCCGGTACGGCGCGGGCAAGGCCGTGGTCCTGGCGCGGTTCGTGCCCATCGTGCGTACGTTCCTCAACCCGGTGGCCGGGGTTCTGGGCATGCGGGCGGGGGCGTTCCTGGTGTGGAACGTGGTCGGTGGCACGGCGTGGACGCTCGGGGTGATCCTGCTCGGCTACCGGCTCGGCGACTCCCTCAAGGGCAGCATCGACTCCTATCTGCTGCCGGCGATCGGGCTGATCATCGCGCTGTCATTGCTGCCCGTGCTGATCGAGGTGGTCCGCTCCCGCCGCGCGGCAAGCCGCTGACGTCAGAGATTCCGGGAGGGGCCGGCCGTCGGCCGAGGCGCCGCCGGCCCTCCGTCTTCCCGGCCGGCCTCCCGCTCGGCTCCGGTCAACTCCCTCACTCCGTCAAGACAGCCCTGCCTCCCCGAGTAAGTGCATAAGGCCCGGTGAGAGGCCAGTAAGAGCAGTCGGCGACGGCCGTCACGCCCTGCCGTCGCAGCTGTCGGCTTGGCACACTGGCGGGCGCGTCGACCGCTCCGGAGAAAGCCGTACCCATGGACCATGCGCGACAACGGCTCGCCATCCTGCACCCCCGCCACAGCCTGGGCACCGTGTTCGCCCTCTCGTTCGCCTGCGTCACCGCCGCCACCACTCTCCTCGGAGGCTTCCTGAGCTACAACGCGGCGGCGCGGATGGTGCGGGTCGACCAGGACGACGTATTCCGTGGCGTCGTCAGCGACCTGCACCAGCAGGTCGCCCAGCGACGCCTGTCGCCGTCGGACTACTTCAGCGCCAGCCATGACCACGACGGCCCCCGCGACGACCTCTCGCGCCGCATCCGCACCGACGTCCAGGTCCTCGGCCCGGCCGGACGCGTCGAGGAACACGGCTACCCGGTGCTGCCGGTCCGCGTCGCCGACCGTGCCGCGGCCTCGCACGCCACGGCCGGCCACACCATTTACTACAAGGCCGAGATCGAGGGGGACCGCTACCGGGTCGCCACCGTCGCACTCGGCGGTGGGCGGGGCGCCGTACAAGTCGCCCAGCAGTACAGCGACACCGAGGTCCTGCTCAGGGAGCTGCAGGAACGCACCGTGGAGCTGAGCGCCACCGTCATCGTCGTGGCCGGCCTCGCGGGCTGGTGGCTGGCGCGCAGGATCGCCGGGCGGCTGGTCCGGCTGACGCGGGTCGCCGAGGACGTGGCCCGCACCGGTCGGCTGGACACGGCGGTCCCGGTCGCCGGGCCGGACGAAGTCGGCCGGCTGGGGCGGGCGTTCGACGGGATGCTGGGCCGGCTTGCCGCCTCGGAGGAGGTGCAGCGGCGGCTGGTGCAGGACGCCGGGCACGAACTGCGCACCCCGCTGACCTCGTTGCAGACCAACGTGGCCCTACTGGACCGCATCGACCGGCTGCCGCCGCAGGCCAAGGCGGACCTGATCGCCGACATGAAGAGCGAGACCCGTGAACTGGTCAACCTCGTCAACGAGTTGGTCGACCTCGCCGCCGGCGACCGCGACGCCGAACAGCCCACGGACACTGCCCTTGGCGCCGTGGCGGAGGAGGCCGCCGCCCTGGCCCGGCGCCGTACCGGCCGGGAGATCCTCGTCGAGGCCGACAGCATCGTCGTACGGGCCCGGCCCGCCGCGATACAGCGGGCGCTGACCAACCTGCTGGAGAACGCCGCCAAGTTCGACCAGGACGGAACCGAGCCGATAGAAGTCGCGATCACGGGCACGCGCGTGGAGGTGCGCGACCGCGGGCCGGGCATCGCCGAGGCCGATCTGCCCCGCGTCTTCGACCGCTTCTACCGTGCCGACAGTGCCCGCAGCCTGCCCGGCTCCGGGCTGGGCCTGGCGATCGTGCATGCCGTCGCCGTAACCCACGGCGGCATCGCCTTCGCCCGCAACCGGCCCGGCGGCGGCGCGGTCATCGGCTTCACCCTCGACCCCGCCTCCCGCGTCGAACGCCCTCCTACGACGCCTGCGGCGGACTCCGCCGCCGCGCCGCACTGACCGTCCGCGGCCGTCGGCCCCGCCTGGCTGCGACCACGGTCAGATCGTCCCGCGACGCACCAGCGCTCCCGGCGGCACCAGCCCCGGCAAGTGAGGGCGGCAGCCGCGATGTTCGCGGCGCGGCCGTCGCCGCCACTCCCGACCCCCGAGCCTTCGCCATCCTCGCCATCTCCGCCATGTCCGGCAGCCGGGGCCCGTCCTCGTCACGGCCGCCATGCTGGGCGCCCTCGCCCCCGCCCGGCGCCGCGTCCTGCTCGCCCACGAACACGCCCTCGCGTACACCGCCGTGACGGTTGCCGTCGCCGCCAATCCGGTAGGGACCACCGTCGCCTTCCTCGTCGAACGCTGGAACGACGAGCAGGCGGCGACGGCCGTAGGAGACCGGACGGTCACCGCCCGCGCCTGGCTCGGGCCGTCCTCCTCGCCCACCGCGCGCGCCCGGCCTGTGTTTTGAACTTCACCGATCGCGTCGTCCCCCCGCCGCGTCGCCGTCCCGCAGACCGCTCCGCGACCGCACCTGTGACCGCCCGCCACAGACGTACTCGCCATCGGCCTGCTCCCGGCACGCCGCCGACGCGACAGTTGGGCTCACTGCTGTCCCCGGTCGGCCCGCGCCCTTTCGTCGGCTCCGGCCTGCCATGTACGTCCGATCGCGCGGAGCAGCGCCGGATACACCCCGAGGTATCGGAAGGGCTTGATGGCTGCCATGTAGAGGGTGCCGAAGGGCCCGTTGGGCTTCACCAGGACGGCCATCTGGCCGCGGTAGCCGCCGGAGTCGTCTGCAACCCAGCCGATGTGCAGCACCGCGTGCACGGTCTGGTTCGCCATCTCGGCCGCCCACTCGTCCTGCGTCAGATAGAGGGGTGTGAACTTGCCCCCGCGGAAGGCGGGTCCCCGGGGAGCCTCGCGGAGATCTTCCGGCAAGCGGTCGAGGAGGGTGTGCACGCGCCTGCCGACGCCGGTGCCGGGCTTGTCCCAGCCGAGCAGTGCCCCGAGTTTCCAGCGGACCGCGAAGAGCAGGCGCGCCACCGGGGAGGTGCTGTTCTCCACGAAGTCGCCGCGTGTGAACTGGCGGACCAGGTAAGGGAGATCGTCACGGCCGCCGGGCGTCGGAAGCGCCCACACGTCCTCGACGCGGAAGTCGCCGGCGATCTCGTGGATCCGCCAGGGACGGGAGGTGTGCGCGGTTGCGGGGAGTCTCATGGCAGGCCCCTGTCCATACGATTATCTATACGGTGCCGTATAGCTCAAGCCTAGAGGGAGCTATACGGCACCGTATATTCGACGGGAGACGTGTGAGGGGAGACACATCATGGGCGTGACACGCACGCCTCGCGCCAAGTGGATCGAGGAGGGGCTGCGGGCGCTGGCCGCCGGCGGCCCGGAAGCCGTCCGGGTCGAGTCGCTGGCGCAGGCGCTCCGGGTCAGCAAGGGCGGGTTCTACGGGTACTTCGCCAACCGGGGTGCGCTCCTCGCCGACATGCTCGACACGTGGGAGCGTGAGGTCACGGAGAAGGTGATCGAGCAGGTCGAGAGCGGTGGTGGAGACGCCAGGGCCAGACTTGAGCGGCTGTTCACGGTCGTCGCCTCCGTCGGCGACAGCCCGGCGACCGGCGTCGCCGTGGAGCTGGCGATCCGCGACTGGGCCCGGCACGACGAAGCCGTCGCACAGCGGCTCCGACACGTGGACAACCGGCGCATGGAGTACCTGCGCTCGCTGTTCGGCGCCTTCTGTCCCGACGAGGACGAGGTCGAGGTCCGCTGTCTGCTCACCTACTCGCTGCGCATCGGCAGCCACTTCATCGCCGCGGACCACAGTGGCCGCAGCCGCGAGGAGGTGATGCGGCTGGCCAGGCTGCGCCTCCTGGCGTAGCCGGCTTCCACGGGGTGCCTCTGCTCCTCCCTGCCCGCGGGTTCGAATCCCGCCGGCACCGCAGCCGCCGGCAGCGTCCGTACAACAATTGACGTGTCCTTGACCGCTTCCACCAACTCTGCTCACCCGGCGCAGGGCTACGCTCACCCGGCGACGCACAGCCCAAGTCAGGCCGTTCTTCGGAGAGTTGGGGGTATCGCCATGCGCACACGTACGAGAGCGTCTCTCGTGGCCACCGCGGCCGCGTTTCTGCTCGTCGCCGCTGTGGGCAGTTCCACGGCCGCGGGCGACGCACAGCCGGTCCGTCCGGTCTCGCCCGGTGACCCCTACGCCGCCTGCGACATCAGCGGCGACGGCACGGGCACCAACTACCCGTCCGCAGAGGACGAACCGTACGTCACCGCTTCCCCGCGCGACCCGCGCGACGCGGTCGGCATCTTCCAGCAGGACCGCTGGTCCAACGGCGGCGCCCGGGGTCTGACCGCCACGTACACCCACGACGGGCGGCACTTCACCGAGACCCCGCTGCCGTTCTCGCACTGCGCGCCGGGCGGGCTCGACTACCAGCGCGCGTCGGACGGATGGGTGAGCACCGGCCCCGACGGCACGGTCTACGCCAGCGGGCTGGTGTTCGACGCCACCGACGCGCGCAACGGCGTGGCCGCCTCGACGTCGTACGACGGTGGACGCACCTGGACGCGGACGACTCCTCTGATCGACGACACACAGGCCCAGTTCAGCAACGACAAGAACTCCGTCACGGCCGACCCCGTGCACCCGGGTGTCGCCTACCAGGTCTGGGACCGCATCGACGAGGACGACCCCGCCAAGGTCTACGACGGGCCCGCCTACATCTCCGTCACCCGCGACGGCGGACGGCACTGGTCCACGGCCCGCCCGTTCGTGGACACCTCGGTCGTCCCGCACTCGCAGACCATCGGCAATGTCATCGTCGTCGACCCGCGCACCGACACCCTCTACGACGTCTTCGACTGGCAGACGTACGACATCGACTACACGACCGGCACCTTCACACCCACCGACCTGCACTTCGCCGTCGTCAAGTCGACCGATCAGGGCCGTACATGGAGCAAGCCCGTCACCATCGCAAAGGACACGGCCGCGCCCGAGGTGGACCCCAACGCCCCCGGCGACGCCACCAAGGCGCTGCGGGCGGGCGGCGACCTGCCGAACGTCGCCATCGATCCGCACACCGGTGAGCTGTATGTCGCCTACGAAGGATCGGACTTCAGCGCTGGTGCCTACAACTCCGTGGAGCTGACCCGTTCCACCGACGGTGGCCGGACCTGGTCAGCTTCTCAGCGGGTCAACTCCGTCGCCTCCGCGCCCGCCTTCACGCCCTCGATCAGCGTGGACGCCCACGGCACGGTTGCGATCACCTACTACGACCTGCGCTACCTCACCGCCGGGAACACCACGACCCTGCCCACCGTCGCCTGGCTGCTCACCTTTGCGCGCGGCGCCGAGAACCACGCCACCGAGCGCCGAATCTCCCAGGTGTTCGACTGGCTCCAGGCCCCGTACGCCGGGGGCCACTTCCTCGGTGACTACGAGGGCCTCGCCGCCGATGGCCGCTGCGCCGTGCGGCCGCTGTTCGTCGAGACCAACGCCGGCGCTCCGCAGGATTCGACGGACGCCTACAGCGGGTGGTTCGCAGCCGCCGACACCGGCCATGGCCCCGTCGCCGCCGGCGTCACACCGCGCGCGACGGCCCTCAAGGCGGCCCGCCCGCACCGGATCCTCCGGTGATCAGAGGCTGATCCTGCTCGTCGGCTCCGGGACCGGCCTGGGGGGCCTCAACAGCTGTGGGGGAGTGGAAGTCCGGGCTCCCGTGAGCCGCAAGGTAAACAGCGTGCCATTTTTCCTGTGAGCCCTTTGTGTGACTGTTGTGGTCACGCCAAGATCCCCCCTGCACCGGGACACCCCCATATGCCCGCTGCAGGGAGGAGAGGGCATGCTGCCCACGAGGCATCAGCGGCGGTTCATCACCTGTACCGTCGTAGCGGCCGCGTTCGGACTGGTGACCACCCAGTCGTTCGCGGCCTCGCACGATACGAGACCCCGGCCCTGGCAGGCGCGCCACCAGGCCGCGATAGGCCGTCAGCACATCAAGGCGGTCCACGCGGGCCACGGAATATCCGCCTTCGCCGCAGAGGGGGACGACGGCGGTGCCGACGAGGCGGAGAATTCCGCCGAGTCGACGGCCCAGTTCACCGAGGCGCGCACCGCGCCCGGTGTGGTCGCGCCCGGCGCCTACGGGGCGGCCTGGCAGCAGCTGCAGTCGATGCGGCACACGAGCGGCGGCTGGGACCACGTCACGAAGAAGGCGTACAACGCCGACGATCCCCGCTACCGCGATGTGAACTCCAACTCCAGTGCCGGCGCGGGCGACGTGACCGGGCGGATCACCGGGATCGCCGCCGACGACCAGGGCTATGTGTACGCGGGCGGAGCCAACGGCGGTGTCTTCCGCTCGACGACCGGCGGCGGGCACTGGAAGCCGATCTCCGACAAGCTGCCGTCCCTGTCGACCGGCACCCTCTCCCTCGACGGCCGGCAGCGGCTCTGGTACGCCACGGGCGAGTCCAACACCGGGGCGACGTCCTTCGTGGGTACGGGCGTGTACGTCCTCAAGGACCCGCGTCACGGGCAGTTCCAGCCCGGTGACCGCGTCGGCGGCGCCGAGCTGGAGTCCACCGTCATCCACGCGCTGCGCTTCGCCGGCACCACGGTGTGGGCGGCGACCAGCACCGGTGTCTGGTCGCACTCCTCAACCGTCCTGTCCGGTCCGTGGAAGCACGAGTTCGCTCCCAACCCGGACTATCTGCCGGGCGGTGCGAAGGCGGACGACCCGAGCGCGCCGTACAAGAACATCGCCAACGACATCGCCGTCGACCCGAAGGACCCCTCCAAGGTTCTGCTCGCGGTCGGCTGGCGTGGCGGTGACACCTACAACGGCCTGTACGCCAAGGCGGACGACGGCAGCTGGAAGCCGGTCAGCGGGCTCGGTGACCTGCCCACCAGCAGTGCCGACGTCGGCAACATGACCTTCGCCGCGGCGGCCGACGGCTCGCGCCTGTACGCCATCGACCAGTCCCCGGCGCAGATGGCCGCCAACCCGGACAGCGGGCTCAAGGGCGTGTACGTCTCCAAGAACGGCTCGCCGTTCGGGCCGTGGACGCTGATCGCGGACTACACCAAGCTGAAGGCGTCCGGGTCGGCGCTGCAGACCGCCGGTTACATGCCCGGCATCCAGTCCTGGTACAACCAGTTCCTCCAGGTCGACCCGGCCAACCCGGATCATCTCTACCTCGGCCTGGAAGAGGTCTTCGAGACCAAGAACGGCGGCCAGAGCTGGACGACTCCGGGCCCGTACTGGAACTTCCCCTTCCCGTGCTGGAGCATCGACCCCTCGAAGCAGACGGGTGACTGCTCGCCCACCACCCACTCCGACCAGCACGCGGTCGCCATCGGCAGCTACCGGGGCAAGACCTGGGCCTACGTCGGCAACGACGGCGGCATCTACCGCCGCCCGCTGAACGGCGCCGTCGACTCGGGCGGTCACGCCAAGGACTGGCAGTCCCTGAGCGACGGCACCCTCGACACCCTCCAGTACTACTCGGTGGGCGTCGGCAAGGACCTCACCTATGGTGGGGTCTCGGTGACCGGCGGGCTCCAGGACAACGGCCAGTCGATCCTGCGCGGCCGGGACAAGGTCATGGGCTCCAACTTCGGCGGTGACGGCGGTGACACGATCACCGACCCCGCGAACGGCTGCAACATCGCCGCCGAGTACGTCTACCTCGACCTGTGGGTCACCCAGAACTGCGGCGTGAACGACGGCTCGTGGTCCACGGACCCGTCGAAGGCCACCGAGTACGAGGTCGCCCCGCCGGACAAGGACCTCGGCGGCGCGGGCGCCCGCTTCATCGCCCCGATCTCCGCTGACGCCAAGGACCCCAACACCTGGATCGCCGGTGGCCGGCACGTGTGGGTGAACACCAAGGGCTACGCCATCCGCTCCGGCAAGGAGTGGACGAACGCCTACGACCTCGGTGAAGGCCATGTGGCCACGGCCGTGGCGTCCTCCGGCGGCACGGTGTACGTCGGCTGGTGCGGGCCCTGCAACAACCAGGGCTTCACCCGCGGCATCGCGGTCGGCAACGCCGACGGCACCGGCTGGCACCAGCTCAGCCTCCCGGTCGACGGGACGATCCCGAACCGCTACATCTCCGGCTTCGAGGTCGACCCCGCCGACGCCCAGCACGTCTACGTGGCGGTCAACGGCTTCTCCCGCAAGTGGACCGAGGGCCCCGGCGCGGGCGTCGGCCACGTCTTCGAGTCCAAGGACGGCGGCGCCAACTGGACGGACATCTCCACCAACCTGCCCGACGTCCCGGCCGACACGGTCAAGCTCCTCCCGAACGGCGGCCTCGCCCTCGGCACCGACCTGGCCACCTTCTACCGCCCCGCCGGCGCCACGAAGTGGCTGGTCCTGGGGCACGACCTGCCGACCACGGCCGTGATGCAGCTGCGCCTCGGCCCGGACGGCACGCTGTACGCCGCCACGCACGGACGCGGCATCTGGTCCTTCGACGTACGGCGCCTCAAGGGCCGTAAGGACTGAACACGGCGGAACGTCCGCCGTACCACGGCCGGTGTGCTCCCTGCGCGGGGGCACACCGGCCGTCCGGCGTTTTCCGGGCTCACTGCACCGGATATGCCGCCACGCTCAGCCGGAGAGTGAAGAGCGGAGCGCCCTCCGGCCCCCAGGTGACGGTCACCGACCCGGTGCGCGCCGCTCGGACCGTGGCGCGCGTCGCGCCCTTGCCGTCGGTGGCGGTGGACGTCACGAGCGCCAGCATCGGATTGCTGGTGCGCGGCTGCGGCCATGGGCCCTGGGGGCGGGCCTGAAGGACCACGGTGACCGTCGTACCGGATCGCACGCACAGGTCGTGGACGGAGGCGTCGCCGGGGCTGTGGGTGACCGTGGCGGAGCCGGTGACGCAGCGGGGACGCGGTGTGCCGGGACTGCTTTCCGAGGGTCCTCGGGTGACCGGATCGGCCGAAGGGGGCGGTGGCGTCGCGTCCGGGTGTGAGCCGCCGCCGCTGCCTCCGCAGGCGGTCAAGAGGCAGCAGACGGCGACCAGGACGGCCCCGAGCCGAGGCCAGGACACGCGCCCGGTTCTGTTGCCGTCCCTCATCATGACCACTCCCTCGTACGGCCGGACGCCCGTGCGACGTTCTCGACCGCGGATCGGTTCCCTTCGGGCGAGGAGGGACTCAGCGGATACCCGAGTCGAACGAGATGACGACCGTGGTGAACCGTCCACCGGTGACCCTGACGTTCGTCGGCTGGGCGATCGGCGCGACGGCGCCGGTGAGGTTGACGGGATGGACGGTGTAGGTGCCCGGCGGCAGCGAGACACGGAAGTGGCCGTCGGCACCGCTGGTGGTCTCGGCGACCGTCCGTTCGGGATCACCGCCGGTGATGGTCAGCCGGGCGCTCAGGGGCCGGTCGGGGCAGGGGCTGTGTACGCGGATCACCGGGCAGCCGCCGTCGACCGTGGTGCGGCCCTCGATTCCGGAGCCGGACGCGCCCGGTGATCCGGCCCAGCGGGAGCCCGCGCATCCGGTGGCCGCCAGCACGGCGGCCAGCGCCGGGACGGCGAGCGCCGTGCGCAGGGGGCGCCTCATACGGGTTGGACTCCCCACTGTGCCGGTCGGTTCCCGCCACGGGCATGGCCCAAAGGCTGGCCCCCCGGCTGTCCCACAGGTGCGTTCCGGCGGACACCGGAACGCACCTCGGGGCGGACAGCGAGCAGATCAGCGCCGGGTCGGCAGGGGACCGGATCCGGTGGACTCGGAGGGCGCCGTGACGTTCGCCGCGCCGTGGGTGGTCGTGCGGGCGCTGCCGCCGGTGACGGCGAGGGGCCCTGCGGTGTAGAGGGCTTCGTCGAAGGCTTGGCCGCCCGCCGGGGTCTTGCCGACGGCGAAGACGGAGACTGCCTTGCCGCTGAGGACGGAGGTGGAGATGTAGTCGCCGACCATGCGTCCCTGGGTGGAGTCGGCGATCTGGGACAGGGACATGGGCCCGGCGACGGTGGTCGGACCGCTCCAGGTGCTGCCGCCGTTGGCGGAGGAGAGGTAGCCGACCTCCAACTGGCAGGTGGAAGCGGTGCAGTTGGCATTCGGGTAGAAGTAGTAGTAGAGCCCGATCTTCGCCGTGCTGCCGGAGGTGGTGGGGTCGATGCCGATGCCGGGGATGAAGTGGTCGGCGCTGCTCGTGGTGGCGTCGATCGGGACGCGGGTCACGGCCGACCAGCTGGTGCCGTTGGTGGAGGTGGCATAGACGATGTCGTTGGCGGGGCAGCCGGACCGGAAGCGGCAGTCCTGCCAGGCGACGTAGATCTTGCCGGACCCGTCGATCTCGGCGGACGGCAGACCCTCACCGTCACGGAGGTTGCCGGCCACGCCGTGGCTGGAGACGTTGGCGACCAGCGCACTGGAACTCCAACTGGAGCCGCCATTGCTGGAGTTGAAGGCGCGGATCGAGGACCCGTTGGTGGAATAGGGGACCACGACCGTGCCGTTCGGCTGGACGAGGGGCTGGCCGCCCAGCCCGGTCGGGTTGCCGGAGGGCGACACGGGGCCGGACCAGGTGGCGCCGCCGTCGGTGGACCGGCTCATGACCACACGGTTGCCGGACGAGGTGATGTCGACCTCGACATAGCAGGTGCCGTAGAACGCGCTGGAGGTGCTGTTGTCGCAGACGATCCATTCCTTGTCGTAGCCCTGGCCGTCGTTGCCGACCGCCATGACCGGGTTCTGCCAGCTGGTTCCGTTCGTGGAACGGCTGACCGTCACGCCCGCGCCGTTGACGGCGGAGTCGATGACCAGTCCGGAGACCATCCAGGTGCCGTGCTTGGCGTCGTAGGCGACGGACGGGTCGGACACGCGGGCCCAGCTGCCGCCGCCCTGGTAGGTGGTGATGCCGGGGAGCATGCCGTGCTGCCAGGTGGTGCCGCCGTCGGTGGAGGTGTTCCAGCCGATGTCGGAGGCGCCGCCGTCGGTGAACCGGCCGACCTGGGAGGAGGCGACGACCGTGTTGCCCCAGGCGAAGGTGTCCGGCTCCAGCTCGGTGGCGTGCTGGCTGGAGGAGTTGGTGAACGGGTCCGTGCTGACCTGCGTCAGACCGGGAGGGGGAGCGGCCGTGGTGAAGGCCGCGTCGTCGTAGAGCGTGTAGGTGGCGTCGCCCGTGTAGTTGTCGTCATGGCTGACGAGTTCGAGGGTGTAGTTGTGCCCGGCGGTCACCGCCGAGGTGACCTGCTTCCAGCCCTGGCCGTTGGTGCATGTCCTGGCCAGGACGGTCGTCGTGGTGCCGGCCGTGGTGTCGGCGAGAGTGGCCGTGGCCCAGTCGTATGTCACCGTGTCGGGGCAGGTGACGCTGTACCAGAAGGACAGCCGGCCGGCGCCGGCCGGCGCGGTGAAGGACTGGGAGACGGACGAGTCGCCGTTGGTGGGCGAGGTGCCGCCGACACGGGCGGCGTACGTCCCGCTGTGGGCGCCGGAGTTGACCACCGCGGTCGTACCGGTGGTCGTCCAGCCCGTCAGACTGCCCGACTCGAAGCCGCCGTTGGCGACGTCGGCAAGGGCCGGGTGCGAGGAGAGGAGGAGACCGCTCAGGGAGAGCAGGGCGGTGGTGGCGGTCGCGACGGATCTGCGGAGCGCGATGCGCGACATGAGGGACCCCTTGTCGTGTATGGGGGGGTTCGGTGGCGGGGCGGGCGACCGATGCGCGGTGGGTGGCCCACCCCCGGGGACGACGCCGGTGGATCAGGAGCGGGTCACGTCGTCGCAGCGGGTGCAGGTGGCGTCACCCGGGTAGTTGTCGTCGTGGCTGATCAGGGTGCGCGTGCAGCTGTGCCCGGCGGTGACGGACGCGGTCTTCTGGATCCAGGCGAAGGACGGCACACAGGTCCTGGCCGGCGCCCCGGGACGTGGTTCCCGCCGAGGTCCAGCCAGTCGAACTGCCCGTCTCACTCGTTCGTGTACCGGAAGGCGCAGTCGTCAGCGGGGTCGACGGCCATCGAGGTGTGATCGTCCCAGCGGCTGTAACTCGCCTGCCGCGTCTGCGTGTGCGTCTGCGTCTGGACCGGGTCACGGAACATCCTTTCGGACAGCCGGGGTCGACCCGGCGCGTCGGGGAGAGAAGGACGTTCACGCCGATGGAGCGCGTGTTCGCAATGCGGGATGCTTGCACCGGACATGTCATGTAACAAGGGAGCCGACGGCGAAATCACGCCAGGCAACCGAGAATTTACGGAGCACGTGAAGGAGTCGGTGAAGGCCCGGAGGAAATCCTTTCGCCGAGGCGGCCGTCGCCGTCGGAGTCGAGTTGACGGAAGCCGTGGCCGGGTTCGGCCGGGAGGACCCGGGAACCGCCGAAGACGGTGCGGTACTCGTCGGCGCTCAGGCGCGTCCGCGGAGCATCAAGTTCCAGTAGAGGAACGGCAGTCCGTAGCGCTTGAGGTACCACATGTCCCGGCGTTCATGCGTCGTGTCGATGAGCGGGAGCGTCGGGCGGTGGCGCAGGGTGTAGTCGAACTCGGCCAGCAGCATGCTGTGCCGGGAGGTGGTGATCGGGCAGGAGGAGTATCCGTCGTACGAGGCGGGCGGCGGCTCGGTGCCGGCGAGGCTCGCGGCGATGTTGCGGGCGACGACCGGTGCCTGTTTGCGGATCGCGGCCCCGGTCTTGGAGTTGGGCGAGGAGCCGGCGTCTCCGAGGGCGAAGATGTCGGGGTGGCGCACATGACGCAGGGTGTGCTTGTCGATCTCCGCATAGCCCGCCGGATCCGCCGGATCGGCCAGCGGGGTCTCCTTGAGCCAGTCGGGCGCCGACTGGGGCGGCACGAGGTGCATCATGTCGAAACGGAGGGAGTCCTTGGCCCCTGACGTGTGGTCGACGATGACCGCGTCGCGGCCGTCCGGGTCCACTTCCACCAGTTCGCTGTTCTTGCGCACCTCGATGCCGTAGCGGGCCACGACCCGTTCGAGTTCCTCGGCGAACACGGGAACCCCGAACATGCCGGGCGTGGGCAGTACGAGTACCACCCGTATGTCTTTCAGGACGCCCTGTTCGCGCCAGTGGTCCGCGGCGAGATAGGCGATCTTCTGGGGTGCGCCACCGCACTTGATCGGGCCTGACGGCATGGTGAACACCGCGGTGCCCGAGCGCATGGAGCGGATCAGGTCCCAGGTCTTGGGCGCCAGTTCGTAGGTGTAGTTGCTGGAGGTGTGCGGCGCGGTGACGGCCTGCGCCATGCCGGGCACCCGGTTCCAGTCGAGTTGGATGCCAGGGCAGACGACGAGCCTGTCGTAGCCGATGGTGTGTCCGTCGGCGGTGCCGACGGTCCGTCCTGCGGGATCCACGGTCTCCACGCGGCCGCGTATCCAGGAGACGCCCTTCGGGAGGACCGACCGCTGGGGGCGGGCGCTCGCCGCGGCGGTGGCCCGTCCGCCGCCGACCAGTGTCCACAGCGGTTGGTAGTAGTGCGTGGCTGAGGGCTCGACGAGCCCGATGTCACGGATGCCGTGGCGCCGCAGCCGGGCCGCGACGCTGATGCCGGCCGTTCCTCCGCCCACGATGAGGACCTTGTGGTGAGCCTTGATGGTCATGTGCGGCTTCCCCTTCGCGTCCGTCCGAGTTAATGTACGTACATTAGCTTTCCAAATGTACGTACACAAGGATGGATCATGAACGAGGAACCGTCTGCCCCGGCCGGCCGGGGCGCGCGTTCCCGGGCGGTCCGCGGCGGGACTCCGCTGTGGCGTCATGTGCGGGACGACCTCAGATCCCGGCTGGCGCGGGGCGAGTTCGGCGACTCCTTCCCCGGTGAGAACGAGCTGGCCGCGCGGTACGGGGTGAGCCGGCACACCGTTCGCGAGGCGCTGCGCGAGCTGCGGGAGGAAGGCCTGGTCACCGCCGCGAAGGGCCGGCGGCCGCGACCGGTGGGCGAGGCGGTCATAGAGCAGCCCGTCGGTGCCCTCTACAGCCTGTTCGCCTCCGTCGAGGCGGCCGGTCTGGAACAGCGCAGCATCGTCCGCGCTCTCGACATCCGTGCCGACGCGCACGTGGCGGTGCGCCTCGGCATGGAGGAGTCGACGCCGCTGCTGTACCTGGAACGCATCCGTCTGGCCGACGGGGAACCCCTGGCCCACGACAAGGTGTGGCTGCTGGCCTCGGACGCCCGGGCGCTGCTCGACGTCGACTTCGGCCACACGGCGCTCTACGACGAGCTGGCCGGCCGCTGTGGCATCCGCCTCGTCGGGGGAGAGGAACGGATCAAGGCGGTCACCCCGACTGCCGCCGAACAGCGGCTGCTCGGCCTCCCCGAGGGTGTCGCGGCGTTCTCCATCGAGCGGCTCGGCCGTACGCACGGCCGCACGGTCGAGTGGCGCACCACCCTCATCCGCGGCGACCGGTTCAGCGTCGTCGCGCAGTTCGACGCCCGTGCCGGGTACCGCCTCGATCCCGCCGGGACCCCGTTCACCCACTCGATGCGCAGGGTGCGGCGGCTCGATCCCGCGCGGTGAGAGGGCCCGGATCGGGTCATGTGTCCACGAGTTGGCCGAACGCCCACGCTCGCGCCCGACGCCCACGGGGGCTCCAGGGCGCCGCACGGCGCTGGAGGGAATGCCTGACATGTTCTTCGTCGACACCGTCGAGGTCACGGGACTCGGCAACCGCAGTTATCTGGCGGGCGGTGAGCGTACGGCCGTGGCCGTCGACCCGCCACGGGACGTCGACCGGGTCCTGGAGTCCGCGGCGCGCAGAGGTGTGCGGATCTCCCATGTCGTCGAGACCCACATCCACAACGACTATGTCACCGGCGGCCTGGAACTCGCCCGTCTCACCGGCGCCGCGTATCTGATTCCCGCCGGGGCCGCCGTGTCGTTCGAGCGCATACCCGTGCACGACGGAGACCGCACGGTCATCGACGCGGGCCTCACCCTGCGGGCGCTGGCGACACCCGGGCACACCCCGCACCACACCGCCTATGTCCTGGAGGAGTCCGCGTCGGTGGTCGCGGTCTTCACGGGCGGCTCGCTGCTGATCGGCACGGTCGGCCGCCCCGACCTGGTCGAGCCCCGCCTGACCGAGCGTCTCGCCCGGGCCCAGCACGCGTCCGCGCACCGGCTCGCCGCGGAACTTCCCGACACCGCCGCCGTGTTGCCCACCCACGGATTCGGCAGCTTCTGCTCCGCCGGCCGGGCCGACGGGAGCGAGACCACCATCGGGAAGGAGAGGGCGTCGAACGAAGCCCTCACCCAGGACGTCGACACCTTCGTCACCCGCCTGCTCGCGGGGCTGGACGACATCCCCGCCTACTACACGCACATGGGTCCCGCCAACTCGGCCGGACCCTCGCCGGTCGACCTCACCGCGCCCGCGCGCGCCGACGCCGAGGAGATCGCGGCGCGACTGGCCGCCGGGGAGTGGGTGGTCGACGTGCGCAACCGGATCGCCTTCGCCCAAGGGCATGTGACCGGAACCTACAACTTCGAGGCCGACGGTCAACTCGCCACCTGTCTTGCCTGGTTGATCCCCTGGGGTAAGCCGGTGACCCTGCTCGCCGAGTCGGCCGAGCAACTGGCGCAGGCGCAGCGCGAGTTGGTACGTGTCGGCATCGACCGTCCGGCCGCCGCGGCCACCGGGGGACCGTCCGCCTGGACGACCGAGGGCGAACCCCTGGCCGCCTTCCCCCGCGCCGACTTCGCGGACCTGGCCGCGCGCCACCCCGCCGAGGACATGGTCGTGCTGGACGTCCGGCGTGCCACCGAGCGGGCCGCCGGCTTCGTCGAGGGCTCGGTCCACATCCCGCTGCACACCCTGCACCGGCGCCTCGACGAGGTGCCGCCCGGCGAGGTGTGGGTGCACTGCGCGGGCGGCATGCGCGCCGCCATCGCCGCCTCGCTGCTGGACGCGGCGGGCCGTGACGTCGTCGCGGTGGACGACTCCTTCACCGCGGCCGACGCGGCCGGGCTCACCCTCCGTACCGACTGAGCCCCACCGGACCGGATCAACCCACCCCTGCGCACAAGGCGAGGACCGCGCATGAAGACATCCCGTTCCGGCACGAGCCGGATCACCGTAGCGGAAGCGGCCGAACGCACCGGGCACGGACGGGCGGACGCAGCCGCCGGCCGGGCCGCGGCATCGGTCCTGCTGGACGTCCGGGAACCCGACGAGTGGAGCGCCGGGCACGCACCCGGAGCCGTCCACCATCCCCTCACCGTACTCATCGCGGGCGCGCCCCTGCCTCCCGAGGCCCAGGGGCGGTGCCTGGTCGTCATCTGCCGCTCGGGCAACCGGTCCCGGCGGGCCGCCGACCTGCTGACGGGCCACGGCATCGAGGCCGTGGACGTGATCGGCGGCATGCGCGACTGGGCGGAGGCCGGGCTGCCCGTGGTGGACGCCCGGGGCCTGCGCGGTACGGTCGCGTGAGTGCCCTGATCCTCGCCCTCGTGGCCGGCGCGGTGATCGGGCTGGCCCTCGGCGCGCTCGGCGGCGGTGGCAGCGTGCTGGCCGTACCCGCCCTGATCTACCTGCTCGGCTTCACCCCCGTGGCGGCCACCACCGCCGGACTGGTGATCGTGGCCCTCACCTCGGCCACCGCGCTGACCGCGCACGCCCGTGACGGACATGTCCGTTGGGGTGCGGGCTTGCTCTTCGCCGCGGCCGGCATCGGCCCCGCGATGCTGGGCTCCGCGCTCGCCGCCCACCTGCCCGCGGGCGCCCTGCAGGCGGCCTTCGCGACGGTCGCGGCCGTCGCCGCGGTACGCATGCTGCAGCCGAGAGGAGAGGCCGAAGCCGCCCGGAGCGTCAGGCCCGGGCACGCGGCGGCGGCCGGTGCGGGACTCGGCGCCGTCACGGGTGTCCTCGGCGTCGGTGGCGGCTTCCTCGCCGTACCGGCTCTCGTGGGGGTACTCGGACTCCGCATGCGCGAGGCCGTGGGCACCAGCCTGCTGGTCATCACCGTCAACTCGCTCGCGGCGCTCGGACTGCGCGGCGGAACCGTGGACCGACTCGACTGGTCGGTGGTCGGCCCCTTCGCGGGCGCCGCGGTCCTGGGAGCGTGGGACGGCAGACGCCTGGCGTCCAGGGCGAAGGCGAGGACCCTGCAACAGGTCTTCGCTCTGGCGCTGTTGGCCGTGGCCGCGTTCATGCTCGTCGACGCCGTTCTCTGAGCGTCTCCGGCACGGCCGACTCGCCGGCGTACCCGAAAATCAGGTGCCCGGGCCGAGCCCCCTCTCGTACCGTCGTCCCGTACCGAGCGCCGTGACGACCGTACGGCGGCGCCTGTCGTCCGATGCAGAGGGGAGCCCGGCCGTGCGCGCACGCACCGCTGTCGTCGCTCCCCGTTCCCGGTACGAGGTGATCCTCGTGTCCCGGTGGTGCCGGTGCCCGCTGCGCGGCCGGCCCCGGACGCCCGTGACACCCTGCTGACTTCAGGACGCACGGGAAATCGCGCTGCCCTTTTCCCTGGTCGTCAGACCTGGTCTGCAGACCTGATCCTGAGAAAGGCCCTGGGCCGTGCGCACGAACACCACAGCCATCGCCGCCGTCCGCAACCTCGGCATCCTCGCCCACGTCGACGCCGGCAAGACCACCGTCACCGAGCGGATCCTGTATGCGACGGGCACCACCCACAAGCGGGGCGAGGTGCACGACGGCACCACCGTCACCGACTTCGACCCGCAGGAGCGCGACCGTGGCATCACCATCTTCGCCGCCGCCGTCAGCTGCTCCTGGGACGGCCGGCGCGTCAACCTCATCGACACCCCTGGCCACATCGACTTCGCCGACGAGGTCGAGCGCTCGCTGCGCGTCCTCGACGGGGCCATCGCCGTGTTCGACGCCGTCGCCGGGGTCGAGCCGCAGAGCGAGTCGGTGTGGCGGCAGGCCGACCGGCACGGCGTACCGCGCGTCGTGTTCGTCAACAAGATGGACCGCGCGGGCGCCGACCTGGACCGTGCCGTCGATTCGATTCGCGAACGGCTGCACCCGGCGCCACTCGTCGTCCAGCTGCCGATCGGCGCCGAGGAGGCGTTCACCGGTGTGGTCGACCTGGTGCGGATGCGCGCGCTGGTCTGGGCCGACGGCGCCGGTGCGGTCGTGGAGGGGCCGGTTCCCGAGGAGTTGAGGGAGGAAGCGGTACGGCGTCGCCGGGCGCTGGAGGAGACGGTGGCCGAGCTGCACCCGGCCGCCCTGGAGGAGTTCTGCGACCGCGAGACCCTCTCCGGCGACACCCTCGCCACCACCCTGCGCGACCTCACCCGCACCGGGGACGGCGTGGTCGTCCTGTGCGGCTCCGCCTACCGCAACCGCGGCATCGAACCACTGCTGGACGCGGTCGTGGCCTACCTGCCCTCACCGCTGGACGTGCCTGCCGTACGAGGCGACCACGCCGGCACCGAGCAGGAGCGGGCCGCGGACCCCGAAGCGCCGTTCGCGGGGCTGGTGTTCAAGGTGAACGCCGGCACCACCGGGCGGCTGGCCCATGTGCGCGTCTACGCGGGCACCGTCGAGAAGGGAGACACCGTGTGGGACCCGGGCACCGGGCGCACCGAGCGCGTCGCGCGCATCCTGCGGGTCATGGCGGACCGGCACGTTCAGCTCGACCGGGCGGTCGCCGGTGACATCGTCGCGCTCGCCGGGGTGAAGTCGGCCCGGGCCGGCTCCACGCTGTGCGACCCCGGCGCCCCGCTGCTCCTGGAGCCGCCGCAGACCGCCGAGCCCGTGGTGTCCGTGGCCGTCGAGGCCCGGCGTGCCACGGACACCGGCCGGCTGGCGACGGCGCTGGCTCGGCTGGCCGAGGAGGACCCCTCGCTGGTGGTGCGCACCGATCCCGAGACCGGGCAGACCGTGCTGTCCGGGATGGGCGAACTCCATCTGGAGGTCGCGGTGGAGAAGATCCGCCGTGACGGCGGACCGGAGGTCGCTGTGGGCCGGCCGCGGGTCGCCCTGCGGGAGACGGTCGTCGAGGGAGTGAGCGGGTTCGTGTTCCGGCATGTCAAACAGGACGGCGGGGCCGGGCAGTTCGCCCACGTCGTGCTCGACCTGGAACCGCTCGGACCCGAAGCCGGCGTCACCGGCTTCGAGTTCCGCTCCGCCGTGGTCGGTGGCCGGGTGCCGCAGGAGTACGTGCGCGCGGTGGAGGCCGGGTGCCGGGACGCGCTCGCCGAGGGCCCGCTGGCCGGGCACCCGGTGACCGGGCTCCGGGTCACGCTCACCGACGGCTCCACCCATGTGAAGGACTCCTCCGACACGGCCTTCCGCACCGCCGGCCGGCTCGGGCTCCGCGCGGCCCTGCGCGCCTGCGCGACGGCTCTGCTGGAACCGGTCGCCGAGGTCACGGTCACCGTGCCGGAGGACGCCGTCGGCTCGGTCCTCGGTGATCTGGCCGCCCGGCGCGGCCGGGTCGGCGGCTCCGCGACCCGGGGCGGCGCGGCCGTACTGACCGCGACCGTGCCGCTGGCCGAACTGTTCGGCTACGCCACCCGGTTGCGCAGCCGCACCCAGGGCCGCGGCACCTTCACGGCCCGCCCCGCCGGCTACGCCCCGGCGACGCGACCGGCGCCGGTCCGGTAGCGGGGCGGCCCGGTAGCGGTGCCGGACAGGGCCCGCGCCATGCGCCGACTCGACGCGCGGCGCGGGCCCGCGCACGCTTGGCCCATCCCCAGGGACGCGGGGAACTGCGCGACGAGCCACAATGCGCCCCGATCTAGGAGGCGTTCGGCTGAGAACGACGCCGCGCCGACGCCCGAGCCGAACAGCACCGCCACGGCGTTGCGGGCCCCGCGTCCCCCGCCGAACCACATCTCCGCCTGCCCCGGCGCCCGAGAGTGGATGAAGTACGGTACGTGAGGCGGGAGTTGACCCGAGCCCGAGGCGCACAGCAGCCGCTCCAGCGGCACCCGCCGACGGCCGCTCACCTCCTGCGGTTGTACGGGTGCGGCGTCGGCGACTCCCCCAGGGGTGCGGGGAACTGCGCGACGAACCACGATCCACCCGCAGCCGCCGGATCGCAATGCGCCCCGAGCCATGAGGCGTTCGGCTGCGACGACGCCGTGCCGGCCGCGCCCGCCTCCTCCGCCAGGCCTTCGGCGAGCAGGCCGGTCACGGCGTTGCTGAGGGAGCGCGAAATCAGCCCGGTCGCAGGCTCCAGTGTGTGCCGGCTCATCGGCCCGTCGACATACAACCGTTGCAGAACGGTGCCTCGGCTTCCCTGCCGCAGGTCACGCACCGTTCGGCCGCACAGCGCCGCCACCCGACCTCCCGGTTCTCCGGGGATTTCCGGCCTGTTCGACCGTTCACCGCTGTCGGATCTCTTGACGAGCGATTCTCGTGAGGTTTAACTCACGTCCTAAATTAAGCCATGAGGGGCTTCGGGAGCCGCACGGGTCCGCACGGGTGCCGGGTCCCGTGAGCCGCCTCGGGTTCTCGACTCCCGGAAAGGGACACCAGGAGCCATGCGCAGCATCCGAGCCGCGGCCACAGGCGCCGTCACCCTCTCTCTCGTCCTCGCGGCCACGGCCTGCGGAGGCGGCTCGTCCAGCGGCGGCGGGTCCGACGCCTCGCCGAAGACGCTGACGTACTGGGCCTCCAACCAGGGCGCCAGCGTCGCCGTCGACAAGCAGGTCCTCCAGCCCGAACTCAACAAGTTCCAGAAGCAGACCGGGATCGAGGTGAAGCTGGAGGTCGTGCCCTGGTCGGATCTGCTCAACCGGATCCTCACCGCGACCACCTCGGGTCAGGGCCCGGACGTGCTGAACATCGGCAACACCTGGAGCGCCTCGCTGCAGGCGACCGGCGCCCTGCTGCCGTGGGACGCGAAGAACTTCGCCAAGATCGGCGGCAGGGACCGGTTCGCCGGCACCGCGCTCGGCTCGACCGGCGCGGCGGGCAAGGACCCGGCCGCGGTCCCGCTGTACTCGATGGCGTACGCCCTCTACTACAACAAGAAGATCTTCGCCGACGCCGGTATCTCCAAGCCGCCCGCCACCTGGGACGAGTTGACCGCCGACGGCAAGAAGATCCAGGGCACCGGCAAGTCCGCGCTCGGTGCCGAGGGCGCGAACCTGTCGGAGAACATCCACCACGTCTTCGTCTTCGCCCAGCAGCACGGCGCCGGCTTCTTCACCGCCGACGGCAAGCCGGACTTCACCGGCCCCAAGGTGGTGGACGCGGTCAAGAGCTACGTCGACCTGATGGCCAAGGACAAGGTCATCCCGGCCGGCGACGCCGAGTACGCCCAGAACCAGTCCGTCAGCGACTTCGCCAAGGGCAAGCAGGCGATGCTGCTGTGGCAGTCGGCCGCCGCCAACCTGAAGTCCCAGGGTATGAGCGAGGACGCCTACGGCACCGCGCCGGTCCCGGTGATCTCCGGCACGCCCGGCACCGGCACCCAGGTCGACTCGGCCGTCATGGGCATCAACATGGCCGTCTTCAGGAACACCCACAACCTTGACGGCGCCACGCGGTTCGTGAAGTTCATGACCTCCGACCCGGAGCAGAAGATCCTCAACGCGGCCTACAGCACCATCCCGCCGGTCAAGTCCGCCCAGCAGGACCCGGCGTTCAGTACTCCCGGCACCGCCGTGCTGAAGACCACCCTCGCCACCAGCGCGGCCGCCCTGCCGCAGGTCGCGTCCGAGTCGCAGTTCGAGACAGCGGTCGGTACGGCCGTCAAGGACCTGTTCGCCGACGCCGCCGCCGGGCGCGCGGTGACCACCGACTCCGTCAAGGCCGCGCTGCAGAAGGCCCAGCAGCAGATGCCGGCGGCGTGAGAGCGAAGATGACGACCACCGCCTTCAAGGAGCCGGTGCGACGGGAGATCCCCGGTGCGGCGGCGCGCGAACCCCGCCGCCGCACCGGGCGGCTGCGTCGCCTCTCGCTGCCGTACCTGCTGCTCCTGCCCGCCCTGCTGCTCGAACTTCTCGTCCATCTGGTGCCGATGGTCATCGGCATCGTGATGAGCTTCAAGGAACTCACCCAGTTCTACATCCGCGACTGGAACACCGCCCCCTGGTCCGGCCTCGGCAACTACAAAGTGTCGGTGGACTTCGACGCGCCCGCCGGGAACGCGCTGCTGCACTCGTTCTTCGTCACCGTCGCCTTCACCCTGCTGTCGGTCGGCCTGTGCTGGCTGATCGGCACCGCCGCCGCGCTCTTCATGCAGGACACCTTCCGCGGCCGCGGCCTGCTCAGAGCGCTGTTCCTGGTGCCGTACGCGCTGCCCGTCTACACGGCCGTCATCACCTGGGTGTTCATGTTCCAGCACGACAACGGCCTGGTGAACCACGTCCTGCACGACCAGCTGCACCTCACCGGCAAGCCGTCGTTCTGGCTCATCGGCGACAACAGCTTCTACGCCCTGCTGACCGTGTCGGTGTGGAAGGGCTGGCCCTTCGCCTTCCTCATCGTGATGGCCGGACTGCAGAACATCCCCAAGGAGCTGTACGAGGCGGCCGCGCTGGACGGCGCCGGGATGTGGCAGCAGATCCGCCGGATCACCCTGCCCTCGCTGCGCCCGGTCAACCAGGTCCTGGTCCTGGTGCTGTTCCTGTGGACGTTCAACGACTTCAACACGCCGTACGTGCTGTTCGGCAAGTCCGCCCCCGAGGCCGCCGACCTCATCTCGGTCCACATCTACCAGGCGTCCTTCGTCACCTGGAACTTCGGTACCGGCTCCGCCATGTCCGTCCTGCTGCTGCTCTTCCTGCTCGTCGTCACGGGCCTGTATCTGCTGTTCACCTCACGCGGACGGAGAGCCTCCGCCGATGTCTAGCCCGCCCGTCGCCCCCTCCACGCACAACTCGCCCATGGCACCACCGCGTTCGTTCCTGTGGTCACGGCGGATCTTCCTCACCCTGCTCACCGGGTTCGTACTCATCCCGGTGTACGTGATGGTCTCCAGCTCGCTGAAGCCGCTCGCGGACGTCACCGGCAAGTTCCGCTGGCTGCCGAGCGGCCTGACCATCCGGCCGTACATCGACATCTGGTCGACGGTCCCGCTCGCGCAGTACTTCATGAACTCGCTGATCGTGGCGGGCTCGGCGACGATCTGCTCGGTGGTGATCGCGGTGTTCGCCGCGTACGCCGTCAGCCGCTACAGCTTCCGCGGCAAGCGCGTCTTCACGGTGACAGTGCTCTCGACGCAGATGTTTCCCGGCATCCTCTTCCTGCTCCCGCTGTTCCTGATCTACGTCAACATCGGCAACGCCACCGGCATCGCCCTGTTCGGCTCCCGCGGTGGCCTGATCCTGACGTATCTGACCTTCTCCCTCCCCTTCTCCATCTGGATGCTGATCGGCTACTTCGACTCGGTGCCGCGCGACCTGGACGAGGCGGCGTTGGTGGACGGCTGCGGCCCGCTCGGCGCGCTAATCCGGATCGTCGTACCGGCCGCGATCCCCGGCATCGTCGCGGTCGCCGTCTACGCCTTCATGACCGCGTGGGGCGAGGTGCTGTTCGCGTCCGTCATGACCAACGACACCACCCGCACACTCGCCGTCGGCCTCCAGGGCTACTCCACCCTCAACGACGTCTACTGGAACCAGATCATGGCCGCCTCGCTGGTCGTCAGCCTGCCCGTGGTGGCCGGCTTCCTGCTGCTGCAGCGCTATCTCGTCGCCGGTCTGACGGCAGGTGCCGTCAAGTGACCCACACCCCGCATTCCGAAGGGACTTCCGTGTCCGAACGTATCGACCTCGCCGCTCTCCCGCACGACTTCCTGTGGGGCACGGCCACCGCGGCGTACCAGATCGAGGGGGCCGTCGCCGAGGACGGCCGTACGCCCTCGATCTGGGACACCTTCTCGCACACCCCGGGGAAGACCGCGAACGGCGACACCGGCGACGTCGCCTGCGACCACTACCACCGCTGGCGCGAGGACATCGGCCTGATGCGGCAGCTCGGTGTGAACGCCTACCGTCTCTCCGTCGCCTGGCCACGCGTGCTGCCCGGCGGCACCGGCCCGCTCAACCCCAAGGGCCTCGCCTTCTACGACGAGTTGGTGGACGCCCTGCTGGAGGCGGGCATCACCCCCTCCGTCACCCTCTACCACTGGGATCTGCCGCAGGTGCTCCAGGACCGCGGCGGCTGGCCCGAGCGGGACACCGCCTTCGCGCTCGCCGAGTACGCCTTGGCCGTCGCCGCCCGCCTCGGCGACCGGGTCAAGCTCTGGGCCACCCTCAACGAGCCCAGCTGCTCGGCCTGGATCGGCCACCTGGAGGGCAAGATGGCCCCCGGCCGGACGGACCTCACCGCCGCCGTGCGCGCCTCCTGCCATCTGCTGCTCGGCCACGGCCTCGCCACCCAGGCGATCCGCGCCGCCGCCCCCGACGCCCGGGTCGGCATCGTCAACAACCTCTCCACCGTGCACGCGGCCACCGACCGCCCCGAGGACGTCGCGGCCGCCCACCGCCACGACGGCCACGTCAACCGCTGGTGGCTCGACCCGGTCCACGGCCGCGGCTTCCCGGCCGACATGGTCGAGACCTACGGCGTCGAACTCCCGCTCCGAAAGGGTGACTTGGCGACGATCGCGGCCCCGCTGGACTGGCTCGGCCTGAACTACTACTTCCCGGCCCATGTCGCCGACGCCCCCGACGGCCCGGCGCCGTACGTCCGTGCGGTGCGCCGGGTGGGCGTGCCGCGCACCGGCATGGACTGGGAGATCGACGCGAGCGGCATCGAGACCCTGCTGCTGCGGCTCACCGAGGAGTACGGCGCCCGGAAGATCTACGTCACCGAGAACGGCTCGGCCTTCCCCGACGTGGTCCGCCCCGACGGCAGCGTCGACGACCCCGAGCGCCAGGACTACCTGGAGACCCACCTGGCCGCCTGTGCCTCCGCCGCCCGCAGGGGAGCCCCGCTGGCCGGCTACTTCGCCTGGTCCCTGCTGGACAACTTCGAGTGGGCGTACGGCTACGACAAGCGCTTCGGCCTGGTCCACGTCGACTACCGCACCCAGGTGCGCACCATCAAGGCCAGCGGACACCGGTACGCGGATCTCGTACGCGGCCACCGCGGCCAGGCGCGCCGGGCCGCCTGAGCCGGGCCCGGCCGGCCGGTGGGCAGGGAAGGGAGCCCCTGCCCACCGGCCTCGTACGCCCGTGCAGCCATAGATGCATAGGATGTGCAAGTGCGTAAAAATTGCATCAGGCCGGCAACCCTCAGCGAGCTGGACGGCGCCCGGGCCGTCATGCTCGATACCGTCCACCGGGATTTCGGGACCGGGGCGCTCGATTCGCGGGGGCCTGGGTGCCCGCCCAATCCGCGACGGCCGGCCGAGCGGCTCGTGGAGTTCGCCGTCGCCGACGGCGGGTACCGGGCCGTCTGTCTGCACACCGATCCGGCCGTGCCCGGTGCCGAGGCGTTCTGGCGGTCGCTCGGGACGGTCGTGCACGACGAGCGCAGGGACGCCGAACACCCGCAGAGCCTCGTCCACTTCGAGCTTCCGGTGGGGCGATAAGCGTGCGTGCCTTCGTTGTCTCGCGTGTTCTCCGTCGTTCCCGTGTGCTCGCCGCGCTCGCGCTCGCGCCGTTGCTGGCCGGCTGTTTCAGCTCCGGCGCTGACACGCGGAGCGGTGGCGGGGCCCGGCTGCGGGTCGCGCTCGCCTTTCCGCCCGCCGAGCGGCTCTCGCCGTACGGCGCCGACGGCACCATCCTCAGCCGGCTCGGCATCACCGAGTCGCTGACCGCTCTCGACGGCAACGGCGCCGCCGCGCCCGCCCTCGCCTCCTCCTGGCGGCAGGAGGGCGCCCGCAGCTGGCTGTTCACGCTGCGCGAGGCCACCTTCCACGACGGGACCGACGTCACCGCGCAGGCCGTCGCCGCCTCACTCGCGCAGGCCGCCCGGGCCAAGCCCGCCCCGGCCGCCGTGTCCGGCAGCACGCTCACCGCCCGGGCCGTCGACCGGCACCGCGTCCGTATCACCACCGAGCGGCCCGACCCCATCCTGCCGCTGAGGCTGTCCAGCCCCGGCCTCGCCGTGCTGTCCGCCCGGGCGTACGCCCACCGGGGCGCAGTCGACCCCGCCGGCAGCGGCACCGGACCCTTCGCGCTGAAGAAGGTGAACGGCACCTCGTCCGCGACCCTCGAACGGTACGACGGCTACTGGGGCGGCCGTGCCCGGGCCGCCGGCATCGACGTCCGCTTCGTCGCCGACGGCACCGCCCGCACCAACGCCCTGCGCAGCGGCGACGTCGACATCGCCGAGGCCGTGCCCGTCGCCCAGGCCGCCACGCTCGACGCGGACACGCGCCGCGAGACCGCCACCACGCGGACGACCAGCCTGCTGCTCAACTCCCGCTCCGGGCCGTTCCGGGACGCCGGGCTGCGAGCCGCCGCCCGTGCCGCCGTCGACACCTCCGGCCTCGCCCAGGGCGTGTACGAGGGGCACGCGGATCGCGGAGCCGGGATCTACGGGCCCGCCGTCACCTGGGCCGAGGGCAAGCACCGCCGGCCCGAGGGCAGGGCAGCCGCCGAACCGGCCGACGGGACCGCCGTCACCCTCGCCACCTACGACAACCGGCCCGAACTCCCCGAAGTCGCCCAGGTGCTGAAGCAGCAGCTGGAGGCGGCCGGGTTCCGTGTGCAGCTCGTCGTGCGCGAGTACTCCCGGCTGGAGAGCGACGCGCTCGCCGGGAAGTTCGACTCCTTCGTGCTCGCCCGCAACAGCCTCGTCGACACCGGCGACCCGGTCGCCGTCCTCGCCGGCGACTACACCTGCGACGGCGGCTACAACCTGGCGCTGCTGTGCGACCGCGCCGTCGACCGGGCCGTGGCCGCCGCCGAGCGCACCGCCGACCCCGCCGAACGGCGGACCGCGGCGCTCGGTGCCGAGGCGGCGATCCTCGGCACCGACACCGTCGTACCGCTGGTCCACCAGCGCGTCATCACCGGCGTCGGCAGCGCGGTCAAGGGGGTGCTCCTCGACCCGTACGAGCGCGCCCTCGTCGGCACCGGCACCCGGCGCTGAGCGATGCGCACCCTGCTGTGGCGAGGCTCGCTCGCCGGTGCCCTGGTGTGCGGGATCGGGCTGCTGCCCTGGCTCGCGCACACCGATCCCGCGCTCACCGTCCTCAAGGCCCGCGCCCAGGACCGGGACCCCGACCCCGAGGTCCTCGCCGCCGTCCGCAACCAACTCCGGCTCGGCGAAGGGCCGTTGGCGCTGCTCGGACGCTGGCTCGGCGGACTGCCGCGCGGCGACGCCGGGCGGTCCTGGATCTCCGGCGCCGAGGCCGGGCCGACTGTGCTCCAGGCGCTCGGCGCGTCCCTGTTGCTCATGGCGGTCGCGTCTCTCGTCGCCGGCTGCACCGCCGCCGTGGTGTGCGCCCCGACCCTGTACCGGGGCGGGCGGACCCGCCCCGGCGGCACCGGTTCCGCCGTGCTCGCCGCACTGCCGGAGTTCCTCACCGCCTCCGTCCTCGCCACCGTCGTCGGCGTACAGCTCGGCTGGCTGCCCGCCCTCGGCTGGTACGGGCCGCAGTACACTCTGCTGCCCGCCCTCGCCCTCGGCCTGCCCGCCGGCGCCGTCCTCGGCCGGCTCCTCGACGACCAGTTGCCCGGCGCCTTCGCCGAGCCCTGGGTGCGCGCGGCCGCGGCACGCGGACTGCCCGCGCCGGCCATCGCCCGGCAGGCGGTACGGCGCTGTCTGCCCGGACTGCTGCCCAACACCGCGCTGTTCGTCGTCGGCATGACCGGCGGTGCCGTCGCAGTCGAGCAGATCTTCGACATCCCCGGCCTCGGCCGCACCACCCTGCAGGCCGCCCTCGCCCAGGACCTGCCCGTGCTCCAGGCCGGCACCCTCGCCCTGGTGCTCCTCGCGGCCCTCGCCGCGGGCGCCGCCCGGCTCGGTGTACGCCTGCTCATCGGCCCCGCGCTGAGGGACGCCGCCGTCCCCGCCCTGACCAGGCCCGCCGTGCCCGCCAGGCGTACGACACCGCTCGCGCTCGCCGCTGCCCTGCTGGCCGTCCTCACCGCCGGCCTGCCCCGCGACCCGCTCGCCGTGGACACCGGGGCGCGCCTGCGACCCCCGTCCTGGGAGCACCCGTTCGGCACCGACGCGCTCGGCCGCGACCTGCTCGCCCGCATCGCCCACGGCGCCCTCGACACGCTGCTGCTCGCCCTCGCCATCAGCGCGGGCACGCTGCTGGCCGGGCTGCTGCTCGGACTGCTGCCCCGGCTGTCCGGGCCGCTCGTCGACACCGTCAACGCCGTGCCGCCGGTGCTCGCCGCGCTCCTCGTCACCGCCGTCGCGGGCGGTGGCCCGGCCACGCCCGCGCTCGCCGTCGCCGCCGTGGCCTGGGCCCCGCTGGCCGCCCACACGTCCGCCCTGCTTCGGCAGGAGCGCGCCGCCGTCCACCTCACCGCCACGCGAGCGCTGGGGGCGGGGCGCCGGTATCTCCTGCGCCACGAACTCCTGCCCGCCGTCGTGCCACCCGTCACCCGGCACGCGCTGCTCCGGCTGCCCGGCACCGCACTCGCCCTCGCCTCCCTCGGCTTCCTCGGCCTCGGCGCGCAGCCGCCGTCGCCCGAATGGGGCCACCTCCTGGCCGAGAACCAGCCGTACGCCGAGCGGGCGCCGTGGACGGTCCTCGCACCGGCTGCGGTCCTCGCCGTTCTGGGCGCGCTCGCGGTGACGGCGGCGGGAGCGGTAGGGCGCTCGCGGCGCGGCACGGGTGCTGCCTGACGTGCGGTCGGCCGGGGGCTTGCGCTTGCCCGCGCTTGTGGGGTGCCGCTGAAGCCGACGGCACCGCAGCCCCCAAGAGGTACTGGGAACCGCGCGACCAGCCATGACGGACCCACACCCGGCAGTGGCGAAGCGGCCCCACCCCCTGCCCCGGCGGCTGAACACCGCATCCCTGCCGCACGTATCCCCCGGACGTGGCAGGATCCCTCACCATGAGTGCGTGCCCGGCGGTGAGAGGCGTGCGGGCCGCGGTCTTCGCCGCGGTGTGCGTGCTGCTCGCCGCTGCCGGGCACGGGCTCGCCATGGGTGACATGCCGCCGCCGCGGGCCGACGCGGCCGGGTTCCTGGGCGTGTTCGCGCTCGGCTGGAGTCTCGGCAAGCGGGAGCGGTCGCTCGCCGGTATCGGCGCCGCCATGCTGCTCACCCAGGCCGCGCTGCACGTCGGCTTCGACGCCGCCCACCGCACCACGCCCGCGGCGGCCATGCCGGCCCACTCCATGGCTCACTCCATGGCCGCGATGCACGCCCACGCCACGGCCCACGCCACCACCGCGCACCTCCTCGCCGCGCTGGTCGCGTCCTGGTGGCTGCGCCGGGGTGAGGCCGCGCTGTGGTCGTTGCTGCGCCGTACCGTCACCCTCGTTCCCGGCCTGGCCGCCTGGTGGCGGGACGCCCCGCTGCCCAACCCCGCCGCGCACGCCCCGCGCCTCCCGGCCGACCCCGAACCGCCCCGCCGGACCCCGCTGCGGCACGCGGTCAGCCGGCGCGGACCCCCGGTCCCGGTCCCGTACTCGCTCTGACCCCTTTCCTCACACGTCACTCGTACGGAGACCGACTCAGCCATGTCCGCACCACGCACGACCCTGCGCCGCGCCGCGACCGTCACCCTCACCGCCGGCGCCGCCGTCCTTCTCGCCGCCGGTGCCGCCTCCGCGCACGTCACCGTCCACCCCGGCAGCTACGCCAAGGGAGCCACCGACGGCGTGCTGACCTTCCGCGTCCCCAACGAGGAGGACAGCGCCTCCACCACCAAGGTGCAGGTCTTCCTGCCCACCGACCACCCCGTCCTCGGCGTGCTCGTCCACCCGCAGGACGGCTGGACCGCCAAGGTCACCACCGCCAAGCTCAGGACACCGGTCAAGACCGACGACGGCACCATCACCGAGGCGGCCTCCGAGATCACCTTCAGTGGAGGGAGGATCGGTGCCGGGCAGTACGAGGACTTCAACGTCGCCTTCGGTCAACTTCCGGACGAAAGCGGCCAGTTGGTCTTCAAGACGCTGCAGACCTATTCCGACGGCAAGGTCGCGCGCTGGATCGAGGAGCCGACCGGCGGCGACCAGCCGGAGAACCCGGCCCCGGTACTGAAACTGACCGCCGGCGCGGCCGGTGACGCCGGCGCCGCGCCCGCCAAGACCGCCTCCGCCACCGCCAGGACGGCCGCCGCCAGTGACTCCACCGCCCGCGGCCTCGGCATCGCCGGCCTGGTCGTCGGCGTCCTCGGCCTCGCGGCCGCCGCGTTCGCGATCGTACGGAGCCGGGCCGAAAGGCCGTAACCGCCGAGGCGACGGGCCCGGACCGGCAACCCGGTCCGGGCCCGTCGTCCTGATCCCGAACGGCCTCGGCTCAGCGCGCCGCCAGCTCCAGTATCTGGGGCTCGGCCGGCATCCGCACCGCCACGCGGGACGTCCGCCACAGCCACAGCACATCCCGGCCGAAGGACCACAGCAGCGAGCCCAGGGCCACCAGCACGATCGCCAGGTTGGCCAGGTGGGGGAGCAACTCGGCGCCCGCCAGGAGCAGGGCGATGCCCTGGACCGCGGCGACGGTCTTGCGGGCGAAGGACGGCGGCAGCGGGGCGTTCAGCCAGGGGGCCAGCCGGGCCGCGGCGACGAAGGCGTACCGCATCCCGCCGATCAGCAGCACCCACGGGCCGAGCTGCATGGCCACGTACACGCTCAGCACCAGGATCAGAAACGCGTCGACCTCCATGTCGAAGCGGGCGCCGAGCGCGGTCGACGTACCGGTGCGGCGGGCCACCTTGCCGTCGACGCCGTCCAGGAGCAGGGCTATCGCGGTCAGGCCGACCAGCACGGTCACCGGCGGCGCACTCTCGAAGGAGTCCGCGACCAGCGCGGTCACGCCGCCCACCAGGGCCGCCCGGCCGAGCGTGACCCGGTTCGCGGGGCCGAAGGAGCGCAGGCAGGAGCGGTGCAGGGCGCGGGCCAGCACCGCCCAGGTGGCGAACGCGAACGCGAGCCCCGTCAGCCAGCCGGCCGGCCCCATGCCTATCGCCGTGCCGAGCAACGCGAGCAGCAGGACCTGTAGGCCCGCGCCCACAGCGGTTTCCTGCTGGGGCCTCGCGTCATACGTGTTGTTCAGGGCCACCGCACACCCTCCGGCCGAGTGACAGAGTCGATCACGCCGCGTACTGTGCGCGGCCTGTGCACTTCTCGGTACGTGAACAACTTGCCTACTGTTCAGGAGGATGCCGATGAACCGCTCGGCCCGCGCGTTCTGGCTGCGCTCACCCGGCCACGGCGAGCTGCGCGACATCACCCTCGCGGAGCCCGCCGACGGCGAGGTCCTGGTGCGCGCCCTCTACTCAGGCGTGAGCCGCGGCACGGAGACGCTCGTCTTCCGCGGCGGCGTCCCGGAGAGCCAACACGCCGCGATGCGGGCGCCGTTCCAGGAGGGCGACTTCCCGGGTCCGGTGAAGTACGGCTACCTCAGCGTCGGCACGGTGGAGGAGGGCCCGGCTGAGCTGATCGGGCGTACGGTCTTCTGCCTGTATCCGCATCAGAGCCGTTACGTCGTTCCGGTGACCGCCGTGACCGTCGTGCCCGAGCGGGTGCCCGCCGCGCGGGCCGTGCTCGCCGGCACCGTGGAGACCGCCGTGAACGCCGTGTGGGACGCGTCGCCGCTGATCGGCGACCGGATCGCGGTCGTCGGCGGTGGCATGGTGGGCTGCTCGGTGGCCGCGCTGCTCGCCCGTTTCCCCGGCGTACGGCTGCAGCTCGTCGACGCCGACCCGGCCCGCGCCAAGACCGCCGAGGCGCTCGGCGTGGACTTCGCGACACCCGCCGACGCCCTCGGCGACTGCGACCTGGTCGTGCACGCCAGCGCCACCGAAGCCGGCCTCACCGGTGCCCTGCGGCTCCTCGCGCCCGAGGGCACCGTCGTGGAACTGAGCTGGTACGGCGACCGGCGCGTTTCCCTGCCGCTCGGCGAGGCCTTCCACTCCCGCCGGCTCACCCTGCGCAGCAGCCAGGTCGGCACCGTCTCCCCGGCCGCCCGCGCCGGACGCGACTACGCCGACCGGATGGCGCTCGCCCTCGACCTGCTCGCCGACCCGGCCCTGGACGCGCTCATCACCGGCGAGAGCGCATTCGAACAACTCCCGGACGTCATGCCGAAGCTCGCCTCGGGCGAGATCCCCGCCCTGTGCCACCGGATCCGGTACGCCGAGACGGGCCTGACCTGAGAAAAGAGTGAGAGAGGACTGAACGCGGGAAAGCGAAGAGCCGTACTACACGGCATCCCCCGCCGGGTAAGGACAAGGGGGACCAGACGCGTCGTACCTGGAGGGTCGTCCGTTGTTCAGCATCACCGTCCGCGATCACATCATGATCGCCCACAGCTTCCGCGGCGAGGTGTTCGGGCCCGCGCAGCGACTGCACGGCGCCACGTTCCTGGTGGACGCCACCTTCCGCCGTGAGCAGCTGGACGAGGACAACATCGTGGTCGACATCGGCCTGGCCACGCAGGAACTGCGCCTCATCACCGCCGAGCTGAACTACCGCAACCTCGATGACGAACCCGAGTTCGCCGGTATCAACACCTCCACCGAGTTCCTCGCCAAGGTCATCGCCGACCGGCTCGCCGAACGCATCCACAAGGGCGCCCTCGGCGAGGGCGCGAAGGGCCTCGCGGGCCTCACGGTCACCCTGCACGAGTCGCACATCGCCTGGGCGAGTTACGAGCGTGGCCTGTGACCGGGGCGACCACACGGCGGGCGCGTCTGTCGTACGTGCCGGTGCAGCCCACCGCCGTCGTGGAGGCCACGGCCGGCGAGAAGGCCGACGACATCGAGAAGGCCGGAATCATCCCCATGTCCCTGCGCACCGTGCACTTCGTCCTGCCGGGCGGTGTCGACGACCCGGCCGCGCCCAGCGGTGGCAACGCCTATGACCGCCGGGTCTGCCTGGACCTGCCCGGCTTCGGCTGGCAGGTCACCCGGCACACCGCGCCGGGTGGCTGGCCGCGTCCAGACCGGGCCGCCCGCGACCATCTGGCCCGCACCCTGAGCGACCTGCCGGACGACGCGGTCGTCCTGCTGGACGGGATCGTGGCCTGCGGGATCCCGGAGATCATCGCCTCGGAGGCCGACCGGCTGCGCCTCGCGGTACTGGTTCATCTGCCGCTCGGCGACGAGACCGGCCTCGAACCGGCCGTCGCCGCCGACCTCGACGCCCGAGAACGGGCCGTACTGCGCACGGTGCCCGCCGTCGTCGCGACCAGCGACTGGGCGGTGCGCCGGCTCGTCTCGCATCACGGACTGGCACCCGAACGGGTGCATGTCGCCGCGCCCGGTGCCGACATCGCGCCGCTCGCGCCCGGCACCGACGGCGTCTCCCGGCTGGTGTGCGTGGCCGCCGTCACCCCGCGCAAGGGCCAGCACCGGCTCGTGGAGGCGCTCGCGGCGGTCCGGGAACTGCCGTGGACCTGCGAGCTGGTCGGCGGACTCGGCCACGACCCCGGCTACGTCGGCCGGCTGCGCACCCTCATCGACCGGCACGGCCTCGCCGACCGGCTGCACCTGACCGGCCCGCGCTCCGGGGCGGACCTCGACGCCACGTACGCCGCCGCCGACCTGATGGTCCTCACCTCCTACGCCGAGACCTACGGCATGGCGGTCACCGAGGCCCTGGCGCGCGGCATTCCGGTCCTCGCCACCGACGTGGGCGGAGTGCCGGAGGCGGTGGGGCGTGCCCCCGACGGTGGGGTGCCCGGCATCCTCGTCCCGCCGGAGGACCCCGCCGCGTTCGCCGCCGAACTGCGCGGCTGGTTCGGCGAACCCGACGTACGCCGTCGGCTGAAGGCCGCGGCCCGCGGCCGCCGCGCTGCGCTGGACGGCTGGGCCGCCACCGCCCGCAGCCTGGCCGCGGTCCTCGCCCGACTTCCCGAAGCCCCGAGGAGGGCGGCATGACCGGGCCGGAGACGAGGACGAACGGCACGGCGGACGGCATGGCGTCGATTCCGGTCCAGAGCGGGCCGAGGAAGGTGGAGCCGGTGCGCGACGTCGGTCGTGGTGAGGCTCGTACGGTGGCAGCCCTGGTACGCGCGCAAGCGTCCGGCTCGGGGGAGCGGGATGGTGGGCCCTCCGGGGCGGCGCAGGGCGCCGCATCCTCGGGCCCGGAGGCCGGGGCCGGGAGCGGTCGCGGGAACTCTGCGGAGGCGGGCGGTGCCGTCGGCGCCGATGATGGCGGAGTGCGTGGTGTGGACTCCTCGGTCGTCGCCGGGGCCGGGCCTGTCGGGCGTCCCGGCGAGCGGGCCACCGTACGGCTGCGCGACAGCGAGGCCGAGGAACCGCCCCGGTACGCGCCCGAATGGCTGCGGTTGCGGGAGACGGCCGACGCTGCCGCCCGCGCGCTGGACCTGCTGGACCCCTTGCGGATCCGGCTGGCCGGCCTGCCGGGCGGCACCGGCGCACTGGCCGTGCACGACCTGGGCTGCGGTACCGGCTCGATGGGCCGCTGGCTCGCGCCCCGCCTGGACGGACCCCAGCACTGGGTCCTGCACGACCGCGACCCCTATCTGCTGCACTTCGCCGCCGCGGCCTCCCCGCGCGCCGCCGCCGACGGCAGCGGTGTCACCGTCGAGACACGGCGCGGCGACGTGGCCCGGCTGACCCCGGACGCGCTGGCCGGCGCCTCGCTGGTCACCGCCTCCGCGCTGCTTGACGTCCTCACCCGTGAGGACGTCGCCACCCTCGCCGACGCCTGCACCGGGGCCGGCTGCCCGGCGCTGCTCACGCTGTCCGTCGTCGGACGCGTCGAACTCACCCCGGCCGACCCGCTGGACGCGGAGATCACCGAGGCGTTCAACGCCCATCAGCGGCGCGGCGGGCTGCTCGGCCCGGACGCGGTCACCGTGGCCGGCGAGGCGTTCGCCGCGCGCGGGGCCACGGTACGGGTGCACCCGAGCCCTTGGCGGCTGGGGCCCGCGGAGGTGGCGCTGACCGAGCAGTGGCTGCGCGGCTGGGTGGGCGCGGCAGTGGAAGAGCGGCCCGAGCTGGGCGACCGCGCCGAGCGCTATCTGCGGGACCGGCTCGCCGCCTGCGCCGCCGGTGAGTTGCGGGTCGTGGTCCACCACAGCGACCTGCTGGCCCTGCCCCGGCCGACGGGCGGGGCGTCATGACCAACCGGTCGGCCGCGACGGAGGCCGGGCACCGGGTCACCCGAACGGGCCCCCACGCGCGCGTGACGGCCACAGGCGCGGTGCACGCGCGCGTGCCCGACTCCGGCCCGGCGGGCGCATGCGTGTACGGCGCCGGAACGGCCCACCCGCGCGTTGAGGCCGCGGCGGACACCGGGCCCCTTCCGGTGACTGCGGCGTCGACTCCACAATCCCCGTCCGCCGCACCCGAGGCCGTACAGCCGCCGCCCCCCGCCCCCCGGCGTCCCGGTCTTCGCGCGCTGCGTACGCACTTCGGCAGTCTCGTCGGCGTGGTCATCCTCGGCGTTCTGCTGTGGCGGCTCGGCACCGGCGTGCTGCTCGACGGGCTGCGGCGGATCGACACCGTGACGGTGCTGGCCGCGCTGGGGATCGGTGTGGTCACCACCGTACTCAGCGCCTGGCGCTGGCAGTTGGTGGCCCGCGGCCTGCGTATCCGGCTGCCGCTCGGGCCCGCCGTCGCCGACTACTACCGGGCGCTGTTCCTGAACGCGGCGCTGCCCGGCGGGATCCTGGGCGACGTGCATCGCGCGGTCCGGCACGGACAGAGCGCCGGTGACCTGCGGCGCGGGGTCAAGGCGGTCGTCCTGGAGCGCGTCGCCGGGCAGATCGCGCTGGCCGTGTTCGCCGCGGTGGTGCTGCCGACCCTGCCGTCGCCGGTCCGGGCCGAGGCCCGCGACCTCGCCGCGCCGGTGGCGTTCGCCGTGGCCGGTGCGTTCGCCGTGGGCCTCGCCGTCCGTATGAACCGCGCGCCCTCGCACCGTCCCGGGGGCCTCGGCACCGCCCTCGGCGAGGCCCGCCGGGGCCTGCTGTCCCGCCGGGGCGGACCGGGCATCGCCCTGTCCTCCGCCGTGGTCCTGGCCGGGCACCTGGCCATGTTCGTCGTGGCCGCCAGGGTCGCCGGCTCCGCCGCTCCGGTCGCGGTGCTGGTCCCGCTCGCCGTCCTCGCCCTGGTCGCCATGGGGCTCCCGCTGAACGTCGGCGGCTTCGGCCCCCGCGAGGGCGTGGCCGCCTGGGCGTTCGGCGCGGCGGGGCTCGACGCGGGCACCGGGGTCGCCGTGGCCGTCGTGTACGGCGTGCTCAGTTTCGTGGCGAGCCTGCCCGGCGCCGTCGTCCTCGCCGTGCGCTGGTACGGCGGTCTGCGCGGCACGACCGGCGGCCCCGCGGCGGACTACCCGCGTTCCCGCCCGGAGGTGAGCAACGCGACATACGACTCGAAGGATTCCGCCAGGCTCGCCAGCAGTTCCTTCCCCTTTTCCGCCGACCCCAGGGAAGGACGGCCGATGACGCCCGATTCGGTATAGGCGGACATTCCCACGGTGAGCAGATGACGACGGTCGTCAGCGGTGAAATCGGCGGACTCGTAACCAGGGCGGACGAATTCGGGATGAGCGTGCAGCAGAATCGAGGTCTCGATTTCCCCCGCGTGCATGTCGGTGAGCAGCGAGGTGCGCACCCCGGCCCGCTCACGCGCCGCCTCCCAGTCCTCTACGGCCGGGAACAGCGCCATCCGCTCACCGCGCGCGGACGCCTCCTGGACGACGTTGCCCAGGACGTAGTTGCCGCCGTGCCCGTTGACCACGACGAGCGCGTCGACGCCCGAACGGCGCAGCGACGCCGCGATGTCCGAGACCACCGCATGGAGGGTCACGGCGGAGATGCTGACGGTCCCCGGCCATTGCGCATGCTCGTGCGAGCAGGAGACCGTCACCGGAGGAAGGAGGTGCACCGGGTACGCGGCGGCGATCTCCCGAGCCACGGCACAGGCGACGAGCGTGTCGGTAGCCAGCGGAAGGAACGGACCGTGCTGTTCGAAACTGCCGACGGGAAGGACGGCGACCTGTGCTGAAACGCCCGCCCCCCGCGCCGTCACGTCGTCCGTGGTGTCCGTCGGCACCACCCCGTGCGCCACGCTGTTCGTCCCCCCGCCTGCCGCCGCACGCGCGCCCGAACCACTCATCTTTTCACGGCCTTTCGTCTCTGCTTAGGAATCAGATCATGACAGAAAACACCGGCGTCAACCTCGGCGTACTCGGCACAAAGTCCCCGCGGCGTTCGGGTGCGGAACGCGTGGTGAATGCACCGCTGCCCACCGTGTACGGGAAATTCCAGGCGATCGGCTACCTGGACCACGACCGCGGTGACGAGCAAGTGGCCCTGGTGTACGGCGAGATCGGCGCCGAGAACGTGCTGACCCGGCTGCACTCGGAGTGCCTGACCGGGGACGCGTTCGGCTCCCGGCACTGCGAGTGCGGCGACCAGCTGGCCTCGGCGCTGCGCGCCGTCGTCGCCGAAGGCAGCGGCGTCGTCGTCTACTTGAGGGGCCACGAGGGCCGCGGCATCGGACTGCTCGCCAAGCTGCGCGCGATGGCCCTGCAGGCGGAGGGCCTGGACACGGTGGAGGCGAACCTCGCGCTCGGCCTGCCCGTCGACGCCCGCGACTACCGCGTCGCGGCCGAGATCCTGCGCGACCTCGGGGTGCGCTCGGTACGCCTGATGTCCAACAACCCGCGCAAGCGGGAGGCGCTGGTACGGCACGGCATCCAGGTCGCCGAGCGGGTGCCGCTGCTGATCGAGCCGTGCGAGAGCAACATCACCTATCTGCGCACCAAGCGGGAGCGGCTGGACCACATCCTGCCCCACCTGGACGCCGTCGCCCACGGCTCCTGAAGGCCGGCCGGCCGGTTCGGCGCCCGCCGCCCCCACGGACGGCGGGCGCCCGGCCCGGTCAGTCCACCAGTGCCTCGTGCACCAGCCGCCGCAGCTCCGGGAAGATCTTCAGCGTCTTCGGGCGTACCTGCGTCATGAACTGCACCGTCAGCTCGTGCGCCGGATCGACCCAGAACGCGGTCGTCGCCGCGCCCGTCCAGCCGTACGTGCCGGGGCTGGACGGCGCCAGGGTGCGGGACGGGTCGGTCACCACCGACACGTTGAATCCGAAGCCGAGCCCGTCGTTGCCGGGCTCCTGGTGGACGGGGGCGCCGAAGGTGCGCAGGACGGCGCCGCCGGGCAGCTGGTTGCGGGTCATCAGCGCGACCGAGTCCGCGGACAGCAGCCGGACACCGTCCAGTTCGCCGCCGCGGCGCAGCAACTCCATGAACCGGTGGAAGTCGTACGCCGAGGAGACCAGGCCGCCGCTGCCGGACAGGAACCGCGGCCGGCCGCGCACCGGCAGCCCCGGCACCGGCTCGATCCCGCCCTCGTCCGTCTCGCCGTACAACTCGGCCAGTCTGTCCGCCTGTTCGGGCTCGATGCGGAAGCCGGTGTCGGTCATGCCGAGCGGACGCAGGATCCGCTCGGCGAAGAACGTGTCCAGTGGCTGCCCCGACACCACCTCGATCACCCGGCCCAGCACATTCGAGGCGACCGAGTAGTTCCACTGCGTGCCCGGTTCGAACTGCAACGGCCTTCGCGCGTACACCTCGACCGTCTCGGCCAGATCCGCGCCCGGCGGGACCGAGTACGTGAGACCGGACGCGCGATAGAGGGCGTCGACCGGGTGCCGGTGGTAGAAACCGAACGTCAGGCCCGCGGTGTGGGTGAGCAGATGCCGGATCAGGATCGGGCCGGCCGCCGGACGGGTACACATGTCCGTGCCCGAACCGCTCTCGTACACAACGGGTTCGGCGAACGCCGGCACGTAGCGGTCGAGCGGGTCGTCCAGCGACAGCCCGCCCTCCTCCGCCAGCAGCAGCACGGCGACCGCGGTGACCGGCTTGGTCATCGAGTAGATCCGCCACAGGGTGTCCGTCTCGACCGGCAGCCCGGCCGCCACATCGCGCCGGCCGTACGTGGTGAGATGGGCGACCCGGCCGCCGCGGGACACGGCCACGAGAAAGCCGGGCAGCCGGCCCCGGTCGACTTGGTCGGCGACCTCCCGGTCCAGGCGGTCCAGCGCCTTGCCGTCCAGCCCCGCCTCGTCCGGGTCGACTTCCTGCCGCAGCTCTGCCATCGCTCTCCTCCGGTCGCCTGGTCCACGCTGCCTCCCCGACTACCGCCGGGAACGCACCCGTTGCTCATCGTCCCGCAGGAGCACCGTCGCGGACCCGCTCATCAGCGGCGGGTGTGATCGACACGACGCCGTCGGACGCGGACGTGGCACGCTCGCCGCCGGTCCCGGGGAGCGCATCCTCGCCGTCGGTTCCGGGCAGCGCGCGCGCCAGGGGCACGCCGAGCGCCGCGACGCCCGCCAGCGCGAGCAGTGCGGGCCCGGTTCCGGTGCCCATCAGCGTGCTCGCCGTCGCCACCCCCACCGCCGGGCCGACGTTCAGCGCCGTCTGCTGCAGCCCGCCCGCCACTCCGGCTTCCGCCACCTCCGCCCGCCGTACGACCACCTGGGTGGCCGCCACCATCACCGTCCCGAACCCGGCGCCGAGCAGCGCGAACGCACAGCCGAACGCCGGTGCGGACGTGGCTGCGGACAGCGCGAGGACACCGAGCGCGAGCAGCGCCGTCGCCACCGTCGTCGTACCGCGCGCCGCGAGGCGACGCAGCAGTACGGGGCACAGCGCGGCGGACACCACCATCAGCACCGCCAGCGGCAGACTGCGCAGCGCGCTGTGCAACGGGTCGAGTCCCAGGCGGCGTTGCAGGACGTAGGTGGCCACGAAGAGGGCGCCGAACAGGGCCGCGGAGACGACGACCAGGACACCGAGCGCCGCCCCGGTCGCCCGTGAACCGGTGACCGCGGGCGACAGCAGCGGACTCGCCGTACGCCGTTCGTGCCGTAGGAGGACGGCGGCGGCGACCGCGGCGACGGCGAGCCCCGGCCAGGAAACCGGCCGTACGGTCAGTGCGTGCACCAGGCAGCACAGGGTCACCGCGAGCAGCACGGCACCCGGTACGTCCAGCGGAGCGCGGGGGCCCGCAGGCGTGCGCTGTGGACGCGACAGGGCCGGCAGGCCGAAGACGAGCGCAGGCAGTACGTTGACGAAGAACACCGCCCGCCAGCCCAGATCCGTCACCAGTGCCCCGCCCACCAGCGGACCCGCGGCCGCCGCCAGCCCGATCGCGGCGGTCCGCACGGCGAGCGGCGTGGCCAGCCGGTCCGGCGGGAACGCGGCCCGCAGCATGCCCAGAGTGGCCGGCTGCAACAGCGCCCCGAACACCCCTTGGAACGCCCGCAGTCCGATCACCCAGCCCACACCGGGCGCGACCCCGATCCCCGCCGACGCCACCCCGAACCCCAGCATGCCGAGCGCGAACACCCGTCGCTGCCCGTACCGGTCACCGAGCCGCCCCGCGAACACCAGCAGGCTCGCCACCGCGACGAGATACGCCGTGCTGGTCCACTGCACCTCGGCCAGCGACGCGCCCAACTCCCTTTGCAGGCACGGCTGCGCGACCGTGAGAACCGTACCGTCGAGCGCGACGACCACCGCCCCCGCGACGCTGCTCGCCAGCGTCCACCGCCGGTTCACCGGCCGCCCTCCGCGCCCAGGTGCGCCACCAGTACCGCATCGAGCAGAGCCCCCAGGTCATCGCCCCCGACAGCGAGTTGGAGGCTTTGCCAGCGCCACAGCTGGGCGAGGCCGTGCAGATTCGCCCACAGCGCGCCCGCCGCCCGGCGCGCATCGGCCTCGGGCCGCGCCTCGCCGACCAGGCCCGCGAGCACTCCGAACAAGGGAAGACTTGTCTCCCGCAGTCCCAGATGCCCGCTCTCCAGCAGATCGTGACGGAACATCAGCTCGTACATGCCGGGGTCGTCCAGCGCGAACTCCAGATACGTCCGCGCCAGTGCCGCCACCCGCGCCCGGGGCTCGGCAGCCGCGTGCGCGAGCGTCGTGCGCGCCCGCTCGGCGAGGTCGGCGAAGCCGCGCCGCGCGATGGCCGACAGCAGTTCCAGATGCGTGGGGAAGTAGCGGCGCGGCGCCCCGTGCGAGACGCCGGCGCGCCGGGCGATCTCCCGCAGGGTCAGCGCCCGCAGCCCCTCGGCGGCCAGCAGTTCCACGCCCACGTCGACCAGACGTTCCCGCAACCCGATGTCGGACTCAGTCATAGACAGTGTCTACCAGTCGTCGGTAGACACTGTCTACTGGGCTCTGGCGTGCGGGAACCCCGTGCCTGGCATGGGGGAATGCGGTGCCCGCTCCGGTGAGTTGACGGTGTTATGACTCACGACACCACGCAGGACGCACTGCTCGAACTGCTCTCGGCGGGCCACGGCGGCGTCCTGGTCACGCTCAAGCGCGACGGCCGCCCCCAGCTGTCCAACGTCAGCCACGCCTACGACCCCGACGAGCGGATCATCCGGATCTCCGTCACGGACGACCGCGCCAAGACCCGCAACCTGCGCCGCGACCCCCGCGCCTCGTACCACGTCACCAGCGCCGACCGCTGGGCGTACACCGTCGCCGAGGGCACGGCCGAACTGTCCCCGGTCGCCGCGGACCCGCACGACGACACCGTCGAGGAACTGGTCCGCCTCTACCGGGACGTGCTCGGCGAACACCCGGACTGGGACGACTACCGGGCCGCGATGGTCCGCGACCGGCGCCTCGTGGTGCGCCTGCACGTGGACCGGGTCTACGGCGCCCCGAAGCGCTGACCCGCGGCGACCGGCTACGACGCCCCGGCGGTCCGCGCCTCGATCGCGCGCAGCACGGCGACCATGTCCTCGCCGCCGTGCCCCTGCGCCACCGTCTCCTCGAACAGGGCGTGGCACACATCGAGGAGCGGCGAGGCCAGCCGTGCCCTGCGTGCCGCCTCGGCGATGAGCCGGTTGTTCTTCAGTACGTCCAGCGCCGCCGCCTGCACCGCGAAGTCCCGCTCGCGCAGCTTCGGCGCCTTCATCCGGGAGACGCCGCTGGCCATGGGGCCCGCGTCCAGGACCTCCAGGAACAGCCGCCGGTCCAGGCCCTGCCGCTCGGCGAAGTGGAACGCCTCGGTCAGTCCGGTCACCAGGGTGATCAGGAAGAGGTTCACGGACAGCTTCATCAGCAGCGCGCGGGGCGCCGGCCCGCACACGAAGGTCTCCCGGCACAACGGCGCCAGCAGCGGTCGTACGGCGGCCACGGCGTCCTGCTCGCCGGCGAGCATCGCCACCAGCTGTCCCTCCTCGGCCGGGACACGTGATCCGGACACGGGTGCCTCGACGTACCGGCCGCCGGCGGCGCGGATGCCGGTCTCCAGGGCGTGGGAGTACTCGGGAGAGGTGGTGCCCATGTGGACGACGGTGCGTCCCGCGACGCGTGCGGCGAGGGCGGGGGTGCCGCGGCCGAGCACGGCGTCCGTCGCGGCCTCGTCGGCGAGCATCAGCAGCACCACGTCCGCCCGCGCGAACACCTCGCCGGCGTCCGCGGCGACCGTGGCCCCGGCCGAGCGCAGGGGCGCGGCGCGCTCCGGGGTCCGGTTCCAGACCACCAGGGGAGTGCCGGCGGACAGCAGGCGCCGCGCCATGGGCCGGCCCATCACTCCGAGACCGATGAAACCGACGTCCACGGGGACCGCCCTTCACTCCGGCAGCCGACTATGACCGCTGTCATAGTAGCCGCCGTTATGACGCCGGTCATAGAGTGCCGGTCGTAGAGAGGGGCCGCGGCGAGGAACGGAGGCCGGCGATGGGCGAGGTTCGACGGGGTCCGCGGGAGCGGATGGTCTTCAGCGCGGCCCAGCTCATCCGGCGCGACGGTGTCGCCGCGACCGGTATGCGCGAGGTCGCCGCGCACGCCGGCGCACCACGCGGCTCGCTCCAGCACTACTTCCCGGGCGGGAAGGAACAGCTGGTCAACGAGGCGGTCGGGTGGGCCGGACGGTACGCGGGCAAACGGATCGCGCGCTTTCTTGAGGGGCTCGACGAGCCGACACCGGGCGGGCTGTTCGCGGCGATGGTCACGCAGTGGACCGACGAGTACACGGCGGACGGCTTCGCGACGGGCTGCCCGGTCGCCGCCGCCACCGTCGACTGCGCCTCCGCGGGCGGCGCGACCCGGGAGGCCGTCGCCGCCGCGTTCACGGCCTGGCGGACCCCGCTCGCCGAGGCCCTGACCGACCTGGGCGTCCTCACGGACCGGGCCGACTCCCTGGCCACGCTGATGATCAGCACCCTGGAGGGCGCGATCCTGATGTCTCGCGCCGAACACGACGTACGACCCCTGACCACGGCGGTACGGGAACTCGGGCCGCTGCTCGACGCGGCGGTGGCCCCGGCTCCCTGAGCCCGGCAGCCGGCCCTCGTCCCGCAGTCCGAAGTCCCGCGGCGAGCAGCCAGAAGACCGCCCTGCTCTCCAACTCATCGGTCAGGCCCCCCGCGGGTCGGCTCTGCGACGGTGCGTCGCCCCTGGTCCTCAGTCGAACGGGCTGGAGGCGCCGTCCCGCCCCACGCACAGGGCCCAGATGATGAATCCGGAGAACGCGATCAGAACGATCGACCAGACCGGGTAGTACGGCAGGGAGAGGAAGTTGGCGACGATGATCAGCGAGGCGATGGCCACGCCGCAGACCCGCGCCCACAGGTCACCCCGGAAGAGGCCGAGGCCCACGAGCAGCGCGACGACGCCCAGGACCAGATGGACCCAGCCCCACCCCGTGAGGTCGAACCGGAAGACATAGCCGCGTGTCACGAGGAACACGTCGTCCTGCGCGATCGCCATGATGCCGCGGAAGATGTTCAGTATCCCGGCGAGGACCAGCAGGACCGCGCCGAAGGCTGTCAGCCCGCTCGCCCAGTGCCGCCCGGCGGTGGGCGTGGATGCGGTGTGTGCGGCGGTCATCGTGCCACCTCGTTCCTGTGCTGTGCGACGTGCTCAGTGCGCTGAGGCGGACGGCGGGCCGCCGGCGAGGACCAGTTCCTTCGTCCGCCGCCGCAAGCCTGCGCCCGCCCGGTCGGACACACCAGGGGCCGATGGTCCCCGGGAAGGACAGAACGGCCCTGATGCGGGTCCGGTGCTTGTCCGGCCCCGCCGGCCGCACTAACCTCCGCGCGTGATCAACGGTGCACATGTGGTGCTCTACAGCAGGGACCCGGAGGCCGACCGGGCCTTTCTGCGCGGCACCCTCTGCTGGAACTACGTCGACGCGGGCCGCGGCTGGCTCATCTTCAAGGCGCCGCCCGCCGAGGTGGCCTGTCACCCCACCGACGGCGAGTCCTCGCACGAGCTGATGCTGATGTGCGACGACCTCGACGCGACCCGTAGTCAACTCGCCGAGCGCGGAGTGGAGTTCACCCGTCCGGTGGAGGAGGCGCGCTGGGGCCGGGTGACCGCCCTCCGCCTGCCGGGCGGCGGCGAACTCGCCCTGTACGAGCCGCGTCACCCGCGCCCGTAGCGGACCTGGGCCCCGGCCTCGGCGGACACCGGCGTCGTAGCGTTCCAGGACCTTGGAGCGGCTCGCCTCAGGCCGTGACCCGTTCCGCACCCGCCGCCTTGCGCCCGGCCCGCTCCCCGAGCAGTTCCGTCGGGACCCTGTGCGTCTCGCGGGCGGTGAGCGCGGCCACGGCCGGCGGGAGGCACAGCGCGGCCGTGAACAGGGCCACCGCCGACCAGTCGTCTCCGCCCGGACCGGCGATCCCGGCGGCGAAGGTGACCGCGAACCCGGCCACCGCGAATCCGGTCTGCGTACCGATGGCCACGCCCGACAGCCGGACCCGGGTCGCGAACATCTCGCCGTAGAAGGCGGGCCACACCCCGTTCGCCGCGCTGTAGACGAGCCCGAAGGCCACGATCCCGAGGACCAGGGTCAGCGGGCGGGAACCGGTGGAGATCGCCCACAGATACCCGGCCATCGCGACCGCACTGCCCACCGCGCCGATCAGGAACACCGGCCGGCGCCCGATCCGGTCCGACAGCGTGGCCCACAGCGGGATCGCGGCCAGCGCGGCGAGGTTGGCCAGCGCGCTCACCCACAGCATGAACGTACGCGACATGCCGACCGCGTCGCTGGTGGCGTACGACAGCGCCCACACCGTGAAGACCGTGCTGACCGAGGCGATGAGCGCGCCCGCGACCACCCGCAGCACATCCGCCCCGTGCTCCCGTGCCAGCACCACCAGCGGCAGCCGGACCACACCCTCGGTCGCCGCCTGCCGGGCGAAGGCCGGGGTCTCCCGCAGCCGGCGCCGGATGACGTAGCCGGCGACGGCGACCGCGACACTCAGCCAGAACGGGACCCGCCAGCCCCAGGACAGCAGCTGGTGCTCGGGGAGTCCGGCCACCGGGATGAAGACGAGGGTGGCGATGAGCTGGCCGCCCTGGGTGCCGCTGAGCGTGAAGCTGGTGAAGAAGCCGCGCCGGTCCGGCGGTGCGTGCTCCAGGCTCATCGAACTCGCGCTCGCCTGCTCGCCCGCCGCCGATATGCCCTGCAGCACACGGCAGAGCACCAGCAGCACCGGGGCGAGCGAGCCGGCCTGGGCGCGGGTGGGCAGACAGCCGATCAGGAAGGTGGACAGACCCATCAGGATCAGCGTGAACACCATGATCTTCTTGCGCCCGAGCCGGTCGCCGATGTGCCCGAGGACGAGTGCCCCGAGCGGCCGGGCGGCGTAGGCGACGCCGAAGGTGGCGAGCGACAGCAGGGCCGCGGTGGCCGGGTCGGAGGAGTCGAAGAACACCTTCGGGAAGATCAGCGCGGCGGCGCTGCCGTAGACGAAGAAGTCGTAGTACTCCAGCGCGCTGCCGATCCAGGCGGCCGTCGCCGCCTTCCAGGGCTGGCCCGGAGGGGCGGCGGCTGCGGAAGCAGGGGCGGGGACGGACACGGCGGTCCTCCTTCGGGCTCGCCAGATAATTAACCCACTGGATAGTTAGTTGCGGGTGGTGGGATGTTGCGCCCGTGTCACGCCCGTGTCAAGAGTTCTTACGACAGGTCCAGGAGCCGACGTCAGCCGGCCGCCCGCTCCGCCGTCAGATAGGCGATGACCATGTCGCCGAGCATGGTCCGGTAGCGCTCGCGCCGGGCGGGGTCCACCAGGTCCCGCCCGAACAGGGCGCCGAAGGTGTGCCGGTTGGCGACCCGGAAGAAGCAGAACGAGCTGATCATCGCGTGCAGGTCGACGGCGTCCACGTCGGCCGTGAACAGCCCCGACTCCTGCCCCGCGGCGAGGATCCGGCGGATCACCTCCAGGGCCGGCGAGCCGATCCTGCCGAGCTTCTCGGAGGCCGCGATGTGCTCCGCGTCGTGGATGTTCTCGATGCTGACCAGGCGGATGAAGTCCGGGTGCTGCTCATGGTGGTCGAAGGTCAGCTCGGCCAGCCGCCGGATCGCCGCGACCGGGTCCAGATGCTCGACGTCCAACTGCTGCTCGGCCTCGCGGATCACCCCGTACGCCCGCTCCAGCACGGCCGTGAAGAGCTGCTCCTTGCCGCCGAAGTAGTAGTAGATCATCCGTTTGGTGGTGCGGGTGCGGGCCGCTATCTCGTCCACCCGGGCGCCGTCGTAGCCGGCCCGGGCGAACTCCTGCGTGGCCACGTCGAGGATCTCGGCCTTGGTGCGGGCGGCGTCGCGCACCCGTCCCCCGGGTCGTACCGGTTCTTCGACGCTGGTCATCGCTTTCCTTCGGGCCGGGGGACGCCTGGTCGGCGCGCGCTCGTGCGCGTGCCGGTGATTGTAGAAGCAGGGCGCCCGGAACGGCCGGGGTCTTCCACGCGGCCCGCGCGGCTGATATAGCTAACGTACTGGTTCGTACATTAGTGCCGCCTCGGGAGGGTCACGTGGCCAAGGACGCGTATCTCGTCGGGCTGATCGGAGCCGGTATCGGCCCCTCGCTCAGCCCCGCCCTGCATCAGCGGGAGGCGGACCGGCAGGGCCTGCGCTGTCTGTACCGGCTCCTCGACCTCGACGTCCTCGGACGGGCGCCGGAGGCGGTCGGCGAACTGGTCCGCGCCGCCCGCGACCTCGGCTACGACGGGCTGAACATCACACACCCCTGCAAGCAACTGGTCGTCGACCACCTCGACGTCCTCTCGCCGCAGGCCGAGGCGCTCGGCGCCGTCAACACCGTGGTGTTCGAGGGTGGGCGGGCCGTCGGACACAACACCGACGTGACCGGTTTCGCCGCGTCCTTCGCCCGCGGTCTGCCGGACGCCCCACTGGAGCGGGTCGTCCAGCTCGGTGCGGGGGGCGCGGGGGCGGCGGCCGCACATGCCGTGCTCACTCTGGGCGCGGGACGGGTGTCCGTAGTCGATGCGGTGCCCTCGCGGGCGGCCGGCCTGGCCGGCTCGCTCGTACGGCACTTCGGCCATGGCCGGGCGGAGGCGGCGACGCTTGATCAGCTGCCCGTGCTGCTTGCCGAGGCCGACGGGGTCGGCGGGCTCGTCCATGCCACGCCGACCGGTATGGCCGCGCATCCGGGACTGCCCCTGCCTGCGGAACTGCTGCATGCCGGGTTGTGGGTGGCCGAGGTTGTGTACCGGCCGCTGGAGACGGAGTTGTTGCGAGTCGCCCGTGCACGGGGCTGCGCCGCTCTGGCCGGGGGCGGGATGGCTGTGTTCCAGGCTGCCGATGCGTTTCGGTTGTTCACCGGCAAGGAGCCGGACCGTGTGTGGATGCTGGCCGACTTCGAGGAGTTGGCGGGCGTGGAGCGTCCGCGGAGTCATGCCGGATGACGGCTTCGGGTCAGGTGTGTTTGATCGCTCCCCCACTCTCGACTTCGCTCGAACGGGGGACCCCCACCGCGGCGGAGCCGCATATCGATGCAGCCCCGCGCCCCTCGAAGCACAGCACCTCCCAGGAGCACAGGTATGCACACATCCATCGCCACCGTCTCCCTCAGTGGTTCCCTGACCGAGAAGCTCGCCGCCGCCGCTCGTGCCGGGTTCGGCGGGGTGGAGATCTTCGAGAACGACCTTCTCGCCAGCCCTCTCACTCCCGAGGAAATCCGAGCCCGTTGTGCCGACCTCGGGCTGAGCATCGACCTGTACCAGCCGTTGCGTGACATGGAAGCCGTCCAGGGCGACGTGTTCGCCGCTAATCTGCGGCGGGCCCGGCACAAGTTCGCGCTGATGCAACGGCTGGGCGCCGACATGGTCCTGGTGTGCTCCAGCGTCTCGCCGGACGCCGTGGACGACGACTCCCTGGCGGCCCGTCAGCTGTCCCAACTTGCCGATGCGGCCCAGGAGTTCGGAGTCCGGGTAGCCTACGAGGCGCTCGCCTGGGGACGGCACGTCAGCACCTACGACCACGCCTGGCGGATCGTCGAGGCCGTCGGCCATCCTGCGCTCGGCGTCTGTCTGGACAGCTTCCACATCCTCTCCCGCGGCTCCGACCCCAGCGGAATCGAGGACATACCCGGCGAGAAGATCTTCTTCCTGCAGCTCGCGGACGCCCCGCTGCTCGCCATGGACGTCCTGCAGTGGAGCCGCCACTACCGCTGCTTCCCCGGTCAGGGCGGGTTCGACCTCGCCGGGCTGCTTCGGCACGTCCTCGCCGCCGGCTATCGCGGCCCGCTGTCCCTGGAGGTGTTCAACGACGTCTTCCGGCAGGCCGACGCCGGCGCCACCGCCGTCGACGCCCACCGCTCGCTGCTGCTCCTGCGGGAGGCCGCCGGCGCCGGTGCGCTGCCGCCGGCCGTCGTGCCCACCGGGGTCGCCTTCGCCGAACTGCTCACCCCGGACGCCGAACCCGTCACCGCGCTGCTGGCCGCCCTCGGTTTCACCCGTGCCGCCCGGCACCGGGGCAAGCCCGTCGATCTGTGGCAGCGGGGTGAGGCCCGGATCCTGGTCAACACCGCCGCCACCGCCCGCCGCGACGGCACCCGGCTCGCCGCGATCGGTCTCGAATCCCCGGATCCGGCAGCCGCCGCCCGCCGCGCGGAGGCCCTGCTCGCTCCCGTGCTGCCCCGCCGGCGCGGCCCCGAGGACGCCCCGCTCGACGCCGTCGCGGCCCCCGACGGCACGGAACTGTTCTTCTGCGCAACAGCAACAGCAACAGCAACAGCAACAGCAACAGCAACAGCCACCACCAGCGGCACCCCCACCGCTGCCGTCGCCGACCCCGAACTCCCCAACTGGCGTACCGACTTCACCGACCTGCCTGTCACTCCAGTGCCCTCGGTCACCCGCATCGATCACCTCGCCCTCACCCAGCCCTGGCACCACTTCGATGCGGCCACGCTCTTCCACCGCAGCGTCCTCGGCCTGACCGCGCAGGAGAGCGTCGACCTCGCCGACCCCTACGGCCTGCTGCGCAGCCGCGCGGTCGCCGCCGCCGACGGGAGCGTCCGGATCGCGCTGTCCGTGGGCGCGGCGCCGAGTGACGACACGGTGCACGCCCAGCACATCGCCCTGGCGACGGACGACGTGGTGGCGGCGTCCCGTCGCTTCCGGGACGCGGGCGGACGCCTGCTGCCGGTGCCCGCGAACTACTACGACGACCTCGCCGCCCGGTACGAGTTCGCCGACGGCGAGCTGGACACGTACCGCGGGCTCGGCATCCTCTACGACCGCGACGCCCACGGCGCGTTCCGGCACTGCTACACCGAGACCGTCGGCCGGGTCTTCTTCGAACTCGTCCAGCGCGATCCCGGCTACCAGGGGTACGGCGCCGCGAACGCTCCGGTGCGGCTCGCGGCTCAGCAGGCCGGGCGGCGGTGAGGAGCTCGGAAGGAAGTGGTGAGTGCGCGGTGAGACCTCGGTGAGACCGGGCTCCGTCACGCGCCGACCCGTGTCATAGCGGCAGATACTCGCACGGTCCGGGACATGCGCGTCGCCCCGGACCCGAGGGTCCCGGTCCGGACCCGTGCGCCTGGAAGGCCGTTCATGCCGAGCCCCGTCGCCCAGCAGCCGCTGGGCCACGCCCCGCCACCGACCGCACCCGCCCGGCCGATACCCGTCCGCGCCGACCGCTACGAGCGGCCGGTCCTCGCCGCCATCGCCGTGCTCGCCGCCGTGCTGTGCCTGTGGGGCCTCGGCCACAGCACCTACCACGCGTTCTACGCGAGCGCGGTACGCAGCATGACCGACAGCCCCTCCGACTTCTTCTACGGCGCCTTCGACCCGGCGGGCTCCATCACGCTGGACAAGCTGCCCGGCTTCCTGTGGCCGCAGGCCCTCTCGGCGATGGTGTTCGGCTTCCACCCGTGGGCGCTGGTGCTGCCCCAGGCCCTGGAGATGGTGGGCTGTGTCCTGCTGCTCCATCTGCTGGTGCGCCGGTGGGCCGGGGTGCCCGCGGGCCTGCTGGCCGCCGCCTTCTTCACACTCACCCCGGTGACGGTGGGCCTCGGCCGCTCGGTCACCGAGGACGCGCCGTTCGTGCTGCTTCTGCTGCTGGCCGCCGAGGCCACCTGGCGGGCCACCGAGCGGGCCCGCCCGCGCACCCTGTTGCTCGCCGGTGTCTGGGTGGGCCTCGCCTTCCAGTGCAAGATGCTGGAGGCGTGGGCGGTGGTGCCCGCGCTGGCCGCGACCTACCTCGTCGCCGCCCCCGTCGCACGGCGCCGCCGGCTCGGCCATGTGGCCCTGGCCGGCGCGGTGACCGTGGCGGTGTCGCTGTCGTGGATGCTGGTGGCCGCCCTCACCCCGACCGGCGCCCGTCCCTACCTCGACGGGACCACCAACGACTCGCCGTTCGCGCTGGTCGTCGGCTACAACTTCCTGACCCGTTTCCGCGCCGTCGGCATAGACGCGGCCGGCAGCGGCAGCATCGTGGCGGACCGGGCGGTCCACGCGGGTCAGCATCTCGGACCCGGCATGGGCGACGGCCTGGGGAAGATGTTCAGCCCGGGGCTGGCCACCCAGACCGGCTGGCTGTATCCGCTGGCCGCGCTCGGTCTCGTCGGCGGGCTGCTGGCGCTGCGGCGCAGCCGCGTACCGCGTACCGACCGGCTGTTCGCCGGGTATGTGCTCTGGGGCGTGTGGTGCGTGACGTTCTTCGCCGTGTTCAGTTTCGGCAGCGTCACCGGCCACACCTATTACATGGGTGTTGTCGCGGTGGCCGTGGCCGCGCTCGCCGCCGTGGGGGTCGTCCGGGCCCGCCGCTCCCGTGTGCTCGCCGTCGTCCTCGCCGTCGACGTCGTCTGGTGTGCCGCCCTGGCGCTGCGGTACCCGCACTTCCAGCCCTGGTCGGCGCCCTGCGCGGTGGTCCTGGGGCTGTTCGCCCTGCTGCTCGCGGCCCTGCGCCGGCCGGCCGCGCTGGCCACCGCCCTCGCCGCCGTCCTGCTGATCCCGGCCGGGTGGACGGCCTCCGCGCTGTCCCTGCGCTACAACCAGCCCGGCGCCTTCGGCCGGGTCGGCCCCACCAGCACCCGCGCCGGCACCGCACCGGCCCCGCTCGGGCCCCAGCACCGGCGGCTGCTCGCCTACCTGACCGCGCACCGCGACGGCGCCCGCTATCTGGCCGCCGTCCCCGGCTGGCTGAGCGCCGCGCCGTACATCCTCTCCGCCGACGCACCCGTGCTGCCGATGGGCGGCTTCACCGGCGAGGTCCCGTACCCGGCGCCGGCCGCCTTCCGCCACCTCGTGGACACCGGACAGCTGCGCTACGTCGTCCTGACGGACGGTACCTTCCGGGCACGCACCCCGGCCGGGGACCTGGCCCGCTGGACCGCCGCCCACTGCGCGCTCGTCCCGTCGGCCGCCTACGATCCCCTCGACCGGACCCGGCTGCTGTACCACTGCGGCCCGGCCCACCAGGGGTGAGCCGGGCCGTCTGACGGGGCCGTTACGGCCGTCTGTTCCACTCCGCGATCGCGGGTCGCCCGTGTTCGGTGGACAGTCGGCTGACCGTGCCCGTGGCCAGCTGGAACAGCCGGCCCTCGGCGGGCGGAAGGCCCAGCCGGCGGGCGGTGAGCACCCGCAGGACATGGGCGTGGGCCACGAGGATCACGTCCCCGTCGGCCAGGGCCGGGGCCAGGCGGGCCAGCACCCGGTCGGCGCGGGCGCCGATCTGCTCGGGTGACTCGCCGTGGCTCTCGGGGCCGGGCGGTACGCCGTCGGTCCACAGGTCCCATTCGGGGCGGGCCCGGTGGATGTCGACGGTGGTGATGCCCTCGTAGCCGCCGTAGTCCCACTCGTGCAGATCGGGGTCGGGCACGACCCCGGTCAGGCCCGCCAGTTCGGCGGTGCGTATCGCCCGGCCCAGCGGGCTGGCCAGCGCAAGGGCGTAGGTCCGGTCGGTGAGCAGCGGGGCGAGGGACTTGGCCTGTTCCTCGCCGTGCTGGGTCAGGGGCAGGTCGGTCCAGCTGGTGTGCCGGCCCGACCTGCTCCACTCCGTCTCGCCGTGGCGGACCAGCAGGAGGTCCCCCACGGCGGGTCAGCCCTTCGTCTCGACCGCGTGGCCGCCGAACTGGTTGCGCAGCGCCGCGATCATCTTCATCTGCGGGGAGTCGTCCTGCCGGGAGGCGAACCGGGCGAACAGGGACGCCGTGATCGCAGGGAGCGGTACGGCGTTGTCGATGGCCGCCTCGACCGTCCAGCGGCCCTCACCGGAGTCCTCCGCGTAGCCGCGCAGCTTCTCCAGGTGCTCGTCCTCGTCCAGGGCGTTGACGGCGAGGTCGAGGAGCCAGGAACGGATGACCGTCCCTTCCTGCCAGGAGCGGAACACCTCGCGGACGTTCTCCACCGAGTGCACCTTCTCCAGCAGCTCCCAGCCCTCGGCGTAGGCCTGCATCATGGCGTACTCGATGCCGTTGTGGACCATCTTGGAGAAGTGCCCGGCACCGACCCGGCCCGCGTGCACATAGCCGTACGGACCCTGCGGCTTGAGCGCCTCGAAGATCGGGTGCAGCCGCTCCACGTGCTCCTTGTCGCCGCCGACCATGAGCGCGTAGCCGTTCTGCAGGCCCCACACACCGCCGGAGACACCGGCGTCGACGAAGCCGATGCCCTTGATGGCCAGCGCGGCGGCGTGCTTCTCGTCGTCCGTCCAGCGGGAGTTGCCGCCGTCGATCACCGTGTCACCGGGCTCCAGCAGATCACCCAGCTCGTCGACGACGGTCTGCGTGGCGGTGCCGGCCGGGACCATCACCCACACGTTGCGCGGCGCGTCCAGCTTCTCGACCAGTTCGGCCAGGCTCTTGACGTCGGAGACCTCGGGATTGCGGTCGTAGCCGATGACGGTGTGGCCGGCGCGGCGGATCCGCTCGCGCATGTTGCCGCCCATCTTGCCGAGACCGATGAGACCGAGTTGCATGATCAGTTCTCCTGAGCGTTCTTGAGGGTGCGGTAGGCGGCGACGAGGGCTGTGGTGGACGGGTCGAGACCGGGCACGTCGGAACCCTCGGTGAGGGCCGGTTCGACCCGCTTGGCGAGGACCTTGCCGAGCTCGACGCCCCACTGGTCGAAGGAGTCGATGTTCCACACCGCGCCCTGCACGAACACCTTGTGCTCGTAGAGGGCGATCAGCTGCCCGAGGACGGACGGGGTCAGCTCGCCGGCGAGGATCGTGGTGGTGGGGTGGTCGCCGCGGAAGGTGCGGTGCGCCACCTGCTCCTCGGGGACGCCCTCCGCGCGGACCTCCTCGGCGGACTTGCCGAAGGCGAGGGCCTGGGTCTGGGCGAAGAAGTTGGCCATCAACAGATCGTGCTGGGCCTTGAGTTCACCGCTCAGCTCGCCGACGGGCCGGGCGAAGCCGATGAAGTCCGCCGGGATCAGCTTGGTGCCCTGGTGGATCAACTGGTAGTAGGCGTGCTGCCCGTTGGTGCCCGGCGTGCCCCACACGACGGGCCCGGTCTGCCACTCCACCGGCTCGCCGTCCCGCTGCACCGACTTGCCGTTGGACTCCATGTCCAACTGCTGCAGGTAGGCGGTGAACCTGGACAGATAGTGGCTGTACGGCAGCACGGCGTGCGACTGGGCGTCGTAGAAGTTGCCGTACCAGATACCCAGCAGGCCGAGCAGCAGCGGCGCGTTGGCCTCCGCGGGCGCGGTGCGGAAGTGGTCGTCCATCAGCCGGAAGCCGTCGAGCATCTCGCGGAAACGGTCGGGTCCGATCGCGATCATCAGGGACAGCCCGATCGCCGAGTCGTACGAGTACCGGCCGCCGACCCAGTCCCAGAACTCGAACATGTTGTCCAGGTCGATGCCGAACTCGGTGACCTTCTCGCCGTTCGTGGACAGTGCCACGAAGTGCTTGGCCACCGCCTTTTCGTCGCCGTCGAAGGACTTCAGCAGCCAGGAGCGCGCCGAGGTGGCGTTCGTGATCGTCTCGATCGTGGTGAACGTCTTGGACGCGACGATGAACAGGGTCTCCGCCGGATCCAGGTCCCGGGTCGCCTCGTGCAGGTCGGCGCCGTCCACGTTCGACACGAACCGGAACGTCAACTCCCGTGCGGTGTACGGGCGCAGCACCTCGTACGCCATCGCCGGGCCGAGGTCGGAGCCGCCGATGCCGATGTTGACGACGTTCCTGATCCGCTTGCCGGTGTGGCCGAGCCATTCGCCGGAGCGGATCCGGTCGGCGAAGCCGGCCATCTTGTCCAGCACCGCGTGCACCTTCGGGACGACGTTCTCGCCGTCGACCTCGATCACCGCGTCCCGCGGGGCACGCAGCGCGGTGTGCAGTACGGCCCGCCGCTCGGTGACGTTGATCCTCTCGCCGCGGAACATGGCGTCGCGCAGCGCGAACACGCCCGTGGCGGTGGCGAGTTCCTGGAGCAGGGCCAGGGTCTCGTCGGTGATCAGATGCTTGCTGTAGTCGAGGTACAGGTCCCCGGCCCGTACGACATACCGCTGGGCGCGGCCGGGGTCCGCCGCGAACAGCTCCCGCAGGCGCGGCTGCCCCTCGGCGCGGTGGTCGGCGAGCGCCGTCCACTCGGGCCGGTTGGTGAGCTTCGGAAACTCGGACTCTGCCATCTCAGGCGTTCTCCTTGGCGGCCTCGCCCTTGAGGGCGATGGCGTACATCTCGTCGGCGTCGAGGCGGCGCAGCTCCTCGGCGATGAGCTCGGAGGTGGGGCGGACCTTCAGGGCCAGGGTGCGCGGCGGCTGGCCCGGCAGGGTCAGGGTCGCGAGGGGGCCCTCGGGGCGGTCGATGACGATCTCACCGTTCGCGGTGCCGAGGCGTACGGCCGTGACGACCGGGCCCGCGGTGACCACGCGGTCCACCGCGACCTTCAGGCGGGCCTCCAGCCAGCGCGAGAGCAGCTCGGCACTGGGGTTGTCGGCCTCGGCCTCGACGGCCGCCGAGGTCACCTGGGTCCGGGCCTGGTCCAGGGCGGCGGCCAGCATCGACCGCCACAGGGTCAGCCGGGTCCAGGCGAGGTCGGTGTCGCCGGGGGCGTAGTTGCGGGCGCGGGTCTCCAGGACCTCCATCGGCCGCTCGACCGCGTACAGGTCGGTGATCCGCCGCTGTGCCAGCGCGCCGAGCGGGTCCTTCGACGGCGTGTCGGGCGCGTCCACCGGCCACCACACGACGACGGGCGCGTCCGGCAGCAGCAGCGGCAGGACGACCGAGTCGGCGTGGTCGGACACCTCGCCGTAGGTGCGCAGCACGACGGTCTCGCCGGTGCCCGCGTCCGCGCCCACCCGCACCTCGGCGTCGAGCCGGGAGTGGGTGCGGTCGCGCAGGGTGCGGGCCTGCCGGCGGATGACGACCAGGGTCCGCGAGGGGTGCTCGTGCGAGGCCTCCTCGGAGGCCTTGATCGAGTCGTAGGCGTTCTCCTCGTCCGTGACGATGACCATCGTCAGGACCATGCCCACGGCCGGCGTGCCGATGGCGCGGCGGCCCTGCACCAGCGCCTTGTTGATCTTGCTTGCCGTGGTGTCGGTCAGGTCGATCTTCATGGCCTGCGCCAGCTCCGTCCGTCTCGTGCGAGCATCTCGTCCGCTTCCCTCGGTCCCCAGCTGCCGGACGCGTACTGCGCCGGCCTGCCGTGTGCCGCCCAGTACTCCTCGATCGGGTCGAGGATCTTCCAGGACTCTTCCACTTCCTGGTGACGGGGGAACAAATTCGCGTCGCCGAGCAGCACGTCCAGGATGAGCCGCTCGTACGCCTCCGGGCTGGACTCGGTGAACGACTCGCCGTAGGCGAAGTCCATCGACACGTCCCGGATCTCCATCGATGTGCCGGGCACCTTGGAGCCGAACCGGACGGTCATGCCCTCGTCGGGCTGGACGCGGATGACGATCGCGTTCTGGCCCAGTTCCTCGGTGGCGGTGGAGTCGAACGGGGAGTGCGGGGCCCGCTTGAAGACCACCGCGATCTCGGTGACCCGGCGGCCCAGCCGCTTGCCGGTGCGCAGATAGAAGGGGACGCCCGCCCAGCGGCGGTTGTCGACGCCCAGCTTGATCGCCGCGAAGGTGTCGGTCTTCGACCTGGAGTCGATACCGTCCTCCTCCAGGTAGCCGACGACCTTCTCGCCGCCCTGCCAACCGGTCGTGTACTGGCCGCGCACGGTGTGCCTGCCGAGGTCCTCCGGCAGCCGCACCGACTTCAGCACCTTCAGCTTCTCGGTGAGCAGCGCCTCCGCGTCGAACGCGATGGGCTCCTCCATGGCGGTCAGCGCCATCAGCTGCAGCAGGTGGTTCTGGATGACGTCACGGGCGGCGCCGATGCCGTCGTAGTAGCCGGCCCGGCCGCCGATGCCGATGTCCTCGGCCATCGTGATCTGCACATGGTCGACGTACGACCGGTTCCAGATCGGCTCGTACATCTGGTTGGCGAAGCGCAGCGCCAGGATGTTCTGGACCGTCTCCTTGCCGAGGTAGTGGTCGATGCGGAACACCTGGTCCGGCTCGAACACGTCGTGCACGATCGCGTTCAGCTCGATGGCGCTGGCCAGGTCGTGGCCGAACGGCTTCTCGATGACCGCGCGCCGCCAGGCACCCTGCGGCGGACTCGCCAGGCCGTGCTTCTTCAGCTGCCGCACGACCTTCGGGAAGAACTTCGGCGGCACCGAGAGGTAGAACGCGAAGTTGCCGCCCGTGCCGCGGGAGGTGTCCAGCTCCTCGACGGCGTCCTTCAGCTGCTTGAACGCGGTGTCGTCGTCGAAGTCGCCGGGGATGAACCGCATGCCTTCGGCGAGCTGCTGCCACACCTCCTCGCGGAACGGGGTGCGCGCGTGCTCGCGCACGGAGTCGTGCACGACCTGCGCGAAGTCCTGGTCCTCCCACTCCCGGCGGGCGAAGCCGACGAGGGAGAAGCCCGGCGGCAGCAGACCGCGGTTGGCCAGGTCGTACACCGCCGGCATCAGCTTCTTGCGGGACAGGTCACCGGTCACACCGAAGATGACCAGCCCGGACGGGCCCGCGATCCGGGGCAGCCGGCGGTCGCGGGTGTCCCGCAGCGGGTTCACCCAGTCGGCCGCCGGGGCCACCGGCACGCGCACCTCCTCGGGCGCCGGGGTGCCGCGCACCTCCTCGGGTGCCGCGGCGGCGGATGCGTTGTCGGTCATCGGGCGTCAGCTCCCTTGCTCTTCAGGGACTTCGCTACGGCGTCCAGCAGCTCCTGCCAGGCCGCCTCGAACTTCGCGACGCCCTCGTCCTCCAGCTGCTGGACGACCTCGTCGTAGGAGATGCCGAGCCGCTCCACGGCGGCCAGGTCGGCGCGGGCCTGGGCGTAGCCGCCGGTCACCGTGTCGCCGGTGATCTCGCCGTGGTCGGCGACGGCGTTCAAAGTGGCCTCCGGCATGGTGTTGACGGTGCCCGGCGCGACCAGCTCGTCCACGTACAGGGTGTCCTTGTACGCGGGATCCTTCACCCCGGTGGACGCCCACAGCGGACGCTGCTTGTTCGCCTTGTCCCCGCCGAGCGCCAGCCAGCGGTCCGAGGCGAAGACGTCCTCGTACGCCTCGTAGGCCAGCCGGGCGTTGGCGAGGGCCGCGCGGCCCTTGAGACCGAGGGCCTCCTCGGTGCCGAGGCCGGTCAGCCGCTTGTCGATCTCGGAGTCCACGCGGGAGACGAAGAAGGACGCCACCGAGTGGATCGTGGACAGGTCGATGCCGCGCTCGCCGGCCTTCTCCAGGCCGGCCAGGTAGGCGGCCATGACCTCGCGGTAGCGCTCCAGGGAGAAGATCAGGGTCACATTGACGCTGATGCCGAGGCCGATGACCTCGGTGATCGCCGGCAGGCCCGCCTCGGTGGCCGGGATCTTGATCATCACGTTGGGGCGGTCGACCAGCCAGGCCAGCTGCTTGGCCTCGGCGACGGTGGCCGCGGTGTCGTGGGCGAGGCGCGGGTCGACCTCGATGGAGACCCGGCCGTCACGCCCGGCGGAGGCGTCGTACACCGGGCGCAGGATGTCGGCGGCGTCGCGCACGTCGGCGGTCGTCATCATCCGCACGGCCTCGTCGACCGTGACCCCCCGTACGGCGAGGTCGGTGAGCTGCTCCTCGTAGCCCTCGCCGGAGCCGATGGCGGCCTGGAAGATCGACGGGTTCGTCGTGACACCGACGGCGCTGCCGCTCGCCACCAGGTCGGCGAGGCTGCCCGAGGTGATCCGCTTCCGCGACAGGTCGTCGAGCCAGATCGACACGCCCTCGTCGGCGAGGCGCTTGAGGGCTCCCGGGGTCGCGATTGCTTCGGTCACAGTGATCATCTTTCTTTCGCGTCGGTAGTGAGGCGCCAGTTGACGGCGTCGGTGTCAGGCGCGCGCGGCGGCGAGCGACTCGCGGGCCGCCGCGGCGACGTTCTCGGGGGTGAAGCCGAACTCGGCGAAGAGGGTCTTCGCGTCGGCCGAGGCACCGAAGTGCTCAAGGGAGACGATGCGTCCCGCGTCGCCCACGTACCGGTACCAGGTCAGACCGATCCCGGCCTCGACGGCGACCCGGGCCTTCACGGCCGGCGGCAGCACCCGCTCGCGATACTCGCGGGGCTGCTCCTCGAACCACTCCACGGAAGGCATCGACACCACGCGCGTGCCAATCCCCTCGGCCTCCAGCCGCTCCCGCGCGGCCACGGCCAGCTGCACCTCGGAGCCCGTCGCGATGATGATCACCTCCGGGACCTCGGTCGAGGACTCGCGCAGCACATAGCCACCCTTGGCCGCGTCCTCGTTCGGCGCGTACACCGGCACGCCCTGGCGGGTGAGCGCGAGCCCGTGCGGGGCGGGGTTCGTGGCGTGCCTCTTCAGGATCTCGGCCCAGGCCACCGCGGTCTCGTTGGCGTCGGCCGGGCGGACGACGTTCAGGCCCGGGATCGCGCGCAGGGAGGCCAGGTGCTCGACCGGCTGGTGGGTGGGGCCGTCCTCGCCGAGACCGACGGAGTCGTGCGTCCACACGTAGGTCACCGGCAGCTGCATCAGCGCCGACATCCGCACCGCGTTGCGCATGTAGTCGGAGAAGACCAGGAAGGTGCCGCCGTAGATCCGGGTGTTGCCGTGCAGGGCGATGCCGTTCATCTCCGCGGCCATGGAGAACTCACGGATGCCGAAGTGCACGGTACGGCCGTAGGGGTCGGCCTCGGGCAGCGGGTTGCCCTTCGGCAGGAAGGAGCTGGCCTTGTCGATGGTGGTGTTGTTCGAGCCGGCGAGGTCGGCGGAGCCGCCCCACAGCTCGGGGAGGACCGGGCCGAGGGCCTGCAGCACCTTGCCGGAGGCGGCGCGGGTCGCGACCGACTTGCCCTCCTCGAACACCGGCAGCGCGTCCTGCCAGCCCGCGGGCAGCTCGCCCTTGCTGACGCGCCCGAACAGCTCGGCGCGCTCCGGCTGCGCGGCACGCCACTCGGCGATCCGCTTGTCCCAGGCCGCGTGCGCCTCGGCACCCCGGTCCAGGGCCCGCCGGCTGTGCTTCAGGACCTCGTCCTCGACCTGGAAGGACTGCTCCGGGTCGAATCCGAGGACGCGCTTGGTGGCGGCGATCTCGTCCGCGCCGAGCGCGGAGCCGTGGGAGGCCTCGGTGTTCTGCGCGTTCGGCGCGGGCCACGCGATGATCGTGCGCATCGCGATGATGGAGGGGCGCTCGGTCTCGGCCTGCGCCGCCCGCAGCGCCGTGTGGAGGGCGGGGACGTCGATGTCGCCGTCGGCGGTGGGCTCGATGCGCTGGGTGTGCCAGCCGTAGGCCTCGTACCGCTTCAGTACGTCCTCGGAGAAGGCGGTCGCGGTGTCGCCCTCGATGGAGATGTGGTTGTCGTCGTAGACGAAGACCAGGTTGCCGAGCTTCTGGTGGCCGGCCAGCGAGGAGGCCTCGGCGGAGACACCCTCCTCCAGGTCGCCGTCGGAGACGATCGCCCAGACGGTGTGATCGAAGGGGGAGGTGCCTTCGGGGGCCTCGGGGTCGAACAGGCCGCGCTCGTAGCGGGCGGCCATCGCCATGCCGACGGCGTTGGCGACACCCTGGCCGAGCGGGCCTGTGGTGGTCTCGACACCCGCGGTGTGCCCGTACTCCGGGTGGCCGGGGGTCTTCGAACCCTGCGTACGGAACGCCTTCAGGTCGTCCAGCTCCAGCTCGTAGCCGGAGAGGAACAGCTGCGTGTACAGGGTCAGCGAGGTGTGCCCGGGGGAGAGGACGAAGCGGTCACGCCCGGCCCACTCCGGGTCGGCCGGGTCATGACGCATCACCTTCTGAAAGATCGTGTACGCGGCAGGCGCCAGGCTCATCGCCGTGCCCGGGTGGCCGTTCCCCACCTTCTGCACCGCGTCGGCCGCCAGCAGGCGGGCAGTGTCCACGGCACGCCGGTCGAGGTCGGTCCACTCGAAGCCATCGGATGTCTGCGTGGTCATCTTCAAGAAGTCCTCGTTCAGTGCGGGTGTGCTGACCTGACGCGTTCAAATTTAAAAGTCTGACTTTTTCGAAGAAAGGTCGGGGTGTGTCAGCCTGTGGTGAATCTGGGACAGTGATCGCGCGACGGGACGGCACGAAAAGGACATGGCAGACACAACGCCTCAAGCTGAGGGATCCGGTGCGGGGGGTGAGGGCATCAGAACCTTCCCCTTCCCGACCGAACTGTCCGTCGGCGGCGTCGGCATGCAGATCGGCCCCATGGGGACCGACCGCACCTGGCACGCCGACGCCCCACTGCATCGCGTCCACCGCATCGACTTCCACGTCGTCATGCTCTTCACCGGCGACCCCGTACGCCACATGATCGACTTCGCCGAGTACGAGGCCGGCCCCGGCGACCTGCTGTGGATCCGCCCCGGACAGGTCCACCGGTTCTCCCGGACGAGCGAGTACCGCGGAACCGTCCTGACCATGCAGCCCGGCTTTCTGCCGCGTGCCACCGTCGAGGCCACCGGCCTGTACCGCTACGACCTCCCGCCCCTGCTGCACCCCGACCCGCCCCGTCTCGCCGCCCTCCAGGCGGCCCTCGACCAGTTGCGCCGCGAGTACGAGGACACCGCCACACTCCCGCTCAGTCTGCACACCGCCGTACTCCGTCACACCCTGACCGCGTTCCTGCTGCGCCTCGCCCACCTCGCGGCCAGCTCCGCGGAGGCCACCCGGCAGCAGACGGACAGTACCTTCACCCGTTTCCGGGACGCTGTCGAGCACGGCTTCGCCGCCAACCACATTGTCAGCGCCTACGCCGACGCCCTCGGCTACTCCCGCCGCACCCTGGTCCGCGCCGTCCGCGCCGCCACCGGCGAGACTCCCAAGGGATTCATCGACAAACGCGTCGTCCTGGAGGCCAAACGCCTCCTCGCCCACACGGACATGCCGATCGGCCGGGTGGGTGTGGCCGTCGGCTTCCCGGACGCGGCGAACTTCTCGAAGTTCTTCCAACTGCACACCGGGCAGACGCCGGTGGGTTTCCGGGCGGAACTGCGATAGCGGCACAAGGCCGTGACGGTTCGACGGCTCCTGTTGCGCCGCCGTGACAGGGAATGACCGAATCCGCCGAAAACGATCAATAAGTTCGATCGGGCAAGACGCCGATTCTCATGGCCCCCGCACAGGAGGAGACAGGCGACCTGCGGCTTACATCCCTTTGGCTCTTCACCGAGGAGACCCGCATGCCGACATGGAAGACGCCCCGCCGGGCAGCCCTTCGGGCCCTGGCCGGCACGGTTCTGACGGCCGCTGTGGCCGGCACCCTGCTCGCCCCCGCCGCGAGTGCCGTCGCGTCCCGGGCCCGGACCGGGACGCCGGCGCCGGTGCACACCGAGAAGCTGGTGGACGGCAGCACGGCCGAGATCTACAAGCTCGGGGCCCACCACTACCGCATGGAGATCATCGACAGGGATGCCGTCTACGCCAGGCTGGAGGCGAACCAGCGCGACGCCGGCGTGGACGCGAACGACATGTTCGTCGTCCTCACCTTCGACGGGCAGGTGCACTCCTGGATCGGCGGAGGCCACCGGGGGCCCGGCGGCTTCAGGCTCCCCGACGACTCGACCGCCAAGGTCACGAAGGTCGGCCCCCACCACTACCGTGCCCGGATCATGGACCGGGGTCATGTCGTCGCCAGGCTGGAGGCGAACCAGCGCGACGCCGGCATGGACGGCAACGGCCTGTTCGTCGTGCTCACCTTCGACGGGGAGATCAGCGCCTCCCTCACGTGACGAGCCGGGGGCCGGCCCCGTGGGCGCGGGCCGGCCCCCGTTCGCCGGGCGATCAGTGCCCGAAGTCGAACCAGTTCACGTTCACGAAGTCCGCCGGCTGGCCGCTGGAGAAGGTCAGATAGACGTCGTGGGTGCCGGTCACTGAGCTGATGTTGGCCGGGACGGTCCGCCAGGACTGCCAGCCGCCCGTGTTGCCCACCGCGAAACTGCCGATCGGTGTGCTGGTAGGGCTGTCCAGACGTACCTGGACCAGACCGCTGACACCGCTCGCGGCCCCGCTGGCCACCCGGCCGTAGAACTGTGTGGCCGGCGCAGAACCGAAGTCGACGCCCTTGTACAGCGCCCAGTCACCGTTCGCGATGTACCCGATGTCCTGGCCGCCGCCGGTGTCCGTGGTCGTCTCGGTGCTGATGCCGGACTGGCTGTCGTAGGACTCGGCCTGAATGGGGCTGTAGGCGTCGCGGTTGCCGGACGGCGGGGGAGTGGTGCCGCCTCCGCCCGAGGACTGCAGGACCTGGACGTAGTCGACGACCATCGGGTGGCCAGGCTCCGTGGCGCCGGTCGGGCCGCCGCCGAAGGCCGCCGGGAAGCCGCCGCCCATCGCCACGTTCAGGATGACGAAGAAGCCGTGGTTCGTGGCGTTGGCCCAGGTCGTGGCGTCCACCTGGTTCGCCGTCACCGTCTGGTAGTTCACGCCGTCGACGTAGAAGCGGATCGCCTCCGGGCTCACCGAGCGGTCCCACTCCATCGTGTAGGTGTGGAAGCCCGACTGGCAGGTGGTGTTCGGACAGGCGGTGGAATTGCCCAGGCCCGTGGTCTCGTTGCAGGGGCCGCCGGGACTGGTGCCACAGTGCATGGTGGCCCAGGTCTTGTTCAGGCCGTTGACGTTCTCCATGACGTCCAGCTCGCCGACACCCGGCCAGTTCTGGTAGTTGCCGCGGTACGGCGCGCCCAGCATCCAGAAGGCCGGCCAGTAGCCCGCGGCCGCGTCCCCGGTCACGTTCGGCATCTGGATCCGGGCCTCCACGCGCAGCTTGCCGCCCGCCGGGGGCTGGAAGTCGGTGCGGGTGGTCTCGATCCGCCCGGACGTCCAGTTGCCGGAGGCGTCGCGACGGGGGGTGATGAGCAGGTTGCCGTTGCCGTCGAGTGCGACGTTGTTCGTGCTGGACGTCATCGACTCGACCTCGCCGGTGCCCCAGTTCGCGGCCCCGCCAGGATACGAAGTCCCGGTGTCGTACTGCCAGTTGGAGGTGTTGACGCCGGACCCCGCAGCGCCGTTGAAGTCGTCCAGGAAGACCTGGGTCCAGCCGGACGGCGCGCCGGGTGCGGAGGCGCTGGCGGGGAGGGTGGCGGTCGTGGCGGCCGCGGCCGCCAGGCCGAGGGTGGCGAGTACGGCGACGAGAGCGCGACGGAATGAGCGCCGCCGTCTGTGATCCGCAGGGGGTATGCCGGAGGTTTCGCTCATGGGGGTGCCTCTCGGGTACGGAGTGGGGTGCGCGGGTGGGCGTTCGAGAGCGCCAGGACTGTCTGAGAGCGCTCTCAAAGTGGGCCCAATGTGCTCTCCGTGCCTGCGGCCGTCAAGAGTCAAAGCAAAGAATCTCCTTGTTTCCCAAGGGAGTTCACTCCGTGAAGCCGGCCGAGTACTAGATCGCGCTGCCCGCCTTCCAGTCGGTCCACGAGAGGTTCCATCCGTTCAGCCCGTTGGCCGGGTCGACGGTCTTCTCGCCCGAGTTCTTCACGATCACCACGTCGCCGAGCATCGAGCTGTCGTAGAAACTGGAGCCGGCCACCGGACTGCCGCTCGCGCCCTTGGTGTCGTGCAGGCCGGCACAGCCGTGGCTGGTGTTCTCGTGCCCGAACACCGCGGTGGATGCCCAGTAGTTGCCGTGCACGAAGGTGTCGGAGGTGGTCAGTCGCTGAGCGTGGGGCACGTCCGGGATGTCGTACTCGTCACCCAGGCCGACCGTGGTGGACTCCATCCGGGTCTGCTCGAACCGCTCGCTGATCACCATGATCCCGGACCAGGTGGCGTGGGAGGAGTCGCCGCCGGTGACGGGGTAGGTGGCGACGGTCTTGCCGGAGCGCCGTACCGTCATTGTCTTCGTCGCGAGGTCGACCGTGCCAGTCTGCTCGCGGCCGATGTGCAAACTGACATCCTTGCGCTGAACACCGAATACGCCGTCCGCGCCCTCGACGTCCTTCAGCCGCGGACTGAGGGTGATCTTCGTGCCGGGCGCCCAGTACGTCTGCGGCCGGAAGTCCAGCCGGGTGTCGCCGAACCAGTGCCCGACCACCTCCACGGCCGCTCCGCCGTCACCGTGATCGCCTTCTGCGCCGCGGCCCGGTCGGTGACGGCGTGGGTGAGGTTGATCGACACCGGCATGCCGACGCCGGAGGTCGAGTCGGCCTCCGGAGTGTAATGGCCGACGAAGGTGGCGCCGGGCGCCTTGGTGGTGAAGGACGTGACGTGTGCGGCGACCGCCCCCCGCGCCTTGGCGGTGACCGTGTACTTCGTACCGGAATACGGGTTGCGGGAGGAAGTCCACTTCGTGCGGGCCGCGTTGAAGGTGCCCGCGAGCGTCGTGCCGTCGTTCCCCGTCACCTGCACCGACGCGAGCGTGCCGGAGCTGACGGTGACCTCGACCGGGCTGGTGAAGCCGGCCTTCCGCGTGCCGTCCGCGGGCGTGACGGTGATGGTCACCGGCTTCCCGGTGGCCGTGGACGCCGTCGCCCCCTTGCCGTCGGCGGTGGTGGAGGCGCCCGCCGTGGAACTGCACCCTGCCAGGGCCGCGGCGGCGGGTGCCGCGCCGAGAGCGGCGAGCAGGCCGCGCCGGGACCATCCGCGCGGCTGCCGTCCGGACCGGTTCGACATGTGCGCCACTCCCACGACACGCCTTTCTGAGTCATCCGTCGCTGTTCGGGCATCCTGCGCCAGTTGTCTGGGCCGGTCCTTTGAATCCGGCGGGCGCTTCCTGAGATTCCCGTGGGGACGTACACCGGACTCCTGCGAGGACGTCCGGGCGGCGTCGTCCGGCGGAGACCGCTGCCGCACCATGGACGCGATCACCGTTCGCGACGGTCTCGTCCGGGAGGCGCGGGTCTACTTCGGCGGCGAGGTGTGCACCGGGCGCCAGCCCAGGGCCCGGGAGATGCCCCGGGCCGCCAGCCGTATCGCCGGGGTCAGCGCCGGTACCTGGGCGGTCTCCTGGGGCACCACCACCGACACCGCCGCGACCACGTCTCCGTCCGGTCCGCGCACCGGTGCCGCCACCGACAGGGCGTCCAGCGTCACCTGACGTTCACTCACCGCGACGCCCGAGCGGCGTACTTCGGCGAGCGCCCGCCGCAGCCGCGCCGGGTCGCTGATCGTGTACGGGGTGAAGGCAGGCAGCGGTCCGGCGCAGTACTCCTCCTGCGCGACCGGGGTGTCGTGGGCGAGCAGGGCGAGGCCGACGCCGGTGGCGTGCAGCGGCCAGCGCCCGCCGACCCGGATATGCACACCCACCGCCGAACGGCCCGACAGCCACTCGATGTAGACGACCTCCGCCCCGTCACGCACCGCCAACTGCACGTTCTCGTGCGTAGCTTCGTACAGGTCCTCCAGATACGGCAGCGCCAGCTGCCTCAGGCCCAGGCCGCGCGGGGCGAGCGCGGCGACCTCCCACAGCCGCAGCCCCACGTGGTACACCCCGGACGCGTCGCGTTCCAGCGCGCCCCACGCGGTCAGGGCGGCCGCCAGCCGGTGCGCGGTGGTCAGGCTGAGCCCGGCCCGGCGGCTGATGTCCGTCAGCGACAGGGCCGGGTGCTCGTGGTCGAACGCGGCGAGCACGGCCAGCAGCCGGTCGGCCGCGGACCGCTCGCTCACACGCACCTCGCCCTGTCGCCGTACGTCCCGGCCCGGATCGTAGCCGACCACCGCCGAGGACGAAGGGGGCGCTTCACCGGCCTCCGGACACCGGCCCCGAGACAGCCCCTGCCGTGCCAGGTGACCGGGAGGTACCGCTCCATGCTCTGGAATGTCAGCCGGTGCGGGTTCTCGACGCACCCTGCGGGTCGAGGCCGGCCGGGGACACGGACGGGTCGGCCCAGGTGGGCAGCTGCTGCTCGGCATGGTGTTTCGAGTGCCCTGGGGCCTGTCCGGCGGATCAGGTCGCAGGACATCGCCGGCGCCTCATCGGCGCTGGTGAGCGGGGGGTGCGTGCGGGCCCCGTGTCTGCGACACGATCCGCCGGACGGGCCCCGGGGGAGGGCGTCAGCGGGTCATGAAGGAGGAGACGGGCAGGGCCCGGGCGACGATCCGGACGTCACCGAGCCGGCCGTGCAGGACCTGGTCGATCTTGTCCGCGTACTCGTAGCCGCCCAGCAGCCAGGGCCGCCCGGACGAGGCGATGCCGATCGCGGCGGCGTGTGGGTTGCGGGCCACGGGGCAGCCCTGGACGTACATCGTCGTGTGCCGTCCGTCGTTGACCACGGCCAGGTGCCACCAGGTCTCGCGGGCGGTCTCGTCGCCCCAGTTGGTGGCGAGCTGCCGCTGGTTGAGCGGGTGGACCGCCCACTGCGGGCCCGGGCCGTCGGAGAGGGACAGGGTGGCGAGCGGCTCGTCCGGGTCGTCGGTGACCGTGCCGACGGAGCCGTTGCGGCCGGTGCGGCCGATCAGGCCGGACCAGGCGTTGTGCGTGGCGTCCCAGTCAGCGGGCAGCCAGTAGAACACCTCGATGGTGTAACCACCCTTGAAGGACGCCGAGTTGAGCGGCGCACCATCGACCGTCTTCAGGTACGCGCCCTTCAGCGGGGACTTGTGGCCTTGAAACTCCAGGCTGCCGTGGCCCGGTTGGTCGGGGTGGTGGTCCGCCGACCAGCCGAGTTCACCGCCGCCCACCGAGACCATGGTGAGGTCGTTGCCGTGGCCGGACAGGTCGCGGACCGTGCCGGATACGGGCGCCTCGAAGCGCCAGTAGGCGACCGTGCCCGGGATCAGCATCCGCGTCGCCGGCCGCGCCGGGCGAGCCGGCACCGGGTCGAAGCCGGAGAAGCGGGCGGCGAAGTCGATGCCGACCGAGAAGCGGTCGGCGTCCCCGCTCAGCTCGATCTCCTGCCGCTCCAGCTCGTTGAGCCCCTTCCCCGCCCGGCCGAGGATCCACGGCGAGACCGTCTCCACGTCGATGACGTCCCGGTCCAGGTCGAAGTGGTAGAGGCGGATCATGGCCGCACCGCCGAAGTAGCGGTTCTGGTAGTTCGTCAGATGCAGATGGACGTCGTGGCCCGCCGCGTTCTTGCGGACCGCCCGGCCGGCGGGCCAGAAGTGGCCGTTGAGGGTGAGGAAGATCTGGTCGTGGTCGGCGATCAGCCGGTCCCACAGCTGCTGCCCGTAGTCCGACAACGCGTCGTCCCCGGCGACCAGTTCGTGCGTGGTGAGGACGACCGGCGTCTTCGGGTGCCGGGCCAGGACGTCCTTCGCCCAGGCGTACCCCTGCGCCGACAGCCGCCAGTCCAGCGCGAGCACCATCCACTCCCGGCCGGCGGCCCTGAACAGGTGGCACGTGTTGTAGCCGTCGGCGGAGGCGCCGCCGAACGTCGGCTTGTCCCGGAAGCGCTGCGGCCCGAAGGTGTCCAGGTACGGCGTCGAGCCGCGCTGGTCGTCCGTCGACGACTTGATGTCGTGATTGCCGGCCAGCACGCTGTAGCCCACACCGCGCCGGTCGAGGATCCCGAACGCCTCGCCGATCGCCGCGCATTCCTCCTCGGCGCCGTTCTGGGTGAGGTCGCCCAGGTGGCTCAGAAAGACGATGTTGTCGTCCTCGCCGTGCTCCAGGAGATAGCGCAACGACGCCTCCAGCGGCGCCGGGTAGATGCTCGGGCCGTCGAACAGGTACTGGGTGTCGGGCATCACCGCGAGCGTGAACCGTCGGCTGTCCGCGTCCGGCCGCCGGCCGCTCCGCCCGGTGCCCTCCCCGACGGCCGCCTCCGCGACCGACGGCAGCGCGACACCGGCTGTGGCGGCGGCGCCCAGCAGCGCGGTGGCCCTGAGGAAACCGCGTCTTCCGGCACCGGCCTGCGCGGCCTCGGCCTGGGGGTGCTCATGCGACGTACACACGTGTGCTCCGTGAAGGTGAGGTGAGGGGAAAGACGGACGCTGAGGAGGGCTTACGGGGCTACGGGGTCACAGAACGCGCAGGGTCCGGCTCCGGCGGTGGACATCCGGCGCCCTGCGGTATTCGGGGAAGGCATCGGGGTCGTACGACTGCGCGCCCGGCGCTCCCTGTGTCGCTTCGGCGCGACGACGAAGGACCGGGACCTGCTGCCGGGGCCCGTCGGGCTCGACCACGGGCCGGGCCGGGACGTCCCTCCGCAGCCGGATCCGCGGCGCGCACACCTCCGTACCGCGCGGTGTCCACGGCTCGTCCCAGGCCGTCACCAGCCGCAGGGTCAGCCACATGGCACCGCCGTCCGCCGGCAGCGCGAACGGCAGGGGTGCGGCCGCCGTCTCGCCCGGCCGCAGATCGGGCAGCACGGCCGTAGCGGTCAGGGTACGGCCGTGGGCCGGGGCCAGCTCCCAGGCCGCCGTCAGCCAGGCGAGGCCCCGGGCGGGCTGCCGGTTGGTGACGACGATGCCCTCGTGCCGGTGGCACCGGATCCGGACCACGTCCTCACCGCCGCATGCCCAGCGGCAGCCGGCCGCGCTGACACCGTTGTCGTACAGCCCGGCACTCGCTCGCCCGGCCGGTCTCCCGTCGCTCACGCGCTGCAGCATCGCGCCACCCCAGAACTCCCGGATGAAGCCGCCCTGAAGGCCCGGGGTGGACTCGATGTCCGCCCAGTGGTCCGGCGAGCGTGGGGACGGCGGCCGGCCGCTCCGGCACCATGAAGACCAACGAAGATCAACGGCGGTCGAAGAACCCCGCGAAAGCCGGTGCCGAGGTGGTCGCGGTGGGAGTTCCGGGAAGGGTGCAGACGTGAAGCTGACGATTCTGGGCGGCGGCGGATTCCGGGTGCCGCTCGTGTACGGTGCGCTGCTGGCCGACCATGCCGAAGGGCGGGTCACGGAGGTCGTCCTCCATGACCTGGACGACCGTCGGCTGTATGCGGTAGGCCGTGTACTGGGCGAACAGGCCGCCGGCATCCCCGACGCGCCCCGGGTGACCGCCACCACCGACCTCGACGAGGCCCTCGCCGGCGCCGACTTCGTCTTCTCCGCGATCCGCGTCGGCGGCCTGGAAGGCCGGGCGGACGACGAACGGGTGGCGCTCGCCGAGGGCGTGCTCGGCCAGGAGACCGTCGGCGCGGGTGGCATCGCCTACGGTCTGCGTACCGTCCCCGTCGCCGTCGACATCGCCCGGCGCGTCGCCCGCCTCGCCCCCGACGCCTGGGTCATCAACTTCACCAACCCGGCCGGCCTGGTCACCGAGGCGATGTCCCGGCACCTCGGCGACCGCGTCATCGGCATCTGCGACTCGCCCGTCGGCCTCGGCCGCCGTCTCGCCCGTGTCCTCGGCGCCGACCCGAAGCAGGCCTTCGTCGACTACGTCGGTCTCAACCACCTCGGCTGGGTGCGCGGCCTGCGGGTCGCCGGACGCGACGAACTCCCGCGCCTGCTGGCCGACCCCGCCCTGCTGGGCTCCTTCGAGGAGGGAAGGCTGTTCGGCGTCGACTGGCTGCAGTCGCTCGGCGCGATCCCCAACGAGTACCTGCACTACTACTACTTCAACCGGGAAGCCGTCCACACCTACCAGGAGGCCGAACAGACCCGGGGTGTCTTCCTGCGCGACCAGCAGGCCCGGTTCTACGCCGAGGCGCTGCGCACGGACCGGTCCGCACTCCGGGCGTGGGACCGCACCCGCGCCGAACGCGAGGCCACCTACATGGCCGAGAACCGGGAGAGCGCCGGCGCGGGCGAGCGCGAAGCCGACGATCTGTCCGGCGGCTACGAGAAGGTCGCGCTCGCGCTGATGCGGGCCATCGCCCGCGACGAGCGGACCACGCTGATCCTCAACGTGCGCAACGGCAACACGCTGTCCGCGCTCGACGGCGACGCGGTGATCGAGGTCCCCTGCCTGGTCGACGCGGGCGGCGCGCACCCGCTGGCCGTCGCCCCCTTGCCCGGTCATGCCACCGGGCTGGTCTGCTCGGTCAAGGCCGTCGAGCGGGAGGTGCTCGCCGCCGCCGAGTCCGGCTCCCGGCACACGGCCGTGAAGGCCTTCGCCCTGCACCCGTTGGTCGACTCGGTCACTGTGGCCCGCAGGCTGGTCGAGGGCTACACCCAGGTCCATCCTGGCCTGGCGTACCTTGAGTGAGCAGTATCAGCAAGCGCTTTCCGCCCCTTTGCTCGCCTCTCCCTCCTGGAGACCGCCATGCACGACGAACGCCGCCGGATCGAGGAGCGTGTCGCACGCCTCCACACCCAGCGCATCAAGCCCGCGACCTACGCGTCCGGCGTCCCCATGGAGGTGGCGGCCTGGCAGGCCCCTGGGGAACCGGTGTCTTTCGAGGAGGCCGCGGCCGCCCCGTACGCACCGTTCGCCATGGACACCCTGTGGGGCCCGCCCTGGGGGACGACCTGGTTCCGGATGTCCGGCAGGGTGCCCGCCGAGTGGGCGGGCAGGCGGGTGGAGGCGGTCATCGACCTCGGCTTCGCCGGCGACTGGCCCGGCAACCAGGCCGAGGCTCTCGTCCACCGCACCGACGGCACCCCGCTGAAGGCGGTCAATCCGCTCAACCAGTACGTGCCGGTCGCCCACCCGGCGGTGGGCGGTGAAGAGGTCGAGTATCTGGTGGAGGCGGCCTCCAACCCGGACGTCCTCGCGAACGGCTTCGCCGGACCGACCCCGCTCGGTGATGTACGGACGGCGGGCGACCGTCGTCTGTACACGTTCCGCAGGGCTGATCTCGCCGTCCTCGACGAGCAGGTCTGGCACCTCGACCTCGACCTCCAGGTGCTGCGCGAACTCATGGCGGAACTCGGCGAGCACGAGCCGCGCCGGCACGAGATCGCGCACGCCCTCGACCGGGCCATGGACCTGCTCGACCTGGACGACATCTCCGCCTCGGCCCCCGCTGTGCGCGACGCCCTGCGCCCGGTACTCGCCAAGCCCGCCCACGCCAGCGCACACCTCGTCTCCGGCGTCGGCCACGCGCACATCGACACGGCCTGGCTCTGGCCGATCCGCGAGACCAAGCGCAAGACGTCCCGGACCTTCTCCAACGTCACCGCGCTCGCGGACGAGTACGAGGAGTTCGTCTTCGCCTGCTCCCAGGCCCAGCAGTACGAGTGGGTGCGCGACAACCACCCCCACGTCTGGGAGCGGATCAAGAAGTCGGTGGTGAAGGGCCAGTGGGCGCCGGTCGGCGGCATGTGGGTGGAGGCCGACGGCAATCTGCCCGGCGGCGAGGCCCTCGCCCGCCAACTGGTGCACGGCAAACGGTTCTTCATGGAGCACTTCGGAATCGAGACCCGGGGTGTCTGGCTGCCGGACTCCTTCGGCTACACCGCGGCCTACCCACAGCTGGCGAAGCTCGCCGGCAACGAGTGGTTCCTCACCCAGAAGATCTCCTGGAACCAGACCAACGCCTTCCCCCACCACACCTTCTGGTGGGAGGGCATCGACGGCACCCGCATCTTCACCCACTTCCCGCCCATCGACACCTACAACGCCCGCTTCAGCGGCGAGGAGATGGCCGGCGCGGTCCGCAACTACGCCGAGAAGGGCGGCGCCACCCGCTCCCTCGCCCCCTTCGGCTGGGGCGACGGCGGAGGCGGCCCCACCCGCGAGATCATGGAACGCGCCCGCCGGCTGCGGAACCTGGAGGGCTCGGCGAAGGTCGAGATCGAACACCCCGACGCGTTCTTCGCCAAGGCCCGCGCCGAGTACCCGGACGCCCCGGTCTGGGCCGGCGAGCTGTACCTGGAGCTGCACCGCGCCACCTACACCACCCAGGCCCGCACCAAGCAGGGCAACCGGCGTTCCGAACACCTGCTGCGCGAGGCCGAGTTGTGGGCCACCACGGCCGCCCTCCACGCGCCGGGCTACAGCTACCCGTACGAGAGGCTGGACCGGCTGTGGAAGACGGTCCTGCTGCACCAGTTCCACGACATCCTTCCCGGCTCCTCCATCGCCTGGGTGCACCGCGAGGCCGAGGCCGAATACGCACGCGTGGCAGGGGAGTTGCGTGACCTCACCGGCGAGGCGATCGCCGCGCTGGGCAGCGGCGGGCCCCGGGTGTTCAACACCAGCCCCCGGGACCGCGCCGAGGTGGTCCGCACCCCTGAGGGCGCACCGGTGTACGTGCAGGTGCCCGCGAACGGCTCCGCGCCCCTCACACCCGCCGCAGCCCCGCACCCGGTCACGGTCAGCGGACGCACCCTGGAGAACGGAATCGTCCGTGTGCAGGTGGCGGACGACGGAACACTGTCGTCTGTATACGATCTGCGATCCGATCGCGAAGTCCTCGCCGGCCAGGGCAATCTGCTTCGCCTCCACACGGACCTGCCCAACTGCTGGGACGCCTGGGACATCGACAAGCACTACCGGAACCGCTACACCGACCTGCTGGAACCCGGCTCGGTCACCGTGGCCGAGGAGCACCCGCTCGTCGGCGCGATCCAGGTGATCCGCTCCTTCGGCAAGGGCTCCCGGATCACCCAGACGATCACCGTCCGCGCCGGCAGCGCGCGGATCGACGTCGAGACGGACATCGACTGGCACGAGACGGAGAAGATCCTCAAGGCGGGATTCCCCGTCGACCTGCGCGCCCCGCACTCCAGTGCCGAGATCCAGTTCGGCCACGTCCAGCGGCCCACCCACACCAACACCACCTGGGAGGCGGCCCGTTTCGAGGTCTCCGGCCACCGCTGGGTGCACATCGCCGAACCCGGCTACGGAGTCGCCGTCATCAACGACTCCACCTACGGCCACGACATCACCCGCACCGTCCGCGACGACGGGGGTACGACCACCACGGTCCGCCTCAGCCTGGTCCGCGCCCCTCGCGTCCCCGACCCCGAGGCCGACCAGGGCCGGCACCGCTTCACCTACGCCCTGCTGCCCGGCGCGAGCATCGACGACGCGGTCGCCGAGGGCTATGCCCTCAACCTCCCGCTCCGCGTGGCCGATTCGGCGGGCGAGCCCGAGCCGGTCGTCTCCGTCGAGGGGGAGGGCGTGACCGTGGAGGCCGTCAAGCTGGCCGACGACGGTTCCGAGGACGTGGTGGTACGGCTCTACGAGTCCCGGGGCGGCCGGGCCCATGGCGTGCTGCGCACCGGCTTCCCTTCGACCGGCGCCCAGGTCACCGACCTGCTGGAGCGGCCGCTGGGCGAGGTGCGGGCGGACGCGAGCGGCGGCGTCCCGCTCACGCTGCGGCCCTTCCAGATCCTGACCCTGCGCCTGCGGCGGGCCTAGGCGACAAGGCCACCTGGAGTTCGCCCGCCATTCCTGGGATGCCGAGGGCGCACCGCGAGAGGGGTGTCACCGCGCGAGACCCACGAACACCGTCCCGCCCGCTCCCCGCCTGGTGGAATCGCCCCGTGGCCCGGCGAGACACGCCGGGTCGGCCGGTCGCCCCCCGTGACCGCGACCGACCGACCCGTTCCCCCGTGGCATCCCCCGTGGATTCCCCCGTTCGGTCCCCCGTTGGCCCCCCGTGGGTTCTCCGGTGCCGTTATGGAGAGCACCGGAGCCGCGCTCTGATACACCCCGGATCCACCCCGACGAAAAAAATCTCTCCCGGAACGCGCACGGTGAGGATCGCCGCTCTGCCCAGGGGCGCGGGGAACTGCGCGAGCAACCACAGACGGACCAGCGCCCGCCGCACGACCTGGTGCCCCGACAGGCGGCGTTCGCCCCGTCGCGGCGCTCGGCACGCCCTCTCGCCGAACCGGCGAAAGCCCACGTACGCCCAGCCCATGGGGTACGGCCTCCGGCCGGCACACCGAGAGCACGCACCGGACGCCGTTCTTTGACGGGCAGACGTTGCCTGCCGGGCACTAGAGCGGCAGGACCTCCACCGCCGAAGCCGCCTGCACAGGCGCCGTCGGAACGCTGATCTCCGCCTCCCGCTGCCGGGGAACCCCCGCGGGCACGGGCAACAGGGACCGCGGCCCCGACACCACCGTGTAGTCCTGCCCCAGGAACGGCGGCTCGATCACCCCCGGATCCTCACCCAGCGCCAACTGCACGGCCGCCCACGGCACGTTCACCCCGCACAGTGACAGCTGGTGCAAGCCCCCGGAGGGCCTCGTGTTGACGTCGAGCAGCACCGGCCGGTCCCCGAGCATCCGGAACTGGATGTTGGACAGGTGATGCAGCCCGAAGCCCTCCGCGATCAGCCGGGCCGGCTCCAGCCACCGCTCGTCCAGGGTGAAGCCGCGCCGCCGGCCGTTCTTGGTGCGGCCCACCGCGAGCCGCACATGGTTGTCCGGGCCGGTCAGGCAGTCGACCGACACCTCGGGCTGCTCCAGGCGCGGCATCACCAGCCAGTCCACCGGCTCCCCGGCTCGCCGCAGCGCCTCGACGACCAGATCCAGCTGGACGTACGGGCTCGGGAACCCGTCGAGGCCGGCCAGCGAGAACGGGGAACGGGTGATCACCCGGAAGCCGACCCCGCCGGCACCGGCGGCCGGCTTGAAGCACGCCTTGTGCCCAGCCGCCTCCAACTCCTCAACAGCGGCGAGGAGTTCGTCCGTCGTGCGCACCCGCCACCACGGCGGCACCGGGACACCGACCGAGCGGACCGCCTCGTACGCGGTCGCCTTGTCCTCGAACACGGCCACCGCCTCGGCGGTCGGAGCCAGCAGCGCCGTACCGGCCGCCGCGAACTCCGCGCGGTGCGCCACGAGCGACGCCTGGTGCAGCCGGGGCACGAACACGTCGATGCCGCGCCGGGCGCACTGGTCCAGGGCGTACTCGACGTACGCGGCCGGGGACAGATCCTCCGGCTCCAGATCGGCGGTGTCGGCGGCGGCCAGCACGGGGGAGTCGGGGTCCCCGTGCGTGGCATGGATCTCCACGGCGCGATCGCTGGGATTTCTGCGCAGCTGATCCATGAAGAACACGTTCTCCGCGTACGTGCGGTTGAGCCAGACGCGTACGCGAGAGAGCATGCAGGCCGCCTTTCACGGTTTTCGGGCAGGGCTCGGCGGCCCGTGCCCGGGCAGGAGGAAGGAAGGGACACCAAACAACCCCTGCGAAAGGGAGGTTGGGGTGTCGGTGTCGGGGCGATCATACGGCTTTCAAGAGCCCGCGCGTGCAACGCGGATGTTACGGATTCCGGGCGGCTGTCCAGACGGCTCCTGAAGCCTTCGGACGGCTGTGCCCGGCCGGAACGTGACGCGCCGCCAGTCGCCACTTGTCGGGTGTCCGGGAATGTGTTCTTGTGGTCCCGGCGGAGGATCATCGGAAGGGGCGCGGGGTGGAGTCTGGGGCCGGGGCCGGGCAGCTGCTGGCCATCAGCGACCTGCACATCAGCTATCCGGAGAACCGTGCCCTGGTCGAGGAGATGCGGCCCACGAGCGACGAGGACTGGCTGCTCGTGGCCGGTGACATCGCCGAGACGGTCGCCGACATCCGCTGGGCCCTCGAAAAGCTCGCGGCCCGATTCCGCAAGGTCGTGTGGGCCCCGGGCAACCACGAGCTGTGGACCCATCCGAAGGATCCCGTCACCCTGCGTGGCGTCGCCCGCTACGACCACCTGGTCGAGCTCTGCCGCGAGCTGGGCGTCGTCACCCCCGAGGACCCCTACCCGGTGTGGCAGGGCCCGGGCGGCCCGGTCGCCGTCGCCCCGCTGTTCCTGCTGTACGACTACTCGTACCTGCCGCCCGGCTGTGCCACCAAGGCCGAGGGCCTGGCCTACGCGGAGAGCACGGGCATCGTCTGCAACGACGAGTACCTGCTGCACCCCGACCCCTACCCGAGCCGCGACGCCTGGTGCCGGGCACGGGTCGCCGAGACCCAGCGCAGGCTCGCCGAACTGCCCGCGGACCTGCCCGTCGTACCCGTCAACCACTATCCGCTGCACCGGCATCCCACCGAGGTGCTGTGGTACCCCGAGTTCGCCATGTGGTGCGGCACCCTGCTGACCGCCGACTGGCACCGGCGCTTCCCGGTCGCCACGATGGTCTACGGCCATCTGCACATCCCGCGCACCACCTGGCACGACGGAGTCCGCTTCGAAGAGGTCTCCGTAGGCTATCCCCGAGAATGGCGCAAGCGTCCGGACCCGCCGGGCAGGCTGCGCCGCATCCTGCCGATGGAGGTCGAACCCGGTGATCGAGGAGCTGCTCCCGGAGTCGGTCGTGGTCGTGGAGACACACGGTGACGACCCGCTGTGGGACGCGCCGCTCTACCCCGAGGAGGCGGCGATCGTCGAGCGGGCGGTGGACAAGCGCCGCCGTGAGTTCGCCGCCGTGCGTGGCTGCGCCCGGCGCGCCATGGAGAAGCTCGGCGTGCCGGCGCAGCCGGTGGTCACCGGCGAGCGGGGCGCACCGAGCTGGCCGGACGGCCTGATCGGCAGCATGACCCACTGCGACGACTTCTGCGCCGCCGCCCTGGCCCGCGCCGGCGATCCGGTCTCCCTCGGCATCGACGCCGAACCGCACGGCCCTCTCCCGGAAGGAGTCGGTCCCTCCGTCTTCCTGCCCGCCGAGGCCGAGCGGCTCGCCCGGCTCTCCCGTGAGCGGCCGGCCGTGCACTGGGACCGGATCCTGTTCAGCGCCAAGGAGTCCGTCTACAAGGCGTGGTTCCCCCTCACCCGTGCGTGGCTGGACTTCTCCGAGGCCGACATCACCCTCCACCCGAGCCCCGGTGACGAGCCGCACGGCACCCTGCGCGCCGAACTCCTCGTCCCCGGGCCGCGGGTCGGCGACCGCCGGCTCCAGGCCTTCGACGGCCGGTGGATCGTACGCGACGGACTGGTCGCCACCGCCGTGGTCGTCCCGTAGCCCTGACGTCCCGGCCGGGGCGGCTCGCGGCTCCGGCCCGGTCAGGCCGGCGGGCACCAGTCGCGCAGCAGACGGAAGAACTCCGCCTCGTTGCCCGCGAGACCCGCCTGCGCCAGAGCCTGCTCCGCCTCGGCCAGTACGGCGGGTGGCACCATGAAGGGCCGGCCGCCGTCCGGTGGGCCGTCGAAGGCGGCGCGGACGGTGTGCAGGAGCCGCAGATAGGCCTGTACGGCGGTGCGCTCACGGTCGGTCAGTACGGCGGTGGGCATCGGTCGGCTCTCCCCGAGTAGGCGTCACGGTCACGCGCGCTGCGGCGCACCCTCCAGCTTGCCGCCCACCACTGACAACGCCCTTCGGGTCCGCACCGGATCGCCCGCTCAGCGGAGGCGAAACCTCCTGATGAGGGCCTTGGGAGCGGCCGGGACGAAGGCAGATCCGCCGCGCGCGTGCGCGCCCCCCTCGGGTCAGCCCTGTGCCCCCGGATACCCCAGGGACGCCTCGATCCGGCCGGCCACGTCGTCGCGGAGCACCGGGCCCCGCAGGGCCGAACCGGCCAGCCAGGTGCGGCACTTGCTGGCCAGCAGCAGGCCGAACGTCTCGGCCGCGCGCTCCTCGGCGAGGTCGAAGCGGGTCCGGGCCGCGACCCGCTGCACCGTGGCCTGCAGCGCGTCCTGGTCGGTGTCGTCGTGCAACAGCCGCGTGGCGACCCCGATGCCGTCGACATGGTGTCCGCGGTGGTCGGCCTGCATGTGCCACAGCTCGTGACCGAGGATCACCAACTGATGGTCGGGCGCGGTGCGTTCCTCCACCACGACGAGGTCGCGGTCGCTCAGGTCCAGCCACAGCCCGCTCGCCGTACCCGGTGGGAAGGCGGCCGCGCGGAAGTGCACCGGGCGGCCGCGGCGGCGGCCCATCGTGTCGCACAGCGCGCGGTACAGCTCCCGCGGTGGTGCCGGTGCGGACAGCCTCAGCCCGCCCACCAGCTCGTTGCACAGCCGGCGCATGTCCCTGCCGATGCCCACAGTCCTCCCCCGGCTCACGACTCGGGCCGCTTGACGCTCTCCAGGAGCATGTCGAGCCATTCGGCGACCTTGTCCCGGTGCTGGTCGGTGGGCAACTGCGCGGCCCGCCACGCTATACCGCGCACCCCGTGGTCCTGCAGCAGCCGTTCCAGCGGATCCTGGTCGGCCCCGGCGGCGGCCCGCTCCCGGTCGGCGAGCTTCTGCAGCAGCTCCTGCTCGGTGCGCTGCAGCGCGCCCGCCAGCGCCTCGGGGTCCTCCGCGGTCAGGAACCCGGCGTGCACCCGGAAGAAGCGCTGCAGCGCGTCGCAGTGCTCCATGGTGGGCCGCCGGTCGCCGTTGATGAGCGCGCCGGCCTGCTGCCGGGACATCCCCGCGCCGTCGGCGATCTCCTGCTGGGTGTACTTGCGGCCGTTGGGTTTCAGCCGGGTACGCCGCAGCAGACCCAGGCGCTGCAGAAAGCGCGCCTGGACGTCCGGTTCGCCCGCCGGCCGGCCGGCGAGCAGGGCCTTTGCCACCGCCTCCGGGACACCACAGGCCACGGAGAGCCGCCCCACGTCGAAGACCTCGGCCTGCGCCACGCCGAGCCGGTCGGCGAGCGCGGCGACGCGGGCGACGACGGCCGGCAGCTGGGCGGTCGCCGTGGCGCCCGGATCCTCGTAGCCATCCGTCACCGACAGAACTCCTACGTCTCTCAAGGGCTTCAGATGCGTCCGTGCTTCACATTCTCACGGGCGATCGCCGTGAACTTCCCGGAGAGTAGCGGGTGCCTCGAACTCACATCCAGGTGTCGCCACAACTGTGGCGAATTTCAGCCGTCAACGGGCATGAAATGCCACGATAGTTGACACGGACTCGTCGTGAGCCGCAGGATCGCAGGGCCGCGTGAAGGCCGCAGAGGCAAGAGGGGTGACCTCCCGATGGCACATCAGGCAGGAGGGCAGCGGCCGGCACCGCGGCCCGTCCCCGAGACCTGCGAGAGCCAGGCGTACCTCCAGGACTACGCCGTCCTGCTGGACGCCCTCGCCTGTCCGTCGCTGGTCGTCGACCACCGCTGGGACGTGGTCATGGCCAACGGCGCGTTCGAGACACTTTTCCGCGGGGTGCGCCCGCAGGCGACGGCCATGCCCGGGGACAACTTCCTGCGGTTCGTCCTGTTCCACCCGGACGCGGGCGACGTCCTCGGCGAGTACGAGCAGGGCTGGTGCCTGCCGATGCTCGCCCACCTCAGGTCCGCCCTGGAGACGTACGGTCACGACCACGAACTCCAGGCGATCCGCCGCGACATCGCCCAGGACCCGCTCATGGAGGCCGCCTACCGGCAGGGCCTGCCGCACTGGATCCGGGCCGTCGGCGAGAGGGCGACCCGGCTCGACGGCGCCGTCCGGCTGCTGTTCCACCCCGACCCGCGCCGTGGTCCCACCGAGTGCCGCATCGTCGAGGAGACGCCCGAGATCCTGCTGGAACTGGGCTACCGGCGCCTGTCGCTGGTCCTGCGCGAGAACCGCCGCCCCGCCGCGCCCGTAGGCCGCCGGCGCCGGCCTCGGGTGCCGCGGGGCACATCGGGGCACCTCACGGTCGTCCGGGCCCCCCAGGACTGACCCGGCACCGCCGGCGTTCAGGTCGCCGGCGGCGCCGGGTCGGAGAAGCACCCCGCTCACTCCGAAGCCACAGGCTCACGCGCGCACCGCTTGCGTAAGTTACTTGCATAATTTGCGCTACGCTTGCGTGCATGACGCGACGACTTGCGGAAGTGGCGAAGAAGGTCGGGGTCAGCGAGGCCACGGTCAGCCGGGTCCTCAACGGCAAGCCCGGGGTCTCCGACGCCACCCGGCAGGCGGTGCTGACGGCCCTCGACGTCCTTGGCTACGAGCGCCCCACCCAGCTGCGCGGGGAACGCGCCCGGCTCGTCGGCCTGGTCCTGCCGGAGCTGCAGAACCCCATCTTCCCGGCGTTCGCCGAGGTCATCGGCGGCGCGCTCGCCCAGCTCGGGCTCACCCCGGTGCTGTGCACACAGACCAGGGGCGGCGTCTCGGAGGCGGACTACGTCGAGCTGCTGCTGCAACAGCAGGTCTCCGGCGTGGTGTTCGCCGGCGGCCTGTACGCGCAGGCGGACGCCCCGCACGAGCACTACCGGCTGCTCGCCGAGCGCAACATCCCCGTCGTGCTGGTCAACGCGGCCATCGAGGACCTCGGCTTCCCGGGTGTGTCCTGCGACGACGCCGTCGCCGTCGAGCAGGCGTGGCGGCATCTGGCCTCCCTCGGCCATGAGCGCATCGGGCTCGTCCTCGGCCCCGGCGACCATGTGCCCTCGGCGCGCAAGCTGGCCGCCGCGCAGGCGATCGCCGGCGACCTGCCGGAGGAGTTCGTCGCCCGGGCGATCTTCTCCATCGAGGGCGGTCACGCGGCCGCGTCCCGGCTGATCGACCGGGGTGTCACCGGCATCATCTGCGCCAGCGACCCCCTGGCGCTCGGCGCGATCAGGGCCGCGCGCCGCAAGGGATACGACGTCCCGGGCCGGATCTCCGTCGTCGGCTACGACGACTCGGCGTTCATGAACTGCACCGAACCCCCGCTGACCACCGTCCGCCAGCCCATCGAGGCCATGGGCCGCGCGGCCGTCGAGCTGCTGAACGCGCAGATCGGCGGCACCGCCGTACCCACCGAGGAGCTTCTCTTCGAGCCCGAGCTGGTGGTGCGCGGATCCACCGCGCAAGCCCCGCGCGACGGAGGGCGAGAGGGGCAGCGCGGCTGAGAGCGGGAAGATCCGGCTGTCTGTCGAACAATTGCAGATTCTGCGCGACATCTTGCGTCCTGATGTCGGTGGTGCTTGAGTGTGCGGCGCCCACCGCTCCTGCCATGAGTGCCATCAGGGGGTCCACCGATGAGAAGCACCGGGTTCCGCCGTACCTTCGCCGCGATCGGCGTCTGTTCCTCGCTCGCTCTGGCCGCCACCGCGTGCGGCTCGGGCGGCGACGGCCCGGCGAGCGGCAAGACGCGCATCACCGTCAACTGCGAGCCGCCCAGGAGCGCCAAGGTCGACCGCACGTTCTTCGAGGAGGACACCGCCTCCTTCGCGAAGCAGAACCCGGACATCGACGTCGTCGCGCACGACGCCTTCCCCTGTCAGGACCCGAAGACCTTCGACGCCAAGCTCGCCGGAGGTCAGATGGAAGACGTCTTCTACACGTACTTCACCGACGCCAGGCACGTCGTGGACATCAGCCAGGCGGCCGATCTCACGCCGTACCTGAAGGAGCTGAAGTCCTACGACTCCGTTCAGAAGCAGCTGCGGGACATCTACACCGTGGACGGAAAGGTCTACGGTGTACCGCGTACCGGATACAGCATGGGGCTGATCTACAACCGCAAGCTGTTCCAGAAGGCCGGACTCGACCCCGACAAGCCACCCGGCACCTGGGACGAGGTCCGCGCCGACGCGAAGAAGATCGCCGCCCTCGGCAACGGCACCGTCGGCTACGCCGACTACAGCGCCCAGAACCAGGGCGGCTGGCACTTCACCGCCGAGCTCTACTCCCAGGGCGGCGACGTCGTCGGCGCGGACGGCAAGAAGGCCGCCATCGACACCCCCGAGGGCCACGCCGTCCTGCGGAACCTGCACGACATGCGGTGGACCGACAACTCCATGGGCAGCAAGCAGCTCCTCGTCATCAACGACGCGCAGCAGATGATGGGTTCGGGCAGGCTGGGCATGTATCTCGCCGCTCCTGACAACATCCCGATCCTGGTCAAGGAGAAGGGCGCGAACTACGACGACATCGCCATCGGCCCCATGCCCGGTGGCAGGGCCACCCTCATCGGCGGCGACGGCTACATGTTCAACAAGCACGACACGCCCGCCCAGATCCGGGCCGGCCTGAAGTGGCTCGGCCACATGTTCCTCACCCCCGGATCGGGCTTCCTCGGCGACTACGCACGCGCCAAGAAGAACGACGCCCCCGTGGGCCTGCCCGAGCCGCGCCTGTTCACCGGCGCCGCCGACGCCAAGGACCAGCAGGCCAAGAAGGCCAACGCCAATGTCCCGGTGGAGAACTACCAGGCCTTCCTCGACGGCAACCAGCGGCTGACGATGAAGATCGAGCCGCCGGACGCCCAGCAGATCTACTCGGTCCTCGACAGCGTCGTCTCCGCCGTTCTCACCCAGAAGGACGCCGACCCGGACCAGCTCCTCAAGGACGCGTCCGGCAAGATCGACAGCATCCTGGCGCGGAGCTGACCGCGATGACGAAGACGGCCGAGCGGCAGCCCGTGACGAAGGCCGCCGCCCACCCGGTCCCGGCGCCGCCCCCGGTAGGGAGCCGGAGGCGGCGCCGCCTGATCGACCAGGCCCGCGCCTACGCCTTCCTCCTCGGCGGCCTCGTCTGCTTCGCCCTGTTCTCCTGGTACCCGGCGATCCGCGCGGTCGTCATCGCCTTCCAGAAGTACACGCCCGGCTCGGATCCCCAGTGGGTCGGCACCGCCAACTTCACCCGCGTCCTGCACGACCCCGAGTTCGGCGCGGCCTGGCGCAACACCCTCACCTTCACCCTGCTGGCCCTGCTCTTCGGCTTCGCGATCCCCTTCCTGCTCGCCCTCGTCCTGGGCGAACTCCGGCACGCCAAGGCGTTCTTCCGGGTCGTGGTCTACCTGCCGGTGATGATCCCGCCGGTGGTCAGCGCCCTGCTGTGGAAGTGGTTCTACGACCCCGGAAACGGCCTCGCCAACGAGACGTTGCGCTTACTGCACCTGCCGACGTCCAACTGGTCCAACGGCACCGACACCGCGCTCATCTCCCTGGTGATCGTGGCCACCTGGGCCAACATGGGCGGCACCGTCCTGATCTACCTCGCCGCCCTGCAGTCCGTCCCCGGCGAGCTGTACGAGGCCGCCGAACTGGACGGCGCGAACCTGCTCCAGCGCATCAGGCACGTCACGGTCCCGCAGACCCGGTTCGTGATCCTGATGCTGATGCTCCTGCAGATCATCGCCACCATGCAGGTGTTCACCGAGCCGTTCGTCATCACCGGCGGCGGTCCGGAGAACGCCACGGTGACCGTCCTCTACCTCATCTACAAGTACGCCTTCCTCTACAACGACTTCGGCGGCGCCTGCGCCCTCAGCGTCATGCTCCTGGTCCTGCTCGGCGCGTTCTCCGCCCTCTATCTGCGGCTCACCCGCACCGAGGGGGACACCGCATGAGCACCCGCACCCTGATCTCACCGGCCACTCTCGCCCGCCCGCGCGGCAGGGCGATCTACTGGACGGTGTTCACGGCCGTCGTCGTCCTCTTCGCGCTCGCCTTCCTCTTCCCGGTCTACTGGATGGTGACCGGTGCGATGAAGTCCCCCGACGAGGTGGCCCGGACCCCGCCCACTCTCCTCCCGCACCACTGGCACCTCGGCGGTTACACCGGCGCCTGGGACCTGATGCAGCTCCCGCAGCACCTGTGGAACACCGTCGTACAGGCCGCCGGAGCCTGGGCGTTCCAGCTGGTGTTCTGCACGGCCGCCGCCTACGCCCTGTCCAAGCTGCGGCCGGCGTTCGACAAGGTGATCCTCGGCGGCATCCTGGCCACCCTGATGGTCCCTGCACAGGCCCTGGTCGTACCGAAGTACCTGACGGCCGCCGACCTCCCGCTGATCCACACCAGCCTGCTCAACGACCCCCTCGGCATCTGGCTGCCCGCGGTCGCCAACGCCTTCAACCTGTACCTGCTGAAGCGGTTCTTCGACCAGCTGCCGCGCGATGTGCTGGAGGCAGCCGAGATCGACGGCGCCGGCAAGCTGCGCATCCTGTGGTCGGTGGTGCTGCCCATGTCCCGGCCGGTCCTCGGCGTGGTGTCGATCTTCGCGCTGGTCGCCGTCTGGCAGGACTTCCTGTGGCCGCTGATGGTCTTCTCCGACACCGACAAGCAGCCGATCAGCGTGGCCCTGGTCCAGCTGTCGCAGAACATCCAGCTCACCGTGCTCATCGCCGCGATGGTGATCGCCAGCATCCCGATGGTGGCGCTGTTCCTCGTCTTCCAGCGGCACATCATCGCCGGCATCAGCGCGGGCAGCACCAAGGGCTGACGCCACCGCACCGCCTCACAGAAAGGGAAGCTCCGTGGGACAGTCCATCCCTGCCCCGAAGGACCGTGACTGGTGGCGCACCGCCGTCATCTACCAGGTCTACGTCCGCAGCTTCGCGGACGGCGACGGCGACGGCACCGGCGATCTCGCGGGCGTCCGTGCCCGGCTGCCGTATCTCGCCGAACTCGGCGTGGACGCCCTGTGGTTCAGCCCCTGGTACCTGTCACCGATGAAGGACGGCGGCTACGACGTCGCCGACTACCGTGCCATCGACCCGGCCTTCGGCACCCTCGCCGAGGCCGAGAAACTCATCGCCGAGGCGCGCGAGCTGGGCATCCGGACCATCGTCGACATCGTGCCCAACCATGTCTCCGACCAGCATCCGTGGTTCCGGGCCGCGCTCGCCGCCGGGCCCGGCAGCCCCGAGCGCGCGCTGTTCCACTTCCGGCCCGGGCGCGGCGCGTGCGGCGAACTCCCGCCCAACGACTGGCCGTCCCAGTTCGTCGGCTCCACCGAACCGGTCTGGACGCGCCTCGCCGACGGCGACTGGTACCTCCACCTGTTCACACCCGAGCAGCCGGACCTCGACTGGGCCCACCCGGCGGTGCGCCAGGAGCACGAGGAGATCCTGCGCTTCTGGTTCGAACGCGGTGTCGCCGGCGTGCGCATCGACTCCGCGGCCCTGCTGGCCAAGGACCCGGACCTGCCCGACCTCGCCGCGCACCCCGAGCCGCACCCGTTCGTCGACCGCGACGAACTCCACGACATCTACCGCTCCTGGCGCACCCTCGCCGATGCCTACGACGGTGTCTTCGTCGGCGAGGTCTGGCTCCCCGACACCGAACGCTTCGCCCGTTATCTGCGCCCCGACGAACTCCACACCGCCTTCAACTTCTCCTTCCTGTCCTGCCCCTGGGACGCCGCCCGGCTGCGTGCCGCTGTCGACACCACCCTCGCCGAGCACGCCCCCGTCGGTGCCCCGGCCACCTGGGTGCTCTGCAACCACGACGTCACCCGCACGGTCACCCGCTACGGCCGCGCGGACACCGGCTTCGACTTCGCCGCCAAGGCCTTCGGCACCCCGACCGACCTGGCACTCGGCACCCGGCGGGCACGGGCCGCCGCCCTGCTGTCGCTGGCGCTGCCCGGCGCGGTGTACCTGTACCAGGGGGAGGAGCTGGGGGTGCCGGAGGCCGAGATCCCGGTCGACCGCATACAGGATCCGATGTACTTCCGGTCGCATGGAGTCGACCCCGGCCGGGACGGATGCCGGGTACCGCTGCCGTGGGCCGCCGATATGCCGTATGCGGGATTCGGTTCACAACGGGAGCCGTGGCTGCCGCAGCCGGCCGACTGGACGTCGTACGCAGTCGACCGGCAACAGAATGACCCGGACTCCATGCTCACCCTCTACCGCCAGGCCATCGCCGCCCGCCCCCTCTTCGGCGGCGGCCCGCTGACCTGGCTGCCTGCCCACGAAGGCGTCCTCGCCTTCACCCGCGCCGAGGGCATGACCTGCATGGTCAACCTCGCGCCCACCCCCGCCGAGCTTCCCGGACACTCCCAACTCCTCCTCGTGAGCGGCTCGTTGGACGACAAGGGCCGGCTGCCGCAGGACACGGCGGTCTGGCTGCGGAGCTGAGCCGCCGACGCGCCGCGTCATCCCCGCACCCCCACCCCGAAGGGACCAGCACATGCAGAGCACCACGGTGAGATCTGTCAGGAGCATGCCATCCATGGGGGTCGCGGTGGCCCTCGCCGCCGGCATGCTCGTCGCCGTCGCGCCCACCGCCCACGCGGCCGCCGGCGCCGGCCTCCCCTTCACCTCGGTGGAGGCGGAGTCGGCGACCACCACCGGCACCAGGATCGGCCCTGACTACACCCAGGGCACGCTCGCCTCCGAGGCCTCCGGACGGCAGGCCGTGCGCCTCACCTCCGGCCAGCGCGTCGAGTTCACGGCGCCCCAGGCCGCCAACGCGGTGAACGTCTCCTACAGTGTCCCCGACGGTCAGTCCGGCACGCTCGACGTGTACGTCAACGGGGTCAAGCTCGCGAAAACGCTGACCGTCACCTCCAAGTACTCCTACATCGACACCGGCTGGATCCCCGGAGCCAAGCAGCATCACTTCTTCGACGACGCGCGCCTGATGCTCGGCCAGAACATCCAGGCGGGCGACAAGGTCGCCTTCGAGTCGACCGGCACCGAGGTCACCGTCGACGTGGCCGACTTCGAGCAGGTCGCGGCCGCCGTCTCCCAGCCGGCCGGCTCGGTGTCCGTCCTGTCCAAGGGCGCCGACCCCACCGGGGCCGGCGACTCCACCCAGGCCTTCCGTGACGCCATCGCCGCCGCCCAGGGCGGTACGGTGTGGATCCCGCCCGGCGACTACCGCATCACCTCCTCCCTGAACGGCGTGCAGAACGTCACCCTCCAGGGCGCCGGCAGCTGGTACTCGGTCGTGCACACCTCCCGCTTCATCGACCAGTCCAGCTCCTCGGGGAACGTCCACATCAAGGACTTCGCCGTCATGGGCGAGGTCACCGAGCGCGTCGACTCCAACCCTGACAACTTCGTCAACGGCTCGCTCGGCCCCAACTCGTCCGTCTCCGGCATGTGGATCCAGCACATGAAGTGCGGCATGTGGCTGATGGGCAACGACGACAACCTGGTCGTGGAGAACAACCGCATCCTCGACACCACCGCCGACGGCATCAACCTCAACGGCACCGCCAAGGGCGTCGTGGTCCGCAACAACTTCCTGCGCAACCAGGGCGACGACGCCCTCGCCATGTGGTCGCTGTACTCCCCGGACACGGACTCCAGCTTCGAGAACAACACGATCTCGCAGCCCAACCTGGCCAACGGCATCGCGATCTACGGTGGCACCGACCTCTCGGTGAAGAACAACCTGATCTCCGACACCAACGCCCTCGGCAGCGGTATCGCGATCTCCAACCAGAAGTTCCTCGACCCCTTCTCCCCGCTCTCCGGCACCATCACGGTCGACGGCAACACCCTGGTGCGCACCGGCGCGATGAACCCCAACTGGAACCACCCGATGGGCGCGCTGCGGGTCGACTCCTACGACAGCGCGATCAACGCGACCGTCAACATCACCAACACGACGATCACCGACAGTCCGTACAGCGCCTTCGAGTTCGTCTCCGGCGGCGGGCGCGGATACGCGGTGCAGAACGTCGACGTGACAGGCGCGACCGTGCGGAACACCGGTACGGTCGTCGTCCAGGCCGAGGCGCCGGGCGCGGCCACCTTCAAGAACGTCACCGCCACCCAGGTCGGGGCCGCCGGCATCTACAACTGCCCCTACCCGGCGAACTCCGGTTCCTTCGCGATCAGCGACGGCGGCGGCAACTCCGGCTGGAACAGCACCTGGTCGGACTGCTCCACCTGGCCTCAGCCCGGCCAGGGAAACCCCGACCCCGACCCGAACCGCAACCTCGCCAAGGGCCGGCCGGCCAGTGCGACGGGCTCCCAGGACGTCTACACCCCCGGCAAGGCGGTCGACGGTGACGCCAACTCCTACTGGGAGTCGACCAACAACGCCTTCCCGCAGTCCTGGACGGTCGACCTGGGCTCGTCCTACGCCGTGCGCCGGCTGGTGCTGAAGCTGCCGCCCTCCTCGGCCTGGGGTGCCCGCACCCAGACCATCACCGTGCTCGGCAGCAGCGACGGCTCGAACTACTCCACGGTCGTCGGCACCCAGGGGTACCGCTTCGACCCGGCCACCGGCAACACCGCCACCGTCCCGCTGCCGAGCGGCACCGGCCTGCGCTACCTCCGCCTCGCCGTCAGCGCCAACACGGGCTGGCCGGCGGGGCAGTTCAGTGAGGTGGAGGCGTATCTGACGTCCTGAGCGGGTCGCGCCTCACAGGTCCAGCACGATACGGGCGCCCCGGCACCGGGACACACAGATCATCATCGTGTCGCCTGCGGCCCGCTCCTCCTCGGTGAGGACCGAGTCCCGGTGCTCCGGGGCGCCCTCCAGCACGTCCGTCTCACAGGTGCCGCACGTCCCCTCCGTGCAGGAGTACAGCACCTCGACCCCGGCGGCGCGCACCGCGTCCAGCACGGACATGTCCGGCGGGACGGGGACGGTACGACCGCTGCGGGCGAGCACGACCTCGAACTCCCTGTCCATGGACGCCCGTTGTTCCTTCGGCCGGAAGCGCTCGATCCGCAGTGCTCCGGCCGGGCAGCGCTCCTCGACGGCGTCCAGCAGGGGGCCGGGACCGCAGCAGTACACCAGGGTGCCGGCGGGCAGGCCGTCCAGCACCGGGGCCAGGTCGAGCAGGCCGGCCTCGTCCTGCGGGGCGAGGGTGACCCGGTCGCCGTAGCACGCCAGTTCCGCGGTGAACGCCATGGACGAGCGGGTGCGTCCGCCGTAGAGGAGGGTCCACTCGGCGCCGGACCGCTCGGCCGCCGCCAGCATCGGCAGGATCGGGGTGATGCCGATGCCGCCCGCGAGGAACCGGTAGCGGGGCGCGGGCTCCAGCCGGAAGTGGTTGCGCGGCCCGCGCACCCGTACCTTCCCGCCCTCGCCCAGCTGCTCGTGGACGTAGGCCGATCCTTCCCCCGCCCTCGGCCGGGGGGACCCCCTGCGCCCGGCCGGTTCGCGCAGTACCGCGATCCGCCACGCCGACCGGTCCGCCGGATCGCCGCACAGCGAGTACTGCCGCTCCAGGTCCGGCCCGAGCAGCAGATCCACATGGGCGCCGGGCTCCCAGGCGGGCAGCGCACGGCCCAGCGGATCGCCCAGCGTCAGCGCCAGTACCCCCTCGGCGACAAACTCACGTGCTTTCACTACGAGTTCGAGTTCGGTCACCGTACGACCTCTGCGTTGTCGTGTCCTTCGGGATGGGCCAGCATCCACTCCCACATCCCCACCGGGTCCTCGGCGGTGTGCTCCGCACCGCAGTGGCAGACGCCGTGCAGCACATCGGTGCCCGGCAGCCAGTCGATCCGGTAGACCTCGCCGGTGCCGGGGCTCACCGGACCCCCTCGACCGGCTTGTCGCCCTCCTCGGCCAGCCGGGCAAGGATGCGCCGGGCGGCCAGGCCGCCGGTGTCGATGTTGATGCTCAGCTCCTGGTAGCCGGTGCGTTCGGTGCCGAGGGTGCGCTGCAGCAGGTTGAGCGCGTCCACGTCCTGCATCACCACCGTGTGGTTGTTGGCCCGCAGGAACTCGGTCACCTCGGTGTCATGCGCCGCCCAGTCCCGGGACACCGCCCAGAAGTCGTACACCGTGCCGTCCGTCGACGGGGTGATGGCGTAGGTGATCTCGGTGTGGAAGCCGTGCGGGTCGCCGCCGTCCGGCTCCGGTACGGCGCCCACCGGCGCGATCCGGCTGTGCAGCAGATACAGACAGGGCGCGTGGTACTCGATGTCCTGCCATCGGGTGATCCGGCCCTCGATACCGGTCGAGCGGGCGTAGAACGGCGGGCACTCGGCGTCGTCCATGTGCCGGCTGACCCGGACCACACCCGCGCCTTCGTCCACCTCGGTGGTGATGGGCGTCTCGGCGACCTCGGGGGTGCCGATGTGGCCGCCGTGCAGATAGGTCTCGTGGGACAGGTCGAGGAGGTTGTCGACGAGCAGGCCGTAGTCGGCGTCGATCGGCTCCATGCCGCGTACGGTGGTCCAGCCGGGGGAGTCGAGGTGCCGGGCCCGAGGGATCGTGTCCGAGTCGGCGAGCGCCGGGTCGCCGATCCACACCCAGACCAGCGAGTCCTGTTCCACGACCGGGTAGGCGGCGACGCGCGCGGTGCGGGGGACACGTTTCTGGCCCGGCACGTACACACAGGTGCCGGTGCGGTCGTAGGTGAAACCGTGGTAGCCGCAGACGATGCGGTCGCCGTCCAGGCCGCTCTCGGAGAGCGGGTAGCGGCGGTGGACGCACCGGTCGTGCAGGGCGACCGGGGTGCCGTCCTCCTCGGCGCGGTAGAGGACGAGCGGTTCCCCGAGGATCGTCCGGCCGAGCAACTCGCGCCCGACCTCCTCGCTGTAGGCGGCGACGTACCACTGATTCCTGGCAAATGCGGTCATATGCGGCATGGCTGCGGCTCCCGTCCGTGGGTGGTGGCCACATCGTCGGGAGGCGCCGTACGGTGTGCAACGCCAACTTCCGTCAGGCGGAAGCGTTCGTGCAAGCGGTTGCTCGCACCGCACGGACCGTTGAGTTTCACACAGATGCCACCAGGCCCTTCCCTGACGTTTGTTGCTCTTGGAACACTCGCTCCGCGCAGATTCCGTCATTTGCACGGCATCACGACGGCATCACGTACGTCAGGACGAGAGGACCCTCAGACCCATGGCCGAAGTCAACCGGCGCCGTTTCCTCCAACTCGCGGGCGCCACCACGGCGTTCACCGCGCTGAACAGCAGCATCCAGCGCGCCGCCGCCCTGCCCGCACACCATCGCACCGGGACGGTCCAGGATGTCGAGCACATCGTCGTCCTCATGCAGGAGAACCGATCCTTCGACCACTACTTCGGCACGCTCCGCGGCGTCCGCGGCTTCGGTGACCCCCGCTCGGTCTCGCAGAACGGCAAGTCCGTCTGGAAGCAGTCCGACGGCACGAAGGACATCCTGCCCTTCCACCCCGACGCCGACGACCTGGGTCTCGCCTTCATCCAGGACCTGCCGCACGGCTGGAACGACACACACGCGGCGTTCAACGGCGGCAAGTACGACAAGTGGGTGCCCGCCAAGGGCACCACGACCATGGCGTACCTGACCCGCAAGGACATACCGTTCCACTACGCGCTCGCCGACGCCTTCACCCTCTGCGACGCCTACCACTGCTCGTTCATGGGCTCGACCGACCCCAACCGCTACTACATGTGGACGGGGTACGTCGGCAACGACGGCCAGGGCGGCGGCCCGGTCCTCGGCAACGACGAGAAGGGCTACGGCTGGACGACATACCCCGAGCGCCTGGAGAAGGCCGGGGTCTCCTGGAAGATCTACCAGGACATCGGCGACGGCCTCGACGCGAACGGCTCCTGGGGCTGGATCCAGGACGCCTACCGCGGCAACTACGGCGACAACTCGCTCCTCTACTTCAACCAGTACCGCGACGCCAAGCCCGGCGACCCGCTGTACGACAAGGCCCGCACCGGCACCGACGCAAAGAAGGGCGAGGGCTTCTTCGACCAGCTGAAGGCCGACGTCAAGGCCGGCAAGCTGCCGCAGGTCTCCTGGGTCGTCGCCCCCGAGGCCTTCACCGAGCACCCGAACTGGCCCGCCAACTACGGCGCCTGGTACGTCTCCCAGGTCCTGGACGCGCTCACCGCCGACCCGGACGTCTGGGCCAAGACGGCGCTGTTCATCACCTACGACGAGAACGACGGCTTCTTCGACCACGTCGTCCCGCCCTTCCCGCCGGCCTCCGGCGCCCAGGGCAAGTCGACCCTGGACGCCTCGCTCGATCTGTTCAAGGGTGACATCGGCCATGTCGCCGGCGCCTACGGCCTCGGCCAGCGGGTGCCGATGCTCGTCGTCTCCCCGTGGAGCAAGGGCGGCTACCTCTGCTCCGAGACCCTCGACCACACCTCGATCATCCGGTTCATAGAGCGCCGCTTCGGTGTGCACGAGCCGAACGTCTCGCCCTGGCGCCGCGCCATCACCGGCGACCTGACCAGCGCCTTCGACTTCTCCCGCAAGGACACCAAGCCGGTCGCGCTGCCGTCCACGGCCGGCTACCAGCCGCCGGACCACAACCGGCACCCCGACTACGTGCCGAAGCCGCCCGCCAACCCCTCGCTGCCCAAGCAGGAGCGAGGCCACCGGCCCACCCGTCCGCTGAAGTACGCCCCGGTGGTGGACGCTTCCGCGGACACCTCGACCGGCAAGCTCGCACTCACGTTCGCCTCGGGCGCACACGCGGGCGCCGCCTTCCTCGTGACCTCCGGCAACCGCACCGACGGCCCCTGGACCTACACCACCGAGGCCGGAAAGTCCCTCTCCGACGCCTGGAACTCGGTCTACTCCGGCGGCACCCACGACCTCGCCGTGCACGGCCCCAACGGCTTCCTGCGCCTCTTCAAGGGCAAGGGCAGCACCGCCGGACCGGAGGCGACCGCCCGGCACGTCCGCGACCACCTGGAACTCACCTTCACCAACAAGGGTTCCGGCACCGTGAAGTTGAAGGTGGTGAGCGGCTACGGCGGCCGCCCGGCCACCGTGAGCGTACGGCCCGGCGCGACCGTCAAGCACACCGTCGACCTCACCGCGAGCAAGCGCTGGTACGACGTGACGGTCACCTGCGACGCCGACCCGGCCTTCCTGCGCGGCTTCGCCGGCCACGTCGAGAACGGGCTGCCCGGCGTCAGCGACCCGGCGATCGCCACGGTGTGAACGAGCGATGAACAGCGCTCCGTGCGGACTGGTCAGGTACCGGTCACATCAAGGTAGTGTGCCCCGGTGACCACGCAATCGAACACTCCTGCAGGCTGGTACCCGGATCCGCACGGAGCGCCGCAGACGCTCCGCTACTGGGACGGCGCGCAGTGGACCCAGCACACCAACCCGGAGCAGCCGCCCGCCGGTCAGGTGCCGCAGCAGCCGGTCGCTCCCCAGCAGTACGGCGCGCCGCAGGCGCAGACCGCCGACCCCAGGGTGCAGCGCCAGGTGCAGCAGCAGGCCGGGGTCGCGGCCGGCGGCCCCGGCGGCGGCACCCTCTTCACCGAGCCCGTTCTGGTCGTGAACCAGAAGGCCAAGCTGATCGAGCTGACCAACGAGTACAAGGTCATGGATCAGAACGGCCGGGACATCGGCTCGGTCACCGAGATCGGGCAGGGCGCGCTGAAGAAGATCTTCCGCTTCGTCTCCAGCCTCGACCAGTTCATGACCCACAAGCTGGAGATCCGCGACGCCTACGGCCAGCCGCAGCTGCTGCTGACCCGGCCCGCGAAGTTCTTCAAGTCCCGCGTCGTCGTGACCCGTCCGGACGGCTCGCCCGTCGGTGAGATCGTCCAGCAGAACATGATCGGGAAGATCAACTTCGCGATGAACGCGAACGGCCAGCAGGTCGGCGCGATCAAGGCGGAGAACTGGCGTGCGTGGAACTTCGCGATCGTCGACCACGCGGACAACGAGGTCGCCCGGATCACCAAGACCTGGGAGGGCCTCGCCAAGACGCTCTTCACGACCGCGGACAACTACGTCCTGCAGATCCACTACCAGCTGCCCGAGCCGCTGCTGAGCCTCGTGGTGGCGACGGCCCTGACCGTCGACACCGCTCTCAAGCAGGACTCGCGGGGCTGGAACTGAGCAGGCTCCCACGGGGGAAACGGAGCCGGGGGAGTACGGCAACGGCGGCCGGTGCGCGAAGGGATGCGCACCGGCCGCCGTGTGTTCTCACAGCGAGGTGAGGTGCCCTGGCTGTTCCGGCTGCCTCGGGACCCGCGGCTGTTGCGGCTGCCGTGGCACCAGCGGCTGTTCCGGCCGGCGTGGCACCAGGGCCGGTTCGGTGGTCGCCGTGCCCGGCTCCAGGGCCAGGACCGCGGCCACGGGGTGGTCCTCGTCCTCGTCCACCGGCTCCGATACGGCCTCCGGGGTGACCCGCGTGAGCAGGACCACACCCCAGGAGGCGAGGCCCGCTCCGGCGAGGGCCAGCAGCACACCGGCGGGGCCGCCCCGCAGACCCTGGCCGAGCAGGGTGAGGCCGATCAGCGCCGCGGCCACCGGGTTGGCGAGGGTGACCACGGCCAGCGGTGCGCCGAGGCCGCCCCGGTAGGCGGTCTGCGACAGCAGCAGCCCGCCGACGGCGAACGCGGCGACCAGCACGGCGACCACGATCACCTCGGTGCTCAGCAGCGGGCCCTTGCGGTCCGTCGCCGCCACGGTGACCGTCTGGGTCAGTGCCGAGGCGACACCGGAGGCGAAACCGGACGCCGTCGCGTGCCTGAGGCCCGGCCGGGCGCCGGGCCGGGAGAGCGTGCCGATCGCGGCCGCGGTCGTACCGGCCACCGCCAGCGCCTCGGTCAGCGACAGCACCCGCTCGGGCGCCGGACCTGAGGCGGTGACGAGCAGTGCGGCGAGCCCGAGCAGCGTCAGCGCCGTACCGCGCCACTCCACCGCGCTGACCCGGCGCCCGGCCGCCCGCGCGCCGAGCGGCACGGCGGCGACCAGGGTGAGCGCGCCCAGCGGCTGGACGAGGGTGAGCGGGCCGTACTTGAGGGCGACGACGTGCAGCAGGGCCGCGCCCGCGTTCAGGCCTACCGCCGACCACCAGGCTCCGGTGCCGAGCAGTCGCGGCAGGCCGGCGCCGGTGGTGCGGGAGGCGAGGCGTTCCTGGGCGACGGCGGCCAGGGCGTAGGCGATCGCCGAGACGAGCGAGAGCAGCACGGCGATCACGGCGGCGGCGCTCATCGGCCCGCTCCCGCGAGGACGCTCTCGCGCGGCGCGAGCCGGCCGGCGCCGCGTCCCACCGTGCCGGCCGTCCGGTGCGGCGGACGGATCGCGGCGAGGGCGATGCCGAGCATGGCCGTCGCGACGATCGCGTCGAGCCAGTAGTGGTTCGCCGTGCCGACGATCACCAGCAGGGTGATCAGCGGGTGCAGCAGCCACAGCCGGCGCCAGCGGGACCGGGTGGCCACGATCAGGCCGATCGCCACCATCAGCGCCCAGCCGAAGTGCAGCGACGGCATCGCCGCGAACTGGTTGGACAGGTGGTCGCTGGACGGCGGGCCGTACACCGACGGGCCGTATGTACGGGCGGTGTCCACCAGTCCGGTGCCGGTCAGCATCCGCGGCGGCGCCAGCGGGAACGTGAACGGCAGCACCAGCGCGGCCGTGGTGACGACCGCGAGGACGCGGCGGGCCCACACATAGTGCGCGGGCCGCCTGAGGTACAGCCAGACCAGGAAGGCGAGCGTCGCCGGGAAGTGGACGGTGGCGTAGTAGGTGTTCGCGAGCTGGACGAGGGTGTCGCCGTGCAGCAGTGCGGACTGCACGGCGTTCTCGCGGGGGAGACGCAGCGCCCGTTCCAGGTCCCATACGCGGTGGGCGTTGCGGAACGCGTTCCCGGTGTGGCCCGTGGCCAGCTGCCGGCCGAGCTTGTAGACGAGGAAGAGCCCCGCGACCAGCAGAAGCTCACGTATGAGCGCCGGGCGCGCTGTCGCGTCCGGCGGCTCCGCTGCTGCCTCTGCAGGCTCGGTTCGGGCATTCATCCCCCGGCCCCCTCGCTGACGGTGGTGCGTGTGGTGGTGCGTGCGAGCCCCGATCCGGGACGAGACTCATCGATACGCCTTCGTACCGATACGCCAGTGTACCGATACGAGTGAGTACCGGTACACTGGCGTATCGATTGATGTGCGACACACTGGAGACAGGGTCGGGCGTCCCGCTACAGCGCCGCTCCAGCGGGGCCAGCGGGAATGGTCCACAGGACACGAGTGAGGGGAAGCACCACATGACGTCGCAGGCCGCGGACGGACCGGAGACGGTCGTCGCCTCGCGCCGCTCCAAGATCACGCCCGAGCGTGAGCGGGAGTTCTTCGACGCCGTGCTGGAACAGATCCGTGAGTGCGGCTACGAGTCCGTCACCATGGAGGGCGTCGCCGCCAGCACCCGGTGCAGCAAATCCACGCTCTACCGCCAGTGGAAGACCAAGCCGCAGTTCGTCGCGGCCGCGCTGCGCGCCAACCGCAAGGTGCGCTTCGCCGGCATCGACACCGGATCACTCGCCGAGGACCTGCGCCAGGCCGCGCGGGCCGCGGGCGACTGGTCCGGCAAGGACACCAAGCTGCTGCAGGCACTGGGGCACGCGTGGACGGCCGACAAGGAGCTGGCCGAAGCGCTGCGCGAGGCACTGGTGCATCCGGAGATCGCCGCGCTGCAGGAGATGCTGGCGCGCGGGGTGGCCCGGGGCGAGGTCCGGGCGGACCATCCGGCGCTGGAGTACATCCCCGCGATGATGTTCGGCGTGCTGCGCGTCCGGCCGGTGCTCAGCGGCCAGTACGCCGACGCCGACTATCTCACCCGGTTCGTGGAGGCCACCGTGCTGCCCGCGCTCGGGCTGACACAGGACCCGTAGACCCGGGCCGCCGTTCACGCGATGACCGAACGGTGACCTGACCGCGCCGCACCGTGGGGACGGGGGCGGCGCGCACCCCCGGCCGGGTGGGGTCCCTCTTGAGCGGAGGGGACCCCACCCGGCCGCATCATGTCCCCGGGCACCGGTCGTACGACTCAGACGTCCTGGCCGCTGCCGCCGCCGGACGAGATCTTGATCCCCTTCAAGATGTCGTCGATGACCGACGTCTGCTGCCCGATGTCGATGCCGAAGCGCACCACCACGATCTGCTTGGCGTTGTCGGGCGAGGGGAAGGCGACCGACTCGACATAGCCGTCGGCGCCCTTGCTGGTGACCGCCTTCCAGCGCACCATGTACCCCTTCTGCCCGGCCACCGTCACCGCCCCGGAACCCAGCTCCTGGTGCGAGGTGACGCTGCCGTACGTGGTGCCGCCGTAGGACTCCTTGGCGTTGGCCGCGATGTCCGCCTTGGCGACCGCCTCGGGGGTGTCGCCCTTGATGCCCAGCGCCTCGGCCGGAGCCGTGTAGGCGCCGCCCGAGGTGCAGGTCTGGGCGGAGTTGCCCGGGCACTTGTAGGAGTCGTCGGAGGTGACCTGCGCGCCGACGCTGATCGTCTGCCCGGTCCAGCTCTTCGGCACCGTCAGGCTGATGCCGTTGACCGTGTCCGGTACCGTGCCGCCGCCCTTGACCTTGGGCGCCTCGGACGGATCCGGCGACGGCGAGGCCCCGCCGGGCCCACCCTGACCGCCGGAACCGCCCGGCCCTCCGGAACCGCCCGGGCCCCCGCTCCCGCCCGGGCCCCCGCTCCCGCCCGGGCCGGAGCCGCCGTCCGGCCCGCCGTTCTGCCCGCCGTTCTGCCCGCCGGCGGCGCCCTGCCCCGCCCCGGCCCGGTCGGCGTTGCCGCCGCCGTCGCCCTTGGCGAGGAGGTAGACGCCGACCCCGATGCACGCCAGCACCGCGGTGGCCACCGTGACGGCGATACCCGTGCGCAGACCCCGCCGGGACCCGGCCTGCGCCGGGGCCGGGTATCCCGGATACGCCGGATACCCGGGCTGCGCGCCGTACGCGGTGGGCGCCGTGGGGTGCGGCTGCTGCGGGGCGCCGGACGGCGGCGGCTGCGTCGGGGGACCCCACGGGGCGCCCGTCCCGGAGGGGCGGGTCCGGTCCGTCCACGCCTTGCCGTCCCACCAGCGCTCGGTGGGCGGACCGTCGTTCGTCTGCCCGGGGTCGGGGTACCACCCGGGGGGAGTCACCTGCGTCATGTCCCCACCGTATGAGGCGACCGTGAAAGCGGGATGAGAGGATCCGTCACTCAACGACCGGACCGGACATTTCACCGCCGTGAGTTTTCCCTCGTCGCAGGACGGCGACCGGGCATCTCCACCCGGCGCTGGACCCGGACCCGTCCCCTGCGTTCCCTGCATCCCCCACCCCTCCACCACCAGCCGCACCGGCGCGCGCACCGCCGCGGGCGGCAGCCGGAACCCGTCCCTGCCCGGGGTCAGCGCCCCCAGCACGCTCGGCCGGCGGGCTCCCGTGCCGCGTGGATGGGTGCCGGGCAGGCCGTGGACGGTCAGGAAGCCGAGGACCGCGAAGGCGTACGCCTCCTCCGCGGCGGCGGGCAGCCCCGGTTCGTCCGAGGCGCGCAGCGGGACCGGTGCACGCTGCTCCCGGAGCATCCCCGTCACCACCGGGTTGCGGATACCCCCCGCCGGACGCGATCACCTCGGTGGCCCGCACGGACCGCACCGCGTCCGCGACCGTCCTGGCCGTCAGCAGCGTGAGCGTGGCCATCGCGTCCTCGGCCCGTACACCGTCGAACAGTCCTGCCGAGCGCAGACACCCGGCGTGGAACACCTCCTTGCCGGTCGTCTTCGGCGGCGCCGGCGCGTAGTACGGCTCCGCGAGCAGCCTCTCCCGCAGCCGCCGCTCCGGCCGCCCTCGCCCGGCCGGCGCTCCGTCCGCGTCGTCCGCCGCACGTCCGCCGCTGAACTCCCGTACGGCCGCGTCCAGTAGCGCACAGCCCGGCCCGGTGCCGAAGGCTGTTCCGTCCGGCGCGGTCAGATTGGCGATGCCACCGATGTTCAGGGCCACCGCCCGCCCCGGCCTGCCGCGCAGCCACAACAGGTCGACCAGGCCGACCAACGGCGCGCCCTGGCCGCCCACCGCGACGTCCCGGGCCCGGAAGCCGGCGACCACCGGCAGCCCGGTCGCCTCCGCGATCCACGCCGGCTGACCCAGCTGGAGCGTGCCGTGCGCCCGGCCGGCCTCGGCCCAGTGGTAGACGGTCTGCCCGTGCGAGGCCACCAACTCCGCCCGCTCACCGCACAGTTCACGGACGGCCCGGACGGCCGCCGCCGCGACCGCCCGACCGATGCCGGTGTCCAGCCGGCACACCTCGGCGAGAGGAACGGCGGCCAGTTGGGGGCCGGTGAGCAGCGTCGCCGTCAGCGCCGCAACGCCCGCGCCGTAGAACAGCCCCAGCGCCACCGTGAACGGCTGCCACGCCCCGTACAGCCCTCGCCGCCCCAGCGGCGCGAACTCCGTCAGCACCGCCACCGCACCACCGAACTCGCCCCGGACGGAAAGTCCCTGAAGCACCCTCAGAATGGTCGGCAGTCACGGCGTGAGTGCCCCCGCCGTGGCGTACGTCGGCAGCGCGCCGCTCCGCGTCGTCGCACCCGTCATCAGGGTGACCACCCCGATCAGCACCGGCCGTCGCCCCCACCGGTCGCCCANNCCGCGCCGAGCGGCCGGAAGAAGAACGCCAGCGCGAACGCGGCGCACGTGCGCCCCAGCGCCCCGGCACTGTCGCCGCCCGCCGGGGCGAAGAACCGGTCCGCCGGCACCGTGGCCAGAAAGCCGTAGACACCGAACTCGTACCACTCGACGAGATTGCCCACCGACCCCGCCGCCACCGCGCGCACCGCCCGCCCGCGCCCGAGCGCGCGGGCACCGGTAACCGACCGCGTGCCAGCCATGGTTGACGCTCCGTCCGCTGTTGACCGGCTGCTCCGGGCGGGTGAGCGTCGCCCGGCCGCACCTACTTTCACCCGCCAGGGCAACAGCTGCCCCGACCGGCCACCACACATCCCACCGGACGGCTAGGCTCATGGTCTGTACGTCATTCGGGCGACCTTGGGGAGGTAACGGGATGACGGAGGGAAGGCCGCCGGCGGCCGCCTCGGCTTCCCTGTGGGAGCGGGACGCGGAGATCGCCACCGTCGGGCAGGCACTCGACCTCCTGTGCGCCGACCAGTCGTCGGCAGGTGGTCTGCTGGTCCTCCGCGGTGAGGCGGGAATCGGCAAGACCGCACTGCTGGCCGAGACACGCCGCGTCGCCGAACGCCGCGGCTGTGTCGTGTGGGCCGCGCGCGGAGCGGAGACGCTGAGGTCCGTCCCGTTCAACGTGGTACGGCAGCTGCTCCAGCCCGCCCTGCTGTCGTTACTGCCGGAGGAGGCCCGCGAGTACCTCGGCGACTGGTACGACATCGCGGGCCCGGCCCTCGGCATAGTCGACCCGCAGGAGGGCAGTGCCGACCCGCAGTACGTGTGCGACGGACTCGTCGCGGCCGTACGCCGGCTGGCCCGCCGCGAGTGGCCGCTCGTGCTGCTGATCGACGACGCGCACTGGGCCGACCAGGAGACCCTGCGCTGGCTCGCCGCGTTCGCCGAACGCCTGGATGATGTGTCCGTTCTCGTCGTGGTCGCCCGCAGGCCCGGCGAGGTCAGCGGCGACAGCGCCCGCCACCTCGACGCGGTGGCCGCCGCCGCGGGCCGGCCCGTCAGCAACCTCCGCGCCCTCACCCCCGAAGCCGCCGCGGGACTCACCCGCGCCACCCTCGGCCGGCACGCCGACGACGCGTTCTGCCGCGAGGTATGGGCCGTCACCGCCGGCAACCCCTACGAGACCGTCGAACTCCTCGCCAAGGTGCAGGACAGCGAACTCCCGCCGGTCGAGGCCCGCGCCGGGGAACTGCGCGCCCTCAACCGCGCGGCCCGCGGTGGCGGACTCGTCGACCGGCTCAAGGGACTCGGCCTGGAAGCCACCCAGTTTGCCTGGGCGGCCGCCATCCTCGGCACCGGCATCACCGTCGACATGGTCGCCCGCCTCGCCACGATGGACGAGGCCATCGCCGGGCACTGCGCCGACCTGCTCTGCAGTGCCCGCATCCTCACCGAACCCGAGTCCGCGGCCGGCAGCGAACGCGAGGAGGGCGAGCTGGAGTTCGTCCACCCGCTCATCGCCACCGCCGTCTACAACTCCATCCCGTCCGGCGTGTGCACCGCCATGCACGGCGTGGCCGCCCAGATCATCACCGAACTGGGCCGTGGCGCGGCCCAGGCCGCCCGGCACCTGCTCAAGGTGCATCCGGACGGTGACGAGGAGCTCGTCGACCAGCTGCGCGAGGCGGCCCGCGAACACCTCGCCGTCGGTGCGCCCGACGCGGCCCGCACCTGTCTCGAACGCGCCCTGCAGGAACCCCCGCTCCCCGAGGTGCACGCCCACGTCCTGTACGAACTGGGCTGCGCCACCCTGCTCACCGCACCCGCCGTCACCATCGAACACCTCCAGCACGCCCTCGGCATGCCCGGCCTGGAGGGCGAGCGGCGGGTCGACGCGGTGGTCCGGCTCTCCCAGGCGCTGCTCCACAACGACCAGCTGGAGGAGGCCGTACGCACGGTCGAGGTCGAGGCCGCCCGGCACGAACCGGGTCCCGTCAGGCTGCGGCTGCAGGCCGTGCAGTTCATGTGGGAGGGCATCCACGGCGAGACCGTCTCCGCGGCCCGCTCGGGGCGCCTGGCCGAGCTCGCGAGCACCTGCACCGGCCGCGACAACGCCGAACGCGCCCTGCTCATCCTGCGCGGCTTCGACGCCATGACCCACGGCGAGAGCGCCGAAGAGGTCCTCGAACTGTGCGACCGCGCGCTGGTCAACGGCCGTCTGGCGCCCGGCCTCGGCTGGACCGACCAGGAGTGGGGCATCGAGCTGCTGATGATGCTCGGCAGCGCGTACGCCTATGCCGACCGGCTCGACCGCGCCGAGAGTCTCTTCGCCGAAGCCCTGCGCGCCTACACCACCGTCGGCTGGCGCGGCGGCCACCTCTCCCTCGCCAACGCCTTCCTCGGGCTCGCCTACCGCAGACAGGGCCGGCTGCGCGACGCCGAGTCCACCCTGCGCGAGGCCCTGGTCCTCGCCGAACGCGTCGGCCGCCGCCTGCCGCTGTACTGGTCGGCGACCTGCGGACTGGTCGACACGCTGCTGGCTCGCGGCCGGGTCGACGAGGCCTGGTCGATCGCCGAGCAGTACGGCTTCGCACCGCCCTACCCGTCCACGATCGTGCTGCCCGACATCCGCTGCGTCCGCGGCCGGCTGCTGCTCGCCGTGGGCCGCACCGAGGACGGCATCAACGAACTGGAGGCCGCCGAGAAGACGGCCGCCTCGCGCGGCGGCCACAACCCGGTCCTGTCCCCGTGGTCCATCGACCTCGCCAAGGCCCTCGCGGTCCACGACCCGACCCGTGCCGCGCAGCTCGCCGCCGACGCCCGCCGGCAGGCCGAACGCTTCGGCACGGACACCGCCATCGGCGAGGCCCTGCGCTGCGCCGCCGCGCTGGAGACCGGCGGCCGCGCGGTCCAGCTCGCCGCCCAGGCCGTCACCTACCTCGAAGCCTCACCCTGCCAGTACGAACACGCGGCGGCCCGCGTCGAGTACGGCATCGCCGCCCGCTCCGCCACGGAACTGGGCCGGGGCCTGGACCTCGCCCGGTCCTGTGGCGCGGAGGGCCTGGTGGCCCAGGCGAGGGAGGTGCTGGAGACGGGGCGGGGGTTGCGTTAGGCGGTCGACCGTATGCGGTCGCCGGTGTGCGGTGCGGGCGACTGCATACAGAGACGCTACGACCAGCAGGGTCACCCTCGGTCCTGGGCCTCGCCCTCCTCCTCGGCGAGTTGGTCCAGGACCCGCTGGGCCGTCGCGAACGCGGAGTTGGCGGCCGGCACCCCGCAGTAGACGGCGGTCTGCAGCAGCACCGCGCCGATCTCCTCCGGTGTCAGCCCGTTGCGCCGCGCCGCGCGGACGTGCATCGCCAGTTCGTCGTGGTGGCCGTGGGCGACCAGCGCGGTCAGGGTGATCATGCTGCGCTCACGGCGGGACAGCGTCGGGTCGGTCCAGATCTCCCCCCAGGCGTAGCGGGAGATGAAGTCCTGGAAGCGGGCCGTGAACGGGGTCTGCCGGGCCTGCGCCCGGTCCACGTGCGCGTCGCCCAGCACCTCCCGGCGCACCGCCATCCCGCTCGCCGGCGGCCCGTCGAGATGGGTGCGCAGCGCGGTCAGTACGGCCCGCGGGCATTGCGCGGGCGCCAGATGTGAGGCCCCGGGCAGCTCCACCAGCGTCGAGCCGGGCACCGCGTCGGCGATCTCCCGCAGATGCCCGGGAGGCGTCGCGGGATCCTCCTTGCCCGCCACGAGGAGCGTCGGTACGGCGATGTCGCCGAGCCGGTCCCGCAGGTCGAACGCGGCGAGCGCGTCGCAGCAGGCGGCGTACGCCTCCGGATCGGCCTCCCGGTGGTCCCGCACCAGCCTCGGCACGGTGAACCCGGGCGTGAACCAGCGCGCGTCGGCGCTCTCCACCAGCCACTCCATGCCCTCGCGGCGCACCCGCTCCGCCCGCTCCCGCCAGGGCGCCTCGCCGCCGAAGTGGGCGGAGGAGCACACGACGGCCAGCGAGGTCAGCCGCTCGGGGTGGTGCACGGCCAGATGGAGACCGACGGCGCCGCCGAGGGACACGCCCGCATAGCCGAAGCGGTCGATGCCGAGCGTGTCGGCGAGAGCCAGCACGAGGGCGGCCAGATCGCCGACGGTCGCGCCCGGCCCGATCAGGTCCGGCGCCGATCCAGCGTGCCCGGGCAGGTCCCAGCGCACCACGCGGTGGCTGGTGGAGAGTTCCGGCGCGACCGCGTCCCACAGGGCGTACGAGGTGCCGAGCGAGGGCCCGAGCAGCAGCGGGGGAGCGGAATCCGGGCCTTCTGCACGGTGGTTGAGGAGTTTCACGGTCAACGTCGCTCCAGGGCACGGTCGGTGAGGTCACCGGCGAAACCGGTGTAGCGGGCGGGGTCGGTGGGACTGGCCAGGTCCATGTCCTTCAACTCCGTTACGTCGCTGAGGAGTTCACTGAGCGAGTGTCCCTCGGTGTGGGTGCGACGGGCGAGGTCGGTCAGCAACTCCTTGGCCCGGGCGCGCCCGAGGCGGGGTGCCAGGGCGGCGGACAGTCGCTCGGAGACGATCAGCCCACGGGTGAGGTCCAGATTCCGGCGCATGGCTTCGGCGTTCACGCTCAGCCCCTCGGTGAGGTCGGCCGCGTCGCGTGCCGCACCTCCGGTCAGCCGGAGCAGCTCGCGCAGCGGTTCCCACTCGGCGTGCCAGGCCCCGGCCGGCCGTTCGTCCCCGGCGGCGACACAGCCGTACAGCGTGGCCGCGAGCTGCGGTGCCCGCCGGGCCGCGGCCACGAGCAGGGTGGAGCGCACGGGGTTGGCCTTGTGTGGCATGGCGGACGAACCGCCGCCGCTGCCCTCGGTCACCTCACCGATCTCGGTGCGCGACAGCGTCAGCACGTCCTCGCCGATCTTGCCAAGGGCGCCCGCTGCGAAGGCCAGAGCGCCGGCCAGGTCGGCGATCGGGGTGCGCAGGGTGTGCCAGGGCAACGACGGTGCGGCGAGGCCGACTTCGCGGGCGTACGCCTCCGTCAGCGCGGTCGCGTTCCGGGCACCGTACGCCTGGAAGGCCGCCAACGTCCCGGCGGCGCCACCGAGTTGGGCCGGCAATGCCACGCGCACCCGTGTGACGCGGTCCCGCGCGTCGAGGACCAGTGACCGCCAGCCCGCCGCCTTCAGGCCGAACGTCGTCGGTACCGCGTGCTGGGTGAGCGTGCGGCCCGGCATCGGGGTGTCCCGGTGCCGGGCGGCCAGCCCGGCGAGCGCGCATTCGGTACGGGCGAGGTCGGCGAGGACCGGCTCCAGGGCACGTGAGGCGACCAGCATGGCCGCGGTGTCCAGGATGTCCTGACTGGTCGCGCCCCGATGGACATACGGACCGTACGGTTCGCCCACCGTGGCGGTGAGGTCGGCGACGAGCGGGATCACCGGGTTGCCGCCGGTGCGGGCGCGTTCGGCGAGTGAGCGGACGTCGAAACGGGCGGGGTCGGCCGCCCGGGTCACCGCGTCGGCGGCCTCGGCCGGGGCGAGGCCCAGCGCGGCCTGGGCGCGGGTCAGCGCGGCCTCGGCGTCCAGCAGGGCCCGCAGATACGCGCCGTCGCCGGTCGCGTGAGCGGCGGGGGAGCCGGCCCGTCCCGGGGCGAGCAGACCGGTGTCGCTGTCGCGGTCGTCGGGTGTCGCTGGTGGTGTCACTGGTACTCCAGGAAGACCGTCTCGCCTTCGCCCTGAAGGCGGATGTCGAAACGGTAGGTGCCCCGGCCCTCGTCGCCGGCGATCAGCGTGTCGCGCCGGTCGCCCACGCGGGTGAGCAGTGGGTCGGCGGCGAGCGCGGTCTCGTCGCCCGGGAGGTGGATACGGGTGAACAGGTGATGGAGGAGGCCGCGCGCGAAGACGCACACGCTGAGGTACGGCGCGTTCCGCCCCCGGGCGCCGGGCCGCAGCGTACGGGCATACCAGTGACCGTCGGCGTCCGTCTGGATCCGGCCCCAGCCGGTGAACTCCACGCCGTTGCGGACCAGATACCCGCCGGTGGCCGGATCGCGGCGGATGGAGCCGTCCACCTGCGGGACTGTGCCGTCGGGGCGCGGACCCCACAGCTCCACCAGGGCGTCCGGCAGCGGCTTGCCCTCACCGTCGAGCACGTACCCGTGCACGGTGATCGTGTCCGGGTGGCCGAGCGGCGCGATGTCCTCGCCGCCGGGGAAGGGCAGCGCATGGCCGTAGAAGGGGCCGATCGTGTGGGACGGGGTGGGCGGCACCGGCTCCGGGCTGCTCGGGTCGATCTTCGTCATGGCGGTCAGCGTCCTTCTTCGATCCAGGTGGCGGCCGGGCCGTCCAGCACGATGTCCCAGTGGTACCCGAGCGAGAACTCCGGCACCGACAGGCCGTGGTCATAGGTCGCCACCAGCCGCTGCCGGGCCGAGTCGTCCGTCACCGACTGCAGGATCGGGTCGTACGGGAACAGCGGGTCGTTCGGGAAGTACATCTGCGTCACCAGCCGCTGGGTGAACGCCGCGCCGAACACCGAGAAGTGGATGTGCGCGGGCCGCCAGGCGTTGACGTGGTTCCGCCACGGGTACGGGCCCGGCTGGATGGTGGTGAAGTGATAGCGGCCCTCGGTGTCGGTGAGGGTGCGGCCGGCACCGGTGAAGTTCGGGTCGAGCGGCGCGTCGTGCTGTTCGCGGTGGTGGGCGTACCGTCCGGCCGAGTTGGCCTGCCAGATCTCGATCAGCTGGCCGCGTACCGGGCGTCCGGCGCGGTCCAGCAGCCGCCCGGAGACGGTGATCCGCTCGCCGACCGGCTCGCCCCGGTGATGCCGGGTGAGATCGTTGTCGATCTCGGTGATGTCGCGTTCCCCGAAGGCGGGGGAGCGCAGCTCGACGAGTTCGGGGTCCTGGGAGGTGTCGATGGCCACCAGGGGCTGCTGGGGATGGCGGAGTACGGAGGACCGGTAGGGCGTGTAGTCGCGGCGCGGGTGGTGCTCGACGGGGGCGCCGTCGGCGACGCGCTTCTCGTACGCGGCGTGCCGGGCGGCGATCTCCTGGTCGATGTCCTGCTGGGTGAGAGTCATGGGGTACCTGACGCTTTCTTGGCGGCGCTTTGGCGTTCGAGCACGGCGGCGCTTCGGCGATCGAGGGCGGCGTTCTCCGACTCAGGGCGGACAGGGTCGTCAAATTCCTTCCCTGCCCTGGCCGGAGCCCGGTTGACGGCTTTGGCCAGGGCGAGTCGGAAGTAGTGCGCGTAGGTGGCAGACACGCCGGTCGCGCGGGTCCGGGCGAGTGGTTCGCGGCCGGTGGCCTTCAGGTCTTCCTCGTCGGCGAGGAGGAGGGCGGCGGTGCCGTCGTGGAGGGGCGAGGCGTCGCCCGCGGTCACCGTGCCGTTCGTGCCGCGGAAGGACGGTTTGAGCCCGGCCGTCGATTCCGGTGAGACGTCCGGGCGTACGCACTCGTCGGCGGCGAAGGCGACCGGTTCGCCCTTCGGCCGCGGGACGGGCACGGACATCAACTCGGCCTCGAACAGGCCCTGTTCCCGCGCAGCGTGCCTGGCCGGGAACGCCCGGTGGGGCCTCGGCAGAACGTACGGCGCCCGGGGCGTCGACTCCACGCCACCCGCTGCGGCGATGTGGACGTCGCCGAGCGCGATGGCGCGGGCCGCCTGGATCACGGCCTCCAGGCGGCGGGCGCACAGCCCGTTGACGGTCACTCCGGGCACGGGGGCGGGCAGGTCGGCCGGCAGCGCGGCCATGCGGGCGGGGCGTTCGAGGATGGCGTGGGCGGCGAGGTCGTCCGGGCGGACGGAGGCCAGGGCGCCGTCGTGGCGGCGGACCGGGGTGCGGACCGCGTCGACGAGGTACACCGTGTCGACCGTGTTCACGGAAGGTTCTCCGCGAGGGTCAGTTCAGCGTCGGTCTTGGTGACGACCTCGTCCACACTCACCCCGGGCGCGGTCTCCACGAGTACGAGCCCGTCCTCGGTGACATCCAGTACGGCGAGGTCGGTGATGACCCGGTTCACACATGCCTTGCCGGTGAGCGGCAGCGTGCACTCCTTGAGGATCTTCGCCGAGCCGTCCTTGGCGGTGTGGGTCATCACCGCGATCACCTGCCGGGCGCCGTGCACCAGGTCCATCGCACCACCGATCCCGGTGACCAGCTTGCCCGGCACCGCCCAGTTCGCCAGGTCACCGCCGGCGGAGACCTGCATCGCACCGAGCACCGCCACATCGATGTGCCCGCCGCGGATCATCGCGAACGACAGCGCCGAATCGAAGAACGACGCCCCCGGCAGAACCGTGACGGTCTCCTTGCCCGCGTTGATCAGGTCGGGATCGACCCCGTCCTCGGCCGGGTACGGGCCCGTGCCCAGGATCCCGTTCTCCGACTCCAGAACCACCTCGACACCTTCGGGAAGATGGTTCGGGATCAGCGTGGGCAGGCCGATACCGAGATTGACGTACTGGCCGTCGCGCAGTTCGCGTGCCGCGCGGGCGGCGATCTCCTCACGTGTCCAGGCCATCAGCTGCTCACCGTCCGCTGCTCGATCCGCTTGTCCGCCGCCTGCTCCGGCGTCAGCGCCACCACCCGCTGCACGAACACACCCGGCACATGCACCGCGTCCGGATCGATCGCCCCGGGCTCGACCAGCTCCTCCACCTCGGCAATCGTCACCCGCCCGGCCATCGCCGCGAGCGGGTTGAAGTTCCGGGCAGACTTGTTGAACACCAGATTCCCGTGCCGGTCGCCCTTCGCCGCCCGCACCAGCGCGAAGTCGGTACGGATGCCGCGCTCCAGCACGTACTCGGTGCCGTCGAACTCCCGTACCTCCTTCGCCGGCGAGGCCACCGTCACTCCCCCCTGCCCGTCGTAACGCCACGGCAGCCCGCCCTCGGCGACCTGCGTGCCGACCCCGGCCGGGGTGTAGAAGGCGGGAATGCCGGCCCCGCCCGCCCGCAGCCGTTCGGCCAGCGTGCCCTGCGGAATCAACTCCACCTCCAGCTCACCGGCCAGATACTGCCGTGCGAACTCCTTGTTCGCCCCGATATAGGACCCCGTCACACGGGCGATCCGCGCGGCCGTCAACAGCACCGCGAGCCCCGACTCCATCGCCCCGCAGTTGTTCGACACGACCGACAGACCCGCGACGCCACGCTCGTACAACGCCTCGATCAGCACGTTCGGCACACCGCTCAACCCGAACCCGCCGACCGCCAATGACGCGCCGTCCGGCACATCCGCCACCGCCGCCAGGGCTGTGGCCACCACCTTGTCCATCGGGAAGCCCCATCTCGTCAATTAATCAGGGCACTGAGTATTTCAGCGAGGTGCTCCTCACGCTGCCACCGGAGCGGAAGGTCGTCAAGGCCTCTGTGTACCTGCGACTAGGTGGGCAGACAGTCCGGCTCATGGCCGGGTATCGTTCAGTACACCAACTACTTCTGGCACCGGCTGATCGATCAGGGGAGCGCGCATGGCCGCCGTGGATCTCGGCACGCATCCCGGGCATCTGGCCCGGCGGCTCCAGCAGGCGCATTACCTGCTGTGGAACACCATGGTCTCCGAGGAGATCACCTCACCGCAGTTCGCCGTCATGAACGCGCTCGTCGCCGAGCCGGGTCTGGATCAGCGGACCGTGGGGGAGCGGGTGGGCCTGGACCGGTCGACCATCGCCGAGGTCATCAGCAGGCTCGGCCGCCGGGGGCTGCTGACCAAGGTTCGCGACCCGGAGGACGGGCGGCGCTTCCTGCTCCGCCTCACCGACGACGGTCTGCGCACCCACCGCAAGCTGACCGTGCGCACGGCCCGGATGAACCAGGTCTTCCTCGCGCCGCTGTCGCCCGAGGAGCAGACCGTCTTCCTCGATCTGATCCGACGGGTGGCGGACGCGGCGGAAGGGCTGCGGAACCCGGCGGAGCCGGTGGCGGCGCAGCGCTGATCGAGAGCGTCACTTTGCCGGGGCGAACACCACCCACACCTGGCCGTCGGCGAAGTTCATCCGGCCGCCGTTCGTCGCTCTGAACGTCGTTCCGTCCGTCGCCGTCGGCCGTGACCAGGAGGCGGCGAAGGACCGGCCGTCGCGCAGCACCTCCGCCTTCCCCGAGCCGACCGTCTCGGTGTACGGGGTGGGGTTGCCCAGCACGTCGTGATAGCGGGAGTCATGGATCCGCACGTGCTGCACGACGACCGTTGCCGGTGCGACCCGCGCGCCGCCGTCCGTCGTCATGGGCGTGCCGTCCATGTCGACCAGCCAGCGGTGCTGCCCGGCGGACCAGGTGAAGGTGAAGCGCGCGGCCGGGTAGCGGACGGTGCGTGAGGCCGTGGGGGTTCCACCGGACGGGGCAGGGCCGTAGCTGAAACCGGTGGTCAGCGCCGATTTGCCGGGGGCGGACGGCAGCAGCTTGGCCGGGTGCAGGTAGAGGTTGTGCGGGGCCGCCTTGCCGGCGGCCCGGAAGTAGGCGCTCGGGTCCTCCGCCGCGGGCTCCGGTCGCAGGGGCGCGTTGTCGATCAGTGGCAGCAGTTTGCGCTGGGCTCCGGAGAAGGCGAGCATCGGCCGGTGGAACTGGCCCAGCAGCTCCAGGTCGGACTCGCGGGCGCTGCGCACCGGTCCGACGGTCTGCGGAAGTCTGGTCCCGTAGACGGCCATCAGCCGGCTCAGACCGCCCTCAACCTGCTCGGCGTACACCACGTCCGCCGTCCCGAGACCGGACTGCGGACGGGCCGCCGGTACGTTGTCGATCTTCACGGCGAGCGGTGAGCCGACCGCCGCGACCGACGGGGCGGGAGCGGGTGGCGCGGCCGGTGTGGCGGAGTGCTGCGGGGCGCGGTTGTCGTCCTGGTCGGGGTGGCCGCAGCCGGCCGTGAGGGAGACGGCCAGCGAGGCGGCCAGCACGGCCACCGTCGGTGCCGCGTGTCTCGTGCGTGCCGTGGGCCTCATGACCACTGCGGTCACCCCGTTCGTGTTGTCAGATTGTGCGTTCATAGGTTCATCGCTGGCCCTACCCGAACGCCTACGGTCATGTGCACTGGGTGGGCCGAACGGGCCCGAGACATGACCCGTGCGGGCGGGGGTGCGTATGGCGAGTCTGAGAGGTGCCCCGTGCGGGTGGGGGGTGTGCGTGGCGGGTCCGGGGCGTGGATCGTGTGGGCGGGGGTGCGTGTGGCAGGCCTCAGGCGTGACCATGCGTGCTGCGGGTGCGCGTGGCGCCCGCGTGCGGCGCGCACGCCTACGAGATGCGCCGGCGCATGCCGAACGGCGCCATCAGAACCTCATGCGCCCCGGCGCACCTCGCGCAGCCCCGGTTCGCGCAGCTCGGTCCCGGTTCGGCCTCCGTCCGGCTCAGCCCCCATCGCTTTCGCCGAGGATCTCCGCGAGGTCGTAGCGCACCGGCTCCTCCAGCTGGGCGTAGGTGCAGCTCTCCGCTGTGCGGTCCGGGCGCCAGCGGCGGAAGCGGGCGGTGTGCCGGAAGCGCTGTCCATTCTCCATGTGGTCGTAGGCCACCTCGGCGACCCGCTCCGGCCGGAGCGGCACCCAGGACAGGTCCTTCTTGCCCGACCAGCGGCTCGGCGCGCCCGGCAGCCGGGCCGTCTCATGGGCGGCCTCGTCCGACCAGGCCGCCCACGGGTGCCCGGCCACGTCGTCCATGCGCAGCGGGGCCAGTTCCTCGACCAGTTCGGCCCGCTTCTTCATGGCGAAGGCGGCCGACACGCCCACATGCTGGAGCCTGCCGTGGTCGTCGTACAGCCCGAGCAGCAGCGAACCGACCACCGGACCGCTCTTGTGGAAGCGGTACCCCGCCACCACCACGTCCGCCGTCCGCTCGTGCTTGATCTTGAACATGGCCCGCTCGTCCTGCAGATAGTGCAGGGTGAGCGGCTTGGCGACGACCCCGTCGAGACCGGCGCCCTCGTACTGTTCGAACCAGTGCTGCGCCATGTCGAGATCCGTCGTCGCGGGCGCCAGATGCACCGGTGGCGTCGCGTCGGCGAGCGCCCGTTCCAACAGTGCCCGGCGGTCGGTCAGCGGAGTGCCGAGCAGCGAGTGGTCGTCCAGGGCGAGCAGGTCGAAGGCGACGAACGAGGCCGGGGTCTTCTCGGCCAGCATCCGCACCCGGGAGTCGGCGGGGTGGATCCGCTCGGTCAGCGCGTCGAAGTCCAGATGGCCGTCCCGCGCGATCACGATCTCCCCGTCCAGCACGCACCGCCCGGGCACCCGCTCCCTCAGCGCCGCCACCAGCTCGGGAAAGTACCTGGTCAGTGGCTTCCCGGTACGGCTGCCCAGCTCGACCTCGGTCCCGTCCCGGAACACGATCGCCCGGAACCCGTCCCACTTCGCCTCGTAGTGCATGCCCGGCGGGATCTTCGCCACGGACTTGGCGAGCATGGGCTTCACGGGTGGCATCACCGGCAGATCCATGCCTTCGATTCTGCTCGCATACGACCTCTGTCGCCCGGTATGCGGGAAGTCGCCCGGTATGCGCGCTATGCGGGGTCCGCCTAACGTGGCCGCATGGGTGACGCGGTGGAACTGGAGGCGGGCGGCCGGACCGTACGGCTGTCCAGCCCGGACAAGGTCTTCTTCCCGGAGCGGGGCTTCACCAAGCTGGACCTCGCGCGGTACTACGTCGCCGTCGGCCCCGGCATCCTGCGCGCGCTGCGCAACCGCCCCACCACCCTTGAGCGCTACCCCGACGGCGTGGGCGGCGAGTGGTTCTACCAGAAGCGGGCCCCGAAGGGCATGCCCGACTGGATCCCTACCGCCCACATCACCTTCCCCAGCGGCCGCAGCGCCGACGAGATGTGCCCCACCGAGCAGGCCGCCGTGGTGTGGGCCGCCCAGTACGGCACCCTCACCTTCCACCCCTGGCCGGTGCGCGCCACGGACGTCGACCGCCCCGACGAACTCCGCATCGACCTCGACCCGCAGCCCGGCACCGACTACGACGACGCCGTCCGCGCCGCCCATGAACTGCGCGCCGTCCTCGACGAGTTCGGCGGACTGCGCGGCTGGCCCAAGACCTCCGGCGGCCGGGGCCTGCACGTCTTCGTCCCCATCGAACCCCGCTGGACCTTCACCCAGGTGCGCCGCGCCGCGATCGCCGTCGGCCGGGAGCTGGAACGCCGTATGCCCGACCAGGTGACGATCAAGTGGTGGAAGGAGGAGCGGGGCCGCCGTATCTTCGTGGACTACAACCAGACGGCCCGCGACCGCACCATCGCTTCCGCCTACTCCGTACGCCCTCGCCCGAACGCCCCCGTCTCGGCTCCCCTGCGCTGGGAGGAGGTCGGAGTGGCCCACCCCGCCGACTTCGACCTCGCCACCATGCCGGCCCGCTTCGCCGAACTCGGCGACGTACACGCCGACATGGACGACCACGCCTACTGCCTGGACGCCCTGCTGGAACTGGCCCGCCGCGACGAACACGACCACGGCCTGGGCGATCTGCCCTACCCGCCGGAGTACCCGAAGATGCCCGGCGAACCCAAACGCGTCCAGCCGAGCCGGGCGCGGCGGGAGGAGACGTCCTGAGAGCCCCGGGCCGCTGCCGGGCAGCCGCCGAGTCCGCAACCGGCCGGAGCGCTCGGGGCTACCGCTCGCCGCACGCCGACAGAACGCGCCGGCAGTCGCTGAGCAGCGCCTTGTCCGAGGCGACGTCGTAGCGGATGTTGCCCTGCGGGGGCGGTCGTTGGAGTGGCGGCGGGGTGACGGTTCCGCCCGGTTCGCCGCCGGCGCCAGTGATTCATCCTGCCCCGGGCAGGCGTGCGCCGCGGTACCGGCGGCCTCGTCGCGCGCGGTTATCCTGACCGGCAGCCCCCGATGAGGAGTCCCGAAGTGACCGAGGCAGTGTCGCGTCCCACGCTGGAGGCCGTGGCCGAGCGGGCCGGTGTGTCCCGGGCCACCGTGTCCCGGGTGGTCAACGGCGGCGACGGGGTGCGCGCGCCCTTGGCCGAGCGGGTGCGGCAGGCCGTGGCCGAGCTGGGTTACGTCCCCAACCAGGCGGCGCGCAGCCTCGTCACCAGACGGCACGACGCCGTCGCGGTCGTCATCGCCGAGCCGGAAACCCGGGTCTTCGCCGATCCATTCTTCGCCCTCCAACTGCGCGGGATCAGCAAGGAGCTGACCGCCCACGACAACCAGCTGGTGCTGCTCCTCACGGAGGGCCGTGACGATCACGCGCGCGTGGCCCGCTATCTCGCCGGTGGCCACGTCGACGGCGCACTCGTCTTCTCCCTGCACCTCGACGACCCGTTGCCCGGCCTCATCCACGACGCCGGTGTGCCCACCGTGTTCGGCGGCCGGCCCGGCTGGGGCGACGACGGCCGTACGGCCGGCCCCACGCGTTCCCCGGGGGAGGAGCCGGGCGTGGTGTACGTCGACTGCGACAACCGGGGCGGGGCGCGCGCGGCCGTACGGCATCTCGTGGACCTCGGCCGCACCCGCATCGCGCACCTCACCGGCGCGCTGGACCAGACGTCGGCGGTGGACCGGCTCGACGGCTACCGCGACGTCATGAACGAGATGCCGGGCGCGAGCGATCCCCGGCTCGTCGTGGAGAGCGACTTCACTCCCGGCGGCGGCGAACGCGCCATGCGTGAACTCCTCGACCGGTGCCCGGACGTGGACGCCGTGTTCGCCGCCAACGACCTCACCGCGCTCGGTGCCCTGCGCGTGCTGCGTGCGAGCGGCCGGCGGGTGCCCGAGGATGTGGCCGTGATCGGCTTCGACGACATGCTGCCTGTCGCCATGGAGGCCGACCCGCCGCTGACGACGGTCCGTCAGGACATCGAGGAGATGGGCCGCCTGATGGCCCGCCTGCTGCTGCACGGCCTGGCCGACGGCCGCGACCGGACCGGACCCACGCCGGACTCACCACCCGCCGGCGGCGTGATCCTCCCGACCACACTCATACGGCGGGCCTCGGCCTAGGGACCGTCCGGCGCAACCTGTCGCAGACGCGGGGACCGGCACGCCCCCTCGCCTGCGCCCATACGATGCCACCGATTTTCTGCGACCTGATCCGCCGGACAGGCCCCAGCCACTGCGCCCGGCAGCACCGGTCCGGTCGGGCGCGCGGCTCAGCCCTGCTGCGACTCGCTTCTGATCACCGCGAAGCGGGCGCCGTACGGGTCGGTGAACTTGGCCATGCGGCCGACGCCCTCCACGGTCGTCGCCGGCATGCGCACCTTGCCGCCGAGCTGCTGCACCTTGTCGACCACCGCGTCGGTGTCCTCGACCTCGAAGTACGGCAGCCAGTACGGGCCGCCGCCCCCGGCCTCGGACGGGTCGTCGGCCAGTGGCACGATCCCGCCGAACATCGCGTCGTCCCCGCCATCGGCCGGATTGACGCAGGTGTACGTCCCGCCCGGGAAGGGCACAGCGGAGGTCTCCAGGCCGAGCACCTGGTGGTAAAAGGCGGCGGCCGCCGCGATGTCCGGGGTGTACAGCTCGACCCAGCACAGCGTGCCCGGTTCGCTCGCCACGTCGACGCCCTTGGTCTGCCCGGGCTGCCAGATCCCGAACGGCACGCCCGCCTGGTCGGCGAGGACCGCCATGTGGCCCTGGCCCATCACGTCCATCGGCTGGAACAGCACTCTGCCGTGCGCCTGTTCGGCGGCCTTCGCGGTCGCCTGCGCGTCCTCGCTCTGGAAGTACACCGTCCAGGCCGGCGGGGCCTGATCGGGGGTGGTCGGCGCGCCGCCCGCCACGGTCCTGCCGTCCAGCTGGAAGAAGCCGTAGCCACCGGAGTCCGGCCCCGCCGACTGGAACTGCCAGCCGAAGAGACCGCCGTAGAAGGATCGGGTGCCGTCGATGTCGGACGTGGTCACGTCGATCCAGTTCGGGGCGCCGTTGGCGAAACGGGTGGTGAGCATCTTGGCCCTCCTCGAAAGGGGTCCCGTCCTGTGCACTGCCGAGTCTGGCACCGACCACTGACAATCGCCGCCGGAACGCCGCGACCCGCCGAACCGGCCCTCGCCCTCACCCTGGGTGACCCGGCGCGTCCCGCGGGTTTTCCCGCCATACCCGCGCGCCGCCGTGCGCGCGGCTGGCCCGAGGGAGCATCATCGGGGCGGCCGGAGGCCCTGTCGGCGGCGTTGACCCGGCGTTGATCGAACGTTTTTCGCCGCGCGGCACGATCCTCGTCATGCACTTCGAGACGATCACCCCGGCCGACGACACCTGGCGGGCGCAGGCCCTGTGTGCGCAGACCGGCCCGGACTTCTTCTTCCCCGAGCCCGGCAGCTCGGTACGCGAGGCGAAGCGCATCTGCGCCATGTGCGAGCTGCGCCCGGCCTGCCTGGACTACGCGCTGGCCAACGACGAGCGCTTCGGCGTCTGGGGCGGCCTGTCCGAGAAGGAGCGCCTCGCCCTACGCCGTACCTCCAACTGAGCCCCGCACCGGCCGCCCGCCCAGAGTCCGGACGGGCCACCCGTCCGCGAGGCCGGCGGTTGTCGCCCCGCGTGCGTCAGCCCTCGTTGCGGGCCGCCATGCGGGCCCTGCGGGCGGCCAGCTTCTCGTCGAACTTGGTGGCCTCCGCGTTCAGGCCCCCCATGAACAGACCGAGTTCCTCCTGTGCCTGGCGTCCCTCGGGGCCGAGGCCGTCGATCTCCATGATCTTCAGGAAGCGCAGCACGGGCTGCAGCACGTCGTCGTGGTGGATGCGCAGGTTGTAGACCTCGCCGATGGCCATCTGCGCGGCGGCCCGCTCGAAGCCGGGCATGCCGTGGCCGGGCATGCGGAAGTTGACCACGACGTCCCGAACGGCCTGCATCGTCAGGTCGGGCGCCAGCTCGAACGCGGCCTTCAGCAGGTTGCGGTAGAAGACCATGTGCAGGTTCTCGTCGGTGGCGATGCGCGCCAGCATGCGGTCGCACACCGGGTCACCGGACTGGTGGCCGGTGTTGCGGTGCGAGATCCGGGTGGCCAGCTCCTGGAAGGCGACGTAGGCGACGGAGTGCAGCATCGAGTGGCTGTTGTCGGACTCGAAGCCCTCGCTCATGTGAGCCATACGGAATTGTTCCAGCTTGTCCGGGTCCACCGCGCGTGAGGCGAGCAGATAGTCACGCATCACGATGCCGTGCCGGCCCTCCTCGGCCGTCCAGCGGTGCACCCACGTGCCCCAGGCGCCGTCGCGGCCGAAGAGCGTGGCGATCTCGTGGTGGTAGCTCGGCAGGTTGTCCTCGGTGAGCAGGTTGACCACGAGGGCGATGCGACCGATCTCGGTCACCGGGGACTGGCCCTTCTCCCAGGCCTCCCCGTCCTCGAACAGGCCCGGGAAGTTACGGGCGTCGCTCCACGGCACGTACTCGTGCGGCATCCAGTCCTTGGTGACCTGCAGATGCCGGTTCAGTTCCTTCTCGACCACTTCCTCCAGCGCGAACAGCAGCCGCGCGTCGGTCCAGGCGGACGGGCTGCCGAGGTGAGGGGAGGTGATCGTCACAGGAACTCCAGGGGACGCCGAACAACGGGGGAAGGGAGGGGACGGTCCGGCGAGCGGTGCCGGGAAACCTACGTGATCGTAGGCTACGAATCCGTAGGTTACGAACCCGTAGGTTAAGTTCGCTGTAAAGACAGCTGATCAGCACCCCTGGCACGGGTGTTCGGGCCGCCTGGAACGCCTTGTGAGGGCCTATGAAATGACCCCGGGACACGCCGGTCCCGGGGCCGTCGGAGTGACGGGACCACCCGTTCAGGCGTACAGCTCCCGCATCCGCACCGAGAGGCACGTCACACAGCCCTCCAGCTTCTCGAACTCGCTGATGTCCACCGTCACGACCTCGTGGCCGAGGTCGGTGAGCAGTTCCGCGGTCTTCGGGGCGCTCGCCGCCATCAGCAGCTTGTGGCCGCCGAGCAGCACCACGTGCGCGCCGGACTCCTCCGGCACCGACAGGAAACGCGGGAACAGCGACGGCCGGTCCACCTTCGGTATGTGCCCGATCACCGTGCCGTCGGGCAACGCGGTCACCGCCGACTTCAGGTGCAGCACCTTGCTCACCGGGACGGCGACCACGCGCGCGCCCAGCGGTTCGAACGCGGCCCGAACCTGCTGCACACCGGCCGCGTTGGTACGCCCGCCGCGGCCGACGTACACGGTGTCGCCGACCTTCAGGACGTCACCGCCGTCCAGCGTGCCCGGCTCCCATATCCAGTTCACCGAGCAGCCGAGGCGGGCCACCGCCTCCTCCACGCCCACGGTCTCCTCGCGCCGCGACTGAGCGCCGGGCCGGGTGATCAACGCCACGTTCTTGTACATGACGACGGTGTCCTCGACGAACACCGAGTCCGGGCAGTCGTCCTCCGGGTCGACCTCGATGGTCTCCCAGTCGTGTGTGCGCAGCGCCTCGACGTACGCCTCCCACTGCTCGACCGCGCGCCCCACGTCGGCCTTCTCCCGCTCGATGTGCGTCACCAGGCCTTCTGCGAGGCGGGGGCTGGGACGGCGGACGAGGGCCTTCTTGCTGGGCACGAGGGGCCTTTCGAATCGGTGGTGCGACGGCCGGCGCCGGTGAAAGCGGCGCCGATGGGTCATCATGCAGTCCGCTCCGGCCAGTACAAAACCCTCGTTGTCAGGCTGTGCCCCACCTGAGACGTCCCCCCGGGCCTGTCCGGCGGATCCTGTCGAAGACGCGGGGCCGGCAACCCTCTCCCGATGCCTCAAGTGCGTGGGGGCACCCCAGCGGCGTTGTCGTCGCCTCCCTCCTCCGCCTTGCACCTGGGCGTACCGGCCCCCGCTCACCCGGCCTGGGTCACCCGATCTCTTCCGGTGCGATCTCCTTCAGTTCTCCCTCCTCCATCAACAGCCAGCGGGTGATGCCGATCGACTCCAGGAACGGCAGGTCGTGGCTGGCCACGAGCAGTGCGCCCTCGTACGACTCCAGGGCCGAGGTCAGCTGTCGCACGCTCGCCATGTCGAGGTTGTTGGTCGGCTCGTCGAGCAGCAGCAGCTGCGGCGCCGGTTCGGCGAGCATCAGCGCGGCGAGAGCCGCCCGGAACCGCTCGCCGCCCGACAGGGTGGCCGCCTTCTGGTCGGCCCGCGCGCCCCGGAACAGGAAGCGAGCCAGGCGCGCCCGGATCCGGTTGTTGGTGGCGCCCGGCGCGAACCGGGCCACGTTCTCCGCGACCGTCCGCGCGTCGTCCAGCACGTCCAGCCGCTGGGGTAGGAAGCGCAGCGGGACGTGCGCCCGTGCCTCGCCGGCCACCGGTGCCAGCTCCCCGGCGACGGTCCGCAGCAGCGTCGTCTTGCCGGCGCCGTTGCGGCCGACCAGCGCGATCCGCTCCGGGCCGCGCAGATCCAGGATGCCCTTGATGCGCGCTCCATAGGCCATCGAGAGGTTCTCCAGGGTGAGGACCTGCCGGCCGGGTGGTACAGCCGTGTACGGCAGGTCGACGCGGATCTCGTCGTCGTCCCGTACCGCCTCCGCCGCCTCGTCCAGGCGCTCCCGGGCCTCGGCGAGCCGCTCCTCGTGCATGATGCGGTGCTTGCCCGCGGACTCCTGGGCGGCGCGTTTGCGGGCGCCCATGACGATCTTCGGTTCGCGCTTGGAGTCCCACATCTTCTGGCCGTACCGCTTGCGGCGGGCCAGTTTGACCTGGGCGTCGGCCAGTTCGCGCTTCTGCTTGCGCACATCGGCCTCGGCGACGCGCACCATCCGCTCGGCCGCCTCCTGCTCGACGGCCAGGGCCTCCTCGTAGGCCGAGAAGCCGCCGCCGTACCAGGTGACCTCCCCGGAGCGCAGCTCCGCGATCTGGTCGACCAGGTCGAGCAGTTCCCGGTCGTGGCTGACCACGACCAGGACACCCGGCCACGCGGCGACGGCCTGGTAGAGCCGGCGGCGCGCGTACAGGTCGAGGTTGTTGGTGGGCTCGTCCAGCAGCAGCACGTCGGGGCGCCGTAGCAGCAGCGCGGCCAGCCGCAGCAGCACCGACTCGCCGCCGGAGACCTCGCCGACGGTGCGGTCCAGGCCGATGTGGCCGAGGCCCAGCTCGCCGAGGGTGACGAGGGCGCGTTCCTCGACGTCCCAGTCGTCGCCGACCGTCTCGAAGTGCGCCTCGGCGACGTCGCCGGCCTCGATGGCGTGCAGTGCGGCCCGCCGTTCGGCGATGCCGAGGGCCTGGTCGACGCGCAGCGCGGTGTCGAGGGTGACGTTCTGCGGGAGGTAACCGACCTCGCCGGATACCTTGACGGTGCCGTCGGCCGGGGCGAGTTCCCCGGCGAGCAGCTTCAACAGGGTTGACTTCCCCGAGCCGTTGACACCGATGAGCCCGGTCCGGCCGGGCCCGAAGGCGATGTCCAGGCCGTCGAAGACGGCGGTGCCGTCGGGCCAGGCGAAGGACAGGGACGTGCAGGTGAGGGAAGATGACATAAGGGCCTCGCGAGGGGTGTCGTGCGGTCGGGTGAGCGCATGTCGAGACACCGCGAGGCGGGAACCGAAGGTCGTGGGGCACGAAGAGGCCATGAAAAGGGCCTGTGCCGGAGGACGGCTCGGACGCCGAGGTCGTACGCCGCGCACACATCAAACGGTGCGACGCGGTGTCTCAGGACCTCAGACGAGCAACGTCCTTCTCCAATCGGCGGCAACAGGACCGATGTAGACCGTACGAGGGGGCCCGGGGGCTGTCAACGGGATTAAATCCTCCCGCGGGGAGTGGCCGGGCCTTCGGGCTTCACGCGCGCGTGGCCACGCATTCGGGCGGCACGCGCGCGTAGCGCTCAGCAGGCGTCTCGCATCAGCTCGGCCAGGTCGTGGTCCAGGTCGAGCTGAAGGTGTTCCAGGCCGACGGGCACGAGTTCGTCGGCCGCCGCCAGGAAGCGCCGGATCTCACCCGAGCGCACATGCACGATCGCGGTGCCCTCGGGAGCGTGGAACTCCAGCACGGTCCGGTCGTAGCCGTACGGCCGTACACGGACGTCGCCGTGGCCCTCGGACCCCTGCAGCCCGGCCGACAGCAGCTCGCGCGAGAAGGTCCAGCACACCTCGACCCCTTCGAGGGTGGCCGGGGCCGGGAAGGTCATGACGACGGCGAACGGATCGCGTCGGTCGTAGCGCAGCGTCGCGGGAATGCTAGGCATGCGCGGTGCGGCGGCGACGAGACGGGCCTCTACGGGCTGCTCGATGACGGTGGACAACGCCTTGCTCCCTCGTGACAGCTGGACTACGCCCGGGTGTGCGGCACCCGGCACTGGAAAAGACGACGGATCGGGCCGATGCGTGCACACGGAGAACGAGTGACCTCGGTCACCGCGTTCATGCGCGGCGACGGACCGGTCATGTGGCCCGAGAGGACGGGCCGTCGGCCTCTGGACGGGGCCGGGCCGGTGGGCTAGCTTCGCCCGCCATGAGGCGCTTGGGGAGCACGCGACACGGCAGACGCATGGGCAAGCTGGTGGCGGCGGGGGTGGCGTGCGGGGCGGCGCTGGCCGCGCTGACCGTCCCGGTGGCCGAGGCGGGACCCCTCGGGCAGGGCAGTCCGCACTGGGCGCCGAAGGACCCGGGCACCCCGAAGGTCCGCTTCCGGGGCCTGGCGGCCGTCGACCGGCGCACCGCCTGGCTGGCCGGCACCGGCGGCACGGTGCTGCGCACCACGGACGGCGGAGCGAGCTGGCGGAACGTCTCTCCGCCGGGTGCGGCGGACCAGGAGTTCCGGGACGTAGAGGCCTTCGACGCGCGGCGCGCCGTGGTGCTGGCCATCGGCGAGGGCGAGGCGTCCCGCGTGTACCGCACCGACGACGGCGGGGCGACCTGGACGGAGTCCTTCCGCAACACCGACCCGAAGGCGTTCTACGACTGCCTGGCCTTCTTCGACCGCCGGCACGGTCTCGCGATGAGCGACCCCGTGGACGGACGGTTCCGCATCCTGTCCACGAGCGACGGCGGCCGCTCCTGGCGGGTGCTGCCCGCGGGCGGCATGCCGCCCGCCCTGGACGGCGAGGCGGGTTTCGCCGCGAGCGGCCAGTGCCTGGTCACCTCGGGCCCGAAGGACGTCTGGCTGGCCACCGGCGGCGGCGCCCACGCGCGCGTGCTGCACTCCGCCGACCGGGGACTGACCTGGACGGCGACCGACACGCCGGTCCCGGCCGGCGATCCCGCCAAGGGCGTCTTCGCGCTCGCCTTCCGCGACCGCGGCCACGGCCTCGCCGTAGGGGGCGACTACCGGCCCGGTCAGCCCTCGCCGGACTCCGCCGCCGTCACGGTGGACGGCGGCCGCACCTGGACGCCGGCCACCACGCCCCCGCCCGCCTATCGCTCCGGGGCGGCCTGGCTGCCGCACAGCCGCACCGCCGCGCTCGCCGTCGGCCCCACCGGCACAGACCTGACCACGGACGCCGGCCGCACCTGGCGGACGATCGACACCGGCTCGTACGACACCGTGGCCTGCACACCCGACCTCAGCTGCTGGGCGGCCGGCGAGAAGGGGCGGGTGGCGCGGCTGGAACGCTGAGGTGAGCGTCCGGAACCCGGGTACTCGTCTCACACGGGAAGCGCGAGGAAGGGAGCGACCATGCCCGCCGGTTCCAGCTCCAAGCGCGAGCGTCAGTACGAGCGCATCAAGAAGAGCGCGCAGGACCGGGGCGAGAGCACCAGGCGCGCCGAGGAGATCGCCGCACGGACCGTGAACAAGGAACGTGCCCGTTCCGGCGAGTCCAGGACCGCGAGCCGCACCTCGACCGAGGACATGTCGTCCGGCGAGCGCGGCGGCAAGCGGTCGGGCCACGGGTCCCAGGGCCCGACCTACGACCAGCTGTACAACGAGGCGAAGCAGCGCGGCATCGAGGGCCGTTCGCACATGAACAAGGGCCAGCTGCGGCGTGCGCTGAACGCCAGGAAGGGCTGACGCTCGCTGCTCAGGCCGGCGTCTGCCGGTGGCGCTCCAGCTCCGGAGCCGTCTTCGTGGCGACGAACTCCGTGATGCGGTACGTGCACACGCCGCCGACGGTGAACGGGTCGCCGGCGACGATCTCCTCGATCCGGGCGCGGTCCTCGGCGACGGCGATGATCACCCCGCCGTCCCGGGGGTTCTTGCGCCCGGAGGCCAGGACGAAGCCCTTCTCGTACTGCTCCTCCAGCCAAGCCACGTGGTCGGGCAGGAGCGCGTCGACGGCGTCGAGGGGCGCGGTGTAGGTCAACTCCAGTACGAACATGATCGCGAGCCTACCCCCGGGCTCCGACAGCCGGGCACCGGCCCGTACAGTCGACGTCACGATGACGACCGTAGGCGTACCCGCGGGCTGGCCCGCGACCGAGGAAGAGGCCCGCGCGGTACAGGACGAGCTGCGGGGCCGGGTGGTGCTCGACGAGCCCGGACCCGAGCCGGGGACGGGCCGTGTCACGGGTGTCGACGTCGCCTACGACGACGATCTCGACCTGGTCGCAGCGGCGGCCGTGGTGCTGGACGCCGCCACTCTGGACGTGGTCGCCGAGGCGACGGCCGTCGGCCGGGTCTCCTTCCCCTATGTGCCCGGCCTCCTCGCCTTCCGCGAGATCCCCACCGTCCGGGCCGCCCTGGACCGCCTGCCCTGTCCGCCCGGCCTGGTCGTCTGCGACGGCTACGGTCTGGCCCATCCGCGCCGCTTCGGCCTCGCGAGCCACCTCGGCGTGCTCACCGGCCTGCCGGTCATCGGCGTCGCCAAGAACCCGTTCACCTTCACGTACGACGACCCCGGGGCGGAGCGGGGCGCCTCCGCTCCGCTGCTCGCGGGCACCGAGGAGGTCGGCCGCGCGCTGCGCACCCGGGACGGTGTCAAACCGGTCTTCGTCTCCGTCGGCCACCGGGTGAGCCTGGACAACGCCCTGGCCCACACCCTGGCCCTGACCCCGCGCTACCGGCTGCCGGAGACCACGCGCCGCGCGGACGCCCTGTGCCGCCGGGCCCTCAAGGAAGCGGCGCAAAACGCTGCCGGGGCGGCACACAGTGCCGCGGGCGGCGCTCAGGAGGCGACGACGCGCCAGGCGCCGACCTCCCGATACTCCGAGTCGTAGACCGCCGAGCCGTCGCCCGGTTCGAGGGCGTAGTGGCGAAGGTTGCCTCCCCAGTAGCGCAGGATCCGTCCCAGCTCACCGGCGCGGTCCTGCGCCGACGCGCCCTCGTCCACGGTCACTTCGAGCACGAACTTCATGCCTCACCCGTCTCCTTCGGCTTCGCCTCTTCGGTCTGGGCTTCCATCGTTTCATTGAAGAACCTTGTGAGACTTTCGAGGCGATGGACGCAGGACCAGTGGCGGAGTCGGGTGTGCAAGTCTCAAACGGATGAGGAGGCACCCAGGTCGGTGGCCGCCACCCGGAAGGTGATCCCCGCGGCGCGCAGCCGTTCGGTCAGGGCGTCGCCCATGGCCTGTGCCGTGGTGGCCTGCCCGGCCGTCGGCGGGAGGTCGTCGAAGGCCAGGCACAGGGCCGCTTCGGCGAACATCTTCGCTGTCTCGTCGTAGCCGGGGTCGCCGCCCGCGACCTCCGTGAACACGCGCCGCCCGCCGCCCTCGCCGACGAACCGCACCGCGAACCGGCTCCTCGCCCGCTTCTCCGCGCTCGGCCCGTCCCCCGGCCGCAGCCGTTCCGACAACCAGCGCCGCGCGGGCGGCAGTTGGGCGGCCGCGAGCACCGCGCCGACGGCGGCGACCCCGCCGAGGGCGACCGGCAGGTGCCGCACCGCCGCGTAGTGCCGGTAGCGGAAGTCGGGGCCGTACCGGTCGAGGGCCTTGGCCGAGCGGCCCACGATCTGCGGGTCGACGGTCGGCAGCGGCAGCGCCCATGCGCCGACCTCCTGGGCGAACCGGGGCGCGCCCGTGGGCGCCGCGACCCGGCGTCCCATCAGCCGTGGCTCGTGCCGGCCCCGTTCGCGTGCCGCTGCCAGCAGGTGCCGGCCGCGCGCGAACTGGTTCAGCGCCGAGGCCAGGGTGCCGCCGGAGAAGGCGGCGTCGACGCTCACATAGCCGTCCACGGTCAGCGGCACCCCCTCCGGCAGCTGCCGGACCGTGAAGTACACGCCCAGGTCGTGGGGTACGGAGTCGAAGCCACAGGCGTGCACCAGCCGGGCACCCGTCTCCCGCGCGCGGGCGTCGTGCCGGACGTACATCAGGTCCACGAACTCCGGCTCGCCGGTCAGGTCCAGATAGTCGGTGCCGGAATCCGCGCAGGCGGCGACCAGTTCCTCGCCGTACAGCACGTACGGTCCGACGGTCGTGGCCACCACGCGCGCGTGCTCGGCGAGGGCGCGCAGGCTCGCGGGTTCGGACACGTCGGCCCGCAGGACGCCGACCTCCGCGCCGCCGGGCAGACGCTCGCGCAGCCGCTCCAGCTTCCGTTCGTCCCGGCCCGCCACCGCCCAGCGCAGTTCCTTCGGCGCGTGTGCGGCGAGATACTCCGCCGTGAGGGTGCCGACGAAGCCGGTGGCTCCGAAGAGCACGAGGTCGTAGGGACGATTCGTCCTGTTCAGCCTGCTCATGACACCCCTTGGTCCCGCAGCTCGCGCCGCTGTCGGTGGCTGAGGCTAGCGTGAGGAGTACGCGTGAAGACGACCAGCCCAAAGGCAGCGGTGGCCGCAGCCGAGAACGCCCTGAGGAAGCGGGAGAGAGTACGTACACCCCACGCCCGTCGCGGCACACCCGCCTCTCACCCTCCCGGGTGATCCGCACAGAGCCGGGCACTTGGCTAAGCGCTTGCTCGTTGGGTCTTGTGTCCGGTGGAACGTGTTCTTAGCATCACCGGTGTTACATCAGTTGTGTCACACAGGACAGGGGGCTGGACGCATGACGACGGCAGGGACGCCGGCGGCGCCGGGCGGCGGTCCGCTCTCCGGTGTGCGCGTGGTCGAGCTGGCCGGTATCGGTCCCGGCCCGTTCGCCGCCATGCTCCTCGCGGACCTGGGCGCCGACGTCGTCCGGGTGGACCGCCCGGGCGGCCCCGGCCTCGCCATCGACCCCGCGCACGACGTCACCAACCGCAACAAACGCTCGATCGTGGTCGACCTGAAGGCACCGGACGGCCCCGCGCGCGTGCTGGACCTCGCCGAGCGCGCCGACATCCTCATCGAGGGCTACCGCCCGGGCGTCGCCGAGCGGCTCGGCGTCGGCCCCGAGGACTGCCGTGCCCGCAACCCCCGCCTGGTCTACGGCCGTATGACCGGCTGGGGCCAGGACGGCCCGCTCGCCGACCGCGCGGGCCACGACGTGGCCTACATCGCGCTCACCGGCACCCTCGGCATGATCGGCCGCCCGGACGAGCCCCCGCCCGTCCCCGCGAACCTGCTCGGCGACTACGCGGGCGGCTCGCTCTACCTGGTGGTGGGCGTCCTCGCCGCCCTGCACCACGCCCGCGCGACCGGCATCGGACAGGTCGTCGACGCCGCCATCGTCGACGGCACGGCCCATCTGTCGGCAATGATCCACGGCATGCTGGCGGCCGGCGGCTGGCAGGACCGGCGCGCTGCCAACCTCCTCGACGGCGGCTGCCCCTACTACGGCACATACGAGACGGCCGACGGCAAATACATGGCGGTCGGCGCCCTGGAGGGGCAGTTCTACGCCGAGTTCCTGCGCCTGCTCGGCCTGGACGACCTGGCACCGGCCCACAAGGACTGGACCCGCTGGGGCGAGCTGCGCGAGCGCGTCGCCACCCGCTTCAAGTCCCGTACCCGAGACGAGTGGACGGCCGTCTTCGAGGGAACCGACGCCTGTGTGGCCCCCGTGCTGTCCCTGCGCGAGGCCCCGCAGCACCCGCATCTCGCCGCCCGCGGCACCTTCACCGAACACGCGGGCATCACCCAGCCGGCCCCCGCCCCCCGGTTCTCCGCGACCCCCACCGCCGTCCGCACCGGCCCGGCCCTGCCCGGCGCGGACACGGAGACGGTGGCGCGGGACTGGGGGATACCCGCATCCGTGAACGACGCGGTCACCGACGCCGACTGACCCCGCCCACCCCGCTCGGCCCACCCTCCCGAAAGGCACACCAGTGAGCACCGAAGCGTACGTGTACGACGCGATCCGCACCCCGCGCGGCCGCGGCAAGGCGAACGGCGCCCTGCACGGCACGAAGCCCATCGACCTGGTCGTCGGTCTCATCCACGAGATCCGCGACCGCTTCCCCGGCCTCGACCCGGCCGCCGTCGACGACATCGTGCTCGGTGTCGTCGGACCGGTCGGCGACCAGGGCTCCGACATCGCCCGGATCGCCGCGATCGCCGCCGGACTGCCGGACACGGTCGCGGGCGTGCAGGAGAACCGCTTCTGTGCCTCGGGCCTGGAGGCCGTGAACCTGGCCGCGGCCAAGGTCCGTTCCGGCTGGGAGGACCTGGTCCTCGCGGGCGGCGTGGAGTCCATGTCCCGGGTCCCGATGGCCTCCGACGGCGGCGCCTGGTTCAACGACCCGATGACCAACCTCGCCGTGAACTTCGTGCCGCAGGGCATCGGCGCCGACCTGATCGCCACGATCGAGGGCTTCTCCCGGCGGGACGTCGACGAGTTCGCGGCCCTGTCCCAGGAGCGCGCGGCCACGGCCTGGAAGGAGGGCCGCTTCGACCGCTCGGTCGTCCCCGTGAAGGACCGCAGCGGCCTGGTCGTCCTCGACCACGACGAGCACCTGCGCCCCGGCACCACCGCCGACTCCCTCGCGAAGCTCAAGCCGTCGTTCGCCGACATCGGCGAGCTGGGCGGCTTCGACGCCGTCGCCCTGCAGAAGTACCACTGGGTGGAGAAGATCGACCACGTCCACCACGCGGGCAACTCCTCCGGCATCGTGGACGGCGCCTCGCTCGTCGCGATCGGATCCAAGGAGGTCGGCGAGCGCTACGGCATCACCCCCCGCGCGCGGATCGTCTCGGCGGCCGTCTCCGGCTCCGAGCCGACCATCATGCTCACCGGGCCCGCCCCCGCCACCCGCAAGGCCCTGGCGAAGGCCGGCCTCACCATCGACGACATCGACCTGGTCGAGATCAACGAGGCGTTCGCCGCGGTCGTCCTGCGCTTCGTCAAGGACATGGGCCTCAGCCTCGACAAGGTCAACGTCAACGGCGGCGCCATCGCCCTCGGCCACCCGCTCGGCGCGACCGGCGCGATGATCCTCGGCTCGCTCATCGACGAACTCGAGCGCCAGGACAAGCGTTACGGCCTGGCCACCCTCTGCGTCGGCGGCGGCATGGGCATCGCCACCGTCGTCGAGCGCATCTGAACTCCCAGCGGAATCACCAGACCTCAACGGAGACGACTGTCATGACCGAGAGCACCACCATCCGCTGGGAGCAGGACGACACCGGTGTCGTCACCCTCGTCCTGGACGACCCGAACCAGTCCGCGAACACCATGAACCAGGCGTTCCGCGACTCCCTCGCCGCGATCACCGACCGGCTGGAGGCCGAGCGGGACTCTATCCGCGGCATCGTCTTCACCTCCGCCAAGAAGACCTTCTTCGCGGGCGGCGACCTGCGCGACCTGATCCGGGTCACCCCGGAGACCGCCCAGGACCTCTTCGACGGCGGCCTCGCCATCAAGCGGAACCTGCGCCGCATCGAGACCCTCGGCAAGCCGGTCGTCGCCGCGATCAACGGCGCCGCCCTGGGCGGCGGCTTCGAACTGGCCCTCGCCTGCCACCACCGGGTCGCCCTCGACATCTCCGGCACCAAGATCGGCTGCCCCGAGGTCACCCTCGGCCTGCTCCCCGGAGGCGGCGGAGTCGTCCGCACCGTACGGCTGCTCGGCATCGCCGACGCCCTGCTGAAGGTGCTCCTCCAGGGCCAGCAGTACAACGCGCGGCGCGCCCAGGAGAACGGCCTCGTCCACGAGGTCGCCGCCACGCCCGAGGAACTGCTCGCCAAGGCCCGCGCGTTCATCGACGCGAACCCCGAGTCGCAGCAGCCCTGGGACAAGCCCGGCTACAGGATCCCGGGCGGTACGCCCGCCAACCCGAAGTTCGCCGCCAACCTGCCGGCTTTCCCGGCCAACCTGCGCAAGCAGACGAACGGCGCGCCCTACCCGGCCCCGCGCAACATCCTCGCCGCGGCCGTCGAGGGCTCTCAGGTCGACTTCGAGACCGCCCAGGTCATCGAGGCCCGCTACTTCGTGGAGCTGGCCGCCGGGCAGACCTCGAAGAACATGATCCAGGCGTTCTTCTTCGACCTCCAGGCCGTCAACTCCGGCGCCAACCGCCCGAAGGGCATCGATCCCCACCAGGTCCGCAAGGTCGCCGTCCTCGGCGCCGGCATGATGGGCGCCGGCATCGCCTACTCATGCGCCCGCGCCGGTATCGACGTCGTCCTGAAGGACGTCTCCGAGGAAGCGGCCGCCAAGGGCAAGGGCTACTCCGAGAAGCTGTGCGCCAAGGCCGTCGCCAAGGGCCGTACCAGCCAGGAGAAGGCGGACGCACTGCTCGCCCGGATCACGCCCACCGCCGAGGTCTCCGACCTCGCGGGCTGCGACGCGGTGATCGAGGCCGTCTTCGAGGACACCACGCTCAAGCACAAGGTGTTCCAGGAGATCGAGTCCGTCGTCGCCCCGGACGCGCTGCTGTGCTCCAACACCTCCACCCTGCCCATCACCACGCTCGCCGAGGGCGTGGAGCGCCAGACCGACTTCATCGGGCTGCACTTCTTCTCACCGGTCGACAAGATGCCGCTGGTCGAGATCATCAGGGGCGAGCGCACCGGCGACGAGGCCCTGGCCCGGGCCTTCGACCTGGTCCGGCAGATCAACAAGACGCCGATCGTCGTGAACGACTCGCGCGGCTTCTTCACCTCCCGGGTGATCGGCCACTTCATCAACGAGGGCGTCGCCATGGTCGGCGAGGGCATCGAGCCCGCCTCCGTGGAGCAGGCCGCCGCCCAGGCCGGCTACCCCGCCAAGGTCCTCTCCCTCATGGACGAGCTGACCCTCACCCTCCCGCGCAAGATCCGGGGCGAGACCAAGAGGGCCGTGGAGGAGGCCGGCGGCACCTGGACGGCGCACCCGGCGGAGGCGGTCATCGACCGCATGGTCGACGAGTTCGGCCGCCCCGGCCGCAGCGGCGGCGCCGGGTTCTACGACTACACCGAGGACGGCAAGCGGGCCGGACTCTGGCCGGGCCTGCGCGAGCACTTCACCGAGCCCGGGTACGAGATCCCGTTCCGGGACATGCAGGAGCGGATGCTCTTCTCCGAGGCGCTCGACACCGTGCGGCTCCTGGAGGAGGGCGTCCTGACCTCGGTCGCCGACGCCAACATCGGCTCGATCCTCGGCATCGGCTTCCCGGGCTGGACCGGCGGTGTGCTCCAGTACATCAACGGCTACGACGGCGGCGCCGGGGGAGGCGTCGGCCTGCCGGGGTTCGTGGCCCGCGCGCGGGAACTCGCCGAGGCCTACGGCGAGCGGTTCACTCCGCCCGCGCTGCTCGTGGAGAAGGCGCAGAAGGGGGAGTGTTTCAGCGACTGACGTCCGGATCCGGATCCGAGAGGTCCGGGTCCGATCCGCTGACCCACCCGCTCAGCTCCTCCCGCAGCGACCGCTGGAACGTCGTCAGCAACGCCTGCACCACCAAGGGGTGCATGTGCGCCGACAGGGACCTCACGTCCTGGGCGTCCCGCTCCGCCACCTCGCCGCGGAAGAGCTGGGAGAGTTCGTGAGCCGCGGCGCGCGAGTGCTCGATGAGCACCTTGCGCGCCGCGAGGATCACCTCCTGCGACAGCGGTACGTCGAGGAGCTGCACCCCGAGCCGGAGGAGCCCCGAGTCGACACGGAAGGTGTCACCGTCCGCCTCCGTGATCACGTTCATCGCCGTCAGCCGCTCGACGTCCTCGGCGGACAGCGGCCGCCCGGCCCGCCGCTCCAGTTCCCGCCGCGACACCGTGTCGACCGCGTCCGGCGCCCAGGACGCCACCACAGCACGGTGAATGGCCAGGTCGTGCGGCGTGAGATCGGGCGGCAGCTGCCGCAGGTACCGCTCGATCGCCGCCAGCGTCATGCCCTGCTGCTGCAACTCCTCGATGAGGGCCAGCCGCGCCACATGCCCGGGGCCGTAACGGCCCACCCGGCGCGGACCGATCTCCGGCGGCGGGAGCAGCCCCTTGCTGCCGTAGAAGCGGACGGTACGGACCGTGACGCCCGCCCGGGCGGCCAGCTCGTCGATGGTGAGGGCCTGCTCCTCGGCGTCGCTCCTCGCGTGGGTCGTCATGTGGAGCAGTATCGCTGTCTCACCACAAGTGTGAAACCCATGGTGAACATCGCGTGACGCCCGAGTGGATCGTGTGAGAAGCAACGCTCTGTGACATGGGCCACCGCGTACCTGCGGATCTTTCTGGGAAGCTGCTGCCTTGGTCTGTGCCGCAACTCGACAGGGTGGTGCGGGCCGATCCCTGCACGACCCCCGGGCCCACAAGGCCCGGGCGCACCAGGAATGGAACCACCCGTGAGCAAGGAAGCCGTGCAATCGGCACAGGCCGTCGCCCCTCAGGCGGCCCAGGCGCCCGCGGACGCGGGCGACGCCGGTTACAGCAAGGACCTCAAGGCCCGCCACATCAACATGATCGCCATCGGCGGCGCCATCGGCACCGGCCTCCTCCTGGGCGCCGGCGGCCGCCTGCACAACGCAGGGCCGGCGCTCGCCCTGGCCTACCTGGTCTGCGGCGTCTTCGCCTTCTTCGTCGTCCGGGCCCTGGGCGAGCTGGTCCTGTACCGGCCGTCCTCCGGCTCCTTCGTGTCGTACGCGCGCGAATTCCTCGGCGAGAAGGGCGCCTATGTCGCCGGCTGGATGTACTTCCTGAACTGGTCGACCACCGGTATCGCCGACATCACCGCGATCGCGCTCTACACGCACTACTGGAGCTTCTTCACCTCGATCCCGCAGTGGGTGCTCGCCCTGATCGCCCTCGCGGTGGTCCTGGCCGTGAACCTGATCTCGGTGAAGATCTTCGGCGAGATGGAGTTCTGGTTCGCGATCATCAAGGTCGCCACCATCGTCGGCTTCATGCTGATCAGCATTTTCCTGCTCGCCACCCAGCACAAGGTCGGCGGCCACACCCCGGGCCTGAGCGTGATCACCGACCACGGTGGCATCTTCCCGCACGGCCTGATGCCGGTCGTCCTGGTCATGCAGGGTGTGATCTTCGCCTACGCAGCCCTGGAGCTGGTCGGCGTGGCCGCCGGCGAGACCGCCGAGCCGGAGAAGGTCGTCCCGCGCGCGGTGAACTCGATCATGTGGCGCGTGGGCCTGTTCTACGTCGGCTCGGTCGTGCTGCTCGCCCTGCTGCTGCCGGGCTCCGTGTACTCCGCCGACCAGAGCCCGTTCGTCACGGTCCTGTCCAAGATCGGCGTCCCGGCGGCCGGTGACGTGATGAACCTGGTGGTGCTGACCGCCGCGATGTCCTCGCTGAACTCCGGGCTGTACTCCACCGGCCGCATTCTGCGCTCGATGGCCATGGCGGGCTCCGCCCCGAAGTTCACCGCCAAGATGAGCCGCAGCCAGGTGCCCTACGGCGGCATCCTGCTGACCTGCGCCGTCTGCGTGCTCGGCGTCGGCCTGAATTACCTGGTGCCCAGCCAGGCCTTCGAGATCGTGCTGAACGTCGCCTCCCTCGGGATCATCAGCACCTGGGTCATCATCATGATCTGCCACATGGTCTTCGTCCGCCGCGCCCGCGCAGGCCTGGTGGACCGGCCGCACTTCCAGCTGAAGTTCAGCCCGGTCATCGAGATCGTCACCATCGCCTTCCTGCTGATCTGCCTCGGCATGATGTGGAACGACCCCGACGTCGGCCGGAAGACCATCCTGCTGATCCCGGTGATCGCCGTCATGCTCGTCGCCGGCTGGTTCGGCGTGCGCCGCCGGGTGTCCGCGAACGCCGACAAGGAACTGTCGCAGCTGACGAAGTAGCGGCACGGGAAACCCAACAGCCACTGTCAGTGGCATCGCCTACGGTGGCGTCATGTCGGAGATCACAGATGTCCGGGGTGACGCCACCGTGCCGTCGGTCAAGGGCACCGAGGTGATCGCCCATGTCGGTCCTCCGGCCGGTTCGCGCCTGGCGCGGCACGCCTGGCAGAACGCGGGATCACGGTGAAGGTGTACGACCACGGGGAGGGCGGGGGATGACCTCACAGAGCGTAGCGGCGGACGTGCTGGTGCTGGGTGGCGCGGGGGTGGACACGATCATCCAGGTCCCCGCACTGCCCCTCCCGTATGCCGACAGCTACATGATCGACACCGGGATCCGCACCCGGGCCGGGCAGACCGGCGACTTCGTCGCGCTGGGTCTCGCCGCCCTAGGTCTGGGCACCCACCACCTCGACCTGCTCGGGGACGACCCCGAGGGCGACCTGGTGCGGGCCCTGCACCGCGAGCACGGCATCGGACTGACCGCGCTCCCGCAGCCCGCCGGGACCAAGCGGGCGGTCAACCTCGTCGGCCCCGACGGCCGCCGCCTGTCCCTGTACGACACCAGCCGCGCCCGCCCCGGCGACCGCTTCCCGCCGGAGACGCTGCGGATGCTGGCCGGGTCGAGCCGGCACGTGCACGTGACGATCACCCAGCCCTGTGCCGAGGCGCTCACGGTGCTGACCGCGATGGGCGTCCCGCTGTCCACCGATCTGCACGACTGGGACGGGGAGAACCCGTACCACGAGCCGTTCGCCCACGCGGCGGACGTGGTCTTCCTGTCGGCCGCCGCGCTGACCGACCCCGAGCGGACCCTGCGCCGCATCGCCGAGCGGGGCCGGGCCCGGACGGTCGTCGCCACCGCGGGAGCCGAGGGCGCGTATCTGCTGGCCGACGGCGAGCTGACCCGCGTGCCCGCGGTGCCGCCACCCGCACCGGTGGTGGATTCCAACGGCGCGGGCGACGCCTTCGCCGCCGCGTTCCTCTACGGCCGCCTCAACGGCGAGCCGCCCGAGAGCTGCGCCCGCTACGGCGCCATCGCGGGCGCGTACGCCTGCACGGTCCCGGCCTCCCGAACGGAGTCGATAGGCCGGGACGAGCTTCTCAAGCGGGCGGCCGAGCCGAGACCTTAGCGAGCCGGGGGGGCCGGTGCCCGTGCCCTGCCGCCCGGGGTCAGTGCCCCCGCGCCTCCCGTCCCGCCTCCTGGCCGTCGCGGGCCGCCTCGATCTTCTTCCACGACTTCGGCTGGGCCACCTTCGTGGTCGCCTTCGCCAGGGACGCGGCGCCGCCCGCGGACACGGCCGGCTTCGACGGCTGGAACAGCCAGGTGTCGAACAGCGAGGCGAGCGGCTTGCCGGAGACCTGCTCGGCGTACCGCTCGAAGTCGGCCACCGAGGCGTTTCCGTACGCGTGCTCCTGCGGCCAGCCCTTCAGGATGGCGAAGAACGCGTCGTCACCGACCGCCTTGCGCAGCGCCTGGATGGCCACGGCACCCCGGTCGTAGATCGCGTCGTCGAACTGCTTGTCCGGGCCGGGATCGCCGGGCTTGACCGTCCAGAACGGGTCGTCGGCCGGATGCGAGGCGTACACGTAGTCGGCCAGCTCCTGCGTGGTGCCCTCGCCCTCGTGCTCGGACCACAGCCACTGCGCGTACGTCGCGAAGCCCTCGTTGATCCAGATGTCCTTCCAGCCCTTCAGCGACACGTCGTCGCCGTACCACTGGTGGGCCAGTTCGTGCACGACCACCGAGGCGTTGGCACCCTTCGCGAACTGCTTCGGGCTGTAGTAGACGCGGGACTGGGTCTCCAGCGCGTACCCAGTGGTGGTGTTCGGCACATACCCGCCGGCCGAGCTGAACGGATACGGCCCGAAATAGTTGCTCAGCCAGTCGACGATCTCCCCGGTGCGCTCCACACTCGCCCGTGCGGCCCCGTCGTTGTCGCCGAGGTCCTTGCTGTAGGCGTTGACGACGGGCACCCCGCCGTCGGAGGTGCCCGTGGTGATGTCGAACTTGCCGATGGCAAGGGTGGCCAGATAGGTCGCCTGCGGCTTGTTCTGCCGCCAGCTGTAGCGGGTCCACCCCAGTTTCGAACTGGTCGCCTGCAGCGTGCCGTTGGAGATGGCCTGGGTGCCGTCCGGCACGGCCACCGACACGTCGTAGGTGGCCTTGTCGCTCGGGTGGTCATTGCTCGGGAACCACCACCAGGCGGCCTCGGGCTCGTCGGCGGCCACCGCGCCGTCGGGTGTGCGGTGCCAGGTGTTGAACCCGTAGGCGGTCTTCGTCGACGGCACCCCGCTGTAGCGGACGACGACCGTGATCGGCGTGCCCTTGGCCAGCGGTGTCTTCGGCGTGATCACCAGCTCGTGCTGCTGGGAGTGCGTGAAGGCGGCCTTGGCGCCGTTGACCCGCACCTCACTCACGTCCAGCAGGAAGTCCAGGTCGAAGCTGGACAGGTCCTGCGTGGTCTTCGCCAGGATCGTCGCCGTGCCCCGCAGCTCGTCCGTCTTCGGCTGGTATTGGAGCCTCAGGTCGTAGTGCGAGACGTCGTAGCCGCCGTTGCCGTAGTACGGGTAGTAGGGGTCGCCGATGCCTGGCGCGCCGGGGGAGTAGCTCGCGGCCGATGCCGGGATCGCCAGCAGGAGGGAGGCCGCCGCGAGCGCGCCCGGCGCGATGATTCTGCGGTGCACGTAAGCTCCAAGTCGTCTGGACTGCGGGTCCGTTCGGAGAACTCTGTACGGAGCCTATTCAGTCCCTGCGGCCCCTGACCTGTCCATGGCCCCTGCTGTCACACGATCGCCATTCAGCCGTCATGAGCGCGCGTGCCCCCGTAAAGTCCTCTTCTGTACGGGAGTTCACCGGGGTACCGTCCGCGCATGCCGATTCGCACCCTCATCCGCAGGCGCCTCACGATCCGGAGAGCGCTCGCGACAGCGGTCGTCGCCATCCTGACGGCCGCCTTCCTCACCCCAGCCGCCGCGCAGGCCACCACCCACCAGAGCCGGCCGGCCCGCGAGAGCCGGCCCGTCTACTCCTACGCCCACGCCATCCGCGAGTCCGTCTGGGTCGACACCGGCCTGGACAAGGACGGCGACGGCAAGGCCGACCGCGTCGCAGCCGACATCGTCCGGCCCGCCGAACCCGCCTCCCAGGGCCGCAAGGTGCCCGTCATCATGGACGCGAGCCCCTACTACTCCTGCTGCGGACGCGGCAACGAGAGCCAGGTCAAGACATACGACGCGCAGGGCCGCGTCGTCCAGATGCCGCTGTTCTACGACAACTACTTCGTGCCCCGCGGCTACGCCTTCGTCGGCGTCGACCTCGCCGGCACCAACCGCTCGGACGGCTGCGTCGACGTCGGCGGCCGCTCCGACATCCAGTCCGCGAAAGCCGTCATCGACTGGCTGAACGGCCGTGCCACGGCGTACACGAGCCGGACCGGGGCGAAGACCGTCAAAGCCACCTGGACCAACGGCAGAACCGGCATGATCGGCAAGAGCTGGGACGCCACGATCGCCAACGGCGTCGCCGCCACCGGTGTCAAGGGCCTGAAGACCATCGTCCCGATCAGCGGCATCTCCTCCTGGTACGACTACTACTTCGCGCAGGGCGCCCCGCTGTACGACGGCGGCCCCGCCGGCCTCGCCGGCCAGGTCGAGAGCGACGCGGCCCACACCCACTGCGCGGCCGTGCAGAAGACCCTCACCGACGGCAGCCCGCGCAGCGGCGACTGGACCCCGCTGTGGACCGAGCGGAACTACGTCCAGGACGCGGCGAAGGTGCGAGCAAGCGTCTTCCTGGTGCACGGCATGCAGGACCTCAACGTCCGCACCAAGCACTTCGGCCAGTGGTGGGACGCCCTTGCCAGGCACGGTGTGCAGCGGAAGATCTGGCTGTCCCAGACCGGGCACGTCGACCCCTTCGACTACCGGCGCGGTGCCTGGGTCGACACCCTGCACCGCTGGTTCGACCATGAACTTCTCGGCTACGACAACGGCGTCGACCGCGAGCCGATGGCCGACATCGAGCGCCACCCCGACCAGTGGGTCACCTCCCGCGTCTGGCCGCCGCAGGCCACCAGCAGCACCGTCCTGCACCCGGCTCCCGGCACGAAGTCCGGCGTCGGCACGCTCGGGCTGCGCCCCGCGACCGGCACCGAGACCTTCACGGACGACCCGAAGCTGAGCGAGACCGACTGGTCCGCGCATCTGACCACACCCAGTCCCGAGAAGTCCGGTTTCCTGACCGCACCCCTCACCCATGACCTGCGGCTGTCCGGCTCGTCCACGGTGACGGTGAGCGCGACCCCGACCACCACGTCGGCCCATCTGTCCGCCGTCCTGGTCGACCTCGGCCCCGACACCATCCGCGACTACGCCGACAGCGCCGAGGGCATCACCACCCTCACCCACCGCACCTGCTGGGGCGAGAGCACGGCCGGGGACAGCGCCTGCTTCAAGGAGACCAAGGCCAAGACGGCCAAGGTCGACTACACCGTGTTCAGCCGCGGCTGGGCCGACCTCGGCCACTACGCCTCCCTCGCCAAGGGCGTCCCGCTCACCCCGGGCAAGGCGTACACGATCACCCTCGACCTGGCGGCGACGGACCACGTCGTCCCCAAGGGCCACCGCCTGGCCCTGATCATCGCGGGCACGGACAAGGACCTCATCGACCCGCCCGCGACCAAGCCGACGCTCACGGTGTCCTTGTCGGGTACGACGGCCAGGCTCCCGCTGGTCGGCGGTGCGGGGGCGTTCGCAGGCGCCACGTCCGGCGCAGTCGCCTCGGCCCCCGCGCCCGGCACCCTCGAAGGGCTCCGCGTGCCCAGCGCGGTGCGGCGTATCCCGATGTAGTCGCTGCGCGGCTCGGGACAGGGAGCGGCACCCCGCCGGCGCGGTGAGCGACCCACCCCGCCCGGCCGCGGCACAGGACGCTCTCAGGCGGCCGGGAACGCCAACCCGGCCGCCTCCCGCGCGCACCCCCACGCCACCGTGATCCCGGCCCCGCCGTGCCCGTAGTTGTGCACCAGCACGCGGCCGCCGGGGAGGGCCCGGCGTTCCAGCCGTACGGCATCCCGCGCCGGGCGCAGGCCCACACGGTGGGCGAGCACGCGCGCGCCGGTGATCTCCGGGCGGATCTCCGCGCAGCGGGCGACGATCGCCGTCGCGGTGGCCGGGTCCGGCTCAAGGGACCAGGCGTCCTCCTCCGCCGTACCGCCGAGCAGCAGGCCGCCCGGCTGTGGGATGAAGTACGTGGAGGCGGCAGAGGTGTGCGCGACGGAGGTGAACCAGGTCGCGATGCCCGGGTTCGCCACGACCACCAGCTGTCCGCGCACCGGACGCACCGCCGGGTCCGGCACCAGCGAACGCGCGCCCAGCCCCGTGCAGTTGACCACGACCGGCGCCGGCACGGCGGCGAGGTCGGTCACCTCGCGGGTCTCCACCGTCCCGCCCGCCTTGGCGAGCCGCTCCCGCAGCCACGCCAGATGCACCGGCATGTCGATCACCGGCAGCCGCGCCGCCACCCCGCCGGCCACCGCCCGCAGTCCCGCCACCCGGCCCGCCCACGCGCCCAGTTCGTCCAGCCGGGTCCCCTGGTGTACACCGTCGACCAGGCGTACGCCCGTCTCCTCGGCCCGGTCCGCCAACTCCTCGTACACGGCGAGGGACTCCAGCGCCCACGCGCCGACCAGCGGCTCGGGTTCGATGCGGTACGGCCACCACAGGCCTCCGGCGACCGCCGAGGTCGTACCCTCGGCGGGCTCCCGCGCCCAGACCCGTACCCGCCGCCCGGAATCGGCCAGCACCACGGCCGTCGTCAGGCCGGCGACCCCGCTTCCGACCACGATCACTTCGTCACTCGGCTCGCTGTCCACGCCAGGACGATAGGCCCTGTCCGGACGAGTCTCTCCTGGCGCGCTCACATTCGTACCGGCGTGGGGATACTCACAACATGTCTGCCGCATACGCGACCTTCGGCCTGGCTCCGGCGATCCGTGCCGGTGGTGTGCTCGCCGACGGCGGCTACCAGATCCATCGCGACTTCGTGGACTTCGTCGTGGACGGCCGTCCGCTGCTCTTCCAGCTCTCCGACCTGGACGCCGTCTCCCCGCTCGCCTCGGACGTCCCGCCCGCCATCTTCATGGAACAGGTGCGCGCGCTGCTGCTGGAGGCCGACCCACCGCTCCCGGACGGCCGGTTCGTCATCTACGGCTGCCCCGAGTGCGCCGACCTGGGCTGCGGGGCGGTCACCGCCGTCATCGAGCGCGACGGCGAGGACTACATCTGGCGGGATTTCGCCTGGCAGACGGACGAGCACGCCGACCTGGAACTCAACGGCTACCGGGGCGTCGGGCCGTTCCGCTTCCACGGCGCCGAATACCGCGCCGCCCTGACCTCCCTGAGCGAGGGCCCGCCCCGCCGCCGCGTGCTGCTGATCGGCGCCCGCGTCGCGGTCCTGGCCAAGCTGGCCGCCGCGCTGCGCACCATCGGCATCGGCGCCGACATCACCCAGGACGCCCACGCCGTCCCCGCCGAGGAACTGCGCGGCTACGGCGCGGTCGCCTTCGGGCGCGCGGTCGGCGAGGCCGAACGGGCCGCCGTACTGCGGGCCTTCGAGCACGCCGGGGTCGAGGTCGCCCGGGTCGACGGCCTGGCCCCGATCGTGCCGCTGCTCGTCGCCCAGATCGAGCACGCCCTGGACCACAGCCCGCACGCGCAGCGCCGGCTCACCACGCTGGCCGCCGCCGACAGTGCCGCGGAGGTCGAGGTGACCTCGGCGTGCCGGGTGCGGATCACCGCCTACCGCCTCGACCGGCTCTACCGCACCCACATCCGCGAGGTCTTCGACGGCGTCCTGGAGCCCGGCCGGCACCGCGTCCCGCTGGATCCGCGGGCGGTCAAGGGGGAGGCGTACGTCGTCGCCCGTACGACGGGAGGGGTGCTCGCGGCACCGGTCACCGGCGCAAGACGCGGCTGAGGCGCGGGTACGGGGCCCACCGGGAGACGCGGCTGAGGTGCGGGTGCCGGGCCCATTAGGATCGGCGTCCTGATGACTGCCACCCTCGTCGCCAAGAACCTCGCCGCCGGGCACGGCGACCGTTCCCTGTTCTCCGGGCTCGACCTCGTCGTCGCGCCCGGCGACGTGATCGGTCTCGTCGGTGCCAACGGCGCGGGCAAGTCCACCCTGCTGCGGCTGCTCGCCGGACTGACCCCGCCCGAACAGGGCGAGCTGCGGCTGTCCCCGCCGGCCGCCAGCGTCGGCCATCTGCCGCAGGAGCCGGAGCGCAGGGCGGGGGAGACCGTCCGGGAGTTCCTGGCCCGCCGCACCGGCGTCGCCGAGGCACAGCGCGTCATGGACGAGGCCACCCAGGCCCTGGTCGAGGGCGCGCCCGGCGCCGACGACGCCTACGCGACCGCCCTGGAGCGCTGGCTCGGCCTCGGCGGCGCCGATCTGGACGAGCGCGCGGAGGACGTCGCCGACTCCCTCGGCCTCGCCGTCGGCCTGGACCTGCCGATGACCGCCCTCTCCGGCGGCCAGGCCGCCCGCGCCGGCCTGGCCTCCCTCCTCCTCTCCCGCTACGACGTCTTCCTCCTGGACGAGCCGACCAACGACCTCGACCTCGACGGCCTGGAGCGCCTGGAACGCTTCGTCACCGGCCTGCGCGCCGGCACGGTCGTCGTCAGTCACGACCGTGAGTTCCTGACCCGGACGGTCACCAAGGTCCTCGAACTGGACCTCGCCCAGCGGCAGATCAACCTCTTCGGCGGCGGCTACGAGGCCTACCTCGAGGAACGCGAGGTCGCCCGCCGGCATGCCCGCGAGGACTACGAGGAGTACGCCGACAAGAGGGCTGCCCTCCAGGACCGCGCGCAGACGCAGCGGGCCTGGATGGACAAGGGGGTGAAGAACGCCCGGCGCAAGGCCGGCAACGACAACGACAAGATCGGCCGCAAGTTCCGCAGCGAGGCCAGCGAGAAGCAGGCCGCCAAGGCCCGGCAGACCCAGCGCATGATCGAGCGCCTGGAGGTGGTCGAGGAGCCGCGCAAGGAGTGGGAACTGCGCATGGAGATCGCCGCCGCCGCGCGCTCCGGCGCGGTCGTGGCGACCCTGCGCGACGCCGAGGTCCGGCGCGGTGACTTCAGCTTCGGCCCGGCGTCCCTGCAGATCGACTGGGCGGACCGGGTCGCGATCACCGGGGCCAACGGTGCCGGCAAGTCGACCCTGCTCGGCGCGCTGCTCGGCCGGGTCCCGCTGGACTCGGGACATGCGGCGCTCGGCTCCGGAGTCCTGGTCGGCGAGGTCGACCAGGCCCGCAAGCTGTTCCACGGCACCGAGACCCTGCTGGACGCGTTCTGCGCGGCCGTCCCCGACACCGAGCCGGTCGACGTCCGCACCCTGCTCGCCAAGTTCGGCCTGAAGTCCGAGCACGTCCTGCGCCCGGCCGCGACGCTCTCCCCGGGCGAGCGCACCCGCGCAGCGATGGCCCTCCTCCAGGGCCGGGGCGTCAACCTCCTGGTCCTGGACGAGCCCACCAACCACCTCGACCTGCCCGCCATCGAACAGCTGGAGTCCGCCCTCGACTCCTACGAGGGCACGCTGCTCCTGGTCACCCACGACCGCCGCATGCTGGACGCGGTCCGGGTGACCCGCCGCCTGGAGGTGGCGGACGGGAAGGTGACCGAGCGGTAGCGCTCCGCCGGCCGTGCCGTCATTCGGCTGCGGCGCCGTCGTGGCTGGCCGCTCCCCCAATGCGGCGGAGCCGCATACCGAGACAGCCCCGCGTCCCTCAGGGTGTTGCTGCCGCCGCCTCCTTCGCCGCTCGCTCTACGCGGCCGACGTGCTCGGGGTCGTACGGCGCGAGGTTGAGTCCGTCCGGACGCCGGCCCGCCGACCCATCGATCAACTCCCGTACGACATCGGCGTGTCCGGCGTGCCGGTGGGTCTCGGCGATCATGTGGGTGAGGATCCGGTGCAGGGTCATGTCCTTGCCCGGCCCGCCCGGTATCCGGCCCACCGCGTCCAGCGGCAGCGCGGCGATGGTCTCGTCGGAGTGCGCCCACGCCGTCCGGTACCCGGCGACGATGTCCTCGCGTGCCTCGTCGGCCCGCGCCCACAGGCCGGCGTCCGGCTCCGCGTCCCCGGTGACCCACAGCGGCGTCCCGGCGAACGGCCGGCCGAAGGTCGCCCCGAAGTACAGCGCCTCGGCGCCGGTCAGATGCTTCACCAGGCCCAGCAGACTGGTCCTGGTCGGGGTCAGCGGGCGGCGCACGTCGTACTCCGACAAGCCCTCCAGCTTCCACAGCAGTACGTCGCGTGCGTCCTGGAGATACACCCGCAGGTCGTCCTTGGGATCGGTCATGAGGCCAGTCCGCTGGCAGGACGATCTTCAGGCCATGGATTACGGGCGAGACGGGGCTACGTCCGATGGGACGGCCGAACCGTGAGATCCGGGACCGACACCCGGGCCGTCAGGAACTCCCGCTCGCCCGGCCCCCGGTGGAGCCCGTGCCGCAGCACCGGCGTCGTGTTGCCGTCCCGTACCCCCGGCTCTCGCCGACGTCCAAGGTGATGACGCGTGCTGTCGGCATACCCGGCACCGTACGGCACGGGGCCGGAGCCGCAATGGCCCCGGCCCCGTCCGGTCAGCGCTTCTTCGGGTCGAGGAGACCCGCGCGGCGCAGCGCGTCGGCCATCGCGCTGTTGGCCGGGGCCGGCGCCTGCCGCCCGCCCCGGTCGCCGCCGCCACGGCCCTGCCGCTGCCCCTGACCCTGGCCGCCCTGCCGCTGCTGGGGCGGCCGTCCGCCGCCGCGCTGCTGCCGTCCGCCGCCCTGGCCGCCCTGCGGGGCTGCCTCGTCGTCGAGGCGCAGGGTCAGCGCGATCCGCTTGCGCGGGATGTCCACGTCCAGGACCTTGACCTTGACGATGTCACCCGGCTTGGCGACATCGCGCGGGTCCTTGACGAACGTCCTGGACATCGCCGACACATGGACCAGGCCGTCCTGGTGGACGCCGACGTCCACGAACGCGCCGAAGGCGGCCACGTTCGTCACCACGCCCTCCAGGACCATCCCTGCGGACAGGTCGGAGATCTTCTCCACGCCCTCCTTGAAGGTGGCCGTCTTGAAGGCCGGACGCGGGTCGCGCCCCGGCTTCTCCAACTCCTTGAGGATGTCCGTCACCGTCGGCAGACCGAAGGTGTCGTCCACGAACTGGGCCGGCTTCAGCGAGCGCAGCACACCCGTGTTGCCGATGAGGGAGGCCACCTCCTGGCCCGTGGTCTTCACCATGCGGCGGACCACCGGGTAGGCCTCGGGGTGCACGCTGGAGAAGTCCAGCGGGTCGTCGCCGCCGCGGATGCGCAGGAAGCCCGCGCACTGCTCGAACGCCTTCGGACCGAGCCGCGCCACCTTCTTCAGCTCCGAGCGGGACGTGAACGGGCCGTTCGTGTCCCGGTGCGCCACGATGTTCTCGGCGAGGCCCGAGGAGATGCCGGACACCCGCGAAAGCAGCGGCACGGACGCGGTGTTGACGTCCACGCCGACGCCGTTCACACAGTCCTCGACGACCGCGTCCAGCGAACGGGACAGCTTCACCTCGGACAGGTCGTGCTGGTACTGGCCGACGCCGATGGACTTCGGGTCGATCTTGACCAGCTCGGCCAGCGGGTCCTGCAGCCGCCGCGCGATGGACACCGCGCCGCGCAGCGACACGTCCATGTCGGGCAGCTCCTGCGAGGCGTACTGCGACGCCGAGTACACCGACGCGCCCGCCTCGGACACCATCACCTTGGTGAGCTTCAACTCCGGGTGCCTGGTGATCAGTTCACCGGCGAGCTTGTCGGTCTCGCGGGACGCCGTGCCGTTGCCGATCGCGATCAGCTCGACCGTGTGCTCCTTCGCGAGCCGCGCCAGCTTGGCGATCGCCTCGTCCCACTTGTTGGCCGGGACGTGCGGGTAGATCACGTCCGTGGCGACGACCTTGCCGGTCGCGTCGACCACGGCGACCTTCACGCCCGTACGGAAACCCGGGTCCAGGCCCAGTGTCGCGCGCGTGCCGGCCGGGGCGGCCAGCAGCAGGTCGCGCAGGTTCGCCGCGAAGACGTTCACCGCCTCGTCCTCGGCGGCCGTGCGCAGCCTCAGGCGCAGGTCGATGCCGAGGTGGACGAGGATGCGGGTGCGCCAGGCCCAGCGGACCGTGTCCGTCAGCCACTTGTCGGCCGGCCGGCCCCGGTCGGCGATCGCGAACCGGTGCGCGACGATGCCCTCGTACGACGACGGACCCGATGGGGACTCAGCGGCCTCCTCCGGCTCCAGGACGAGGTCGAGGACCTCCTCCTTCTCGCCGCGCAGCATCGCGAGGATGCGATGCGAGGGCAGCTCGGTGAACGGCTCGGCGAAGTCGAAGTAGTCGGCGAACTTGGCGCCCGCCTCCTCCTTGCCCTCGCGCACCTTCGCGGCCAGCCGCCCGCGCACCCACATGCGCTCACGCAGCTCGCCGATCAGGTCCGCGTCCTCCGAGAACCGCTCGGTGAGGATCGCCCGCGCGCCGTCCAGGGCGGCCTGCGGATCGGCGACGCCCTTGTCGGCGTCCACGAACGCGGCGGCGGCCGCCAGCGGCTCCACCGTCGGATCGCCCAGCAGGCCCTCCGCCAGCGGCTCCAGACCGGCCTCGCGCGCGATCTGCGCCTTGGTGCGCCGCTTGGGCTTGTACGGGAGGTAGATGTCCTCCAGTCGCGCCTTGGTCTCGGCGCCGCGGATCCGTGCCTCCAGCTCGTCGGTGAGCTTGCCCTGCTCGCGCACCGACTCCAGGATCGCGGTCCGCCGCTCCTCCAGCTCCCGCAGATAGCGCAGCCGTTCCTCGAGTGTGCGCAGCTGCGCGTCGTCGAGCATCTCGGTCGCTTCCTTGCGGTAGCGGGCGATGAAGGGCACGGTCGAACCGCCGTCGAGCAGTTCCACCGCGGCCTTCACCTGCCGCTCCCGTACGCCGAGTTCCTCGGCGATCCTGCCTTCGATGGATCCTGCTTCGATGGATCCGGGTGTCGTCACGATCCCGTACCGCCTTCTCCACTGAGGTTGCGCGGCAATTGTGGCAGGTGACACCGACAACCGGGGATCAGGGCGGTTTCCCGGCGGGCCGCCGCGCCGGTCGGCGCGCCCGGTGCGGCGCCGGACCCGCCGCTGACCGGCGTGCCCTCCACGACGCCGATGGCAGAAAAGGTGGGAAACACGTCATTGCGGCCATGCCTCCGGCGGCGAAGAATCGAGGGCATGGCGCAGCGAACTGTTCTCTTCGTCCTCTTCGACGGCGTCCAGAGCCTCGACGTCACCGGCCCGCTGGAGGTGTTCGCCGGCGCGGAGAAGCACACACCGGGCACCTACCGGGTCCGTACGGCTTCCCTGGATGGCGGCCCGGTGCGCACCTCCGGCGGCCTGACCCTCGTACCGGACGAGGCGCTCACCACGGCCCCCGACCCGCACACCCTGCTGGTGCCCGGCGGCGAGGGCACGCGTCTGCCCGACCCGCGGCTGATCGCCTGGCTACGCGTCCGCGGACCGCGTGTCCCGCGGCTGGTCTCGGTGTGCACGGGCGCCATCCTGGTCGCCGCCGCGGGACTCCTCGACGGCCGCCGGGCGACCACCCACTGGGCCTACTGCGACAAGCTCGCCCGCGACCACCCGGCCGTCGCCGTGGATCCGGAGCCCATCTACGTCCGGGACGGGCACGTCGCCACCTCGGCCGGGGTGACCTCCGGTATCGACCTGGCCCTCGCCCTGGTCGAGGAGGACCTGGACCGGGACGTCGCCCTCGCCGTCGCCCGGCACCTGGTGGTCTTCCTGCGCCGGCCCGGCAACCAGGCGCAGTTCAGCGCCCAGCTCGCGGCTCAGACCGCGCAGCGCGCACCTCTCCGGGAGGTCCAGCGCTGGATCACCGAGCACCCGGCCGGCGACCTCACGGTCGAGTCGCTCGCCGCCCGGGCCGGCCTGTCACCCCGCCACTTCGCCCGCGCCTTCCGCGAGGAGACCGGCATGACACCCGGCCGCTACGTCGACCGGGTCCGTCTGGAACACGCCCGCCGCCTGCTGGAGGACACCGCCGACGGCATCGAGGAGATCGCCCGCACCAGCGGCTACGGCACCCCCGAGGCCATGCGCCGCGCCTTCGTCAAGACCCTGGGCACGGCCCCGGCCGAGTATCGCCGCCGTTTCCGCCCCGCCACCGCCCGCTGAACCCCGACCCTCGCCACCGTCCGATGAAGGAGAACATCATGCAGATCGCCATCGTCGTGTACGACCGCTTCACCGCCCTGGACGCCGTCGGCCCGTACGAGATCCTCTCCCGCCTCCCCGATGCCGAGACCGTGTTCGTCGCCGAACGCACCGGGTCCGTCCGCACCGACACCGGTGCGCTCGCGGTCGTCGCGGACCGGTCGCTCGCCGAGGTCACGCGTCCGGACGTCGTGGTGGTGCCGGGCGGCCCGGGCCAGCAGGCCCTGATGGAGCACCGGCCCCTGCTCGACTGGCTGTGCGCCGTCGACGCGACGAGCACCTGGACGACCTCGGTGTGCACGGGCTCGCTGCTGCTCGCCGCCGCCGGACTCCTGGACGGCCGCCGCGCGACCTCGCACTGGCTGGCACTGGACCAGCTGAAGCGGTTCGGCGCCGAGCCGACGGAGGAGCGGGTGGTGGCGGACGGGAAGTACGTCACCGCCGCCGGTGTCTCCGCAGGCATCGACATGGCCCTCACCCTGTCCGGCCGCATCGCCGGTGACGAGTACGCGCAGGCCGTCCAGCTGGCCACGGAGTACGACCCGCAGCCGCCCTACGCCGCCGGATCCCCGCGCAAGGCCCCCGCCCGGGTCGTCGAGGAACTGCGCGCCCGGAGCCGTTTCATCCTGATGTAGACGCTGACCCTGGCCCGGACACGCTCCAGGCGAAGCGCGGCTGCCGGCGCTCCAGGAACGCGGCGACGCCTTCCGCGGTGTCGGGGTTGCCCCTGGCCTGCTCGGCCCAGTGGGCGTCCCGGTCGGTCCGGCCGCCCGCGAACTCCTTCGCGGCGGCCTGGGTGAGCTGCGAGCGGGAGACCAGGATCCGGGTCAACTCCGCCACCCGCTTGTCCAGTTCGCCCTCCGGCAGCACCTCGTCCACCAGCCCGGTGCCGAGCGCCCGCCGGGCGTCGATCAACTCCGCGGTGAACAACAGGTACTTGGCGGTGGCCGGGCCCACCAGCGACACCAGCCGACGGGTCGAGGAGGCCGGATAGACGATCCCGAGCCGCGCCGGCGTCACCCCGAACAGCGTGCCCTCCTCCGCCAGCCGCAGATCGCAAGCCGCGGCGAGCTGCGCCCCGCCGCCCACGCAGTGCCCGCGTACGGCGGCCAGGGTGGGCTTGGGAAACGCGGCGAGTGCCTCCTCGGCCGCCACCGCGAGCGCCTGGGCCTCGGCCGGTGAGCCCTGGAGCGTGCTGATGTCGGCGCCCGCACAGAAGGTCCCGCCCTCCCCGGTCAGCACCAGCGCCCGCACGCCCGGGTCGCGCGCGAACGTGTCCAGCAGCGGGGGCAGCGCACGCCACATCGCCGCGGTCATGGCGTTGCGCTTGGCCGGGTGGCGGATGACGACGGTGGCGACGGCGCCTTCGATGTGATGCGACAGCTGGGGCTCCATGCGCGGATCGTATCGGGGGGTCCGGCGCGGCCGGGAAGAGCGGGCGGGTTCGAGAAGACCCGGCGAGTTACGGAATCCGGCTCAGCGGGGACAACAGGGAAAGAGGGATAAAAGGGAAAGACGGGCATTAAATCCGCGCGATCAAGGAGCTGGCGATGGCCAAGGCCGGCAAGCGCACAGACAGGGCGACGAGGCTGCACCGGGGATTCGGCCTGCTCGCCGCGCTCGGCGTGATCCTCGTACTCGCCGGGCTCGTCGGACTCTTCTACACCGCGGTCGCCACGCTCACCTCGATGCTGCTGTTCGGCTGGCTGCTGCTGATCGGCGGGATCGTCGGCCTGCTGCACTCGATCCAGGCCCGCGGCACCAGCTTCTTCTGGCTCGGCGTCGTCGTCGCCGCCCTCAACATCGCGGCCGGCGTCGTCGTCATCCGGCTGCCGCACGCGGCGGCCGCCGCGCTCACCATGTTCGCCGCGCTGCTGTTCCTCTCCGCGGGCCTGTTCCGGCTGGTCGGCAGCATGGTCGTGCGCGGACCGCAGTTCGGCTGGACGCTGCTGCTCGGCGCCTTCGACCTGCTGCTCGGGATTCTGGTCCTCGGCCACTGGCCGAGCAGCAGCCAGTACGTCATCGGGGCCTTCTTCTCGCTCGCCCTGCTCTTCGACGGCCTCGGCCTCGTGGCCACCGGCTACGGCGGACGCCGTATCGTCGGGCTCGTCTCCGAACAGGGGCCGTCCGGGGCCATACCACCCGACTAGTTCGCGAACCGGCGTCCTTCGGAGACAGGAACAGTCCTACACGTGACCGTGTCATACGCACTCGGTCAGAAACCGCCCGATACTCGCTGACTTGTGTTCAGGTGCGTGGACCGGCGCGGATCGTTACCAACACTCGACGTGTGGTGACAATCGAGCGCGAGGGTGGCGACCGGACGATGGACAACCACGGGCGCGGGGACGACCCGCGCCCAGCGGGGGGCGCCGAGCGGCCCCCCGATCCTCTGCCGTACGAGGGCATCTGGCGCTTCACCGCCGCCGCGGTGGACGCCTCGGTCCCGCAGGCCCGGCATGCCGTACGGGACCTGCTGCTGCGCCAGGGCGTGCCGCTCTCCGACGAGCTGGAGTACGGCCTGCTGCTGATCGTCTCCGAGCTGGTCACCAACGCGGTCCGGCACGCGGCGCTGCTGTCGCCGACGCTGGCGGTGGAGGTCGCCGTCGGAGCCGAGTGGGTGCGGGTGTCCGTGGAGGACAACCATCCCTACCGCCCGACCGCTCTGGAGGCCGACCACGGCCAGACCGGCGGCCGGGGCCTGCTCCTGGTTCGCGAGGTGGCGCAAGAGGCGGGCGGAACCGTCGATGTGGAGCACACCGCGAGCGGCGGCAAGGTGATCTGGGCCGCCCTGCCGCTCAAGCCCGGGACACCGCTGTAGCGCCGCGTCTCTCCGTGAGGCTGCCGTAGGGTGTGGCCTCCGTGACGCTGCCGTAGTTGCCCGCAGCCCCCGTTACGGCTGCCGCAGCGCCCCTCACCAGCCCGCGGACGGGCCCGTCAGTTCCCTGATGGCCGGGCGGGCCGCGTCCAGGACGGTCATGAACCACGCCGAGAACGGGTCGCGCTCGTGCCGCTCCGTCAGCTCGGCCGCCGTCACGAAGGCGGTCCCGCCGACCTCCCCCGGATCCGGGGCGAGCGGCGCCTGCACCAGGCCGACGAAGAGGTGGTTGTACTCCTGCTCGACCAGGCCCGAGGACGGGTCCGGATGGTTGTAGCGGACCCGGCCCGCCTCCGCGAGCAGCGAGGGGGACACACCCAGCTCCTCGAACGTGCGCCGGGCCGCGGCGGCGAACGGCGCCTCACCGGGGAAGGGGTGGCCGCAGCAGGTGTTGGACCAGACACCGGGGGAGTGGTACTTGCCGAGCGCCCGCTGCTGGAGGAGCAGTCGGCCCTGTTCGTCGAAGAGGAACACCGAGAACGCGCGGTGCAGCTGTCCGGGCGGCTGGTGGGCGGCGAGCTTCTCCGCCGTACCGATCGTGACACCCTTCTCGTCGACCAGTTCCAGCAGAATCGCCTCTTCGGTGCCATTCGACGAGCTGTGCGTCGCGGTGGCAGGTGTGATCGGCATACCCATCCTTCGCCTCGGTCTTCGCACCTCAAGTCTGCCGTACGAATCCGGCACTCCCGGCACTTTCCGCCATGTCGACGCGCGGCGCCGTGCCGAAAGCCGGACCCGGTAGATCATCGTGCCCGGCCGGATAAGCACGGAATCGTCCCGGGGTGTCGAACACCTGAGCGGACCTTCAGTGGCACAGGCGGGCTTCGTGCTCCGCGTGCCCGCCCGGCTCCAGCTGGAAGGTGCAGTGCTCCACGTCGAAGTGATCGCCGAGGCAGCCCTGCAGTTCGTGCAGCAGCTTCTCGTGCCCGATGGCGCTGAGCGCGTCCGAGCTGACCACCACGTGCGCCGACAGCACCGGCATGCCCGAAGTGATCGTCCAGGCATGCAGGTCGTGTACGTCCTCCACGCCGTCCAGCGCCAGGATGTGCGCCCGCACCTCGGTCATGTCGACGTTCTTCGGAGCCGCCTCCAGCAGCACGTCCAGCGTCTCGCGCAGCAGCTTCAGCGTCCTCGGCACGATCATCAGGCCGATGACGATCGAGGCGACCGGGTCGGCGGTCTGCCAGCCGGTGGTCAGGATCACCGCCCCCGAGACCAGCACCGCCCCCGAGCCCAGCGCGTCCGCGGCCACCTCCAGAAAGGCGCCGCGCACGTTCAGGCTCTCCTTCTGCCCGCGCATCAGCAGGGTCAGCGAGACCGAGTTCGCGACGAGGCCGATCAGACCGAACACGACCATCAGGCCGCCACGGGTGTCCGCGGGCGTCACGAACCGCTCGACCGCCTCGTACAGGACGTATCCGCCGACCCCGAGCAGCAGCAGACAGTTGGCCAGGGCGGCGAGGATCTCGGCGCGGGCGTAGCCGAAGGTGCGGTTGGTGCTCGGCGGGCGGTTGGCGAAGTGGATCGCGAGCAGGGCCATGCCGAGGCCCACCCCGTCGGTCGCCATGTGCGCCGCGTCCGCGATCAGCGCGAGCGAGTCCGCGAGCAGGCCGCCGACGATCTCCACGACCATGATCGTGAGCGTGATGCCCAGCGCGATCCGCAGCCGGCCCCGGTACGCCGCCGCAGCCGTACCCGTGGCCGGCGCATGGCTGTGCGCATGCCCGTGGTCGTGCCCTGCCCCCATGACAACCGCCCTTTCCCGTTCCGTCCGGCAGGGCCCAGTGAACTACGGGTGGGGGGTATGGGGCAACGCGGCACTGAACACCGTTGTCATGTGTCCTGACCTGCGGAAACGTTCCGCAGGTCAGGATGGGGTGGCCTGAGGCGGTGGGTCCGCCGGCGGCCTGGTGCCGCGCTGCACCCGCCCGGCTCACCGACCGCGGTGCAGCTGCCACCCCCGCCAGGCCGACTCCGCCATCTCGGGCACCCCGCGCCCGGCCCGCCAGCCCAGTTCCTTGGCGGCCCGCTCGGCAGAGGCGACCGCACGCGGCGCGTCCCCCGGCCGGCGTCCCTCCACCACCGGCTCCCGGCGGTCCCCGGTGACCTCCCCGATGACCGTGATCAGCTCGCGCACCGAGACACCCTCGCCCCGCCCGATGTTCAGCGTCAGATCGCCGGACAGGTCCCCGCCGGCGAGCCGCCGTGCCGCCGCGAGATGAGCCTCGGCGAGGTCGGCCACATGGATGTAGTCCCGGACACAGGTGCCGTCCGGCGTCGGATAGTCGTCGCCGAAGATCCGCGGGGCCTCGTCGCGGGTGAGCCGGTCGAAGACCATCGGCACGATGTTGAACACGCCCGTGTCCGCCAGCTCCGGCGCCGCCGTGCCCGCCACGTTGAAATACCGCAGGCACACCGTGGAGATGCCGTGCGCCCGCCCGGCGGCCCGCACCAGCCACTCCCCGGCCAGCTTGGTCTCGCCGTAGGGGTTCACCGGCGCGCACGGGGTGTCCTCGGTGATCAGGTCCACGTCGGGATTGCCGTACACCGCCGCCGACGAGGAGAACAGCAGCTGCCGGATCCCGGCCCCGGCCATCGCGTCCAGCAGCGTGGCGAGGCCGCCCACGTTCTCCCGGTAGTAACGGGTGGGCTCGGCCACCGACTCGGCGACCTGTTTGCGCGCCGCGAGATGGACGACTCCCGTGACGCCGTACTCCTTGAAGACCCGGGCGAGCAGTTCGCCGTCCAGCGTCGAGCCCGGGACGAGCGGGACGTCTGCCGGGAGCCGCTCGGGCACCCCCGCCGACAGGTCGTCCAGCGCCACGACGCTCTCCCCGGCGCCGTCCATGGCCCGTGCCACATGCGCCCCGATGTATCCGGCTCCGCCGGTGATCAGCCAAGTCATGGTCGTCCACCCTAAGGGCCCGTCCGCCTGTCCCGGTTGCCCGGTTCTGCGCCGACGGTTTGTGGGGTGGGCCCCGGATCCCCGATGATGATCGCGGCAAAGGACCGGGCAGCACTCGTGGGCCGGACCGTGAACGGCCGGTGAACAGGGGTTCCCGCCCATCGGATAGCCTCTGCCGACATGCCGCCCGGGTGCCGCGGACAGGGCGCCCCATCATGTGAGAGACCGGCGCCACGCGTCGGCACCCAGGGAGTGAGTTCGGTTGTCGACCGCCATCGTCACGGGTCAGCCCGTGCCCGGATCGTCCCTCGAGAACGATCTGCGGGCGCTCGGCTTCGACGTCCGGGTGGCAGCGGACGCAGCCGAGGCCGAGACCCTGCTCGCCGCCGCTCCGGCCGGCGAGCGCGTGGCCCTGGTCGACGCCCGCTTCGTCGGCCACCCGCACGCGCTGCGCCTCGGCCTGACCGACCCGCGCTTCCCGCTCTCCGCCGTCCCCGGCGCCGTCACCGCCCAGCCGGCCGCCCGGCAGGAGCTGACCCGGGCGGTGGCCCGCGAGACCTCGGCCGGCGGCGGTACGGCGCTCGCCGTGGACAGCCTCGCCGACCGCATCGTCACCGCCCTGGACGCCGACGGCTGCGCGGTGCACCGGCCGGAGCTGGGCAGCCTGGTCGCCGCCGTCCCCGCCGACCCGCAGGCCCGCAACGAGGCCCGCCAGGCCGTCGCCGCCGTCGACGACGAGGCCGTACGCCTGAAGTCGGCCGTGAAGTCCCGCGACGGCTTCTTCACCACGTTCTTCATCAGTCCCTACTCGCGCTACCTCGCCCGCTGGTGCGCCCGCCGAGGCCTGACCCCGAACCAGGTCACCACGGCCTCCCTGCTCACCGCCCTGATCGCGGCGGGCTGCGCGGCGACGGGCACGCGCGCGGGGTTCATCGCGGCCGGCGTCCTGCTCATCGCCTCCTTCGTCCTGGACTGCGCCGACGGCCAGCTCGCCCGCTACGCGCTGAAGTACTCCACGCTCGGCGCCTGGCTCGACGCCACCTTCGACCGGGCCAAGGAGTACGCCTACTACGCGGGCCTCGCCCTCGGTGCGGCCCGCGGCGGCGACGACGTGTGGGCTCTCGCCCTCGGCGCGATGGTCCTGCAGACCTGCCGGCACACAGTGGACTTCGCCTTCAACGAGGCCAACCACGACGCCACCGCCAACACCAGCCCGACCGCCGCCCTCTCCGACAAGCTCGACAGCGTCGGCTGGACGATATGGCTGCGGCGGATGATCGTGCTGCCCATCGGTGAGCGCTGGGCGATGATCGCGATCCTGACCGCGGCCACCACGCCCCGGATCACCTTCTACGTCCTGCTCATCGGCTGCGCCCTCGCGGCGACGTACACCACGGCGGGCCGGGTGCTGCGGTCCCTGACCCGCAAGGCGCGCCGCACCGACCGGGCCGCCCGGGCGCTCGCGGACCTCGCCGACTCCGGCCCGCTCGCCGAGGCCGTACAGCGCATGCTCAAGCGCGGCCTGCCGGGCCTCGCCGTACCCGCCGTCGCCTTCCTCGGCGGCGCCGCGGTCGTCGCCTGCTCCGCCCTCACCGACCACGGCTCGGTGCTGCCGGTGATCGGCGCCCTGGTCTACGTCCTGACCTCGGCCTTCGTCGTCGCCCGCCCTCTCAAGGGCGCCCTCGACTGGCTGGTCCCGCCCCTCTTCCGGGCCGCCGAGTACGGCACCGTCCTGGCCCTCGCCGGTAAGGCGGGGGTAAACGGGGCCCTTCCTGCGGCTTTCGGGCTGGTGGCCGCCGTCGCCTACCATCACTACGACACGGTGTACCGCATCCGCGGCGACGCCGGGGCGCCCCCGGCCTGGCTGGTGCGCGTCATCGGGGGGCACGAAGGGCGGACGCTGCTGGTCACCGTTCTGGCCGCGTTGCTCATCGCCCCGCAGTTCACGGTCGCGCTCACGGCCCTCGCCGTGGCCGTCGCCCTCGTGGTGCTCGTCGAGAGCATCCGCTTCTGGGTCTCCGCAGGGGCCCCAGCCGTACACGACGAAGGAGAACCCGCATGATCGGCCTCGTGCTGGCGGCCGGCGCCGGACGGCGTCTGCGCCCCTACACCGACACCCTGCCCAAGGCACTGGTGCCGGTGGGCCCGGACGGCATAGAGGACTCGATCACCGTGCTCGACCTGACCCTCGGCAACTTCGCCGAGATCGGGCTGACCGAGGTCGCGATCATCGTCGGCTACCGCAAGGAGGCCGTCTACGAGCGCAAGGCGGCCCTGGAGCAGAAGTACGGCCTCAAGCTCACCCTCATCGACAACGACAAGGCCGAGGAGTGGAACAACGCCTACTCCCTGTGGTGCGGCCGTGACGCCCTCAAGGACGGTGTGATCCTTGCCAACGGCGACACCGTCCACCCGGTCTCCGTCGAGAAGACGCTACTCGCGGCGCGTGGCGAAGGTAAGAAGATCATTCTTGCCCTCGACACCGTGAAGTCCCTCGCGGACGAGGAGATGAAGGTCGTCGTCGACGCCGGCAAGGGCATGACGAAGATCACCAAGCTGATGGATCCCGCCGAGGCCACCGGCGAGTACATCGGCGTCACTCTGATCGAGGGCGACGCCGCCCCCGATCTGGCCGACGCGCTGAAGACGGTCTGGGAGACCGACCCGCAGCAGTTCTACGAGCACGGCTACCAGGAGCTGGTCAACCGCGGCTTCCGGATCGACGTGGCGCCGATCGGCGACGTCCAGTGGGTCGAGATCGACAACCACGACGACCTCGCCAAGGGACGGGAGATCGCGTGCCGCTACTGACCCGGCTCATTCCCTCGCCGGTCGTCGTCGACATCCGCCCGGGTGCCCTGGACGACCTGGCCTGTGTCCTCGCCGACGAGCGCATCGCGCAGTCCGGCCGGCTCGCCGTCGCCGTCAGCGGCGGCTCCGGCGCCAAGCTGCGCGAGCGCATCGCCCCCTCCCTGCCCGGCGCCACCTGGTACGAGGTCGGCGGAGGCACCCTCGACGACGCGATCCGGCTGGCCGGCGAGATGAAGTCCGGCCACTACGACGCAGTGGTCGGGCTCGGCGGCGGCAAGATCATCGACTGCGCCAAGTTCGCCGCGGCCCGCGTCGGCCTGCCCCTGGTCGCCGTACCCACGAACCTCGCGCACGACGGTCTGTGCTCGCCGGTCGCCACGCTCGACAACGACGCCGGACGCGGCTCCTACGGCGTGCCGAACCCGATCGCGGTCGTCATCGACCTGGACGTGATCCGCGAGGCTCCCGCCCGGTTCGTGCGGGCCGGCATCGGCGACGCGATCTCCAACATCAACGCGGTCGCGGACTGGGAGCTGTCCAACCGGGTCACCGGCGAGAAGATCGACGGTCTCGCCGCGGCCATGGCCCGCCAGGCCGGCGAGGCGGTGCTGCGCCACCCCGGAGGCATCGGCGACAACGGCTTCCTCCAGGTGCTCGCCGAGGCGCTGGTCCTCACCGGTATCTCGATGTCGATCTCCGGAGACTCCCGGCCCGCCTCCGGCTCCTGTCACGAGATCAACCACGCCTTCGACCTGCTGTTCCCCAAGCGGGCGGCCGCCCACGGCGAACAGTGCGGGCTCGGCGCGGCCTTCGCGATGTATCTGCGCGGGGCCCACGAGGAGGCGGTGCACACCGCCGTCGTGCTGCGCCGGCACGGGCTCCCGGTGCTGCCGGAGGAGATCGGCTTCACCCTGGACGAGTTCGTCCGCGCGGTGGAGTTCGCCCCCGAGACCCGGCCCGGCCGCTACACGATCCTCGAGCACCTCGACCTCAAGACGAACCAGATCAAGGACATCTACGCCGACTATGTCAAGGCCATCGGTAGCTGAACTCCGTCCGGTCGTCCACCCCGCGGGGGTGAAGGACCGGCGCAGCGGTGAGCACTGGGCGGGACGCCTCTACATGCGCGAGGTGTCCCTGCGCATCGACCGCTACCTGGTCACCACCAGCGTCACGCCCAACCAGCTCACGTACCTGATGACCGTCTGCGGCGTGCTCGCGGCCCCGGCCCTGCTGGTGCCGGGGATCTGGGGCGCCGTGCTCGGCGTGGTCGCCACCCAGCTGTATCTGCTGCTGGACTGCGTCGACGGCGAGATCGCCCGCTGGAAGAAGCAGTACTCCCTGAACGGTGTCTACCTGGACCGCGTCGGCGCCTATCTGACCGACGCGGCCGTCCTGGTGGGCCTCGGCCTGCGCGCCGCCGACCTGTGGGGCAGCGGCCGGATCGACTGGCTCTGGGCCTTCCTCGGCACCCTCGCCGCGCTCGGCGCCATCCTGATCAAGGCCGAGACCGACCTGGTCGGCGTCGCCCGGCACCAGGCCGGCAAGCCGCCCGTGCAGGAGGCCGCCGCCGAGCTGCGCTCCTCCGGCATGGCGCTGGCCCGGCGGGCCGCCGCGGCGCTCAAGTTCCACCGCCTCATCCTCGGCATCGAGGCCTCGCTGCTGATCCTGGTCCTCGCGATCGTCGACCAGGTCCGCGGCGACCTGTTCTTCACCCGGCTCGGCACGGCCGTCCTCGCCGGCATCGCCCTGCTGCAGACCCTGCTGCACCTGGTGTCCATCCTCGCCTCCAGCAGGCTGAAGTGAGCGCCGTGAAGGTCGGCGCCGTCATCATCACGATGGGCAACCGGCCCGAGGAGCTGCGGGCCCTCATCGACTCGGTCGCCAAGCAGGACGGCGACCCGGTCGAGGTGGTCGTCGTCGGCAACGGCTCGCCCGTCCCGGACGTCCCCGACGGCGTACGGACGGTGGAGCTGCCCGAGAACCTCGGCATCCCAGGCGGCCGCAACGTCGGCACGGAGGCCTTCGGGCCCAGCGGTCGCGAGGTGGACATACTGCTCTTCCTCGACGACGACGGCCTGCTCGCCCGTCACGACACCGCCGAGCTGTGCCGCGAGGCCTTCGCCGCGGACCCCGAGCTGGGCATCGTCAGCTTCCGCATCGCCGACCCCGACACCGGTGAGACCCAGCGCCGGCACGTGCCCCGGCTGCGGGCCTCCGACCCGATGCGCTCCTCACGCGTCACCACCTTCCTCGGCGGCGCCAACGCCGTACGCACCCGGGTCTTCGCCGAGGTCGGCGGCCTGCCGGACGAGTTCTTCTACGCCCATGAGGAGACCGACCTGGCCTGGCGGGCCCTTGACGCCGGCTGGATGATCGACTACCGGTCCGACATGGTGCTGTACCACCCGACCACCGCGCCCTCGCGGCACGCGGTCTACCACCGCATGGTCGCCCGCAACCGGGTCTGGCTGGCCCGCCGCAACCTCCCCGCCCCCCTGGTCCCGGTCTATCTCGGGGTCTGGATGCTGCTCACGCTGCTGCGCCGTCCGTCCCGGCCGGCCCTGCGGGCCTGGTTCGCCGGATTCCGCGAGGGCTGGACGACGCCGTGCGGCCCGCGCCGTCCCATGCGCTGGCGCACGGTGTGGCGGCTGACCCGACTCGGCCGGCCTCCGGTGATCTGAGAAGCTTCTCTTACCGAAGAGAGCAAGCTTCTTACCGAGAGAGTTCCGGATTTCCACTCGTGAGTCACATAAGCCATGACGACGGTGTCGCGGTGAACGCGATACCGTCGCCCGACGAGGGACTGACGGCCGCGCAGCTCGCCGCCAAGTACGGGCTCGCCGTCAGCGGCGCCCGTCCCTCACTCGCCGAGTACGTCCGCCAGCTGTGGGGGCGACGCCACTTCATCCTCGCCTTCTCCCAGGCGAAGCTGACCGCGCAGTACAGCGAGGCCAAGCTGGGCCAGCTGTGGCAGGTCGCGACACCGCTGCTCAACGCGGGCGTGTACTACTTCATCTTCGGCGTGATCCTGCACGCGAGCCGCGGCCTGTCCCAGGACGTGTACATCCCGTTCCTGGTCACGGGTGTGTTCGTCTTCACGTTCACGCAGAGCTCCGTCATGTCGGGCGTCCGCGCGATCTCCGGGAACCTGGGCCTGGTGCGCGCCCTGCACTTCCCGCGCGCCTCGCTGCCCATCTCCTTCTCGCTGCAGCAGCTCCAGCAGCTGCTCTTCTCGATGATCGTGATGTTCGTCGTGGCGATCGGCTTCGGCAGCTATCCGAGTTTGGCCTGGCTGCTGATCGTGCCCGTCCTGCTGCTGCAGTTCCTGTTCAACACCGGGCTCGCGCTGATCGTGGCCCGTATGGGCGCCAAGACCCCGGACCTCGCCCAGCTGATGCCGTTCATCCTGCGCACCTGGATGTACACCTCGGGCGTCATGTTCTCCATCAGCAAGATCATGGAGGGCCGCTCCGAGATCGCCGTCCGGCTGCTCCAGGTCAACCCGGCCGCGGTCTACATGGACCTGATGCGCTACGCGCTGATCGACGGCTACGGCGCCGCGAATCTGCCGCCGCATGTATGGGCCATCGCGCTGCTCTGGGCCGTGGTCGTCTTCGCCGGCGGTTTCGTGTACTTCTGGCAGGCGGAGGAGAGGTACGGCCGTGGCTGAGCAGCACGCCGAGCAGGCCACCGAAGCTCCGGAGGAACGCCGCCCGACGGTCATCGCGGACGACCTGCACATCGTCTACCGCGTCAACGGCGCCAAGTCCGGCAAGGGCAGCGCGACGGCCGCGCTCAGCAGGATCCTGAAGCGAGGCTCCGACGACGCGGCGAGGGGCGTGCGCAAGGTGCACGCCGTGCGCGGGGTGTCCTTCGTCGCCTACCGCGGCGAGGCCATCGGCCTGATCGGCTCCAACGGTTCCGGCAAGTCCACGCTGCTGCGCGCCATCGCCGGTCTGCTGCCCGCCGAGAAGGGCAAGGTCCACACCGACGGCCAGCCCTCGCTGCTCGGCGTGAACGCGGCTCTGATGAACGACCTGACCGGCGAGCGGAACGTGATCCTCGGGGGTCTCGCCATGGGCATGTCCCGGGAGCAGGTCAAGGAGCGCTACCAGGGCATCGTCGACTTCTCGGGCATCGACGAGAAGGGCGACTTCATCACCCTGCCGATGCGGACGTACTCCTCCGGCATGGCGGCCCGGTTGCGGTTCTCCATCGCCGCCGCCAAGGACCACGACGTCCTCATGATCGACGAGGCGCTCGCCACCGGTGACCGCAAGTTCCAGAAGCGATCCGAGGAACGCATCCGGGAACTGCGCAAGGAGGCCGGCACGGTGTTTCTGGTCAGCCACAACAACAAGTCCATCCGTGACACCTGCGACCGCGTCCTGTGGCTGGAACGCGGCGAGCTGCGCATGGACGGACCGACCGAAGAGGTATTGCGGGAGTACGAGAACTTCACGGCCAAGTAGCCCGTTTCGGCCAGAGCCTCGCCGGTAGCCGTCCGGCGGGCCCCCGCGTCCGTAACGGAAGCGTCAACTCCGGCCTGTGGCAGGAATCTTGGAACCAATCGGTGTGTTGTTGTGATGTGCAGGACACCCCGGCGGACCTTACTGCGTTGTACAACGTAAGCTGTACTGGTGCCGGAAAGCGGCAAGTGGGGCGATAATGCGCGACATCGTGCGCCAGGGCGACCCCGCGAATTGCTGGGCGGCGTGTCCGAAATAGTGTGTATTGGGTCGGCAGTGTAGAACGGGAGATGTGACGGCAATGGCTACGGAAACTCCCCAGCTCAACGCAGCATGTGCCGTCCCCGCCCCGGGCAGCGCCCGATGATGGCCACCGAGGCGGCGCCTCAGCTGGAACGCGCCACTCTGGACAAAGCCACGAGCGAGAACTTTCCCGTGGCCCCTTTCTTCCTGCCCCGGGCGTGGCGCGACGACCTCATGGCCGTCTACGGCTTCGCCCGCCTGGTCGACGACATCGGTGACGGTGACCTCGCCCCCGGCGGCGCCGACGCCCGGGCGCTCGGCGTGTCGCCCGCCGAGGCCGAGGACCGTCTGCTCCTCCTCGACGCCTTCGAGGCCGACCTGCGCCGCGTCTTCGACGGCACCCCCGGCCATCCGCTGCTGCGCCGCCTGCAGTCCACCGTCCGCCGCCGCTCCCTCACCCCCGAACCCTTCCTCGGCCTGATCGCCGCCAACCGCCAGGACCAGCTCGTCACCCGGTACGAGACCTACGGCGACCTCCTCGCCTACTGCGAACTGTCCGCCAACCCCGTCGGCCGCCTCGTCCTCGACGTCACCGGCACCTCGACCCCCGAGCGGATCCGCCTCTCCGACGCGATCTGCACCGCCCTGCAGATCGTGGAGCACCTCCAGGACGTCGCCGAGGACCTCGGCCGGGACCGGATCTACCTCCCGGCCGAGGACATGAAGCGCTTTCAGATCCAGGAAACGGATCTTGGCGCAAAAACCGCAGGCGCATCGGTGCGCGCCCTGGTTGCATACGAAGCACAACGCGCCCGCGATCTGCTGAATGAAGGCGCCCCCCTGGTGGGTAGCGTCCACGGCAGATTGAAGCTGCTGCTCGCGGGGTTCGTGGCGGGGGGAAGGGCGGCGATCCGGGCGATCGCCGCCGCCGAATACGACGTACTTCCCGGCCCGCCCAGACCCGGCAAGGTCCAGTTGCTGCGTGAGGCGGGCGTGATCCTGCGAGGAAAGGGGTGATCCGGACCGTGGATTCTCCGTCGCACGTGTCCGCACCGGTACTCGCCGCCTACAGCTACTGCGAGACCGTCACCGGGCAGCAGGCCCGTAACTTCGCCTACGGCATCCGGCTGCTGCCCACGCCCAAGCGCCGCGCCATGTCGGCGCTGTACGCCTTTTCCCGGCGCGTGGACGACATCGGCGACGGCGACCTGGCCGGCGAGGTGAAGCTGAAGCGGCTTGAGGACACCAGGGCACTGCTCGCCCGGGTACGGGACGGCGAGGTCGAGGAGGACGACACCGACCCGGTCGCGGTCGCCCTCGCCCATGCCGCACGCGCTTTCCCCATCCCGCTCGGCGGCCTCGACGAGCTGATCGACGGCGTCCAGATGGACGTGCGCGGCGAGACCTACGAGACCTGGGACGACCTGAAGGTCTACTGCCGGTGTGTCGCCGGTGCCATCGGCCGGCTCTCGCTCGGTGTGTTCGGCACCGAACCGGGAGCGCGCGGCGCCGAGCGCGCGTCCGAGTACGCCGACACCCTCGGTCTCGCGCTGCAGCTGACCAACATCCTCAGAGACGTCCGCGAGGACGCCGAGGGCGGCCGTACCTATCTGCCCGCCGACGACCTGGCCAAGTTCGGCTGCTCGGCCGGGTTCGACGGGCCGACTCCACCCGAGGGCTCCGACTTCGCGGGCCTCGTGCACTTCGAAGTGCGGCGGGCCCGCGCCCTTTTCGCCGAGGGCTACCGGCTGCTGCCCATGCTCGACCGGCGCAGCGGCGCGTGCGTCGCCGCCATGGCCGGTATCTACCGCCGGCTGCTGGACCGCATCGAGCGCGACCCGGAGGCCGTGCTGCGCGGCAGGGTCTCGCTGCCCGGACGGGAGAAGGCCTACGTCGCCGTACGCGGCCTGTCCGGTCTGGACACCCGGCATGTGACCCGCCATGTCTCGCCCCGGTCCGTCAGGAGGCGCGCCTGATGGTCCTTCCCGAACCAGGAGACGAGCGGCAGGCAACCCTGCGCTGCGGCGTGGCGTCCCTGACTGCGACGGCCGACCGTGCACCGTTCAACCTGCACGCTCGGCACGCAGGGAAGGACGCACGATGAGCGACGGCTCGCGCCCCGCACAGGCACACGGCACCGCGGTACCCGAAGGCGCGGCGCGCCGCAGCGCCGTCGTGGTCGGCGGCGGGCTCGCCGGGATCACCGCGGCGCTCGCGCTCGCCGACGCGGGCGTGCGTGTCACCCTGTTCGAAGGCAGGCCCAGGCTGGGCGGCCTCGCCTTCTCCTTCCAGCGCGGCGAGCTGACCGTCGACAACGGCCAGCATGTGTACCTGCGCTGCTGCACCGCCTACCGCTGGTTCCTCGACCGGATCGAGGGCGCGGCGCTGGCACCGCTGCAGGACCGCCTGGACGTGCCCGTCGTCGACGTCGCCAAGCCCGAGGGCAGACGGCTCGGCAGGCTGCGGCGCGACGCGCTGCCCGTCCCCCTCCACCTGGGGCGCAGCCTGGCCGCCTATCCGCACCTCTCGCTCGCCGAGCGTGCCGCGGTCGGGCGTGCCGCGCTCGCGCTGAAGGGGCTCGACCTCGCCGATCCGGCCCTGGACACCCAGGACTTCGGCAGCTGGCTGGCCGCGCACGGCCAGTCGGCACGCGCTGTCGAGGCCCTGTGGGACCTGGTCGGGGTCGCCACCCTCAACGCGGTCGCGGGCGACGCCTCGCTGGGGCTCGCCGCGATGGTGTTCAAGACCGGTCTGCTGTCCGACCCGGGCGCGGCCGACATCGGCTGGGCCCGCGTCCCGCTGGGCGAACTGCACGACCGGCTGGCCCGCAAGGCGCTCGACTCCGCGGGCGTCCGTACCGAGGTCCGTACACGCGTCACCTCCGTCTCTACCAACGAAAACGGCACCTGGAGCGTTCAGGTTCCCGGCGAGCGCCTCGAAACCGACGCCGTCGTCCTCGCCGTACCGCAGCGCGAGGCCCACGACCTGCTGCCGTCCGGCGCCCTCGACGCACCCGAGCGGCTGCTGGGGATCGGCACCGCGCCGATCCTCAACGTCCATGTCGTCTACGACCGCAAGGTCCTCGCACGCCCCTTCTTCGCGGCCCTCGGCACCCCGGTGCAGTGGGTCTTCGACCGTACCGACGCCTCCGGTCTCGGCGCGGGCCAGTACCTCGCGCTGTCCCAGTCGGCCGCACAGGACGAGATCGACCTGCCGGTCGCCGACCTGCGCGAGCGCTATCTGCCCGAGCTGGAGCGGCTGATCCCGGGTACCCGGGGCGCCGAGGTGCAGGACTTCTTCGTGACCCGGGAGCGCACGGCCACGTTCGCCCCCACCCCCGGCGTCGGGCGGCTGCGGCCCGGCGCCCGCACCAATGCCCCCGGCCTGTACCTGGCCGGAGCGTGGACCGCCACCGGGTGGCCCGCGACCATGGAGAGTGCGGTCCGCAGCGGCGTGAGCGCGGCCGACGCCGCCCTCAGCGCCCTGGGCCGGCCCCGCCCCCGCCATCTCTTCGAGTTCGAGGAGGCGGCCTGATGCCGTTCAGGCATGCGGCAGGCCCCCGCACCCCCGGTACCGCAACAAGAGGAGAGACTGTGCCCACTGTGCCCCCGGCCTCGACGCCCGTCCCACGGGCCGCGGTGGATGTGACCGCGCTGCTGGAGCGCGGCCGGACGCTGGCCACTCCGGTCCTGCGTGCGGCCGTCGACCGGCTGGCGTCTCCCATGGACACCGTCGCCGCCTACCACTTCGGCTGGATCGACGCCGCCGGCAATCCGGCCGACGGCGACGGCGGCAAGGCCGTGCGCCCCGCGCTCGCCGTGCTCTCCGCCGAGGTCACCGGTGCCGCGCCCGAGGTGGGCATCCCCGGCGCCGTCGCCGTCGAACTGGTCCACAACTTCTCGCTGCTGCACGACGACCTGATGGACGGCGACGAGCAGCGCCGGCATCGCGACACGGTCTGGAAGGTGCACGGCCCCGCCCAGGCGATCCTGGTCGGCGACGCCCTGTTCGCCCTCGCCAACGAGGTGCTGCTGGAGCTCGGCACGGTCGAGGCCGGCCGCGCCACCCGCCGTCTGACCACCGCCACCCGGGCCCTGATCGACGGTCAGGCACAGGACATCTCCTACGAGCACCGCGACCGGGTCAGCGTCGAGGAGTGCCTGGAGATGGAGGGCAACAAGACCGGCGCGCTGCTCGCGGCCTCCAGCTCCATCGGCGCGGTCCTCGGCGGCTCGGACGACGCCACCGCCGACGCGCTGGAGAAGTACGGCTACCACCTCGGCCTCGCCTTCCAGGCCGTCGACGACCTGCTCGGCATCTGGGGCGACCCGGAGGCCACCGGCAAGCAGACCTGGAGCGACCTGCGCCAGCGCAAGAAGTCCCTGCCGGTCGTCGCCGCACTCGCGGCCGGTGGCCCCGCGTCCGAGCAACTCGGCGAGATCCTCGCCGCGGACGCCAAGAGCAGCGACTTCGAGAACTTCTCCGAGGAGGAGTTCGCGGCCCGCGCGGCCCTCATCGAGCAGGCCGGCGGCCGCGACTGGACGGCCGGGGAAGCGCGCCGTCAGCACATCATCGCCATCGAAGCCCTCGACGCCGTCGACATGCCCGACCGGGTACGGGACTCCTTCACGGCGCTCGCCGACTTCGTCGTCGTACGAAAGAGATGATCACTATCGGTCGAACACTCGCGTAGTCGCCGGCCGGTGCCGCAGCACCTGCGGACACCGGCCGACGGCGGACCCACAGCAGCACGACTCGCACGACTGCACGAAGGGGAAGCCATGACAGCGACGACCGACGGAAGCACCGGGGCGACTGTGCCGACCCGCGCTGCCGCGGCCAGCGACACCATCGACGCCACCCCCGAGGCGGCCGGGGTACCAGAAGCCGCCGCTCGCGCCGCACGGCGCGCCACCGACTTCCTGCTCGCGCGGCAGGACGGCCAGGGCTGGTGGAAGGGCGACCTGGAGACCAACGTCACCATGGACGCCGAGGACCTGCTGCTCCGTCAGTTCCTGGGAATCCGCGACGAGAAGACCACGCAGGCCGCCGCGATGTTCATCCGCGGCGAGCAGCGCGAGGACGGCACCTGGGCGACCTTCTACGGCGGGCCCGGCGAACTGTCCACCACCATCGAGGCCTACGTCGCTCTGCGCCTGGCCGGCGACATGCCCGACGCCCCGCACCTGGCGAAAGCTTCCGCCTGGATCCGCGAGCGCGGCGGAATCGCCGCCTCCCGGGTGTTCACCCGGATCTGGCTCGCCCTGTTCGGCTGGTGGAAGTGGGAGGACCTGCCCGAACTCCCGCCGGAGCTCATCTACTTCCCGGCCTGGATGCCGCTCAACATCTACGACTTCGGCTGCTGGGCCCGGCAGACCATCGTGCCGCTGACCGTCGTCTCGGCCAAGCGGCCGGTGCGCCCGGCGCCCTTCCCGCTGGACGAACTGCACACCGACCCGGCCGACCCCAACCCGGCCAAGCCGCTTGCCCCGGTGGCCAGTTGGGACGGCGCCTTCCAGCGGCTGGACAAGGCGCTGCACCAGTTCCGCAAGGTCGCCCCGCGCCGGCTCCGCAGGGCCGCGATGAACTCCGCCGCCCGCTGGATCATCGAGCGACAGGAGAACGACGGCTGCTGGGGCGGCATCCAGCCCCCGGCCGTGTACTCGGTCATCGCCCTGCACCTGCTCGGCTACGACCTTGAGCACCCGGTGATGCGCGAGGGCCTCGCCTCGCTGGACCGTTTCGCCGTATGGCGCGAGGACGGCGCCCGGATGATCGAGGCCTGCCAGTCGCCGGTGTGGGACACCTGTCTCGCCACCATCGCGCTCATCGACGCCGGGCTGCCCGCCGATCATCCGCAACTGGTCAGGGCGGCCGACTGGATGCTCGGCGAGGAGATCGTGCGGCCCGGCGACTGGGCCGTGAAGCGCCCCGGACTGCCGCCGGGTGGCTGGGCGTTCGAGTTCCACAACGACAACTACCCCGACATCGACGACACCGCCGAGGTCGCCCTCGCACTGCGCCGGGTCCGGCACCACGACCCCGAGCGCGTGGACCGGGCCATCGGGCGCGCCGTACGCTGGAACCTCGGGATGCAGTCGAAGAACGGCGCATGGGGCGCCTTCGACGTCGACAACACCAGCCCGTTCCCGAACCGGCTGCCGTTCTGCGACTTCGGCGAGGTCATCGACCCGCCGTCGGCGGACGTCACCGCGCACGTCGTGGAGATGCTCGCCGCCGAGGGCCTCGCCCACGATCCGCGCACCCGGCGCGGCATCGAGTGGCTGCTCGCCGAACAGGAGCCGGACGGCTCGTGGTTCGGCCGCTGGGGCGTCAACTACGTCTACGGCACGGGGTCGGTCCTCCCCGCGCTGACCGCCGCCGGGCTGCCCGGCACGCACCCGGCGATCCGGCGGGCCGTGGCCTGGCTGGAGGGCGTGCAGAACGACGACGGCGGCTGGGGCGAGGACCTGCGCTCCTACAAGTACGTCAAGGAGTGGAGCGGCCGGGGCGCCTCGACCGCCTCGCAGACCGCGTGGGCGCTGATGGCGCTGCTCGCGGCCGGCGAGCAGGACTCCAAGGCCGTCGAGCGCGGCATCCGCTGGCTGGCCGACACCCAGCAGGAGGACGGCACCTGGGACGAGCCGCACTTCACCGGTACCGGCTTCCCCTGGGACTTCTCCATCAACTACCACCTGTACCGGCAGGTCTTCCCGCTCACCGCGCTCGGCCGGTATCTGCACGGCGACCCCTTCGAGCGCGATCTGCTCGCGAGGAAACCCCAGGCCGAGGCCAAGGTGAGCTGAATTGACCAACCAGCCCGCACCTGCCCCGCTGCTGATCGCCTGCGCGCTCGGCATCGAGCATCTGGCCCTGCGCACGGGGGACAGGGGCGGGGCGGACGGGCCGGTTTCCTTCCTCCGTACGGGCATGGGGCCCCGTGCGGCGGAACGCTCCGTCACCCGGCAGCTCTCCGGCCCGGCGCTGGCCGACGCGGCCGTACTGGCCACCGGCTTCTGTGCCGGGCTCGCGCCCGGTATGCATCCAGGCGATCTGGTCGTCGCCGAGGAGACCCGGGACCCGCGCGGCACCGTCGCCTGCGTGGGCACCGAGCTGCTGGTCAAGGAACTCGTGCGCCTGCTGCCCGGACGCACGGTCCACACCGGGCCGCTCACCGGCTCCGACCACGTGGTACGCGGCCCCGAACGGTCCCAGCTGCGCGCGACCGGCGCGCTCGCGGTCGACATGGAGTCGGCGGCCACGCTGCTCGCCGCCGTCCGCGGCGGCGAGCGCCCGGTTGCGGCCGTACGGGTGGTCGTGGACGCCCCAGAACATGAACTCGTCCGGATCGGAACGGTGCGCGGTGGAATATCTGCTTTCCGCGTTCTTCGTTCCGTTCTTCCCGCATTTTATGAATGGCACCGTTCTTTGTTGCTCCCCCGGAGGTGAGCCAGATGGCCATGCCGTTGCGTCAGACCGTCAAGGTCGCTACGTATCTGTTTGAACAGAAGCTCAGGAAGCGCGACAAGTTCGCTCTGCTGGTCGAGCTGGAGCCGCTGTTCGCGTGCAACCTCAAGTGCGAGGGCTGCGGCAAGATCCAGCACCCGGCGGGCGTGCTCAAGCAGCGCATGCCGGTGGCGCAGGCCGTGGGCGCGGTCCTGGAGTCGGGCGCGCCGATGGTCTCGATCGCCGGCGGTGAGCCTCTGATGCATCCGCAGATCGACGAGATCGTGCGGCAGCTGGTGGCGAAGAAGAAGTTCGTCTTCCTGTGCACCAACGCGCTGCTGATGCGCAAGAAGATGGACAAGTTCAAGCCCTCGCCCTACTTCGCCTGGGCCGTGCACATCGACGGGCTGCGGGAGCGGCACGACGCCTCGGTGGCGAAGGAGGGGACCTTCGACGAGGCAGTGGAGGCGATCAGGGAGGCCAAGCGGCGCGGCTTCCGGGTGACCACCAACTCCACCTTCTTCAACACGGACACCCCGCAGACCGTCGTCGAGGTGCTCAACTTCCTCAACGACGACCTGCAGGTCGACGAGATGATGCTCTCGCCCGCCTACGCCTACGAGAAGGCCCCCGACCAGGAGCACTTCCTCGGCGTCCAGCAGACCCGGGAACTGTTCAAGAAGGCGTTCTCGGGCGGCAACCGCGCTAAGTGGCGGCTCAACCAGAGCCCGCTCTTCCTGGACTTCCTGGAGGGCAAGGTCGACTTCCCGTGCACCGCGTGGGCGATCCCGAGCTACTCGCTGTTCGGCTGGCAGAAGCCCTGCTACCTGATGAGCGACGGCTACGTGCCCACATACCGGCAGCTGCTGGAGGAGACCGACTGGGACAAGTACGGCCGCGGCAAGGACCCGCGCTGCGACAACTGCATGGCGCACTGCGGCTACGAACCCACGGCCGTCCTCGCCACCATGGGCTCCCTGAAGGAGTCGCTGCGCGCCATGCGCGAGACGGTCTCCGGAAACCGGGAGTGACGCGATGACCGCCGTTCCCTTGGGTGTTCCCGAGGTACCGGCCCGGCCGGTCGCACCGCGGCGGCAGTCGCGGCAGATCCACGTCGGGCCGGTGGCGGTCGGGGGCGGAGCCCCGGTGTCGGTGCAGTCGATGACGACGACCCGTACGTCCGACATCGGCGCCACCCTGCAGCAGATCGCGGAACTCACCGCGTCCGGCTGCCAGATCGTCCGCGTCGCCTGCCCCACGCAGGACGACGCGGACGCCCTCGCCACCATCGCCCGCAAGTCGCAGATCCCGGTGATCGCGGACATCCACTTCCAGCCCAGGTACGTCTTCGCCGCCATCGAGGCCGGCTGCGCGGCGGTCCGGGTCAATCCGGGCAACATCAAGCAGTTCGACGACCAGGTGAAGGAGATCGCGTGCGCCGCCAGGGACCACGGCACACCGGTCCGCATCGGCGTCAACGCCGGCTCCCTGGACCGGCGGTTGCTGCGGAAGTACGGCAAGGCCACCCCGGAGGCACTGGTCGAGAGCGCGCTGTGGGAGGCATCGCTCTTCGAGGAGCACGACTTCCGGGACATCAAGATCTCCGTCAAGCACAACGACCCGGTCGTGATGATCGAGGCGTACCGCCAGCTCGCCGAGAGCTGCGACTACCCGCTGCATCTGGGGGTCACCGAGGCAGGCCCCGCCTTCCAGGGCACGATCAAGTCGGCCGTGGCCTTCGGGGCGTTGCTGTCCCGGGGCGTCGGCGACACGATCCGCGTCTCACTGAGCGCACCGCCGGCCGAGGAGGTCAAGGTCGGTATCCAGATCCTGGAGTCGCTTGGCCTCAGGCAACGGCGGCTGGAGATCGTCTCCTGCCCGTCCTGCGGCCGGGCCCAGGTCGACGTCTACAAACTCGCCGAGGAGGTCACGGCGGGCCTGGACGGCATGGAAGTGCCGCTCAGGGTCGCGGTGATGGGGTGTGTGGTGAACGGTCCGGGCGAGGCTCGCGAGGCCGACCTGGGAGTTGCCTCGGGCAACGGGAAGGGGCAGATTTTCGTCAAGGGCGAGGTCATCAAGACTGTACCCGAATCGAAGATCGTGGAGACGCTCATCGAGGAGGCGCTGAAGCTCGCCGAGCGAACAAGCCCCGAAGACAAGTGAGTTGAGGTAGAGCACGGACCGAGAGGGGGCCCACGTGACCATTCTGGAGAACGTCCGGGGACCACGCGACCTGAAGGCGCTGTCCGAGGCGGAACTCGGCGAGCTGTCGGAGGAAATACGCGAGTTCCTGGTGCACGCGGTGTCGCGGACCGGCGGCCATCTCGGGCCCAATCTGGGGGTGGTGGAACTGTCCATCGCGCTCCACCGGGTCTTCGAGTCGCCCGTCGACCGCATCCTGTGGGACACCGGCCACCAGTCCTATGTCCACAAGTTGCTGACCGGACGTCAGGACTTCTCCAAGCTGCGCGGCAAGGGGGGACTGTCCGGCTATCCCTCGCGCGAGGAGTCCGAGCACGACATCATCGAGAACAGCCATGCCTCCACCGCGCTCGGCTGGGCCGACGGCCTCGCCAAGGCCCACCGGGTGCAGGGGGAGAAGGGCCATGTGGTCGCCGTCATCGGCGACGGCGCGCTGACCGGCGGCATGGCCTGGGAGGCGCTGAACAACATCGCGGCCGCCAAGGACCGCCCGTTGATCATCGTCGTCAACGACAACGAACGCTCCTACGCTCCGACCATCGGCGGCCTCGCCAACCACCTGGCCACCCTGCGCACCACCGACAGCTACGAGAAGGTCCTCGCCTGGGGCAAGGACGTACTGCTGCGCACCCCCGTCGTCGGCAACACCCTCTACGAGTCCCTGCACGGGGCGAAGAAGGGCTTCAAGGACGCCTTCGCCCCGCAGGGCATGTTCGAGGACCTGGGCCTGAAGTACGTCGGCCCGATCGACGGGCACGACATCAAGGCCGTCGAGTCGGCGCTGCGCCGCGCGAAACGCTTCCACGGCCCGGTCCTGGTCCACTGCCTCACCGAGAAGGGCCGCGGCTACGAGCCCGCCCTCCTGCACGAGGAGGACCACTTCCACACCGTCGGCGTGATGGACCCGCTGACCTGCGAACCGCTCGCGCCGTCCGGCGGTCCGTCCTGGACCTCCGTGTTCGGCGACGAGATCGTCCGGATCGGCGAGGAACGCGACGACATCGTCGCCATCACGGCGGCCATGCTGCACCCGGTCGGGCTCGGCAAGTTCGCCGAACGCTTCCCCGACCGCGTGTGGGACGTGGGCATCGCCGAGCAGCACGCGACCGTCTCGGCGGCCGGCCTCGCCACCGGCGGGCTGCATCCGGTCGTCGCCCTCTACGCCACCTTCCTCAACCGCGCCTTCGACCAGCTGCTGATGGACGTCGCCCTGCACCGCTGCGGGGTCACCTTCGTCCTCGACCGGGCCGGCGTCACCGGCGCCGACGGAGCCTCCCACAACGGCATGTGGGACATGTCCGTCCTCCAGGTCGTCCCCGGCCTCAGGATCGCCGCGCCGCGCGACGCCGGCCAGCTGCGCGCTCAGCTGCGCGAGGCCGTCGCCGTGGACGACGCGCCCACCCTGGTCCGCTTCCCGAAGGAGTCCGTCGGCCCGGACATCGAGGCGATCGGCCATGTCGGCGGCATGGACGTGCTGCACCGCGGCGACCATCCCGAGGTGCTGCTGGTGGCCGTCGGTGTCATGGCCCCGGTGTGCCTGCAGGCCGCCGAACTGCTTGAGGCGCGCGGTGTCGACTGCACGGTGGTGGACCCCCGATGGGTCAAGCCCGTCGATCCCGCGCTGCCGGGCCTCGCCGCCGGACACCGGCTGGTGGCCGTCGTGGAGGACAACAGCCGCTCCGCGGGCGTCGGTTCCGCCGTGGCGCTGGCCCTCGGCGACGCCGACGTGGACGTGCCGGTACGGCGGTTCGGCATCCCGGAACAGTTCCTCGCGCACGCCAAGCGCGGCGAGGTGCTGGCCGACATCGGTCTCACACCCGTCGAGATCGCCGGGCGGATCAGCGCGAGCCTGGCCGTCAGGGACGTGGACGGCACAGCCAAGGAGAAGGAATGAGCACGGAGTTCGACCTCGGCGCCCTGCTCGCCGAGCGCGGAGCCGAACGCTACGAGCTGCACGCGAAGTACCTCAACCCGCAGCTCCCGCGCATGCTGCACACCATCGGCTTCGACAAGGTCTACGAGCGGGCCGAGGGCGCCCACTTCTACGACGCGGACGGCAACGACTACCTGGACATGCTCGCCGGGTTCGGGGTGATGGGCCTCGGCCGTCATCACCCGGTCGTCCGCAAGGCGCTGCACGACGTGCTCGACCTGAACCTCGCCGATCTGACCCGGTTCGACTGCCAGCCGCTGCCCGGCCTGCTCGCCGAGCGGCTGCTCAGCCACAGCCCGCACCTGGACCGGGTGTTCTTCGGCAACAGCGGCACGGAGGCCGTCGAGACGGCCCTCAAGTTCGCCCGGTACGCCACCGGCAAGCCCCGTGTCCTCTACTGCGACCACGCCTTCCACGGCCTGACCACCGGCTCCCTGTCGGTCAACGGAGAGGGCGGCTTCCGCGACGGCTTCGCCCCGCTGCTGCCCGACACCGCCGTACCCCTCGGGGATCTGGGCGCCCTGGAACGGGAGTTGAAGAAGGGCGACGTGGCCGCCCTGATCGTGGAGCCCATCCAGGGCAAGGGGGTGCACGAGGCTCCGCCCGGCTATCTGCGCGCCGCCCAGGAGCTGCTGCACCGGCACAAGGCGCTGCTCATCGCCGACGAGGTGCAGACCGGCCTAGGCCGCACCGGCGACTTCTACGCCTACCAGCACGAGGACGGCGTCGAACCCGACCTGGTGTGCGTGGCCAAGGCGCTGTCCGGCGGGTACGTCCCGGTCGGCGCCACGCTCGGCAAGGACTGGATCTTCAAGAAGGTCTACTCGTCCATGGACCGCGTCCTGGTCCACTCGGCCAGCTTCGGTTCCAACGCCCCGGCGATGGCGTGCGGCCTCGCCGTGCTGTCGGCCATGGAGAACGAGCAGATCGTCGCTGGCGTACGCAGCACCGGCGAACTGCTGAAGTCCCGCCTGACCGCACTGATCGACAAGTACGAACTCCTCGCCGACATCCGCGGCCGGGGGCTGATGATCGGCATCGAGTTCGGCAAGCCGTCCTCGCTGAAGCTGCGCAGCCGCTGGACCATGCTGCAGGCGGCGCGCAAGGGCCTGTTCGCGCAGATGGTCGTCGTACCGCTGCTGCAGCGGCACCGGATTCTCACGCAGGTCTCCGGGGACCATCTGGAGGTGATCAAGCTGATCCCGCCGCTGATCATCGGCGAGGCGGACGTCGACCGGTTCGTGGACGCCTTCACCGCCGTGATGGACGACGCGCACAGCGGGGGCGGCCTGATGTGGGACTTCGGCAAGACCTTGATCAAGCAGGCCGTGGCGGGCCGCTGACCCGGACTTTCAGAAGACGAACGGCAGGACGGGGAAGAGGACGAAAGGGTAGGCGGACCCGATTGCGCCCAGGACGGTGCCGGTGACGGCCATCCACAGGTGGCCGATGCCGCGCAGGGCGTGGTGAATGCCCACGAGGCCGAAGCCGAAGGCCGGCGCCCCGGCGATGAGCATCACCGGAAGCATGACGAACGTCAGCGTCGGCCACAGACCCGACACGGCCGCGATGCCCAGCACGAGCGCGGTGAAGCCGACGGCGTGGGCAGGCGTGCCGGATCCGGCCGGCGGGGTGGGCTCAGTGTGCTCGGTTCACCCCCGGGCGTTTGCCTCAGAGGCAAGAAAATTGCCCTTTGGGCAAAACCGGTGCTGAATGAAGGCATGAACGCCTCAGGCGCCGGCCCACCGGCGGGCACGGGCGACGAGCTGACGGCCGTCGCACCGCAGTTGCGGGCACTGCGCCGGCGCACCGGCCTCACTCTGGAGGCCGCGGCCCGTGCCGCGGGGCTCTCGCCGGCCCATCTGTCCCGGCTGGAGACAGGTCAGCGGCAGCCGTCGCTGCCGATGCTGCTGGCTCTCGCCCGTATCTACGGTACGACCGTCTCCGAGCTGCTGGGCGAGACGGTCGCCGACCGGGACGCGATCGTGCGCGCCGGTGACATGGAGCCGACCCGGGCGGGTGGCTGGACGTACTTCCAGGCCGGGGCGCCCGGCCGCGCCATGCAGGCCCTGCGCGTACGGGTCCCGTACGGCTCGCAGGGCGACATCGTGCGGGTCCATCCCGGCGAGGAGTGGGTCTACGTCCTGCGGGGCCGGCTGCGGCTGCGCCTCGGTGACACCGCGCATCTGCTCGGGCCCGGCGACAGCGCGCACTTCGACTCGCTCACCCCGCACCGCCTCGCCGCCGAGGACCACGACGGCGTCGAGCTGCTGTTCGTCCACACGCTGCTGCAGAGCCCCACGGCCACACTGTGCCTGGGGCCGCTGACCGGAGAACTGCCATGAGCGACTTCGAGACGAAGTTCCCCCGTTCCCTGTGGATCCGCCTGATCATCTACATCGCCCTCGGCCATGTCCTGGCCGGGTTCCTGTACCTGCTGTTCGCGGTGGGAGCGAAGGGCTGAGGCGGCCGGGCCGGTGAAATCACGGGCGGACACGGGCCGGTGGATCCACGGGCGCATGTCCGGCGCGCCCCGCCGGTGCTGCCGTGTCCGCTCAGTCCAGCAGGCGCTCGCGCAGGTGGTCCCGGGCGGCCGGGGTGAGGCCCAGGCCGTGCTGCAGATAGGTGTCCACGCCGCCCCAGGTCTGCTCGATGGTCTCGAACGCCGCGTGGAGGTACTCGGCGCGGGCGTCGAAGAGCGGGCTGAGCAGCTCCATGACCTCGGGGGTGTAGGCGGTCTCCGTGCTGCCGCTGCGGCGGACCTTGTAGCGCCGGTGCTTGGCGTTCGACTCCAGATAGTCGGCGATGATCGCCCCGCGCTCCACGCCCAGCGCGAGGAGCGTCACGGCCATGGAGATGCCCGCGCGGTCCTTGCCCGCCGCGCAGTGCATCAGGGCGGGCACGCTGTCCTCGGTGAGCTCGCGCAGCACCTGGGAGTGCTCGGCGGTGCGCTCCTTGACGATCGACCGGTACGAGGCGATCATCCGGGCCGACCCCTTGTCGTCGGCGAGGATCCCGCGCAGCTGGTCGAGGTCGCCGTCGCGGACCATCTTCCAGAACTCGGCGCCGTCCGCCGGGTCGCTCAGCGGCAGGTTCACATTCCGCACGCCGGGCAGCTCGACGTCCGGGCCCTCCAGCTTCTGGTCGGCCGCGTTGCGGAAGTCGAAGATCGTGTGCAGGCCCAGCGAGGTGAGGAATGCCGCGTCGTCCTCGGTCGCGTGCGCCAGGTGTCCGCTGCGGAACAGCACTCCCTGCCGCACCCGCCGTCCGTCCACGGTCGGCAGTCCGCCCACGTCGCGGAAATTGCGCACTCCGGCCAGCTCCGGCTCGGTCGACGGGACCTGCTGCGTCACGGGGGCTCCTCCCGGTCGGACCCCGCCGTCGCGTTTCGTCGGCGGGCGCTCTGTCGACCATACGACATCGGTTTCCTCGGGCAAGGAGTTGTCCACAGGCATTGCACCTGGGGCGGTGCGGCCTAATGATGTTGGCACTTGAGCGGATCTGTTGGCACCTGTGAGGTCTTACGTGGTGGACATCGCCGAAGACGGTCGTACCTGGCTCCTCTCGGGGCCCACCAGCAGTTATGCCCTGCATCTCACCGACGCGGACGAGCTGCTCCACCTGCACTGGGGGCCACGTGTGGCCCTCGCGGACGCGCAGGCCCTGGCCAGGGATCCGCTGCCCGGCTACTGGCCCTTCGAGTCCCCGCTCGACGGCCGCGAGGAGTACCCCGTCGAGGGCGGCCCCCGCTTCGTCCGCCCCGCGCTGTCCGTGCGCACCGACAAGCGCCGCGGCACGGAGTGGAGCTTCCGGGCGTACGAGACGGAGGGCGACGAGCTGCGGCTGCGCTTCGACGACGACGGCGTCGCCGTCACCCTGCACTACCGGATGCGCGGCGACGTCGTCGAGCGCTGGGTCACCGTGGCGAACGGCTCCCACGCGCGCGTGGAACTGCTGCGCGCCGACGCGGCCACCTGGACCCTGCCCGACCGCGACGGCTGGCGGCTGTCCCAGCTGCACGGCCGCTGGGCCGCCGAGTCCCGCCTGGCCACCGCCCCGCTCACCTACGGCGAGAAGGTCATCGGCAGCCGCCGCGGCCACACCGGCCACCAGCACCTGCCCTGGGTGGCGCTGGACACCGACGCCACCGAGGAGCATGGCGAGGTCTACGGCTGTGCGCTCGGCTGGTCCGGCTCCTGGCGCATCGCGGTCGCCCAACTCCCGGACGCGCGCGTGCAGATCACCGGCGGCGCAGGCTACGACGACTCGGGCCTGCTGCTGCTTCAGCCGGGGGAGTCGTACACCACCCCCGTCTTCGCGGGCCTGTGGAGCGACGGCGGTTTCGGCGGCGCGAGCCGCACCTGGCACGCCTACCAGCGCGCGCACGTCATCCCGGACGCCGACCGGGACCGGCCGGTGCTCTTCAACTCCTGGGAGGCGACGAACTTCGACATCTCCGGGGACCAGCAGCTCGCGCTCGCCCGCCGGGCCGCCGACATCGGCGTGGAGCTGTTCGTGGTGGACGACGGCTGGTTCGGCGCCCGCACCAGCGACCGCGCCGGGCTCGGCGACTGGAGCCCCAACCCCGACCGCTTCCCGCAGGGGCTGAAGCCCCTGGCCGACCAGGTGCACGGCCTCGGCATGCAGTTCGGCATCTGGGTCGAGCCCGAGATGGTCAACCCGGACAGCGACCTGTACCGCGCGCACCCCGACTGGGCGCAGTACCAGCCGGGACGCAAGCGGACGGAACTGCGCAACCAACTCGTCCTCAACCTCGCCCGCGAGGACGTCCAGGAGTACCTGTGGGAACAGCTGGACACCCTGCTCTCCAGTGCGCCGATCGACTATGTGAAGTGGGACTTCAACCGCTGCTTCACCGACGCCGGCTGGCCCGGTGAGCCGTATCCGCAGCGCCTGTGGGTGGACCACGTCCGCGCCCTGTACACCCTGCTGGACCGGCTCCGAGCAGCCCACCCCTCGGTCGCCTTCGAGTCCTGTTCGGGAGGCGGCGGCCGCATCGACCTCGGGGTGCTGAGCCGTACCGACCAGGTGTGGACCTCCGACAACACCGACCCGCTCGACCGGCTCGCCATCCAGCACGGCTTCAGCCAGATCCATCCCGCGCGCGTGATGGCCGCCTGGGTCACCGACAGCCCGAACACCCAGCTCAACGGCCGGGTCAGCACGCTGCGGTTCCGCTTCGTCAGCGCCATGGCGGGCGTACTCGGCGTCGGCGGCGACCTCACCGAGTGGACCGCGGAGGAGCTGACCGAGGCCCGGCAGTGGGTCCGGCTCTACAAAGACATCCGCCCGGTCGTCCAGCACGGTGAGTTGTACCGGTTGCGGCCTCCGTCCGGCGGCTTGAGTGCTGTGCAGTACGTCCGGGGTGAGGAGACGGTGGTCCTCGCCTGGCTCCAGGCGCAGAGCTACGGCGAGCCGGTGCCGGCGCTGCGGCTGCGCGGACTCGACCCGACGGCGTCGTACGAATGCCATGAAACGGGCGAAGTTCACCGGGGGGCGGTCCTGCTGCACCACGGGCTGCGCACCGGACTCACGGGCGACCTGGATGCGACGGTGCTCCGACTGCGCCGCATGGACTGAAGGCATTCAACCCGCCTGAGGTCAGCCCTATTCCTGATGCGCAAACTATTTAAGAGTGTCTCTTCTCACCGTTCGTCAACCCCTCCTTACGGTCGCGTAGGTCACACCCGAAGGTGAATCATGGTGCTTCGTGGTAGACGATTCGAAGAATGACAACAGATCAGTGATCGGGTCGTACGTGGCGGTGGGGGACAGCTTCACCGAGGGCGTCGGCGATCCCGGGCCCGACGGGGCGTTTGTGGGCTGGGCGGACCGGTTTGCGGTACTGCTCGCCGACCGGCGGCCCGAGGGGGACTTCAAATACACGAATCTCGCGGTCCGCGGGAAGCTGCTCGACCAGATCGTGCAGGACCAGCTCCCGCAGGCCGTCGAACTCGCCCCGGACCTCGTGTCCTTCTGTGCGGGCGGCAACGACATCATCCGCCCCGGCACCGACCCGGACGAGGTGGCCGAGCGCTTCGAGCGGGCCGTGGCCCAGCTGACCGAGGTCGCGGGTACGGTCATGGTGACGACCGGTTTCGACACGCGTGGCGTTCTCGTGCTCAAGCATCTGCGTGGCAAGATCGCCACGTACAACGGGCACGTCCGCGCCATCGCGGACCGGTACGGCTGCCCCGTGCTCGACCTGTGGTCCCTCAAGTCCGTGCAGGACCGCCGGGCCTGGGACAGCGACCGGCTCCACCTCTCGCCCGAGGGCCACACGCGCGTGGCGCTGCGCGCCGGCCAGGCCCTCGGCCTTCAGATCCCGGCCGACCCCGAGCAGCCGTGGCCGCCGCTGCCGCCCCGGGGCACCCTGGACATCCGCCGCGACGACGTGCACTGGGCCCGTGAGTTCCTCGTCCCGTGGATCGGCCGCCGCCTGCGCGGCGAGTCATCCGGCGACCACGTCACGGCCAAGGGCACCCTGTCCCCCGACGACATCAAGCACCGCATCGCCTCGGTGGCCTGAGCCCCCGTGCCCCCCCCCCCCGGCATGCGGTGGGGGCACGGGGGTGTCCGGGGCCGGGCGCGGCCTGGGGCCCGTCCGACGGATCCGGCTGCAGACGAGGGGGTGGCACACCTGTCTGCGGCCTTGTCGTCGGTTGCAGACTCCCCCCGGCTGCCCGAGGCGGTCACCAGCGCCGATGAGGCGCCGTCGATGTCCTGCGACCTGGTCCGCCGGACAGGCCCTAGCGTTCGGTCAACGCCTTGCGGTCCAGGCCCAGTTCCCGCGCGAGCGCGTCGTCGACCCAGTCCTGCGCGCGCGTCCGCGGGACCGCGCCGGGGTACGACGTCAGCTGTACGGCCAGCCCGTCCAGCAGCGCCGTCAGCCGCAGTGCGGTACCGGCGGGGTCGGCGCAGGCGAACTCGCCCGCCGCCGCGCCCTCGGTGATGACGTCGGTGATCGCCGCCTTCCACCGCTGGTCCAGGTCCCGGGTGACCTCCCGCAGGGCGGGCTCGCGCAGGGCCACGGCCCAGCCCTCGATCCACAGCCGCCAGCCCTTGGCCTGCCCGGTCGGCGCGTACCAGCGCACCGCGGCCCGCAGCCGGCGCAGCGCGGACGTCCGCCGGCCCAGCAGCTTGCGCAGGTGCGCGAGATCGTCCTCGGCCGCATAGGTGAACGCGGCCGCGACCAGCTTCTCCTTCGTCGAGAAGTGGTACAGGACCAGCGCGTTGCTCACCCCGAGGGTCGCGGCCACGTCGGCGATCCTGACCGCCGCCACGCCCCGCGCCTCGATCTGCCCGATGGCGGCCCGCAGCAGTTCCTCCCGCCGCTCGGCCACGCTCAACCGCACTCTCGCCACGCGGTCACCCTAATCCGTAGTGCAGGGCGACGCGGACGGGACCCGGTTCCTTCGGGCCGTTCGAGCATGGGGCTGCTACACCTTCGGTCACCCGGGCCGTGGGATGCCCGCGGACGATGTGTCCGACTCGGACGTCATCACCTCCGTCGCCCCGCCCCGCCGGCGGGCTGGACCGGGCCCGTCACCGGTACCACCCGAAGCGGGCCGCGATCGCCGGGAGCCGGTCGGTCACCAGGGCGTGAGCGGCCGCGCGTGGGGTCGTACCGTCGGCTTCCGCGCGGTCGAGCATCAGGCCGACCAGGACGCGCATGGTGCGCCGGATGTGGGCGAACGCCTCCTCGGCGTCGGCGCCGATGTCGCCGAACAGGGTCCACCACCACCAGGCGTTCGTCGCGGAGTTGACCACCACGTCGGGCAGCACCGTCACCCCGCGCCCGGCCAGCAGTTCCTCCGCCTCCGGCAGTACGGGCATGTTGGCGGCCTCGACGATCCAGCGGGCGCGTACCCGGTGCTGGTCGGCGGTGTCGATCGCGTACGACACGGCCGCCGGCACGAGCACCTCCGCCTCGGCGGACAGCCAGGCGTCGGCGGGCAGTTCGTGGTCGCCGGGGCGCAGTACACGGCGGTCGACCGTGCCGTAGCCGTCCCGCGCCGCCAGCAGGGCCTCGACGTCGAGCCCCGCCGGATTGGCGATCGTGCCCTTGATGTCGGCGGCCGCCACGACGGTCAGCCCCGCGCGTGCCAGGAACCGCGCGGTGGCCCCGCCCATCGTGCCGAGCCCCTGCACGGCGACCCGGGTGCCCGGGTACGGCACGCCGGCCCGGTCCAGCGCGGCGAGCACCGACTCGGCGACCCCGCAGCCGCCGGCCAGTTCGTCCAGGCCGATGCCGTCCACCTCGACCGCGAAGGCGTCCGAGAGCCGTTTGCGGGCCGTCGCCTCGTCGTCCAGCAGCGGGTACACCGCCTGGATCGAGGAGACCAGGCCGGCCTCGGCCGCCGCGCGGTCGATCAGGTCCTGGGTGAGGCCGAGGTCCTCGCCGGTGGTCCAGAGGCTCTCGATGTACGGTCGCATGGCACGCAGATAGCGCAGCAAGAGGCCGTACGCCTCCGGGTCCCGGGGATCGCAGTCGATGCCGCCCTTGGCGCCGCCGAGCGGGACGTAGCGGGCCTCGGGGTCGTAGTGCAGGGCCTCTTTCATCGTCATGCCGCGGGCGAGCCCCCTCACCTCCTCCAGCGTGCAGCCGGGGCGCATCCGCAGCCCGCCGCTGGCCACGCCGCGCACCAGCCGGTCCACGACCAGGAAGCCCTGGCGGCCGGTGACATGGTCGGTCCAGACGAGCGACATCAGGGGAGCGCGGGCGGTCATGGGGTCTCCTCGGGGACGGTGATCAGGGTGGGGCCGGGACGGTCCAGGGCCTCGCTGAGGGCACGGGCCGGCGCGGCGGGATCGCACGCGCGCGTGCCGTGTCCTCCGTGCGCTCGGGCCAGGGCGGGCAGGTCGGCCGGCGGGAGGTCCACCGCGGCAGGGACGTTGCCGCGCGCCCGCATCCCGTCGCGGATCTCGCCGTGGCCGCCGTTGCCGAACACCACTATGGGCAACGGGAGTTGCCGCTGCACTGCGCTGACCGGTTCCTGCACCGTGACCTTGCAGCCTGCCGTCCCCGCTGAGCGCGTGCCTGTGCGGCCGTAAGCAGGTCCAGCGGCCCTTCGCGGTGCGTGGGGAGCGGCCGCCGCGTCCGGAACAGCGTGAACGCGCGCGCCACGACCGTGTCGAACTCCATGGCGTGTCTTCACGTCCGCCTGGTCCACGGCACGCGCGCGTGCCCGTGTCTCGTCACGGGCGAAGGCACGGGCGAGACCGACGACGTCGCGCTGTTCGGGGCGGAGCGGGACCAACTCGGTGGGGAGGTCGGTCATGGTGCCTCCGGGGCGGGCGCGGACGATGGTGGGCGAGGGGAGCCCGACAGATCTGCTCCTGTGCCGAATTACTGAACCGTGAGTCAGTATCAGAAGCGGGTCCGAGCCCTGTCAACGTGCTGAACGAAGGTTCAGTAAAGCGGGCCGGTCCCGCGATGGCACCCCGGCGGTCCCGGGCTGTCGGAGGGGCCGACCATAATGGGGAGCCTCACCCACTCCACCGGGAGGTACCGTGACCGGAATGCGTTCCTCGAGCTCCGGGCTCCGCGCCCTGCGGCCGGCGGCGTTCGGCGCGGACCCGGGCGGTGAGCGCCTGGCACGCATCCGTCGCTCCCCCCACTTCAAGGACGGCGTCTTCCAGAACCCGGGCGGTGCGGCCCGCACCCGGCCCTCCGGTTCCACGCTGGATCTCGCCAAGGTGTTCCTCGACAAGGACAGTCGGCCGCTGCGCTCCCCGAAGGGCACCGTCCCGGTGCACGCCACGACCTTCGCCGACCTGGCCAAGCCGCCAGCCACGGGGCTGCGGCTGACCTGGATGGGCCACTCCAGCGTCCTCGCGGAGATCGACGGCCACCGGGTGCTGTTCGACCCGGTCTGGGGCGAGCGCTGCTCCCCGTTCCCCTTCGCCGGGCCCAAGCGGCTGCACCCCGTGCCGCTGCCACTGGCCGCGCTCGGCGAGGTCGACGTGGTCGTCATCTCGCACGACCACTACGACCATCTGGACCTGCCCACGATCAAGGCACTGGCCGGCACGGACACCGTGTTCGCCGTGCCGCTCGGCGTCGGCGCCCACCTCGAACACTGGGGTGTCTCCCCGGACCGGCTGCGCGAGCTGGACTGGCACGAGTCCACCAGGATCGGCGGGCTCACCCTCACCGCCACCCCGGCCCGCCACTTCTGCGGCCGCGGTCTGCGCAACACCCAGCACACCCTCTGGGCGTCCTGGGCCGTCGCCGGCGAGGAGCACCGGATCTACCACAGCGGTGACACCGGCTACTTCGAGGGCTTCAAGGACATCGGCGCGGTCCATGGCCCGTTCGACGCCACGATGATCCAGATCGGGGCGTACAGCGAGTTCTGGCCCGACATCCACATGACCCCCGAGGAGGGCCTGCGCGCCCACCTCGATCTGCAGGGCGGCGCCTCGCACGGCGCGCTGCTGCCGATCCACTGGGGCACCTTCAACCTGGCCCCGCATCCCTGGGCCGAGCCGGGGGAGTGGACGAAGGAGGCGGCCGAGGAGGCCGGCCAGGCGGTGGCCCTGCCCCGTCCCGGCGAGCCCTTCGAGCCCGCCGGCAAGCTCCCGGCGGAGGCGTGGTGGCGCGGCGTGTCGGGAGAGCTCCGGCGCAGCTGGCGCTCGGTGGGGGCGTTCGTCGCGGAGCCGCCCAAGCGGGGCTGAGCGACGCGGCGGACGCTGAGGGAGCAGTAAGGATCTGTTCCGGGTCCCCGCCGGGGGGCTTCCGGGCTTCCGTCTGGGGGAGATCCCCCAGTCGAAGAGGGAAGTCGGCCGCGTTCCGGGCGCCGGGTGGCGTGCATGGCTTCGACGTCCGCCCCGGTGCCTTCACGGGCATCCTGGGCCCCAACGGATCCGAAAAGTCCACCTCCATCTCTATGCGCATGATCATGGGCCTGCGCCGCCCCGATCTGGACAACGCGACGATCCATGGCAAGGCCTGCCGCGACTTGCGCCTTGCGTCGGCCGCTGCCGGGGGGCGCTGCTCGCGGCTCCGTACGCACCACCCTGGTCGCAACGTGCTCGCCAAGCCCGGCCCGGAGGGAGTCCTCCGCCGCCCTCAAGGTCAGGCCAAGGCAAACACTCTCCGTGATGTATGGCTGGTCGGTGTCGCCGGTCCAGGTATGTGGAGCTGGCGAGGGCGGACCGGCGACTTTCGGAAATCGGGCACAAGGTGAGGGCTGGGGCGGACGTCGGCCCATCGCCCGCCGGCGTCCTCTCGTGACCGCTTTTGACCGGGTCGTATCGAACTCTTTCGGCCCGATCGCGCCGTTCCCGGCCCGGTTATCGGTCTGTCGTACGACGCTTCATACCAGAGCGGGACGCTCCTCAGGGGAGTTTGTCAACTGCCCGCCGCACATGATGCGCAAGCAACTACTGTGAGTGTCCGTCGCGTCGCGCGGCCGGGTTCTCCGGTCTCGTCGGCCGACACCGCGATGACGCATGCCACCTCGCGCACCGCTTGAGAAACAAGCCCGACGGACCAGTACGAGGACGCAGATGTCTCACCTCCGAGCACCGGCCACCCGTGCCGACCGCCGCGAGGGCGGCAGGCACGGGCGACCGGTCGCCCGACCCGCTCCCGCACTGCCCGAACTGCGCATACGGCCCCAGCTCATGCGGCTCGCCGTGCTGCCGCCCCTCGCGGTCGCGCTCAGCGCCACCGCCGCCGTCCTGTTCAGCATCCGCTCCACCGGCGCCCGCACCGGACCCATGCTCTGGGCCGTGCTCGCCGGAGCGGTCACCGTGACCGCGGCCGGCATCCTCATCGCCGCCGTGGCCGCCGACCGTGCCACCCGCGCGGTCTCCGACCGTGTCGACGCGCTGCGCAGTATCGCCGCGCGCGGCGAGGCCGACCTGCACGCCCTGGTCGACGCGCTGCGCCAGGGGGAGACCCCGCCGCAGCACACATCGCGCCGCCGGCCACCCGCGGACTCCGACGACTTCGAGCTGCTCGCCGCTGATCTGGCCCGCGCGTACGACGGCGCCGTCACCGCCGTCGTGCGCGCCGCCCAGCTCTCCAGCCAGGCGGGCAGCGAGCAGAAACTGGAGGTCTTCGTCAATCTCGCGCGCCGGCTTCAGTCGCTGGTGCACCGGGAGATCTCGATCCTCGACGAGCTGGAGAACGAGATCGAGGACCCCGACCTGCTCAAGGGTCTGTTCCACGTGGACCACCTGGCCACCCGTATCCGGCGGCACGCCGAGAACCTCGCCGTGCTCGGCGGCGCCGTCTCCCGGCGACAGTGGAGCAACCCGGTGAGCATGACCGAGGTACTGCGCTCCGCCATCGCCGAGGTCGAGCAGTACTCCCGGGTCAAGCTGGTGCCCCCGATCGACGGTGAACTGCGCGGCCACGCGGTCGCCGACGTCATCCATCTGCTCGCCGAACTCATCGAGAACGCCTCGGTGTTCTCCGCCCCGCAGACCCAGGTGCTGCTGCGCGCCAACCTCGTCACGTCCGGGCTCGCCGTGGAGGTCGAGGACCGCGGGCTCGGCATGCCCGTCGGCGAGCAGAACCGGATGAACGCCCTGCTCGCGGACCCCGACCAGGTCAACGTCGCCAGCCTGCTGGCCGACGGCCGCATCGGCCTCTACGTCGTCTCCCAGCTCGCCCGCCGGCACGGCATCCATGTGCGGCTGCAGTCCAACATCTACGGCGGTGTGCAGGCCGTACTCGTCGTCCCGCAGGCATTGTTGGGAGCGGCGCCCGCGGTGCCCGGCACGACCACGGGGGCCGGGGCGGGCGTACCACAGCCGCAGAATCCGGCGGACAGCGGAGCGTCACCGCAGGCACGGCACCAGGGCCAGGCCGCTGGCCATGTCCAGGGGCCCGGGCAGGGGTACGGGGCGGGGCAGACGGGGCAGATGCGGGGGCCTGTGCCGACCCCCGCCCCCGCCCCCGCGTCCGTGCCTGGAGCGCGGTTCGGCGACACGAGAGCCGTGCATGACGGTACCCGGCCGGGAGCCGGTGCCCCGTCCGCCTCGGAGACCGACGCCGTCGCCGCTTTCGGGAGAGACGCCGGCACCGATGCCGGGCAGGCACCGGCGACCGGTCGCCGACGGCACGCCCAGCGCGGGAACGTGGAGCATGGTGCCGAGGGCGGGAGCGGGCGGCCCGGTGCCGAGAGTGATGGCGGACCGCGTGGTGCGGAGAGCGGTGACGGCGGGCGCGGCGCGGATGCCCCGGCGCCGCTTCCCGTGCGGGGCGCCCGGCAGGAACGGCCCACCCCCGCCGAGGCCCTGCCCGGCATCAGCGCCGCGGACCGGGCAGCGGTCGAGGCGCACGCGGGCGTCCTGCCCACGCCACGTGTCGACACCGTGCGCGGCACCATGGGCAAGCCCCAACTGCCCCGGCGCCGCGCCCAGCAGCACATCGTCCCCCAGTTGCGCGGCGGCCCCGCACCCCGTCAGGACGACGACACGGTCCCGGGCCACGACCCTGGGCTGGTGGCGGCCTTCCAGCGTGGGATCGGACTCGCCGAGGCGCAGCAGCACCTGGAGAGCCAGGAACCCAGCCCCCTGGACTCCGGCCACCTGGAGTCCGGCCACCTGGAGTCCAGCCACCTGGAGTCCAGCCACCTGAGCTCCAATCTCCTTGGCCCCAGCCCGCTGGACTCCGCGCACATGGGCTCGGCCCACATGGGCTCGGCCCACACGGACTCAGCCCACACGGACGCCGCCCACTTGGCGTCCGCACGCATGGATGCCACGCACCTGGATGCCGCATACATGACGGTTCATCACATGCGGCCCGTCGCACCGGAGTTCACCGACCAGCTCCACAGGCAGCCGGACGACATGGGCGCTGACCACACAGGTTCAGCCCATACGACAACCGCAGACCACCTGGGCCCGGACCACACGGACCCGCCCCCCATATCTCAGGGGCGCGCCCACGCGCCCGCATCCGACGGTGTCCGTGGCGCCGGCCGGCCCGACGGGAGCGCCCCGGCCGGCTGACCGCCCGCACCGTGTCCACCCCCACCACCGACCACTCACCCCCAACCCCGCGCTCCCGCAGACACCCCAAGGAGTCGATCCACCATGGCGAGCGATGCGCCGACCGCCCACGCATCCGACCTCGACTGGCTGCTGAGCGGCCTCGTGCAGCGCGTACCACACACCAGCAGCGCGGTGCTGCTGTCGTGCGACGGGCTGGTGAAGTCCCTACACGGCCTCGACGTCGACAGTGCCGACCACATGGCGGCCCTGGCCTCCGGCCTGTACTCCCTCGGCCGCAGCGCGGGCGTGCGATTCGGTGACGGCGGGGACGTCCGCCAGGTCGTCGTCGAGCTCGACTCGACCTTGCTGTTCGTCACCACCGCAGGGTCCGGCACCTGTCTCGCCGTGCTGGCGGGGCGTGAGGCCGACGCAGCCGTCCTGGGCTACGAGATGGCGATGCTCGTCAAGAGCGTCCGCCCCTATCTGGTGACCGCGCCCCGGCAGCATGCCGTCGAACCCACGGCGACGAGGCCTTGAGCGTGACCACAGCCGGCGACGGGCCCTGGCTGGACGACGCGGCCGGACGGCTGGTGCGCCCGTTCACGGTCAGCAACGGACGCACCAAGCCCAGCATCGCCCTGGACCTGATGTCGCAGGTGATGGCCACCGGCGTCACCCCGCTCGGCTACCTCGGCCCCGAGCACGCCCAGGCGCTCGACCTGTGCCGGGCGCCCGTCTCGGTCGCCGAGGTCGCCGCGCATCTGAAACTGCCCGCGGTGGTCACCAAGGTGCTGCTCTCGGACCTCGTCGACTGCGGGGCGCTGACCACCAAGCCCCCCGTCTTCCACCACACACCCACTGACCGGTCTCTGCTGGAGGCAGTGCTCGATGGACTACGACGACAGCTCTGACCCGTTCCCCACCGCGCTGAAGATCCTGGTGGCGGGCGGATTCGGGGTCGGCAAGACGACCTTCGTGGGCGCGGTCAGCGAGATCGCGCCGCTCAGTACGGAGGAGCTGCTCACGACGGTCAGCGTCGGCACGGACAGTCTCGACGGCGTCGAGAACAAGATGGAGACGACGGTCGCCATGGACTTCGGCCGGATCACCCTCGATCCGGACCATGTGCTGTATCTGTTCGGCACACCAGGGCAGGAGCGGTTCTGGTTCATGTGGGACGAGCTGTCCGAGGGCGCGCTCGGCGCGGTGATCCTCGCCGACACCCGCCGGCTGCAGGACTGTTTCGCCGCCGTGGACTTCTTCGAGGAACGCGGACTCGGCTTCATCATCGCCGTCAACGAGTTCGACGGCTCCTACCGCTACGACCCCGACGAGGTCCGCGCCGCCATCGACCTCGACCCCGAGGTCCCCGTCGTCCGCTGCGACGCCCGGATCTCCAGCTCCGGTGTGCAGACCCTGCTCACCCTCGTACGCCACCTCCTCGCCCACGCCCCGGCGCCCGCGCCGAGCCATGGCGCCCACATGTGATCCCGCCCTACCTCCCACGGAGCCGCCCTATGAGGTACGCCCACATCGCTGGAGCCCGGCCATGACGTACGAGCCGCCCCGGCCGGTCCGGGGTCTGCTGCTCACCCCCGAGGACAAGGAGGCACCCGCCCGCGTCCACCGGTTGCGGCTGCTCGGCCTGGTGGACCGTCCCGACCCCGCGCTGGACGTCTTCGCCGACCATCTCGCCCGGTTCACCGGCGCGCCCTACGCGATGGTCAACTTCATCGGTGAGGACCATCAGTTCTTCGCGGGACTGCGGGTCCCCGCCGCGCCGGTTCTGCGGGAGGACGGCAGCCGACCGGAGTTCGGCCGGGTCCTGCCGCGCGACCATGGGTTCTGCCCCCATGTGGTGGTCCGCCGTAAGGCACTGGTGCTCGAGGACGTCCGCGACTATCCGCGGTTCGCCGGGAACCCGGTCGTGGACGAGTACGGCATCCACTCCTATCTCGGCGCCCCGCTCATCGACAGTTCCGGCATGGCGCTCGGCACCGTGTGCGCGGCCGACACAGCGCCCCGGGCCTGGGGCAGGTCCGGTCTGGAGACCATCAAGGCGCTGGCCGCCGACCTTGTCGTACGCCTCGAACGAAGCGCCGAGGACGGCCTTCCCCTGTGACGGACGACGGCACGGCGCCCCGCGGGAGACCAGGGGCGTGAAGGAAAGCTGAGGCGGCGGTTAAGAAAAGCTCGATGGACCCGTGGCCCGCGCATACGGCAGATTGCAGGGTGATTCCACCCCTCTGACCCGGTGCGGGCTTCTTCGGCATGCCCGCGGGCCGGGACCTCACCCACAGGAGCCGTAAGCGTGAAGGCGCTGGTCAAGGAGAAGGCGGAGCCGGGGCTCTGGCTGACGGACGTCCCGGAGCCCGAGATCGGCCCCGGTGACGTACTGATCAAGGTCATGCGGACCGGTATCTGCGGCACCGACCTGCACATCCGGGCCTGGGACGGCTGGGCGCAGCAGGCGATCCGTACCCCGCTCGTGCTCGGGCACGAGTTCGTCGGGCAGGTCGTTGAGACCGGCCGGGACGTGACCGACATCCGCATCGGCGACCGGGTCAGCGGCGAGGGCCATCTGGTCTGCGGCAGGTGCCGCAACTGCCTGGCCGGCCGCCGCCATCTGTGCCGGGCCACCGTGGGCCTCGGCGTCGGCCGCGACGGCGCGTTCGCCGAGTACGTCGCCCTGCCCGCGACCAACGTCTGGGTGCACCGCGTCCCCGTCGACCTCGACGTCGCCGCGATCTTCGATCCGTTCGGCAACGCCGTGCACACCGCGCTGTCCTTCCCGCTGGTCGGCGAGGACGTCCTGATCACCGGCGCGGGCCCGATCGGCCTGATGGCCGCCGCCGTGGCCCGGCACGCCGGGGCCCGCAACGTCGTCGTCACCGACGTCAGCGAGGAGCGCCTGGAGCTGGCCCGCAAGATCGGCGTGAGCCTCGCCCTGAACGTCGCGCAGTCCACCATCGCCGACGGCCAGCGCGAGCTGGGCCTGCGCGAGGGTTTCGACATCGGCCTGGAGATGTCCGGCCGACCCGAGGCGATGCGGGACATGATCGCCAACATGACGCACGGCGGCCGCATCGCCATGCTCGGCCTGCCCGCCGAGGAGTTCCCGGTCGACTGGGCCCGGATCGTCACCTCGATGATCACCATCAAGGGCATCTACGGCCGCGAGATGTTCGAGACCTGGTACGCGATGTCGGTCCTGCTGGAGGGCGGCCTGGACCTCGCCCCCGTGATCACCGGCCGGTACGGCTACCGCGACTTCGAGGCCGCGTTCGCGGATGCCGCGAGCGGCAAGGGCGGCAAGATCATTCTGGACTGGACCGCGTAAAGCCGTAGCACGCGCAACTCCCTTCGCCTGCAAGCACCTTCAGGAGAGCCCCCTCATGTTCGACACCATCCGCGACGACCTGCGCGCCACCCTCGACGAGATCCGCGCCGCCGGACTGCACAAGCCCGAGCGGGTCATCGGCACGCCGCAGTCCGCGACCGTCGACGTCACCGCCGGCGGCCGCCCCGGCGAGGTCCTCAACTTCTGCGCCAACAACTACCTGGGCCTCGCCGACCACCCCGAGGTGATCGCCGCGGCCCACGAGGCCCTGGACCGCTGGGGCTACGGCATGGCCTCCGTCCGCTTCATCTGCGGCACCCAGGAGGTGCACAAGGAGCTGGAGGCCCGGCTGTCGTCCTTCCTCGGCCAGGAGGACACGATCCTGTACTCCTCCTGCTTCGACGCCAACGGCGGTGTCTTCGAGACGCTGCTCGGCGAGGAGGACGCGGTCATCTCCGACGCCCTCAACCACGCCTCCATCATCGACGGCATCCGCCTGTCCAAGGCCCGCCGCTACCGCTACGCCAACCGCGACCTCGCGGACCTGGAGGCCAAGCTCAAGGAGGCGGCCGAAGGCGGCGCGCGGCGCAAGCTGGTCGTCACCGACGGCGTCTTCTCCATGGACGGCTATGTGGCCCCGCTCGGCGAGATCTGCGACCTCGCCGACCGCTATGACGCGATGGTCATGGTCGACGACTCGCACGCCGTCGGCTTCGTCGGCCCGACCGGCCGCGGCACCCCCGAGCTGCACGGCGTCATGGACCGCGTCGACATCATCACCGGCACCCTCGGCAAGGCCCTCGGCGGCGCCTCCGGCGGCTATGTCGCCGCCCGCGCCGAGATCGTCGCCCTGCTGCGCCAGCGCTCCCGGCCGTACCTGTTCTCCAACACCCTCGCCCCGGTGATCGCCGCCGCCTCGCTGAAGGTCCTCGACCTGCTGGAGTCCGCCGACGACCTGCGCGTCCGGCTGAACGAGAACACCGCGCTCTTCCGCCGCCGGATGACCGAGGAGGGCTTCGACATCCTCCCCGGCGACCACGCCATCGCCCCCGTGATGATCGGCGACGCGGCCGAGGCGGCCCGCATGGCCGAGCTGCTGCTGGAGCGGGGCGTGTACGTGATCGGCTTCTCCTACCCGGTCGTCCCGCAGGGCCAGGCCCGCATCCGCGTCCAGCTGTCCGCCGCGCACTCCACCGAGGACGTCGACCGGGCGGTCGACGCGTTCGTCGCGGCCCGCGCCGAGCTGGGGGCCTGACCAGGGACTGGGCCCTGGGATAATTGAGCCCATGATCGAGGCACGGCGGCTCCACATCCTCCGTGCGGTGGCCGACCACCGCACGGTCACCGCGGCGGCCGCCGCGCTCTATCTCACCCCCTCCGCGGTCTCCCAGCAGCTGACGGCCCTGGAGCAGGAGACCGGCCACCGGCTGGTCGAGCGCAGCGCCAAGGGCGTACGGCTCACCCCGGCCGGCGAGATCCTGCTCAGCCACACCAACGTCGTCCTCGCCCAGCTGGAGCGGGCCGAGGCAGAGCTGGCGGCCTACGGCTCGGGCGAGGCGGGCACGGTCACCGTGGCGGCCTTCGCCACCGGCATCGCCCAGGTCGTGGCACCGGCCGTGGCCCGGCTCGCGGACACCGCGCCCGGCATACGCATCCGCGTCCAGGACGCCGAGGGCGACGCGAGCCTGCCCATGGTGCTGGACCGGCAGGTCGATGTGGCGGTCGCCGTCGAGTACCGCGGCGCCCCGCCCGCCGACGACCCCCGGCTCACCCATGTCCCGCTGTATGCCGAGCCGTTCGACGCGGTCGTACCGGTGGACCACCGTCTCGCGGACGCGGCGGAGGTCCCTCTCGCCGAGCTGGCCAAGGACCCCTGGATCGGCCCGTACCCCGGCAATCCGTGCCATGACGTGGTCGTCCTCGCCTGCGAGAGCGCCGGCTTCCAGCCCCGTCTGGAACACTCCTCCGACGACTTCCGGGCCGTCGTGGCCCTCGCTTCGGCGGGCGCGGGTGTGGCCCTCGTACCCCGCTCGGCCCTGAACGGTATGGACCTGACCCATGTGGTCGTCCGCCCCGTCGACGGTGTGGCCCCGACCCGCCGCGTCTTCGCCGCCGTACGACGCGGAGCCGAGGGGCACCCGCTGATCCGCCCGGTGCTGGAGGCGCTGGGGAGGGCGGCGCAGGACGCGTGAGGCTTCCGTAACGTATCCGTCTCATATCCGGGATAGCGTCCCGGATATGAGACGTCCGGAGGATTCGCTCGACACCCGCATCGGCGCCCGGCTGGCCGAACTGCGCACTCAACACGGCTTGTCGCTGGGGGAGTTGGCCGAGCGCAGCGGGGTCAGCCGGTCGACCCTGTCGCGCGCCGAACGCGCGGAGATCAGTCCCACCGCCACCCTGCTGAACCGGCTCTGCCATGTCTTCGGCCGCACCATGTCCCAGCTGCTCAGCGAGGTCGAGGCAGCACCCGCGCCGCTGGTCCGCGCCGCCGACCAGCAGATCTGGCAGGACCACGGCTCCGGATTCGTCCGGCGGTCCGTGTCCCCGCCGCACACCGGACTCCGCGGCGAACTGGTCGAGGGCCGCCTCGCGCCGGGTGCCGACATCGCCTACGACCGCCCGCCCGTGACCGGCCTGGAACAGCACCTGTGGGTCCTCGACGGAGCCCTGGAGGTGACCGACGGGGAACAGGTCCATCACCTGGACACCGGCGACTGTCTGCGGATGCGGGTCTTCGGCCCGACCCGGTTCCGCTGCGCCGGCCCCGTCGAGACGCGGTATGTGCTGGCGGTGGTGCGGCCGTGAGGGCGGAGCGCTGGAACGCAGCTCAAGTACGGGAGCGGGCCGGGCAGTTGGCGGAGCTGCTGACGGACACCGTCGCCGGCGGGGCCTCGGTCGGCTTCCTCGCCCCGCTCGCCCACGAGGAGGCTGCCGCCTGGTGGCGGGAGCGGGCGGCGGCGACGGCGGCGGGCCGGCTAGCCGTCTGGGCGGCCCTCGACGGCACCGGGCGGCCGGCCGGCACCGTGAGCCTGGCCTACCCCGACAAACCGAACAGCCGCCACCGCGCGGAACTGGTGAAGCTGATGGTGCACCGCTGTGCGCGCGGGCAGGGACTCGGCCGCCTCCTCCTCGCCACCGCCGAGGAAGCGGCAGCCGCCGCCGGCATCACCCTGCTCCACCTCGACACCGAGACCGGCAGCCGCGCCGAGCACCTCTACCGCTCGGCCGGCTGGACGGAGGCCGGCACCATCCCCGACTACGCGGCGAGTCCCGCGGGCGAGCTGCGGCCGACGACGCTGTACTTCAAGCGCCTCGACTCCGAGCGCCACGATCTCAAGCGGCCTGAGTTCCGGCGGCTCGGAGGGTGACTGTCAGTGGCAGGAGCTACGGTGCGTTGCATGCCGGATGCTGAAGACGTACGTCGTATCGCCCTGTCCCTGCCGGACACCACGGAGAAGATCGCCTGGAGCATGCCCACGTTCCGGGTGGCCGGGAAGATGTTCGCGACCCTGCCCGAGGACGAGACGTCCATCGCCGTGCGCTGCCCCAAGGAGGAACGCGACGAACTGGTGATGGCCGAGCCGGGGAAGTTCTGGATCGCCGATCACGAGGCCCAGTTCGCGTGGGTGAGAGCGAGACTCGCCGCGCTGGAGGACGAGGACGAGCTGCGCGACATCCTCGCCGACTCCTGGCGGCAGGCCGCCCCGCCCCGACTCCTCGACGCCCACCCCGAGTTGGGGCTGCTGCCCGGGGAATGAAATTCCCCCGTGCGGGCGAGCCGGGCGTGGCATGATCCCGCGCGGCACAGACGGGGCGGGGCGCGGACGGGCCGGGAGACCGTGCGGCGGAGGCGGGCCGGGACACCGCGCCGGCGCTGATGGGGCGGGGCACCGTGAGGGGCGGCGGGGAGGGGAGTATCCGCGATGACGGGGACGGACGCACGGCGCGACATCACCACACGTGGGGTGCGCGGGGCCGAGGCCGGCGGGCGAGCCGTCTGGTCACGGGACTTCGCGCTGTTCTTCGTGGCCCGGGCCGTCGCCCGCCTCGGCGACACCATGCTGCCCGTGGCCCTCGCCGCCGGTCTGCTGGAACACGGGTACGGCGCGGGCGCGGTCGGCCTAGCCATGGCCTCGACGGCCGCGGCGTTCGCCGGGCTCGTCGTCCTCGGCGGGGTCATCGCCGACCGGTTCAGCATCCGCAGGCTGATGATCGGCGCCGACCTGGTCCGGCTCGTCACCCAGTCCCTTGCCGCGGGCCTGTTCTTCACCGGCCATGTGGTGCTCTGGCAGATCTGCGCCATCGGTTTCGTCAACGGGGTGGCGGGAGCGGTCTTCCAGCCGGGCGTGGCCAGTACGGTGCCCCGGCTGGCCGCCGACATCCAGGGCGCGAACGGCGCGATCCGCATAGCCGAGTCCGCCGCCCAGCTCGCCGGCCCGGCCGTCGCCGGCCTCCTGGTCGGCTTCGCCTCGCCCGGCGCGGTGTTCGCCACGCACGCCGCCACCTACGCGACGAGCGCCCTGTGTCTGCTAGTCCCCGGTCATGCCGAAGCGGCGCAGCTCCCGGCGCGCCACGCCCAGGCCCGGCACCCGGTGCGATACGTCGGCCAGGGCGTCGCTCACCGCGGTCGTCGAGGTGCCCGCGAGGTACGGCTCGTCCAGTACCGCATCGGTGCCCGCCGCATCCGCGGCCCGGCGCAGGCCCGCCGCGTCGAGGGGCCGTTCGGTCGTCGAGTACAGCACGCTCACGTCCAGGCCCTCCGGGGCGGCGAACACCGAGGCCAGGCCAAGGAGGCGGCCGCGCTGACCAGCACCGCTCCGGCGTCCTGGTGCCCGAGATCCAGCCTGACCTGCTCGAACGGCCGCTCCACGAGAAAGCCGGCAAACGTGTGTACGACGGGCCGCAGCCCGCTGGCCGCCTTGACGAGCAGCTGCTCCCGGATGCCGACGTTGACGACCCGCACGGGATGCCGGGCCTGGCCTCGCGGAAGGCGTCCTCGCCGATCTCGGCCACGTGCGGCGCCTGGGATGCGGTGCGGTGAACGGGGCGTACAGGGCCTTGCGATCGCGCCAGTCGACGGTCACCGACGAGCACCCCGCGCTTCGTGGTTGCTGCCCTCGTCCGACTCGGCGTCCCCGATCAGCACCCAGCCCGCCGGGGCGTGCAGCCTCTGCGCGCGCAGGCCAGGCGCGCTGCCCGCCGCCATGGGCAACCCGTCCCAGCGACTCGCTGCCGATCTCGGCCCCCGGCAGCAGGAACAGTTCCCGGGCCGGACCCGCCCGCCGCCCCCGAGTGACCCGCAGCAGCAGGTCGTAGAGCACCCACAACACGTCCAGGCTGGAGGTGGCCACCGGTCCGTGCTTCTCGTCGCCGATCGTGCAACCTCAACCAGGCTCGAAGCCGACCGGGAAAGCGATGCGCGACCACCGAGCGGAGTGCGGTATTGTTTCCTTGCGCGTTTCGACCGGGGAAACCCCAGGTCAAACGGCACCGGGACGTGGCGCAGCTTGGTAGCGCACTTGACTGGGGGTCAAGGGGTCGCAGGTTCAAATCCTGTCGTCCCGACGGAAGCAACGCTTCGTAGTCGCAGGTCAAAGGGCCCTGCCTCACATTAGTGAGGTGGGGCCCTTGATCATGTTCTGGGCTCTCGTGTCACATTTGGTCACAAGCCCTGGCGGTGATCGGCCATCACCGTAAGACATCAGCCAAAGTGTCCGATTGCGAAGGTGGTCTGCTCCGCCCAGAGGGCAGGATGCCGCTTTGTCAGGTTCATCGCGACCGCGCTGACGGATGCGACGGAGGAAGAGGTCCGTCGGCTGGTGGACGCATTGGAGCAGGCGGACGAGACCTCTTCCCCCGTCATGAGCGCAGTGCCCGACCCAGCTCTCTCGCGGGCCGTTCTTGCAGGCGTCAGCTGCTACTCGAAGCTTGAGTCTCTACCGGCCGTGGCGAACAATCTCAAGGATCTTGCGGCTGTCCTGATGAGTCCGCTCTCGTGGGAGTTGCTCTCCGAGTACTGCACAGTCGTGGCCGAATTCCTCATGGACTCTCGTGCCCAACGGCATGTGATCATCCTTGACTGCTGCATGAGCGGACGAGCCCTCGGAATGATGAGCGGGCAGGATCTCCTGGCCGACCAAGCGGAGGTTGACGGGAGCTATCTGCTGGCAGCCTCGCCGGAGACTGGCCTGGCCCTGGCCCCACCGGGCGAAACCCACACAGCCTTCACTGGAGAACTCCTGCGTCTCGTCCGTGAAGGCATCCCTGGTCCGGCCCGTGAGTTGGACCTGGATGTCATTTATCAGCGCCTCAGACGCGAACTAGCCGAGCGTGGAGGACCCGTTCCGCAAAGACGCGCGCGCAGCACCGCGGGGCGGATCATCTTTGCGGACAACATTGCCTTCGATCCTGCCGCTGCCGCCCGGGCACAGCGGGCCACCGAGGCACTATGGCCCGAGCCGGCTGACTGCCATACACCCCGAGCCTTCATCGGAGCACTGGCCGTCGTCAGGGCAGTGAGCGGTCACACGATCCAGGAAGTGAGTCAGCGAGCCACGCCGCCCGTGTCACCCGGAACCATCAGTGCGCTGCTCAACCGGACAACCATGCCCAGGTCATGGAAGGCGACGGGTATCTACCTGGAGGCCTGTGGTCTTCCTCGAGAGGAAGCCGACGCATGGCAAGCAGCCTGGCAACGGCTGCTTCTGTCCGAACAAGCTCGCCCCACTCCCAGCCAAGCACCCGTGCCGTCCGCGCGCCGAAGCCGGCGGACGAGATTGATCAGGAAGAAGCCAGGCAGCCGGTGAGATGACCTGAATCAGCGGCTCGGAGAAGGCGAGACCGTCGACGAATGTCGAGGCGTCGTCCCCTGGGCATTCGAACCCTGAGAGAAGAGTCCCAGCCAAGCACCCACTATGAGAAGTCCGACCACGATGATGCCTGTGGCTGGCTTCTTCGCCGACTTCCCCTTGCCCGTGGACCGGTTCACCCAGTGACCAGCACGGTAGTACTGACCAGGACGCCCTGCCACCCCGTACACCCCCGAGACCGACTGTGCGACGGACTGCCCACCACAGCCACAGAGTGTCGCAGTTCAGAGCGTGGTGCGGTACGAGATGGGCCAAGACTGGCAGGTCAACAGGCGTCCTTGCCTGTCCTGCGCTTTGCTGAGACCAGCACATCGTGCATCACTCGCGTGAAGTAGCGGAAGAAGCATGCTCCCCGCCTGGGTGTTGGACTGGTTGCATGGCAACAACGACGCCGGCCGAGGGCATCTGGGACCGCATAACGCGCTACACATTGGTTGCGGTCTATGCGGCAATAATGTTCCTACTCGGGTTTTTAGCGGTAGACACCCGTGTGAACGGACCTGATCTTAGCGGTGGGGTAACCCCACTTGGGGGCGTATTGCTCGGGCTGGTGCTCAACCCAAAACACGTCCCCCTCGTACCGTTCATCGCACTTGCGGTCGGCCCGATCGGAATCGGCAGTGTGGCTGCATGGAAGCTCTTTACGGTCCATCCCCACCATCCCTCAGCGGGACTCGTTGTCGCAACCTGCGTTGCCATCTTCGCCGGGCTCTTCGTCGACACCAGCAAGATCACACAACCCTAGCCGGTGAACTGCATCCGTGCTGGGAGGGAAGAGTTCACCCATTCAGGTCAAGCCCCATGGGCCGCCAGTAGCGTGAAGTGGGCGTCGGGCATATGACAGAGGAAATGCCTATCGCCTACATGGGTAGGCAGGACGCAGAAGGAGAACCATGGCACCTCGTAACAGCCAGCCCATGATGGGCAAGCTCGGCAAGGCGCCCGCCAGGGTGGACAGACGCACGCTCAACTTCGCACAGTACCTCCATCCCACGCTGCCGCCGGCTCCTACGGCGAAAAACTGGACCGACAAGGTCACTGACTGGCAGATGCTGGGAAATGACAAATACGGTGACTGTGTGGAGGCCGCTGCGCTCCACATGGAGCAGAGCTGGTCAGCCTACGAAGGGCCACAAGAATTTGAGCCCACCGACAAAGAAGCCCTGGACGCCTACACCGCTCTCACAGGATTTCAGGTGGGCGACCCCTCAACGGACCGGGGCACCAACATGCTCGACGCGCTGAACTTTTGGCGCACGGCGGGCATCGGAGGAAACACAGTCTTCGCCTTCGCTGCCTGCGAGCCGGGGAACCTCGAACACGTACGAGCCACCGTCGATCTTTTCGGTGCTGCGTACATCGGGCTGCAATTGCCCTACAGCGCCCAAGGACAGACCGTTTGGATGGTCCCTCCGGGAGGGCCGGTGGGACCGGGGCAGCCCAACAGTTGGGGTGGCCACTGCGTGCCCGTCATCGGGTACACCCCGACGCAGCTGATCTGCGTCACCTGGGGGAAGCTCCAGCCCATGACCTGGCAGTTCTTCCAGACCTACTGCGACGAGGCCTACGCAGTCCTCAGCGGTCAGTGGGCCGACACCAACCGCGCTGACCCTGACGGCTTCACTCTCTCGCAGCTGAGAGAGGACCTCGCGGCAATCCCCGGCTGATGGCCTGAACCGGTGGCCTGCGCCGCGCTGAGAGCCAGGTCGGCCCCAGGCTCAGGACAAAGTCCGAACACGGTCGACCTGGCGTAGGGCCCCAGAGGTGCCTCAGCCTTCAGCTGGCCCCTCTGACTCAGTGCGCTTTCCGGGTTCGAGATTGGCGCTGGAGATCACAGCGATCGCGGCACCGACTGTTGTGGTCTGGTCATCATCGACAACGATCTTGACGCGCTTGCCAGTAGCGGGGGAGGAGGACACTGCGCACCGCCTTGTCCTCGCCCGCGCTGGCGAGGAAACGGCCATCCGGATAGAACACCACGGCGTTCACCGAGCGGGGGTACTTGAGGGCGAGCAGTGACCGCCCCGTGTCGGCCCGCCACACACAGACGGCGCCGTCCTCGCTGCCCGTCGCGATCGTATCGCCGTCGGGACTGAACGCTACCGCCCGCACACCGGCGTCGTGTTCCATCTGGAAGAGCGGATTCCAGGTCTCCGTCTCCGTGATCTGAGCGATGCGGTCTTGGCTGCAGGTGGCGATCTTCCGCCCGTCCGGAGAAAAGTCGACGCCGAGGACAGAATCGTGGTGCGCGATCCGCGCCTGCTGCCGGCCGGTTTCCGTGTCCCAGACGTACGCGTTCTTGTCCTCGGACGCGGTGAGCAGCAGACGCCCGTCCGGGCTGAACCGCACGGCCTTGACCGCACGGGCATGACGCAGGGTCAGGACGCGGCTCCCGGTACTGAGATCCCACACGCAGGCCGTGGCGTCCGCGCTGCCGGTGGCCAAGTACCGCCCACTGCCGTCGAAATCGACCGCGTTGACGAAATGGCGGTGGACCAGTTTGGTGACCCCGTAGCCGGTCGCCAGCTCCCAGATGCGCACAAGGTTGTCCGTGCTACCGGTTGCCAGCCGGCCACCATCGGGGCTGAAGGCTATCGCGTTCACTATCGTGTTCTCCCCGCCGGGCCGGTGCTCCCACCGCGGTCGGCCGGTGACGACGTCCCAGACCCGCATCAGCCTGTGGGAGCCGGTGGCGAGCAGCCGCCCCTGCGGATGGACGGCCAGACTGACCACCCCGTGGCCGGCGTCGATCTCAGCCAGTGGCGTGATACCGGGCGGGGGCCTCCTCGGAGGAGGCGGAGGCGTGCGATGAGTTAGTGGCGGGGGCTGGGGGAACGACGGCTCGGCATGCTTGGTGAGCCGCGCCTCTTTCTCAAGCTCGTTGATCTCGTGGACCACGGTTTGCGGGGGAGTGGGCCGTCGCGGTGAGGTGAGGTCGAAGAGCCGGGCGTCGCCGCTGCGCTGATACAGGACCGGCGTGAAGCACTCGAGGCTGTCGTCCTTGTCGGCCCGCAGCGCGATACGGCCCGTGCGCACCGCCTCGTCGACCGGCCGGTTGGCCGTGAGGGCCTGGTAGAAGGCCCGGGAGAAGAGCACGGCCGCCTTGTCCGTCACCGCGAACTGCATGGCCACCACGGCCGGCACCGTGTACTCCAGCATCGCCGCCGTGCTGGAGAACAGATCCCGCGCGTGGGAGGTTCCCGTCTCGCAGCTGTTGAGCACGACGAGACGCGGTGCGGGGTCGGCGATGCTGACGAGCGAGCCGAGCGCCTCGGCATGCAGCGGATCCTCCCGGCCCTGTTCATCGGCGAAGACGATCATTCCCTGGCACCGTTGATCGTCGAACTTTCCGTGACCGATGAAGTGGAGGATGTGGCAGCCTTGGAGCAGCGCGTCGAAGAGATGCTGCTTGGTCTGCCCGTGCACCCAGTCGAGCCGCACCATCCCCTCGTCCATGAGCGGCTTGAGCGCGGTGCTCAGACTGTCCCGCTCGGTCTCCGCGTCCAGCGTGCCCAGCGAGCCGGGCAGGGCCACCATGCCGAGGATGCGCAGCGGCGGCTCCACGCGCAGCGGCGAGACCGGCTCCAGCATCTCCACGTAGCGGATGATCGGGTGGAGCAGACACAGGTAGCCGCCGAGCTTCGCGTCGTACAGCAGCTCCCAGGGCAGGGCCGCCAGTTCCGGGGAGCGGATCCGGAGGATCATGCGCAGTCGCTGCCCGCGTTCCTGCGCCTTCTGCCTGCTGGACAGGTAGAGCGCCTTGATCGCGCTCTGGAACACGGCTTCGCACAACGCGCCGCCGACCTGCCGGGCGGGCGCCTCCAGCCCCGTCCCCACGCTTCGTGAGCGAGCGGCGGACCCCAGAACGGCCGCCTCCAGCGAGGGCAGCCGGTCCAGCAGTTCCTGTGCGTCGATGGCGGTGACGGCGGTGTCTTCACCGCAGGGCGACGACACCTCGACGCAGTAGCCGCCGCCGGACGCCTCGCTCATTTCGAGCACGAAATCAAACTCCGCCGTCATCAAGACCCCGCTGGTTTTTGCGAAGGCGTCGCGGGGGTGACGTCGGAGTAGCGCTGGATCGGATCCCGGGCCCAGACGATCATGTTGAATCGCCGGTCCGTAGAGCTGGCCGCCGCAAGGCTGCCGTCCATCAAGCAGGCCTGATCGCCGACAGTGACGGATGGGTCACCGGGGTAATTCGGGGCGCTACTGCTGCCCTTGCTGTCGCACTCCACTTCCACCGCTCCCTTTGGGGACTCGGTGGCTTGCTTGCAATTCAGTGCCGAACTGATGTCGTTCGGAATGTGTTTCTGGAGATCGGCCCGCGAGGGTCCGTGCTGCGCCTTCTCGGTCACCAGCCCCCACATTCCGCCCGCCACCAGCACCGCGCCCGGAACGGCGAGCACGACGCGCGGAGTCCGGTGCGTCTCCGGAACGGTCGGCAGACGCCGGGAGGTACCGCTGTCGCTCCTGGCGGCCGCCAGGAGCAGGATGCCGAGGACAATGGCAACGATCTCGACGGCGAGTGGCATCGCTCAGCTCCTTCGTGGGTGAAGCCGCATCCGCGGCCGAAGCCCACCGACCCTGCCCTCGCCTCTGGCGCACACATCGGGAATTTAGCGAACCATCAACTACCTTGCAGTACCCGGAATTTCGTGTTATTGCATATCTTATGACCGTTATGGAGTTTCCGCTAGACGACGGCAGCGCCGTGCTCGTCAGGATCTCCGACGGGCAGGCGCTGGGTCAGCTGCGCACCCGGGGTGCGTCGACGTCCGCGGTGATCGAGAAGGCCGAGGGCACGTTCGACTCCGTCATGCAGGCCGTACGAGTGGTGACGCGTGGCGTGGCCGCGCAAGTGGAGGACCTGGTGCAGCGGCCGGACGTCCTCGTCGTGCAGTTCGGTGTCGAGCTGACCGCCCAAGCAGGGGCGATCATTACGGCGGCCGGCGCCTCGGCTCAGTTGACCGTCAGCCTGACCTGGAACAAACAAGCCGTGACTGACAGTCACTGAGGAATAACCGTCACTTACCCGCCGGTGGGCAGTTCCAAGGGTCACGCTGACGATCGAACGTCAATGATGATCCCCCAGCCCCACAGGCGGCCGTGTAGATCCACTAAGCGGGCGCTCCGCGCCCTATTGATCAGATCATCGACTGCGGGCAACGCCCGCTTCTGGGGCCCTCTGGTGACGTGCGGGAAGCCCTCCCTGTCACACGGGCCGTGTCGCCGACGTGTCACACACCAAATCACGCACCTCGGAGCGCGGCGCCCTGACCTGGACGTTTTCGGGACTGTGCGGACTGGATGGACGAGAAGGACTGGGCGTCAGTCTCTGGGGGTCAAGGGGTCGCAGGTTCAAATCCTGTCGTCCCGACTTGCGTGGACGCAGGTCAGGGGTCGTGTCAGAAGAGTCTGATACGACCCCTTCGTATGTTCGGCCCAGATCTCACTTCTGGCCGAAATGGAACGTCATGTGGGAGAAGTCCCGGCCCTGAATCACCGGACCGTTCTGCGTCCCGTTGACGGTGTTGTTCACGTTGCCGCCCGTGGTGGCCTCCGCTGCGCCCCGCCACCACTGCTCCAGCAGCGTCCCGAACTCGGCGTCGAGGGCCGCGCGCACGCCGAGCGCGGTGGCCAGAGCCTGGGCGTGGGCGGTGTTGCCCGGGTCGTCCCTTAGCGCGGCCAGCTCCAGCTCACCCGTGCTGATCCCGCTGGTCTCGCCGGACTCCTCGCCCGCCGCCCGCCGGAAGGGGCGGCGCACCAGCGCGGCCAGTCCCTGCCAGGCGTTACGCCCGGCTTCGCCGCCGAGGCTGCCGGCCAGCGAGGTGAGCGCCGCCGCGGTGATCGGGTCCATCGAGGTACTCCCTGCTCGGTGTGTGCTGCACACGATACGGCGCCAAGTGCCGCGCCCGTCTGTCCTGAAGCAATTTGTCGGCTTCTTGTCGCCGCCTGGCGCACCGTCAGGAAGGCGGCGAAAACCGTAGGGTTGGCGCATGGCCGAGGAGACGCGCAACACGATGGACGGGCAGGCGGACGCGGTGGTCCAGGCCAGACACATCGGTGAGCTGCACCAGCACTGGCACGGTACGGCGCGCGAGGCGCGCCCCGTCCCCTTCCAACTGCCGCCCGCGCTCGTGACGTTCGAGAACCGCGTGAAGGAACAGGAGCGCATCACCGGGGCCGTCGAGGGACATACCGGCCAAGCCGGGCCGCTGGTCGTGGCGTTGACCGGAGTCGGCGGGGTGGGCAAGACCGCGCTGGGCTTCCACATGGCTCGCCGGCTCACCGACCGCTACCCGGACGGCGTGCTCTACGTCGACCTGGACGATCTGCGCCGCGACGGCGCGGTGGAGGTGGCGGACGCGCTGGGTGAGCTGCTGAGCGGTCTGGACGTCTCCGCCGAGTGGTGGCAGCGGTCGTTCGCGGGCCGCTCGAAGCAGTACTGGAACCGCACCCGGGACAAGCGGCTCATCGTGGTCGTCGACAACGCCCGGTACGGCAGCGAGGTCGTACCGCTGCTGCCGTCCTCGCCGCACAGCCTCGTGATCGTCACGAGCCACGGTGTGCTGTACGACCTCGACGTCACCTCGGCGGTCGAGGTGGCCGTCGATCCGCTGTCGGTGGACGACGCGGTGCGGCTGCTCGGGAAGATCGTCGACGATCCGCGGTTCCGGGCCGAGCCGGAGACCGTGGCGGAACTCGCCCAGGGCTGCGGCGGACTTCCCGCCGCGCTCCAGGTGGCCGGCCACTGGGTCCGCCGCTACCGCAGGCGAGGCCTGTCCCGACTGGTCGCCGATCTGACCACGGAGCTGCACGAGAAGGGCATCCCCATGGTGGAGGCGGTGTGGGACGCCGCGTACGGTGGGCTCGGAGCGCAGGCCGCGCGCATGTACTGCCTGCTGCCCCAGCATCCGGCTCCCGTCGTCACGGCACCGGCCGCCGCCGTGCTGCTCGGCGACGGGCCGCAGCGGGCGGCGGACGCGCTGGAGGAACTGGAGTCGGCGGGACTGCTGGAGGAACGCCCCGAGGGATACCGGATGCATGCCCTCCTGCGCGGCCACGCAGAGCGCCGGGCGCGGGAGGCCGACCCGGAGGGGACACAGCGCGCCGCGGCACGGCACCGGCTGATCGGCTGGTACCGACGGCAGGCGGCCCGCGCGGACCTGCTGGCCGCCGGGCCCCGGATGACCTTCGCCGACCTGCCCGGCGGTAACGGTCCGGCAGCCGACGACGTCGCGTTCGCCGGCAAGACGGAGGCGCGCGGCTGGCTCCGGTCCGAGCGGCTGGCGCTCTACGGCGCTGTCCGCCTGGCCCACGAGGACGGCCTCCACTCGGACGCCTGGGCGCTGTGCGAGCCGCTGTGGACGCACTTCCTCGACCACCCCCACTACGCGGACATCACCGACGCCTTCCGCACCGGTGTGGCGGCGGCCGACCGTATGGAACACCTGCCGGCGATGATCCGCATGCGCTGCCAGCTGGCCAGGCCGCTCTGGGAACAGGAGAGGTACGACGAGGCCGGCGAGCTGCTAGGGCAGGCGCTGCACGCAGCCGCATCCCTGGGGGACTCCGACGACGAACGCAAGCTGAAGGCGTCGACGGTGGAGTTCCGGGGGCTGCTGAAGTCGGCGCGGGGCGACCTGGCGGGCGCGGCGGCCGACTTCGAGACGTCACGCGCCGCCCATGCGGAGATCCCCAATCCTTACGGCGTGCTGCTCCAGACCTACCTGCTCGGCCGTACCGTGCTGAGCATGGGCGACGCCGAGCGCGCCGTACAACTGCTGACCGAGGCGCACATGGCGGCCAGGGAGCAGCAGCGGGAACGCCTGACCGCGCGCACGGGCTTCGCACTGGGCCGCGCCCTGCGCCGTACCGGCCGGACGGCGCGGGCGGAGGAATTGGTCCGCGCGGCCCTGCACAGTGCCCGCGAGCGCGGCTCCGGCACCGACGAGGCACGGATCCTGGAGGAACTGGCGCTGCTCGCCGAAGAACGGGGCGACGCCGCAGAGGCCGAGCGGCACCGCACGGCGGCACGGCAGCTGGCCCATGCGGCCGGTGCGCTGCCGGACGGCCCTCACAGCTCGTAGTCGAGGTCGGCCGGTGCCGCGTCCTCCAGCCGCACCCGGACCGCCATCGGGCCGACGTCGCACAGCAGGGACACGGGCGTCACCGGCTGTTCGACGGCGCCCAGCCAGGCATGGACGGCCGAGACGGCGGCGGCTGGATCGGCACGCAGGACTTTCCCGCCGGAACGGACCGGTTCGACGCGGACCGTGAACGTCCCGGCGGTGCGGTGCCGGACGAGGCAGCGCTCCGCCCCGAGGATCGCGGCGGCGGTACGGCAGCCAGGGGTGTCGGCCAGGATCCGGGCGGTCCAGCCCCCGGCGGTCCACGTGCTGCTGGGCGGCATGACGGCGCCGCCGCCCGAGGCTCGGCGCCACAGCACGGCGGCACTCTGCGTCCGACGCGGCCCGGCCTCGGGATGCTCGGCCGCCAGGTGGTGTACGGCCGAGGTGGTGCCCGGGGCGAGTCGCTCGACGCGGATCCGGTGCCCCGACACCTCGGCCCGCACGGCGAAGGCGGCGGGCCGGCGAGGCGTGCTCGTGGGGCGCAGAAGCGGGGACGCGGCGACCGGGACGGCGCGCGGCGCGAGGCCGAGCAGCCGGTACAAGGCGTCGCGCAACCTGCCCAGCGACTCGCCCTGCCGGGCGAACGCGGCGCCGGCGAGCTCGGCCGTGTCCACGGACGCGGCGGCCGCCAGGGCGCGCTCCAGCTCGGGGGGCGCGGACAGCGCGGGCACCCGGTCCAGCAGCCGGGCCATCGCGCTGTCCGGGATCAGTTCCGCCCCTCCGTCGTAGGCACCGATGACGGGGCGGCCCAGGGCGGCGGCGTACAGGGCGGTGGATCCGTGGTCGGTGACGACGGCGTCCGCCGCGACCAGCACGGCGGCCCACTCCTCGTACGGGCCGGCCAGGACCAGACCGGCGGACAGGGCGGGCGCCAGTTGCCGGGACAGATCGTGGGAGCCGACCCGGCTGAACTCGTTCGGGTGGAGGACCAGAGCGAACTGATAGGTGTCGTAAGGGAGTTGACCAACCAGATCGGCGGGCAGCCCCGGCCGGCGGGCGAGGAGGGACTCCGGCCCCCAGGTTGCGGTCAGGACGACCAGCCGGCGCCCGCCGGTGCCGAGGGCCAGCCGGTACTGCTCCCGATGGCCGGTGGAGGCGAGAAGCCGGTCCAGAGTGGGGTCCCCCACCACGGCCGCCCGGGCGGCGGCCGCGGGGCAGTGCCGGGACAGACCGGCGAGTTGGGAGCCGTGGGCGAGGGCGTGCAGATCGGCCCAGGGCTCGCCGTCCGCGAGCAGATAGTGGGGATCGAGCCCGGAGGGCAGATACGGCGAACCCTCGCCGGGGATCGTCTTGTTGAAGCCCGCACCGTGCGGCAGCAGGACCCGGCGGCCGGACAGGACCCGCAACGGACCCTTGGGACTCGCGCCGAGGATCAGGTCGTGCTTGCCGTCACAGGCTTCGTCCCAGGTGACCGTGCGGGCCCCGGAACGCTCCAGGGCCGCCAGGGCGTCCACGTCGAAGTCCGAGCCGGGCACCAGGGTGAAGCGGACGCCGATCCGCTCGTCCCCCTCGAAGACGGGCAGCACATCGAGAATCCGGTGCAGCGCACCGGCCGACCGCACGGCCACGAGCACCGCTCGCTGCTCGCTGCTCGCTGCTCGCAAACCGGTCATTGTATCAAGAGTGCCGTCTCTGCTGTCGGTTCCGCCCTTCCGGAAGGATCCTACCGGGGGACGGAAACGGCCCCGCGGCCCGATACGACGACGTGGCCGTCACCGGCACGTGGCCGTCACCGGCCGCCGGAGTCAGACGGCGGGCTCGGTGTCCCGCCGCGACAGCGCGAGGAACGCCACGAATCCGACGATCGCCACGGTCCAGGACAGGGTCACCGGGCCCAGACCCCACGCCAGGCCGCCGCGCTTGGCCGGCAGGGCCATCCAGTCGGCGAGGGACGCGCCGAGGGGGCGTGTGATGACGTACGCCGTCCAGAACGCGGTCACCGCGCCCAGCAGGCCCATGCGGTGGGTGAGGGCGGGTACGCAGATCGCGACGGCGAAAAGGACGACCGAGCCCAGGTAGCCGAGGCCGATGGTCGCGGTGAGGTCGCCCGCGGCGGTGCCGAGGGCGAACGTGGCGAGGACGGCCGCCCAGTAGAAGAGCTCGCGGCGGCGGGTGCGGATGGAGTGGATGGACAGGGTGCGCTCACTCGCGTACCAGAGGGCGAAGACAGCCGCGAGGGCGATGAGGAACAGCGGGGTGGACAGGGTGTACGGGACATCGAGGCCCACGTGCAGGACGTCGGCGGCCATCGTGCCGAACACGCTGACCATGACGATCGCCGTCCAGTAGATCCAGGCCACGTACCGGCGGACGGCGAACTGGAGCACCAGCGACGCGACGAAGGCGAGACCGCCGAGGCCGACCGCGGGGATGTTGCCCAGCGTGTGGGCCAGGAAGTCGGAGGCGGTCTCGCCCATGCCGGTGGTGAGGACCTTGATGATCCAGAAGTAGACGGTCACCTCCGGCACCTTGTTCGCGCTCTCGCGTATGCGCGCGCGAGCGCTCGCGCGGGGCCGGTCGTCCAGGACGTGCTCTGTGCTCATGATCCGCACCCTCGCACGCGCAACTGCCCTTTCCCCAGCCCTCTTTGCCGTTGTTTTGGGGCTTCTGGTGCAGCTGTTGCCACGGCGCGCCGTGAGCCTGAACGCAACCTGAACGCCCCGGTGGAAACCCTGGCCGGTGGCCTGACCGGGCTGATAGACAGATCGGTCAGGCCACTGTCGGCGTCAGAACCCGAGACCCACGTGCGCCAGCGCCTGCTTCAGCAGTACCCCGTGGCCGCCCGGCATCTCGCTCTCGACGGCCGGGGAGGCCGCCTCCTGCGGGCTGAACCAGACGAGGTCGAGTGCGTCCTGGCGGGGGCGGCAGTCGCCGGTGACCGGGACGACGTAGGCGAGGGAGACCGCGTGCTGGCGCGGGTCGTGGTACGGCGTGACGCCCGCCGTCGGGAAGTACTCCGCGACGGTGAAGGGCTGCAGCGAGGCGGGGATGCGGGGGAGCGCCACCGGGCCCAGGTCCTTCTCCAGGTGGCGCAGCAGGGCGTCACGGACCCGTTCGTGGTGCAGGACGCGGCCGGAGACCAGGGTCCGGCTGACCGTCCCGTCCGGGCCGATCCGCAGCAGCAGTCCGATGCTGGTGACTTCGCCGCTGTCGTCCACGCGCACGGGGACGGCCTCGACGTACAGGATCGGCATCCGGGCCCTGGCCATTTCCAGCTCGTCCGTGGACAGCCAGCCGGGCGTCGTCTCGGTCATGTCAGACATTGCTTGATCATACTTTCCGGGTGGGGCGCCCGCCGGGATCGCGGGCCGGGGCGGATACGAGGGGTCCGTACAGGCGTCGGGCGTTGTCGCGGCCGGTCCAGGCCGCGATCCGCAGGGCGTCGGGCAGGCTCAACTCATCGGCGTCGACGCGGTCTTGGAGCAGATCGGCGAGCCCCTGCCGGAAGCACAGAGCACCGAGGTGATGGAATTCGGCCACCCCGTAGGCGTCGGAGCTGTACAGCATCTTGCGGAACGGGGTGATCTCCAGTGCCTCCTCCAGCACGGCCCGGCAGCGGGCCGGGCCCGTGTGGTGCAGGGCGAGGCCCACGTCCAGGTACACCTGCTCGAACACCGCGGCCAGCTGCGCGGCCTGGCGCTGGTACGGCCAGCAGTGCAGCAGCAGGACCGGGACCGAGCCGCAGGTCAGCCGCAGCCAGTCGGTCAGCAGTGCCGGGTCGGCGAGGTGCAGCCGCAGGTCGGCGTCCCCGAAACCGGTGTGCAGCTGCAGGGGCAGGCCGAGGTCCACGGCGGTCCACAGCAGGTGCCGTGTCAGGACCGGGTCGGCCAGGCGGCCGCCGGCCGCGAGCCAGTGCCGGGCGGCCGCGGTCACCTCTGTGTCCGCCGGGCGTGTCGGGTCCAGGGCGAAGCCGGTGCGATAGGCGGCCACCGACTTCACCGCCACCACACCCGGGCGGCGTACGGCCCCTTCGGCGGCCGTCCGGAACGCCGCAGCGTACGCGTCCGGCTCGACGCCCCGCGCGGCCACCGCCTCCGCCACCTGCTCCAGGCGTACGACCTCACAGGCCACAGCCCCGGAAGCCGCCGCCAGTTCGGCGGGGGAGGTGAGCGGGTGGGTGGTGTAGCCGGTGTCGACGAAGAACGCCTCGGCCCCGGCGGCGGTCAGGAAGCGGCGGTTGACGTCCTGCCAACCCAGTTCCGCCCTGCGCGCCAGGTACTCGTCCGGCGGCGCGTGCCGGGGGAGGTCCAGCAGGGGTGCGCAGTGGCGGCGTACGGCCACGCCGACCGGGCTGTCGAAGGGCGACACGCCGGGCCAGGCCTCGCCCTCGGTGAGCAGCGAGGCGAACTCGTCGGGCGCGAGGTCGGCCGTCACCGCGCCGTGGCAGTGGTGGTCCACCAACTGCAGCCCGGCGAGGGCCTCGTGGACCGGTCCCGGCGTGGCCATGGTCAGTACACCCAGCGGTAGGCCGCCGCCACCCGCGTGTCGTCCAGCCCCTCGACGGCCGCCGCCTCGCCGAGCCGTACGGCGGTCACCGCGTCCGCGAGGACCGGGCCCAGCGCGGCCCGCAGCACCTCGTCCGCCCGGAACTCCTCGACGGCCTCCGGCAGCGACCGCGGCAGCCGCCGTACGCCGCGGGCTTCCGCCTCGTCCTCGCCGTACCGGGCGGGGTCGCCGGTGATCTCCTCCGGGAGGGTGCGGGAGGAGGCGAGGCCGTCGAGGCCGGCGGCGATGACACAGCCGAGGGCGAGATACGGGTTGGCGGCCAGGTCGACCGGCTTCACCTCCAGGTTGGCGTCCTGCGCCTGGCGGCCCGCCGGGCCGGTGACCAGCCGCAGCCCGGCCTCGCGGGTCTCCCGGCCCCAGCCGGTGAACACCCCGGCCCACTGGGAGGGTTTGAGCCGCAGATAGCTGGCGGGGCTCGGCGCGGTCACCGCCGTCAGCGCGGGCAGCCGGGCCAGGATCCCGGCCGCGAAGGACTCCGCCTCGGGCGTCATGCCGTACCGGCGCTCACCGCCCGCGTGCAGATTCGTATCGCCACGCCAGCAGGACAGGTGCAGATGGCCGCCGTTGCCGACGCCCTCGGCGAACACCGCGGGCGCGAACGACACCCGCAGGCCGTGCCGCTGCGCGACCGCCCGGATCGTCTGCCGGACCAGCACGCTGCGGTCGGCCGCCGCCACCGGGTCCAGCGCGCCCACCGAGACCTCGAACTGCCCGGCCGCGTACTCCGGATGGAGCTGGTCGACGGGCACATTCTGCGCGGCGAACGCGGCCAGCAGATCGGCGGCGTAGTCGCTCAGCTCGACCTGCCGGGTCGCGCCGTACGCCGGTCCGGACACCGCCGGTACGAACTCCCCGGCCGGCGCCGAGCCGAGCCCGACCGCCCACTCGACCTCGATCGCCGCCTTGAAGGCGAGGCCGTGGCGTTCCGCCGCCTCGGTGACTGTCCGGCGCAGAAAGGTTCTGGCACAGCCGGGGTGCCGGGCGCCCTCCTGGGTGATCCTGTCCACCGGCGCCCACGCCCAGCCGGGCTGCCCGGCCAGCGCCACCAGCTGGTCCAGATCCGGATAGAGCCGCAGGTCACCGTCGGGGGAGCCGAGGACGTCGGTGGTGACGATCGAGTCGTCGGCCAGGAAGGTGTCGAACACCGGGGACATGCCGACGCCCCAGGACACGGCCGCCTCCAGCCGGGCCGTCGGGATCGTCTTCACCCGGCAGACACCCGCGGTGTCCACATAGGCCAGCACGATCCCGCGCACGTCCCGAGCGGCCAGGTCGGCGGTGAGCCCGGCGACCCGGCGCAGATCCTCCGGACGCCCGCCGGGCACGGGGTCGGCAAGGGTGGCCATACGTCCTCCTCGGCTTGACTCCTCCTCGGCGGGTGCGCGGTGTCGGCGCCTCAGGGTTTCACGGCCACCGCGCCGTACTGCGGCACCGCGGCGGTGGACGCCGAGCCGGCGCGCCACCGCGAGCACGGCACCAGACCCGGCTCGACCAGCTCCAGACCCTCGACGAAGCCGGCGATCTCCGTGCGGCTGCGGGCGGTGATCGGCGGGGTGGCGTTGGCGTTCCAGAACTCCATCGCGGCCACGTTGCCCTCGCCGCCCACGTCGGCGTCGTAGGTCGGGTGCGTGAGGACGAGGTGGCTGCCCGAGGGCAGCGCCGCCATGAGCCGCCGCACGATGTCCCGGGCCTCGGCGGTGTCCAGGACGAAGTTCAGGATGCCCAGCATCATCAGCGCCACCGGCCGGGTCAGGTCCAGCGTCTCGGCGGCGCTCTGCAGGATGCCGTCCGGGTCGTGCACATCGGCGTCGACGTAGTCCGTGACACCCTCCGGGGAGCTCGTGAGCAGCGAACGGGCGTGCACCAGCACGATCGGGTCGTTGTCCACGTACACGATCCGGGACTCGGGGGCGATCCGCTGCGCGATCTCGTGGGTGTTCTCCACGGTCGGCAGGCCGGTGCCGATGTCCAGGAACTGCCGTATCCCGCGCTCGGCGGCCAGGAACCGCACCGCCCGGGCCAGGAACTCCCGGTCCGCGCGGGCCACCGCCCGGATCACCGGGAACATCCCCGCGACGTGCTCACCGACCCGCTGGTCGACCTCGTAGTTGTCCTTGCCGCCGATCCAGTAGTTCCACACCCGGGCGTTGTGCGCCACGGAGGTGTTCAGCTTCGCCGGTCCGGCCGCCGGGGAGTCGCCCTCGGTCACGTCGCCACCCTTCTCCGGTTGCGGTCCTCCGCCGTCATTGTGCCGCCCGTTGATCGCGCTGTCCCGGGAAACGCGCACCGTGGGCGGTTCGGGGCGGCTCCGGGACGTTCCGGCGCGTGAGGAACACTGGACCGGTACGCCGCCCCCGACCGGAAGCAGGACATGCCCGCCACGCCCACGCCCCTCCTGGCCCTCCCCGGCCTGCCCACCGGCCCCGCCGACATCCGGCTGATCGTCACCGACATGGACGGCACGCTGCTGGACGACACCAAGCGGATCCCGAACGGGCTGTGGCCGATGCTCGCCGAACTGCGCCGGCGCGGGGTGCTGTTCAGCCCGGCGAGCGGCCGCCAGTACGCCACGCTGGCCCGGCAGTTCGCGGACGTGGCCGAGGGCATGGTGTTCATCGCGGAGAACGGCACGTACGTGGTCCGCGACGGCGTGGAGCTGAGCTCCGACATCCTCGAACCGTCCGTGGCCGGCGGGATAGCCCGTACGGTACGACGGCTGGTCGCGGACGGCGTGGACGTCGGCGCGGTGGTGTGCGGCAAGCGGTCGGCGTACGTCGAGCGGACCGACGAGGCGTTCCTGGCGGAGGTGCGCAAGTACTACGTCGAGCACCGGGTCGTCGAGGACGTCACCGCCGTCGACGATGACGTGATCAAGGTCGCGCTGTTCGACTTCGGGCCCGCCGAGCAGTCCACCGCCCCGGCCCTCGCACCCTTCGCCGGCACCCACCAGGTCGTCGTCTCCGGCGAGCACTGGGTGGACGTCATGAACCGCACCGCCAACAAGGGCACCGCCCTGCGCGGCCTGCAGCGGGCGCTCGGCATCACCCCGGCGCAGACCATGGTCTTCGGCGACTACCTCAACGACCTGGAGATGCTCGACGCCGCCGAGTGGTCCTTCGCCATGGCCAACGCGCATCCCGAGGTCGTCAGCCGCGCCCGCCACCTCGCCCCGTCCAACAACGAGAACGGCGTGCTGCGGACCATTTCCCGCGTTCTCGGTCTGTGACTCGGCGGTGGGGGATCCAGCGGGGGAGGGATGGCGGCCGGCGTACGTCAGGGCTTGCGGCGAGGCGCTACGCCCGGCCCGGCTCAGGCCTTGCGGCCCACCGCGCCGTACAGCGAGACGGGGCCCCTGCCGTCCGGAGCCTCGGCGGGCCGCCAGTCGGCGACCGGTACGACGCCCGGCTCCAGCAGGTCGAGTCCCGTGAAGAAGGCGGCCACCTCGTCCCGGGAACGGGCGACCAGGGTCACGCCGCCCGCCGCGTACGCGGCGATGCCCTTCTCGACGTTCTCCGGCTCGAAGTCGGCCGTCATCGTCGACAGCACGAGGCAGCTGCCCGGTGCCAGCGCGTCGAGCAGCGTCGACACCACCGAGTGGGCGCCGTCCTCGTCGGCGACGAAGTGCAGCAGCGCGATCAGCGACAGGGCCACCGGACGGCCGAGGTCCAGGACATGGGCGGCCTGTTCGAGGATGGCGCGCGGATCGCGGGCGTCGGCCTGGACGTACTCCGTCGCGCCCTCCGGGGTGCCGCGCAGCAGCGCGCTCGCGTGGGCCAGCACGATCGGGTCGTTGTCGACGTACACCACCCGGGCGTCCGGGGCCACCGACTGCGCGATCTGGTGCAGGTTCGGCTCGGTCGGTATGCCGGTGCCGATGTCGAGGAACTGGCGGACGCCGTCCTCGGCCAGGGTGCGGGTGGCCCGCCGCATGAACGCCCGGTTGGTGCGCGCGGCCCGGGCGGCGCCCTCGTCGATCGCCATGATCCGGCGGCCCAGCTCCTCGTCGACCGGGTAGTTGTCCTTGCCGCCGAGGAACCAGTCGTACACCCGGGCCGGATGCGGCCGGGTGGTGTCGATGGGCGCTGCGGCCGGCTCGGTCCCCGTCACGTGCTGCTCCTCCGCTCGGCTGGTCCCGGCGTCGTCCGCCGGGTCGTGCGGGCAGCAGTCTGACACGATCATGCCGCGGGGCGCAGGCGCGTGCTCCACACCTCAACACGGCCGCCGGGAACGCCGGTTGGCGATGCCGGTCAGCGGGGCAGCGTACGGTCCAGGAAGCGGACCACCTCCGCGAAGACCTCCTTCTTGTCCGTCTCGTGGAACACCTCGTGCCGCGCCCCGGCGAAGATCCGCTCGGTCAGCCGGCCGCCGCCCAGCCGTTCCACGCCGATCCGGCTGCCGGGCAGCGGCACCAGCCGGTCGTCGTCCCCGTGCAGCCACAGCAACGGCAGCGATCCGACGTCACCGCCTTGGGCGACGGTCTCCAGGGTCCGTGCGAACGCCTCCACCGTCGGCCGCTTCATCGGTCCGTGCCACACCAGCGGATCGGCGGCGTAGGCGGCGCCGACGGCCGGGTCCCGGGAGAGCGCGGCCGGGCTGACCGGCGTGTCCGGGATCTCCGGAAGGGCCAGCAGCCGCCCCGGCAGCTCCCAGGCGCCGATCACCGGCCCGGACAGGATCAGCGCGCTCAGCTCGTCGCCGTACCGCTGGGCGTAGCGGGCCGAGATCAGTCCGCCCATGGAGTGGCCGAGCAGGACCAGGGGCAGGCCGGGGTGGGCGGACCGGGCCAGCTCCGCCACGCCGTGCACGTCGGTGACCACGTCCTCGAAGTCCTCGATCACCGCCCGCTCCCCGGCCGACCGGCCGTGCCCGACGTGGTCCGGCCCGTACACGGTCGCCCCGTGCCCGGTGAGGACGGCGGCCAGCTCGCCGTAGCGGCCCGCGTGCTCGCCGTAGCCGTGCACCACCAGCGCCAGGTATCTCGGTGCCGGATGTGGCCACTCGCGTACGGCGATCGGGCCGTGGGTGCCGTCGAGGGTGTGCTCGCGGACGTGGGGCATGTCTCCTCCGGCTGACTCGGCGTGGCTCCGGGGGGATCTTCCCAGGGGGCAGGTCCGGGGTCTATAGTCCAAAACTAGCAGTGCTAATTAAGTGTCCAGTGTCCCGTGTGGTCCGCTGATCGACAACGTCGTGGATCAGTCGTAGGTCAGGAGTCGAAGCCGTGCGTCCCGTCCACTTCGCGGCCGCCCGCCGCACCCCCATCGGCAAGCTGCGCGGAGCCCTGTCCTCCGTCCGTCCCGACGACCTGGCCGCCGGCGTGATCCGCCGGCTGGTGGCCGAGGTGCCCGGCCTCGACCCGGCCCGGATCGACGACGTCTACTGGGGCGCGGCCAACCAGGCCGGCGAGGACAACCGCAACGTCGCCCGCATGGCCGCCCTGCTCGCCGGTCTGCCCGACTCCGTGCCCGGTGCCACCGTCAACCGGCTGTGCGCCTCCGGCCTCGAAGCGGTCACCACCGCCGCCCGCACCATCGCCGCCGGTGAGGCCGACATCGTGATCGCGGGCGGCTCCGAGTCCATGAGTCGCGCCCCCTTCGTGCTGCCCCGCCCCGACGAGGCCCTGCCGCAGCGCATCGAGACCCACGACACCCGCCTCGGCTGGCGCCTGGTCAACCCGGCGATGAAGGAGCTGCACGGCCTGCTGTCCATGGGCGAGACCGCCGAGGAGGTCGCGGAGCGGTACGGCATCTCCCGGGAGCGACAGGACGAGTTCGCCCTGCGCAGCCACCGGCTGGCCGCCGCCGCGCGCAAGAACGGGCACTTCGACGACGAACTCCTGCCCGTGGAGCGCCCGGACGGCATCACGGTCGAGCAGGACGAGTGCGTCCGCGAGGACACCTCGCTGGAGAAGCTGTCACGGCTGAAGCCGGTCTTCCGGCAGGGCGGTACGGTCACGGCGGGCAACGCCTCGCCGATGAACGACGGCGCGGCCGGACTGCTGCTGGTCAGCGAGGAGGCCCTGAACGAGCTGGGCCTGGAGTCCCTGGGCCGCTATGTCGCGGGCGCCTCCGCCGGGGTCCACCCCGACGTGATGGGCATCGGACCGGTCCCCGCCACCCGCAAGGCGCTGGCCCGGGCCGGCTGGGACGTCGCCGATCTGCAGGAGGCCGAGTTCAACGAGGCCTTCGCCGCACAGGCACTCGCCTGCGTCGACGCACTCGGCATCGACCCCGGCCTGGTGAACCCGACCGGCGGCGCCATCGCCCTCGGCCATCCCCTCGGCTGCTCGGGCGCCCGCATCCTGACGACCCTGCTGCACCGGATGCGGCGCACGGGTGCGGAGCGGGGGCTGGCGACCATGTGCGTGGGGGTGGGGCAGGGCAGCGCGGTACTGGTGGAGAGGCACTGACGCAACACCGACGGGGGCTTCCCGCAAGGGAGTTCGACACACGAGCCGCAGCAAGGAGTACTGGTCCATGGCAACCCTGTCCGTAGCCGCCATCCTCGCCGAGAACGCCCGGCGCCGCCCCGACAAGACCGCGCTGGTCGAGGGCGAGCTGCGGCTGACCTTCGGCGAGGTCTGGCGGCGGGCCCTGGCCCGGGCGGGCGCGCTCACCGGCCTCGGCGTACGGCCGGGCGACCGGGTCGCCCTCATGGCCCCCAACACCGCCGAGTTCCCCGTCGCGTACTTCGCCGTCGCCGCGGCCGGCGGAGTCGTCGTCCCCGTGCATCTGCTGCTGTCGGCCGGCGAGGTCGAGCATGTGCTTGAGGACAGCGGGGCGACACTGCTGCTCGTGCACCCCGCCCAGGCCGAGACCGGGCGGGCGGCCGCCGAGGCCCTCGGGATCCAAGTGGTCACCCTGGGCGAGGAGTTCGACAAGCTCGCGGCGGGCGCCGAGCCGTTGCCGTCGTACGTCACCCGTACCGCCGACGACCCGGCGGTGATCTTCTACACGAGCGGCACCACCGGCGTCCCGAAGGGCGCCGTCCTCAGCCACTTCAACATCGTGATGAACGCGACGGTCAACGCCTTCGACGCCAACGACATCCGCGCCGACGACATCGCTCTCGGCGCGCTGCCGCTCTTCCACGCCTTCGGTCAGACGGTGTCGCTCAACTCCACCTGGCGGGCGGGCGCCACGCTCGTGCTGCTGCCCCGCTTCGACGCGGCCCGCGCCATCGAGCTGATGGTCAAGGAGGGTGTGAACACCTTCCACGGCGTGCCGACCATGTACGTCGCCCTCGCGGCCGCGGCCCCGCAGGCCGCCACGCTGCCCGACCTGCGCGTGTGCGTCTCGGGCGGGGCCTCGCTTCCGGTGGCCGTACTGGAGCGGTTCGAGGAGGCGTTCGGCGCGAAGGTCTACGAGGGCTACGGGCTGTCGGAGACCTCGCCGACCGCCACCGTCAACCAGCCGTTGTTCGGCACGAAGGCAGGCACCATCGGCCACCCGCTGTGGGGTGTCGACGTGGAGATCGCCCGCGCCGAGGTCGAGGACCGCATCCAGCTGCTGCCGCCCGGCGAGCTGGGCGAGGTCGTCATCCGCGGCCACAACGTCTTCTCCGGCTACCTCGGCCGCCCCGAGGCCACGGCCGAGGCACTCGTCGACGGCTGGTTCCGCACCGGCGACCTCGGCACCAAGGACGACGACGGGTTCCTCAGGATCGTCGACCGCAAGAAGGACGTCATCATCCGCGGCGGCTACAACGTGTACCCGAGGGAGGTCGAGGAGGTCCTGATGCGTCACCCCTCGATCGCCCAGGTCGCGGTCATCGGCCTGCCCGACGAACTGCACGGCGAGGAGGTCTGCGCCGTCGTCGTACCGGCATCCGGCGCCGCCCCCGACGCCGCCGCGATCACCGAGTGGTCCAAGGAACACCTGGGCCGGCACAAGTACCCGCGGCGCGTGGAGTTCGCGGACGCGCTGCCGCTGGGGCCGAGTATGAAGGTGCTGAAGCGGGAACTCCGGGCGAAGTACGTGGAAAAGTGAGCGGATCCGTCGTAGCGGGCGGCAGGGGTCACCTGGCGAGACGGTCCTTACGCCGGAGGGTTGTCAGGACATAGCATCGGTCCCCGCATGAACACGATGACGCTCTGGCACATATCCGGCTGGGAGTTCGCCGCGCTCGCCTTCGCGGCCCTGCTGGTCGGCTTCTCCAAGACCGCGGTCAGCGGGGCCAACACGGTGAGCCTCGCGATCTTCGCGGCCGTCCTTCCGGCCCGCGCCTCCACCGGCGTGCTGCTGCCCGTCCTGATCGCCGGCGACGTGCTCGCCGTCCTCACCTACCGGCGGCACGCCCACTGGCCCACTCTGTGGCGGCTGTTCCCGGCCGTCGCGGCGGGTGTCGTGGTGGGCACGCTCTTCCTGATGTGGGCCGACGACGGGGTCGTACGGACCTCGATCGGCGCGATTCTGCTGCTGATGGCCGGGGTCACGGTGTGGCGGCGGCGCGGAGCCGGCACCGAGGAAGCGCCGGACTCGGTCACCACCCGGGCGGGCCGCGTCAAGGCCCGCTCGTACGGCGTGCTCGGCGGGTTCACCACGATGGTCGCCAACGCTGGCGGCCCGGTGATGTCGATGTACCTGCTCTCGGCCGGCTTCCGGAAGCTGGGCTTCCTTGGCACCTCCGCCTTCTTCTTCCTGATCGTGAACCTGTCCAAGGTGCCGTTCAGCGCGGGCCTCGGCCTGATCGACGGACGCTCGCTGCTCCTTGACGCCGCGCTCGCGGTGTTCGTCGTCCCCGGAGCGTTGTTCGGCAAATGGGCCGTGCACAGGATCAACCAGCGGCTCTTCGAACAGCTCGTGATCGCGGCGACGATCGTGGGCGGAGCGCAGCTGCTGCGCTAGGCCCTGTCGTCCAAACCCCCTTCCCCACTGCCCCAAGGGCGTGGGAGGTGCCCCCACCCGGGTTACGACAGCCCCAGCAGTGTCGGGAGGTCCGCGAAGGAGTCCAGTACGTGGTCGGGGGTGCCGCTCGCCCCGTCCAGTGTCTCCTGCTGGAACTTCCCCGTCCGCACCAGCACCCCGGTCAGCCCGGCCCGTTGTGCCGCCAGCACGTCCGACTCCACGTCGTCGCCCACCATCAGCGCCTGCTGCGCGCCCACCCCCAGCTGGGCCAGCGCCGCCGCGAAGAACGCCCGGGACGGCTTGCCCGTGACCTCGGCCTCGACCCGCGCCGCCTGCTCCAGCCCGAGCAGAAAGGCGCCTGCGTCCAGACGCAGCCCGGCGTCGGTGCGCCAGTACAGATTGCGGTGCATGGCGATCAGCCGCGCACCCCGCTGGAGCCAGCCGAACGCCCGGTCGAGCGCCGCGTAGTCGAACTCCGGCCCGGCGCCGCCGAACACGACCACCTCCGGATCGTCCTCGACCAGGGTGACCCCGCCGAGATCCGCCGCGATGTCCCCGCTGTTGAGCAGCGCGCAACGGGCGCCCGGAAAGTGCTCGGCCAGATGGGCGGCGGTGGCGGAGGGCGCGGTGAGGACGTCCTCGGCGCCCACCTCGAAACCTGCGGCGCCCAGCGTCTCGGCGATCGACGCCCGGGTCCGGGACGTCGTGTTGGTCACCAGTACCACACCGAGCCCGGCCGCGCGGATCCGGCGCAGTGCCGCCACGGCGCCCGGCAGGGGCTTCCAGGAGACGGTGAGGACACCGTCGATGTCGATCAGGACGGCACGCACGGATTCCGAGACCACCATGACATCGACCGTAGCGACCCGGACACCGGACCGCCCCGCACGACCTCGTACGCTCACCCCCATGCCCGCGCATGTCCTGATCCTCGGCGGCACCACCGAGGCCCGCCGCCTCGCCGCCGGCCTGGCCTCCCGGCCCGGCCTCCGGGTCACCACGTCCTTGGCCGGCCGGGTCGCACGGCCGGGAGCGGTGGCGGGTGAGGTGCGGATCGGCGGCTTCGGCGGCGCGGAGGGGCTGGCCGACTGGCTGCGCACCCACCAGGTGGACGCGCTGGTCGACGCCACCCACCCCTTCGCCGAGTCGATCACGGCCCATGCCGCCCACGCGGCGGCGGCCACCGGGGTGCCGGCGGTGGTACTGCGCCGCCCCGGCTGGCGGCCGGGCCCCGGCGACCGGTGGCACGACGCCCCGTCGCTGGCCGAGGCCGCCGAGACCCTGCCCGCTCTCGGCCGCCGGGTGTTCCTGAGCACCGGACGCCTGGGCCTGGCCACCTTCGCCCATCTGACCGACCTGCACTTCGTGGTCCGCTCGGTGGAACCGCCCGAGCCGCCGATGCCGCCGGACACCGAACTGATCCTGGCGCGAGGCCCGTTCACCGTCGCCGCCGAGACGGAGCTGCTGCGCACACACCGCATCGAGGTGCTGGTGACCAAGGACAGCGGCGGCGAGGCCACGGCCGCGAAGCTGACCGCCGCGCGGGAACTCGTGCTGCCCGTCGTGGTCGTACGCCGCCCTCCGCTGCCCCCGGGTGTGACGGCGGTGCCCGATGTGGCGGGGGTGCTGGAACGGCTCGGCCTCAGCCCGGCGTGAGGACGGACGGCGGAGGCGGACGTGGCCCTGAGCATGGGCGGTGCCCCGCGCCCGGCTCACCCGGGCTTTCCTACGCGGCGCTCGGCTCCGGCTCCGCTGAAGTGGCCCGTTGGGCCAAGCCGTTGCTGAGGTCCTCCACCAGCAGCCGCTTGGCGATCGAGTCGACGGCCGCGCGGAGGTCGGCGCCCGCCGGATGGCCGAAGTCCTGCTGCACCCGGTCCTTCAGCCAGGCGCCCCATGCCGTTGCCCCATGCCGTGCCGATCAGCTCGGCCTCGCGGCTGCCGGCCTGGGTGTGGGAGAGCAGGAAGCCGTCCCGGGTCGGATAGCCCTCGTCGACCACGCGGTCGAAGACCGGCAGCAGCACCTCCGGCCGAAGATGGCGCCGGCCCGCGATCAGGCCGAGGCTCGCGTGCCCGACCAGCCGGATCAGCAGCCCCACCTGCATCACCGCCCAGCAGCGTCATGTTCGTGGCGAGGCCGCACAGGAACGAGCCGGTGATGAACACGATCGCCGAGACCTGGAAGACCATTTTGCGGCCGAACAGGTCGCCGAACTTGCCGACCAGCACGGTCGCGACGGTCTCGGCGAGCAGATACGAGGTGACCACCCAGGACATGTGCGCCGCGCCGCCCAGATCCGACACGATCGTCGGCAGCGCCGTGCCCGCGATCGTCTGGTCCAGGGCCGCGAGCAGCATGCCCAGCACGATCGTCACGAAGACGACGTTGCGGCGGCGGGCCGTACGGGTTCCTCGGCGACAGTCACGCGGTCACGATCACACGGGTGGCCCAGTGCCGCATGCGGGGCGGTCCGCCCGAGTGCCGTCGGGAGTGCTCGGAGGTTTCCGTGCGGCAGACCGTCATGCGTCACGGATTTCCGCGCGGGGCCCTCAAGCGTCCCCGGGATTTCTGCGCAGCAGATACGTGTCCATGATCCAGCCCTTGCGCTCGCGGGCCTCGGCCCGCACCCGCTCGATGCGCGGACCGGCCTCGGCGATCGGGCCGGATACCAGGATCTCGTCCGGCGTGCCGAGGTACGCGCCCCAGTAGATGTCGATGTCGTCCTCGGCGTACTGCCGGAACGTCTGGTGCGCGTCCAGCATCACGACCACGTCGTCCACGCCCTCGGGGAAGCCCTCGGCCAGCCGCCGCCCGGTGGTGATCTGCACCGGCCGGGCCACCCGGTTCAGGCCCGTGCGGTGCCGGGCGACCAGTGTGGAGACGCTGCTGACACCGGGTATGACGTCGTACTCGAACGCCACCGCACCGCGCGCCAGCACCTCCTCCAGGATCCCGAGCGTGCTGTCGTACAACGCGGGATCGCCCCACACCAGGAAGGCGCCGGTGCCGTCCTCGCCCAGCTCCTCGGCGATCAGCCGCTCGTAGATCCCGGCACGGGCGCTGCGCCAGTCCTCCACGGCCGGCGAGTACGCCGACCCGCCCGCCCTACGGTCCCGCTCCGGATCACGGGCCTGCACCACTCGGTACGACCCCTCGGGCAGATGCGCGTCCAATATGTCCCGGCGGAGCTGCGTGAGATCGCTCTTCACCTCGCCCTTGTCGAGCAGGAAGAACACGTCCGTGCTCCGCAGCGCCCGGACAGCCTGCAGGGTCAGCTGCTCGGGGTCGCCCGCGCCGATACCGATGACATGAATCTTTCGCACACCCCGAGTCTGCCGCATGCCACTGACACCCCGTTCATCGCCTCTACAGGCTGCACGGAGCCGCCGGTTCAGGCCCCGCGCCCGCCGAGCCGAGGCGCCTCGGCACGTGCGTCCACCGGGCCGGAGCCGTCCGCCACCCGCTGCGCCAGTTCCCGCGCCCACTGGGCGAGCCCCGCCAGATCCATCCCGTAGGGGTGGTCCGAGTCCCGCGCCGCCGCCCACTCTTCGACCGCGGCCGCGCCCCGCCGCAGCAGCCGCGCCCCGCCGACCGCGTTGCCGCGGGCCGAGTGGGTGAGCCCGACCGCCAGCTGGGCCAGGCCGCGCCACAGCGCGCGCTCGTCCTGCGGACCCGACTTCCAGGCGTCCTCGAACACCTCGTGCGCGTGGAACGGCTTACCCGCGTCCAGCAGCCCCTGCGCCTCGGCGACCGTCTCGTCGGGCGTCCGTACGACCCCTTCCGGCTGCCGGGCGACGCCCTCCGCGTCGTACGGCAGCGGCCGCCCGAGTCCGTCCCGGGGGCGCGCGTTGCGGGCCCGACCGTCCGCGTCGCGGTCCCTGGCATCCGATGCGTCCGTGTTGGTCATACCGCCGATTGTCCCCCGCGCACCCCGAGCCCACTTCGGCCCACCCCCGTGCGTGGGGTAAAGTGCTGTTCGCGCGATCACGCGGGTCACCGCGAGTGAGCGCATCGGGACGTGGCGCAGCTTGGTAGCGCACTTGACTGGGGGTCAAGGGGTCGCAGGTTCAAATCCTGTCGTCCCGACTGGGTAACACGACGTGGCCGAGGGGCCGTACCGGAAACTTCCGGTACGGCCCCTCGGCCGTGTGGTACCTCTACGTCGACGTCGGCTGGTCATGGACAGCACACACCCGCCGACCGTGGCTCTGTGGGGGAGAAGACAGGGAGGCCAGATCCATGGCGGAGCGGACGATGCGGGCGGTGGTGGCCGAGCGCCCGGGCGGTCCGGAGGTGCTGCGCCTGCGGGAGGTGCCGCGGCCGTCGGTGCGGCCGGGCTGGATCCTGGTGCGGATCACGGCCTTCGGGCTCAACCGTTCGGAGCTGTTCACCCGGCGCGGCTGGTCGCCTGGTGTGGAACTGCCCCGCATTCTCGGCATCGAGGGTGTCGGCGTGGTGGCCGAATCCCTCGATCCCCGGCTGCCGGAGGGCACCGCCGTCGCCGCCGCCATGGGCGGAATGGGCCGCCACTTCGACGGCGCCTACGCGGAGTACGCCCTGATACCGGGCGCGCAGCTGATGCCGATCCGCACCGACCTGCCCTGGCCGCTGGTGGCCGCCCTGCCCGAGGCCTACCTCACCGCCTACGGTTCGCTGGAGGCCCTTGAGATGCGCCCCGGACAGCGCCTGCTGGTCCGCGCGGCCACCTCGGGCGTCGGCATGGCCGCCCTCGACCTCGCGCGTGACCGGGGGCTGGAGGTGGCCGGCACGACCCGCGACCCTGCCAAGGCGGCGGCCGTACGCGCCGCCGGCGCCCAGCACGTCGTACTGGACGAAGGGGGCGCGCTGCCCGACCGGGTGAAGGAGGTGTGGCCCGACGGCGCCGACCGGGTCCTGGACCTCGTCGGCGGCCCCGCCCTGCTCGACTCGCTGCGGTCCCTCGCGCCGCGCGGACGGGTGTGCTGCACCGGCTGCCTGTCGGACGAATGGATCATCCCGTCCTTCGAACCACTGGAGGACATCCCGTCCGGCGCCGCCCTGACCACCTTCTCCAGCAGCACCGTCAACACCGGCGACTGGGCCTCGCGAGCGCTTCAGGAGATCCTCGACCGGGTCGCGGACGGTTCGGTGCGTCCAGTCCTCGACCGGGTCTTTCCGCTGGCCGAACTCCCCGACGCCCACCGGTACATGGAGGAGAACCGCGCGGCCGGCAAGGTGGTGGTGAGCAACGTGCCGGCCGCGTGAACCGGTGTCCTGGCGGTCAGCCCTTGTTGGAGCCGAGGGTCAGGCCGCTGACGAACTGGCGCTGGAGCGCGAAGTAGACGACCAGCGTGGGAATGGCCGTCAGGAGGGAGCCTGCCGCCACCAGGTTGGGGTCGGTGAAGTACTGGCCGGAGAGGTTGTTCAGGGCCGAGGTGATCGGCATGTTCTGACCGGTCGAGATCAGGACGAGCGCCCAGAAGAAGTCGTTGTAGATCCAGATCGACAGCAGGGTCGCCAGGGCCGCCATCGCGGGCTTGCACAGCGGCAGTGTGATCTGCCAGTACAGCCGCCACACCGAGGCGCCGTCGACCAGCGCGGCCTCCGTCAGCTCGTGCGGCAGCGAGCGCATGTAGTTGCTCAGCACGAACGCGCAGAACCCGGACTGGAACGCCACATGGATGAGGACCAGGCCGAGCGCGGAGTCGTACAGCTTGCCGCTGGCCGTGATGCCCGGCAGGTTCGTCAGCAGGTACAGCCGGTACAGCGGGGTGATGATGACCTGCTGCGGCAGGAGGTTGCCGGCCGTGAAGACCAGCAGCAGGGCCAGGTTGAGGCGGAAGTCGAAGCGGCTGACGTAGAACGCCACGCAGGAGGACAGGAACAGGGTCAGCAGCACGGCCGGCACCGCGATGATCAGCGTGTTGCCGAAGTAGTGCAGCATGTCCGACTGCTTGAACGCGTTCGTGAAGTTCTCGAACGTCAGCTTGTCCGGCCAGGAGACATAGCCCTTGGCGCTGGTCTCGCTGTACGGCCGCAGCGCCGAGAAGATCGCCCACAGCAGCGGGGCCAGCCACGCGAGCGCCGTACCGGCGAGGAAGACGTGCAGCACGATCCGGGCGGGGCGGATCGGGGCGCGCCGCTTCAGCGGCAGGGTGGTGCTGCTCATGCGCGTCGCTCCTTCCGGAAGGTGGCGATCAGATAGGGGATGATCACCGCTAGGGAGATCACCAGCAGGACCACGGCGATCGCGGAGCCGTAACCGATGCGGCTGGACTCGCCGATGATGTTGTTGGTGACCAGGATCGACAGCAACTCCGTGCCCTGGGCGCCCTTGTTGAAGACGAAGACCAGGTCGAAGGCGCGCAGTGCCTCGATGATGGTGACGACCAGGACGACCGTGTTGGTCGGGCGCAGGGTGGGGAAGATGACGTTCTTGAACGTCTGCCACTCTCCCGCGCCGTCCAGCGCGGCGGCCTCGCGCAGCGACGGGTCGACGCTCTTCAGGCCGGCCAGGTAGAGGATCATCATGTAGCCGGTGTGCCGCCAGGACGCGGCGATCAGGACCGCCCACAGGTTCAGATGCGGGTCGCCGATCCAGTCGATGTAGTGGCCTGGCTTGTTGGCGCCGATGACGCTGTTGATCAGGCCGGTGTCCGGGTTGTAGACCAGCTGCCAGACGAAGCCGATGCAGGCCATCGAGATGACCACCGGCAGGAAGAACGCGGTCTGGTACACCCGGCTGAAGCGGATCCGCTTGTCCAGCTGCACGGCCAGGAACAGGCCGAACGGCGTCGGGATCAGGATCAGCACCACGAACCAGATCACGTTGTGCTGGACGGCCGGCCAGAACTGCGGGTTGTCGTTGAAGAGTTGTTTGAAATTGTCCAGGCCCACCCACTTGATCGAGTCGAACCCGATGCCGTCCCAGGTGGTGAAGGCGAGGAAGATCGAGGCGATGGCGGTGACCCAGACGAGGGCCACGTGCAGGATCGTCGGCACGCCCGCCATCAGGGCGAGCGTGATCCGGTCGCGGCGGGTCAGCAGGCGGCGGTGGCTGTGCGTGGCCCGCGTTCGCGCGGGCGAGGCGCCCGGAGGCGGCACCGCGGCCGTCTCCGGGGTCTGCGTCGTCGTATCGGTCGTCATCGGGTCGCTCACTCGGACGCGAAGATCGTCTTCTTCTGGCGTTCGATGGACGACAGCAGGTTGTCCACGTCCTTGGGGTTCTGCAGGAACTTCTGCAGTCCCGGCTGCATGACCGTGGAGGTGAAGTCGGGCCGGGAGTCGCGGTCCATGAACTGGGTGAGGTTCTTCGCGCTGCCGATCATCTCGAACGCCTTCTTCTGCAGCGCCGAGTACGCCGAGGTGCTGGCCTTGTCGGAGGCGGCGACCACGCTCGGGTCGGTCTTCAGGTACATCTCCTCGGCCGCCGGGCTGCCCAGGTATTCCAGCAGCTTGACGACACCGGCGTGGTTCTTCGGGGCCTTGCTGACCATGAAACCGTCGGTCGGCGCCTCGACCGTCTCCTGGCCGTACGCGGAATTGATCTCCGGGAAGGGGAAGAAGTCGAGGTCGTCCAGGTCGGCCTTGTTGGTGAACTGCTGGGCCACGAAGGAGCCGAGGAGGTACATGCCGGCCTTCTTCGACACCAGTGTCTGCGCGGCGTCCTCCCAGGTACGGCCCATGAAGCCGTCCTGGTGGTAGGGGAGCAGCTCGGCCCAGTGGTCGAAGACGGCCTTCACCTTGGCGTCGGTCCAGGAGGCCTTGCCCGCCATCAACTGCACATGGAAGTCATAGCCGTTGAGGCGGAAGTTGATCTGGTCGAAGGTGCCCATCGCCGGCCAGGCGTCCTTGTCGCCGAAGGCGATCGGGACCAGGCCGTCCTTCTTCATCTGCTTGCACAGGGCGACCAGTTCGTCCCAGGTGGCGGGGGCCTTGTAGCCGTGCTGCTGGAAGACGCTCTTGCGGTAGAAGATCGCCCAGGGGTACGTCGTCACCGGCACGAAGTAGTACTTGCCGTCCTCGCCCTTGCTGAGCTTCTTCATCGCGTCCGGGAAATTGTCCCCGATCTTCTGCCACACGTCGTCGACCGGTGTGGCCAGCTTCTTCGCCGCGAAGAACTGCATGCGGTATCCGGCGAACCAGTTGAACACGTCGTCCGGCGTGCCCTGCAGATACGAGTTGATCTGCTCCTGGAAGGTGTTGTGGTCCTTCGTGTTCACATCGACGGTGATGCCGGACTGCTTCTTGAAGTCCGCGTACACGGCCGCGAAGGCCTTCTTCGGCACGGCGTCCGAGGCGTTGGAGCCGAGCGTGACGGTCTTCGGGTCGGAGGAGGAACCGCTGCCTCCGCAGGCGGACAGCAAGGGGATACCGGCACCGGCGAGCAGGGCGGCACCGCCCGCTCCGCGCAGCAGCGAGCGACGGCTGGGACCGGGGACGGAAACACCGGAGGGGGAGAGGCGCATGGCGGCTCCTGAGGAAAACAGGGCTCGGTCAAGGGGATGAGTTGATCACCGAAAGGTCGTCGAAACCGCTCAGAAACCAACTCGACCGAACATCGTGGGCGTAATAACAGCCCCAAGTCCGCTCATGCGTCAATAGGTCGGCCTCCACTGGGCTGTCTCTTGCCCGAAACGTAATCGTCATCGTTACCTGCGAGTTCGCCGGAGCGCGGAGCCGACGGCCCCCACGGCGCGGGCGGCCGTGGGGGCTGTGTGAACACGGGTGATTCCGTTTTCGGTGCTGACCAGCGGTTCGGGTCCGGCCCCGGAGGTTTCAGGTGCTGCTGATCGGCGGTTCAGGCCCTGACGAGCAGCTGGAAGTCGAAGGCGTACCGCGAGGCCCGGTACACATGGCTGCCGTACTCCACCGGCCGGCCCGTGACGTCGTACGCGGTGCGCCGCATGGTGAGCAGGGCCGCGCCCTCCTTTTCCTCCAGCAGGGCGCCCTCCTCGGCCGTCGCGCTGCGGGCGCCGATGGACTGGCGGGCGCTGTGCAGGACGATCCCGGCGGACCGCATCATGTGGTAGAGGCCTGTCGACTCCAGCCGCTCCGTGGGGAGTTCGAGGAGGTCGGCCGGCAGATAGTTGCACAGGAACGCCACCGGGCGGCCGTGGGTGCAGCGCAGCCGCTCCAGCACGGTGACCTCGGCGCCCTCCGCGAGGGTGAGGGCCGCGGCCACCTCCGGGGGTGCCGGGATCCGTTCGTTGCGCAGCACCCGGGTGGTCGGGCCCTGTCCGGCCGACTCCAGGTCGTCGTAGAGGCTGCTGAGCTCCAGCGGCCGTCTGACCTTGCTGTGCACGACCTGGGTGCCCACCCCGCGGCGGCGCACCAGCAGTCCCTTGTCGACGAGGGACTGGATCGCCTGGCGCACGGTGGGCCGGGACAGGCCGAGCCGTACGGAGAGGTCGACCTCGTTGCCCAGCAGGTTGCCCGGGGCCAGCGTGCCGTGTTCGATGGCCGCCTCCAACTGCTGGGCGAGCTGGTAGTACAGCGGCACCGGACTCGTGCGGTCCAGGGCGAAGGTGAGCGAGTCGAGCGCGCGATCACCCGGTGCCGTTCGCTGCTCGGTGCGGTGTACTGGGCTCATGCCTCTCAGGTGTAGGTCCGGGGAGGTGAAGGTGTCAATGGTTTGTACTTACATTCGGACCTGCTTGTGAAATGATGTCTTAACAAAGTATTGACAGCGGGCTCGCCAAGGACTTGTATCCCGTCCCAACGCAACAGCGTCCCTTCCCCCCGTCGCACGCACAGTGAGGTGCTGGAAAGATGGACCGCTCTTCTCCCTCCCGCTCCCGGAGACTGGCCCCGATGGTGGCCGTCGCCGCCGCGGTCGCCCTGACACTGGCTGGCTGCGCCAGCGCCCATGGCGGCAAGAAGGCCGAGGAGGCGGCACAGAACGCCTCGGCGGGCAAGGCCAACACCCCGCGCATGACCGTCGCGCTGGTCACGCACCAGGCACCCGGTGACACCTTCTGGGACACCGTCCGCAAGGGCGCCGAGGCCGCTGCGGCCAAGGACAACATCAAGCTCGTCTACTCCGCCGACCCGAACGCCGGCAACCAGGCGAACCTGGTGCAGAACGCGATCGACCAGAAGGTCGACGGCATCGCGGTCACCCTGGCCAAGCCGGACGCGATGAAGGGCGTCATCGGCAAGGCGGAACAGGCCGGCATCCCCGTGGTGGGCCTGAACTCGGGACTGAGCGACTGGAAGAAGCTCGGCATGCTGGAGTTCTTCGGGCAGGACGAGAGCGTGGCGGGCGAGGCCTTCGGCGACAAGCTGAACACCACCGGCGCCAAGAAGATCGTCTGTGTCATCCAGGAGCAGGGCAACGTGGGCCTCACCCAGCGCTGCGACGGTGTGCAGAAGACGTTCAAGGGCACGACCGAGACGCTGTATGTGAACGGCACGGACATGCCGTCCGTGCGGTCGACGATCACGGCGAAGCTGAAGCAGGACTCGTCCATCGACACGGTCGTCACCCTCGGTGCGCCGTTCGCGCTGACCGCCGTGCAGTCGGTGGGCGACGCGGGCAGCAAGGCGAAGGTGGCCACCTTCGACCTGAACAAAGACCTCGTGAAGGCGGTCCAGAACGGCTCCATCCAGTTCGCCGTCGACCAGCAGCCCTATCTGCAGGGCTACCTGGCCGTCGACTCCCTGTGGCTCTACAAGTACAACGGCAACTACAGCGGTGGCGGGGTGCAGCCGGTACTGACCGGCCCGGCCTTCGTCGACAAGTCCAACGTCGACAAGGTGGCCGAGTTCGCCGCGAAGGGGACCCGGTGATGAGCATGGCGCAGCAGGCTGAGCCGGCCCTCGGCAGGCCGCCGGGATCCGGTCCGAAGGAGAGCGACGGCCGTACCACGCGGCGTCCGCTGGCGCTACGGCTGCTGGCTCGCCCCGAGGTGGGTGTCTTCCTCGGTGCGGCGGCCGTAGTGGTCTTCTTCCTGATCGCCGCGCCGGCGGTGCGTCAGGGCAGTTCGATGGCGACGATCCTGTACCAGTCGTCGACGATCGGGATCATGGCGTTGCCGGTGGCGCTGCTGATGATCGGCGGCGAGTTCGACCTGTCCTCCGGTGTCGCGGTGATCTCCTCGGCGCTGACCGCGAGCATGCTCAGCTACCAGTTGACGATGAACGTGTGGACCGGCGTGATCGTCGCTCTGGCCGTCTCGCTCGCCATCGGGTTCTTCAACGGCTGGCTGGTGGTGAGGACCGGGCTGCCCAGCTTCCTGATCACGCTGGGCACGTTCCTGATCCTGCAGGGTGTGAACCTCGCCGTGACCAAGCTGGTCACCGGCAATGTCGCCACCGACGACATCAGCGACATGGACGGCTTCGCCCAGGCGAGGAAGGTCTTCGCGTCGTCGTTCGACGTGGGCGGGGTCCAGGTGAAGATCACGGTCGTGTGGTGGCTGGTCTTCGCCGCGCTGGCGACCTGGGTGCTGCTGCGCACCAAGTACGGCAACTGGATCTTCGCAGTCGGCGGGAACAAGGAGAGCGCGCGGGCCGTCGGTGTCCCGGTGACGTTCGCCAAGATCTCGCTGTTCATGCTGGTCGGTCTCGGGGCCTGGTTCGTCGGCATGCACAACCTGTTCTCCTTCAACACGGTGCAGTCCGGAGAGGGTGTGAGCAACGAGCTGATCTACATCGCGGCGGCGGTGATCGGTGGCTGTCTGCTCACCGGCGGGGCCGGCTCGGCGATCGGCTCGGTCTTCGGGGCGTTCATGTTCGGCATGGTCAACCAGGGCATCGTCTACGCCGGCTGGAACCCCGACTGGTTCAAGGCCTTCCTCGGCGTGATGCTCCTGGGCGCCGTCCTGATCAATCAGTGGGTCCAGCGCACCGCGACCCGGAGGTAACGCCATGACTGACAACGGAACCGGAACCCACGGCGCCGTCCTCCAGGACGCCGCACCCCAGCAGGACGGCCCGCTGGTCGAACTGCGCGGTGCGGGCAAGTCGTACGGCAACATCCGCGCCCTGCACGGCGTCGACCTGACGGTCCTTCCCGGCCAGGTCACCTGCGTCCTCGGCGACAACGGCGCCGGCAAGTCCACCCTGATCAAAATCGTCTCCGGGCTGCACCAGCACACCGAGGGCGAGTTCCTCGTCGACGACCGGCCGGTACGCTTCAGCACCCCGCGTGAGGCCCTGGACCGGGGCATCGCCACCGTCTACCAGGACCTGGCGACGGTGCCGTTGATGCCGGTGTGGCGCAACTTCTTCCTCGGCTCGGAGATGACCAGGGGGCCCTGGCCGGTCCGCCGCCTGGACATCGCCCGCATGAAGCAGACCGCGGACCAGGAACTGCGCAACATGGGGATCGTCCTGGACGACCTCGACCAGCCCATCGGCACCCTCTCCGGCGGCCAGCGCCAGTGTGTCGCGATCGCCCGCGCCGTCTACTTCGGCGCCCGCGTCCTGATCCTGGACGAGCCCACCGCCGCCCTCGGCGTCAAACAGTCCGGCGTCGTCCTCAAGTACATCGCCGCCGCCCGCGACCGCGGCCTGGGCGTCATCTTCATCACCCACAACCCCCACCACGCCTACATGGTCGGCGACCACTTCAGCGTCCTGCGCCTGGGCACCCTCGAACTGTCCGCCTCCCGCGCCGAGGTCAGCCTGGAGGAACTGACCAACCACATGGCCGGCGGCGCCGAACTCGCCGCCCTCAAACACGAACTGGCCCAGGTACGCGGCGTCGACACCGACGAACTCCCCGAAGAGAGCGACCTCACCGCACCCGTCGCACCCTCCCCGGAAGGAACCCCCTGACCATGGTCACCCCCACCCCGCTGGACCGTATCCGGGTCGGCTCGGCCCCCGACTCCTGGGGCGTCTGGTTCCCCGACGACCCGCGGCAGGTGCCCTGGGAACGCTTCCTCGACGAGGTCTCCGAAGCGGGCTACGAGTGGATCGAACTCGGCCCCTACGGCTACCTCCCCACCGACCCCGCCCGCCTCAGGGACGAGGTGGCCCGGCGGAACCTGAAGGTCTCGGCGGGCACGATCTTCACCGGCATGCACCGCGGCCCGTCCGTGTGGGAGGAGACCTGGGCCCACGTCAGCCAGGTCGCCGCGCTCACCCACGCGATGGGGGCGCGGCACCTGGTGGTCATCCCCTCCTTCTGGCGTGACGACAAGACCGCCGAGATCCTGGAGCCGCCGGAGCTGACCGCCGAGCAGTGGGCGCACCTGACCAAGGGCATGGAGCGGCTCGGTCACGAGGTCAAGGAGACGTACGGCCTGGACATCGTCGTCCACCCGCACGCCGACACGCACATCGACACCGAGGACCACGTCGAACGCTTCCTGGACTCGACCGACACGGATCTGGTCAACCTCTGCCTGGACACCGGGCACTACACCTACTGCGGCGGCGACAGCGTCAAGCTCATCGAGACCTATGGCGAGCGCATCGGGTATCTCCATCTCAAGCAGGTGGACCCGGGGATCCTCGCCGAGGTGCGGGCCGAGGGAACTCCGTTCGGGCCCGCCGTGGCCCGCGGTGTGATGTGCGAACCGCCGTCAGGGGTACCGGAGTTGGGGCCGGTGATGGAGGCGGCGCAGCGGCTCGGCGTGGACCTGTTCGCCATCGTGGAGCAGGACATGTATCCCTGCGAGCCGGACAAGCCCCTGCCGATCGCGGTCCGCACCCGACGGTTCCTGCGCTCCTGCGGGGCTTGAGGATTCGGTGCGCCGTGTGGGCCGGTTCCCGTGTCTGCGGGAACCGGCCCTCGGCGTGCCCGGCCGGTCGGTTCCTGCGGTACGGCAACGGATTCGGGCAGGGGGTGGCCGGGAACCAAACGGGGGCACGTGGGCGTTGAGCAGGACGACGGGGGACGCCCGCGCGGACGGGAGGACGAGATGACGCGGCGTACGGAATCCGGGAAGACGCCCCAGGAGGCCACCGACGAAGCGGTCCTGCGCCGCACCCGCTTCGGCGCGCTGCCCGAGCGGATACGCCCCGAGGACACGGTCGAGACCAAGCCGGCGACGTTGCCGGACCCGGCGCGGGACGCCTACAACCCGGACGAGTGGCTGGTGCGCTACTGCCTCTGAGCCGCACCGAGCTGAACGGCCCCTTGAGCCGCACGAGCGGGACGGCGCCGTGACCGATGAGGCTCACGGCGCCGTCCCGCCCGTCGAAGGAGGCGCGGGGTCAGGCCTGGCGGACCTCCGCCAGCGTCACCGGTCGGTGCTCGTGCAGGGACAGGGTGCAGGCTTCGGCGATCCAGCCTGCCTCCAGGGCGTCCTCGATCGTGCAGGGGGAGGGGCGAGTCCCGGCCACGACCTCGGTGAACGCGGTGAGTTCGGCGCGGTAGGCGTCGGTGAAGCGGTCCATGAAGAAGTCGTGCGGGGTGCCGGCCGGGAAGGTCACCCCGGGCTCGACCGAGCGCAGCGGCAGCTTGTCGTCCAGGCCGACCGCGATCGAGTCCGTGAAGCCGTGCAACTCCATGCGGACGTCGTAACCACGCGCGTTGTGGCGGGAGTTGGAGACCACCGCGATGGTGCCGTCGTCCAGGGTGAGGATCGCTCCGGTGGTGTCGGCGTCACCCGCCTCCTTGATGTAGTCGGCACCCCGGTTGCCGCCGACCGCGTACACCTCGGTGACTTCACGGCCGGTCACCCAGCGGATGATGTCGAAGTCGTGCACGGAGCAGTCGCGGAAGATGCCACCGGACGCGGCGACGTAAGCGGCCGGCGGCGGCGCCGGGTCCAGGGTCGTGGAGCGGACCGTGTGCAGCTTGCCCAGCTCGCCCGCCCGGACGGCGGCGCGCGCGGCGGTGAAGCCCGCGTCGAACCGGCGGTTGTAGCCGACCTGGATCGGCACGTCGCTGCCCTGCACGGCCTTGAGTACCTCGACGCCCTCGCTCATCGTCTTCGCGACGGGCTTCTCGCAGAAGACCGGGACGCCGGCCTCGACGCCGGCCAGGATCAGGGCGGGGTGGGCGTCGGTCGCGGCGGCCACCACGATGCCGTCCACACCGGCGGCCAGCAGCGCCTCCGGCGAGTCAACGACCTCGGCCCCGAACCGCTCGGCGGCGGCCTTGGCCGCGTCCGCGAACGGGTCGGTGACGACGAGCGACCCGACGGCGTCGAGACCGGAGAGGGTCTCGGCATGGAAGGCGCCGATGCGGCCGAGGCCGAGGATTCCGATACGCATGATGATGAGGCTCCTTGCAGGTCTTACGGGGACGAGGCAGTTGTCACGGGGACACAGGGACCAGTGGGGAGGGAGGTTCAGTCGAGGCCGCCGAGCACGTTCTGGTCCCAGTCGATCACCGACCCGGTCACCACACCGGAGCGATCGGACAGCAGGAACACCACGAAGTCGGCGATCTCGTCCGGTTGGCCCAGCTTGCCCATCGGCAGCCGCGCCGAGGCCTGCTCCCGCCAGTCGTCGCCGGCGCCGTGGAAGGCACGCTGCGTGGCGTCCTCTCCCTCCGTCGCGGTCCAGCCGATGTTCAGGCCGTTGATCCGGATCCGGTCCCAGCGGTGGGCGTGCGCGGCGTTGCGGGTCAGGCCCACGAGGCCCGCCTTGGCGGCGACGTACGGGGCCAGGAACGGCTGGCCGCCGTGCGCCGAGGAGGTGATGATGTTGACGATCGTGCCGGGCGCCCTGCGCGCCACCATGTCGGCGACCGCCGCCTGCATCGCGAAGAACGGTCCCTTGAGATTGATCGCGACATGGGCGTCGAAAAGCTCCGGCGTCGTGTCCAGCAGAGTGCCCCGCGAGGTCAGCCCCGCCGAGTTCACCAGACAGTCGATCCGGCCGTAGGCGTCCACCACCTCACACACCGCAGCCTTGGCCTGCTCGGCGTCCGCCAGATCGGCGCGCACGAACATCGCCTTGCCCCCGGCCGCCGACAGCTCGGCCACCAGCGCCTCACCCGGTTCGGTACGGCGGCCGGTGACCGCCACGACGGCGCCCTCCCGGACGGCGGCCCGCGCGATCGCGGCGCCGACCCCCTGACTGCCGCCGTTGACCAGGACGATCTTGTCCCGGAGAAGTCCGTCGAGAAGTCCCATGGCCTGCCCTGACCTTCCTCAGCTCTCTCGCCGTTCCGTACCCGCCCGCAGCTCCGCGCGGAGCCGCTCCGGCGTCCATTCCTCGCGCACCGCCCCGCCGCACAACGTCCGCCTGCGCGGGCGGGGCGAGACCGTCGACCGGCGGGTCGCTGTCGAGGTTGGTCGGGAAGGGGTAGCCCTCGGCGCTCGCCGCGATCACGTTCTCCAGCCACTCCTCGCCTGCGCCCTCGGCCGCGCGGCGCAACAGCACCGGGAACACCGCGTTCGCCACGGCCTCCCGGTCCACCGTCTCCATCGCACGCCCGAAGGCGGAGGACACCTGGAGCAGATTGGCCGTGCGCCGCACGTCCGCCGTGCGGTTGGTGCCTGCGGCGTGGAAGAGCGCCGGGTTGAAGAAGGCCGCGTCACCCTTGGCGAGCGGCAGTTGTACATGGCCCGCCTCGAAGTACGCCTGGAACTCCGGCAGTCGCCAGGCCAGATAGCCCGGCTCGTACCGCTGCGAGTACGGCAGATACAGCGTCGGGCCCGACGCCACCGGCATGTCGCAGTGGGCGACCGCGCCCTGCAGTGTGAGCACCGGGGAGAGGCGGTGCACATGGGCGGGGTAGGCGGCCGCGGCCCTGTCGCTCAGGAAGCCGAGGTGGTAGTCCCGGTGCGCGGTCTGGCCGGCGCCGCCCGGGTTGACCACGTTGACCTGCGAGGTCACCTGGTAGCCGGGGCCCAGCCAGGCGCCCGGGACCAGGGCCAGGACGTCGTTCGCGTAGTAGTCGGCGAACGCCTCCGGGTCGTACAGGGCCGTCTTCTCCAGTGCGGTCCACACCCGGTCGTTGGCGCCCGGCTTCGCGAAGTGGTCGCCCGCGGCCGCCCCCGCGGACCGCTGCTCGGCGAGCAGGGCCTCGAACACCGCGGTGACCCGGTCGACGACGGACGGGTCGGCAAAGGCGCCCTGCACCACGACGATCCCCGGGCCGTCGGCGAACGCCCGCACCAGCTCGGCCCGCAGCGCATCCCGGTCCTCCGCGGTACGCAGCCGCTCGCCCTCGTACACCAGGACGTTCTCCGCCACCGAGGCGGCGTGCGGGTAGTCCGCCAGATGTGTCGTCCGGTCGATCAGGGCGCGGAAGGCGCCGAGGTCGCAGTCCTGCTCGGACAGCCACGTACGACCTGGCACGGAAGCGACGGACATCGGTGTCCTTTCGGTCAGGGCCTGGCGGCCTCGGGCCTTCGAGCCCGGCCTCCTGCCGATCCCGAGCCTCCGGCCGATTGCGGCTTTCGGCCACGGGAACGACGCGGCCCTGTCATTCTTGTCAGTACAAACCCCTCGAACAACCAGCAGCCGGCCATCAAAAACCCCTCAAGGAGCCGGGCCATGGGCCACCCGTTCCCGATCCGGGAGATCGCACGTCAGGCGGGTCTCAGCGAGGCCACCGTGGACCGAGTGCTGAACGGCAGGGGAGGGGTGCGCGAGAGCACCGCGCAGGAGGTGCGCCGGGCCATCGCCGACCTCGACCGGCAGCGCACACAGGTCCGGCTGGTCGGCCGTACGTTCATGGTCGACATCGTGGTGCAGGCGCCCGAGCGGTTCTCGACCGCCGTGCGCGCCGCCCTGGAGGCCGAACTGCCGTCCCTGCACCCGGCGGTGGTCCGCTCCCGCTTCCACTTCCGCGAGACCGGCCCGGCCGCGGAGCAGGTCGGGACGCTGGACCGGATCGCCCGGCGCGGCTCCCAGGGCGTGATCCTCAAGGCGCCGGACGTTCCCGAGGTCACCGCGGCCGTGGGCCGGCTCACGGCGGCCGGCATCCCGGTCGTCACCCTGGTCACCGACCTGCCCGCCAGCGGCCGGGTCGGCTACGTCGGCAGCGACAACCGCGCCGCCGGCGCCACCGCCGCCTATCTGATGGGCCAGTGGCTCGGCGACCGGCCCGGCAACGTCCTCACCAGCCTCAGCAGCGGCTTCTTCCGCAACGAGGAGGAGCGCGAGATGGGCTTCCGCGGCGTGATGCGGGCCCGGCATCCCGAGCGGACCCTGGTGGAGATCGCCGAGGGGCAGGGCCTGGACGCCACGCAGTACGACCTGGTCCGCGCCGCCCTGGCACGGGATCCGGAGATCCGGGCCGTGTACTCCATCGGCGGCGGCAACAACGCCACCCTGCGCGCCTTCGCCGACCTCGGCCGCACCTGCGCGGTGTTCATCGCCCACGACCTCGACCACGACAACACCCGGCTGCTGCGCGAACACCGGCTGTCCGCCGTGCTCCACCACGATCTGCGTCAGGACATGCGGGAGGCCTGCCATCTCGTCATGCGGGCGCACGGCGCACTGCCTCCGGCCGGCCCGCCGCTGCCGTCCGCGATCCAGGTCGTCACGCCGTACAACATGCCCGCACCGACGGACGGCTGAGGGGAAGCGATGACACGCACCGAACACATCGAGATCGAGGGCGTCCCGCTCCTCGCGACCCTCGTACCCGGCGACGGCATCGGGCTCCTGGCGCTGCACGGCAGCAACGAGGGCGGCACCGCCGAACTCGCCGGCCTCGTCGCCCGCCGCTGCGGCGCCACCAGCCTCGTCTTCACCCAGCCTGGCGCCCGGGAGCCCGTCCACATCCCGTCCCCACGCATGGCGGCCGACCACTGCGCACTGCTCCGGGAGTTCCTGCGGCGGGTTTCCCTCACGGTCTCCCTGCACGGCCATATGCGCCCCGAGGCCCCGCACACGATCTTCCTCGGCGGCGCCAACCGGCCCGCGGCCCGTGTCCTGGCCGAGGCCTTCGCCGCCGGGGCCCCACAGTTCCCGACCGTCACCGACCTGGCGGCGATCCCGCCCGCCCTGCGCGGCGTACACCCCCAGAACCCCGTCAACCTGACCCGCCTCGCCGGAGTCCAGGTCGAACTGCCACTCCAGGCCCGCACGAGCGGCGGCGCCGACATCCCGCCGGACTCGGTGACCGACGCGCTGACGGCGGGCGTGGAAGAGCTGAGCAGATCAACGCCGTGAGCGGCAGCACCGCCGAGGGGCGCGGGGCCATGTCTGATATGCGGCTACCGCCGCGTGGGCGCGACAGGCCACGACGGACCCGCAGACGCCAGCAGGCACATCGCGGCACTCTCTACGGCGTCTCGCGGTGCTTCCAGCAGAGAGCTCGGATCAACCTGCCTCCACGTCCACCCACGTCTTGCGCTGAGCGGCCAGCGTCATCGCGTCCAAGGCGGCAGCGCTCCGCACCGCATCCGTGAGCGTCGTGCCGTACGGCACCCCCTCGGCCACGGACCGTACGAAGCGGTACGCCTCGATCACCTTCAGATCGTCGTACCCCATCGCATTCGCCGCCCCCGGCTGAAACGCCGCGAACTCACCGGTGCCCGGACCGACGAACACCGTGCTCACCGGCTGGTCCTGGTACGCCGCACCCCGGCTCACCGCCAGCTCGTTCAGCCGCCGGAAGTCCCAGCAGACAGCCCCCTTCGTGCCGTGCACCTCGAAGCCGTAGTTGTTCTGTTCGCCGACCGAGACCCGGCAGGCTTCGAGGACCCCGCGGGCGCCGGAGGCGAAGCGCAGCAGGCAGTTGACGTAGTCCTCGTTCTCGACGGGTCCCCGCTCGCCGCCGGCGGCGAGTGTGTGGCCGGCGGTGGCGCCGGTCGGCCGGGCGCGCTCCGGGAGGAAGATCGCGGTGTCGGCGGTGAGCGAGGCGATCTCGCCGAGCAGGAAGCGGGCCAGGTCCGCGCCGTGCGAGGCAAGATCGCCGAGCACCCCGCTGCCGCCGCGCGCCCGCTCGTACCGCCAGGTCAGGGCGCCGTCCGGGTGGGCCGCGTAGTCGCTGAACAGGCGGATGCGGACGTGGGTCACCCTGCCGATCTCACCGGAGGCGATCAGCTCGCGGGCGGCCTCGACGGCGGGCGCGTTGCGGTAGTTGAAGCCGACCGCGCCCTGCACGCCGGCCTTCGCGACCGCGTCGGCGACCGCGCGGGCGTCCCCGGCGGTCAGCCCGACCGGCTTCTCGATCCAGATGTGCTTGCCGGCCTCGGCCATCGCCACACCGATCTCCCGGTGCAGGAAGTTCGGGGCGGTGATGCTGACGGCCCGCACGCGCGGGTCGGCGGCCACCTCCCGCCAGTCGCGGGTCGCGGAGACGAACCCGAACTGCGCGGCGGCCTCCTCGGCCCACCCGGGCACCTCCTCGGCGACGGTGATCAGCCGGGGCCGCAGCGGGAGGTGCGGATAGTGGTGCGGCAGCCGCGCGTACGCCTGGGTGTGCACCCGGCCCATCCAGCCGAACCCGACGACGGCGACACCCAGCTCATCCACCATGACAGCCCTCCCGGGGCTACTTGGACCGGTCCATGCTGTGTCCAGGCCACCTTTGTGCTGACATGGCGAGCGTGTCAACCCTTTGACAGAGCGGCACGTCGCATGGAACGGTCCATGTCATGAGACCGCCGACCATCCGTGACGTGGCCGACCGGGCCGGAGTGTCCAAGTCGCTGGTCTCGCTGGTGCTGCGCGGCTCGGGACCGGTCAGCCCCGAGAAGCGCGAGGCCGTGCTGCGGGCCGTGCGCGAGCTGGGCTACCGGCCCAACGCGGCCGCCCGCAGCCTCAGCGAACAGCGCACCCGCACGGTCGGCGTCCTCCTGGACGACCTGCGCAACCCGTGGTTCGTCGACCTCCTCGACGGCCTCAACTCCCTGCTGCACACCGCCGGTCTGCACATGCTGCTCGCCGACGCCCGGCTGAACCGGCGGATGGGGCACGACCTCGCCGAACCGTTTCTGGACCTGGGGGTCGACGGCCTGGTGGTGGTCGGCACGGTTCCGGACCCCGGCGAACTCGGGGCGCTGGCACGGCGGATGCCGGTCGTGGTGGCGGGCGCCCGCGAGCCGCAGCCGGCGGGCGTGGACGTCGTCGCCGGGGACGACGAGCACGGGGCCCGGCTCGCCACCGAACACCTGCTCGGCCTCGGCCACCGCAGGATCGCCCACCTCGCGGGCCACGGCGCGGTCGGCGCACTGCGCCGACACGGCTTCGAGGCGGCGATGCGGGCCCACGGCGCCGAACCGGTCGTGGAGCCCGGCGATCTGACCGAGGAGGGCGGCTACCGGGGGACCGTACGCCTGCTCAGCCGCCCCGAGCGGCCCACGGCGCTCTTCGCCGTCAACGACATGGCCTCGGTGGGCGCCCTCTCGGCGGCCGAGGAACTCGGCCTGCGCGTGCCGCGGGACCTCTCGGTGGCCGGCTACGACAACACCAGCATCTCCCGGCTGCGGCACGTCTGGATGACCACGGTCGACACGGCGCCGTACGAGATCGGCCGGCGCGCCGCCCGCTGTCTGCTCGACCGGTTCGAGCGGCGGTACGACGAGGGCGCGGGGCGTGTCCACCTCGCCGTGCCGACGCTGGAGATCCGGGGGACGACGGCGCCGCCTTCGTGAAGAGCGGGCGGCCTCACAGGTTGATCGCGTACGCCTTGCGGAGCGTCTCGTGCACCGTCCACGTCGTACGGTCGCCCGCGCGCAGCACCGCCATGTCGCCCGGCCCGACCGTCAGTGTCGGCCCGTCCGCGATCTCGATCGTCGCCGAACCGCTGATCACCACGAACAGTTCGTCCGCCTCCGTGTCGGTGACCACGCCCGGCGTGATCTGCCAGATCCCGCGGATCTGCCGGCCGTCCGGCGACTCCCAGACCACCTTCCCGGTGACCTCCGGGTTCCCGGAGACGATCTGCTCCGGGTCGAGGGGCTCGGGTTCGAGGCCGGTGTCGGGGATGTGGAGTGCGAAGCTGTGGGTCATGCGGCGAGCCTAGCCAGCGCCCCGCGCACGCCGCCGTCGACAGAGTGTGGGGCATCGGGGCTGGTGGGAGGACACTTCGTCGGTCCGTGCGGACTGGCGCGGCGGCGCGCCCCGGGTGATCGTGGGGAGCATGGCTGACTCCCCGGCGGCCGGCACGGCACCGCCCCGGCAGCACGACACACGTGAGGCCGTCCTGTTCGGCGGGGTGTACGGCGCCGTCCTCGCGAGCTCGATGGTGGCGGCGCTCACCCAGTACGGCCGGGTGACCCCGGCGGGCCGCCGCTACGACGCCGCCTGGCTGCTGGTGACCGCGTTCGCCTCCGCCCTGGCCCATGGCTACGCCCACTACATCGCCGAACGCGGTCCGCACCGCCGCTGGGACGTGCTGCGCACCCTGTGCGACGAGTGGCCGCTGGTCACGGCCGTGCTGCCCACGGTCCTCGTGCTGGCGGGCGCAGGCTGGCAATGGTGGCCCGCGAAGGGCCTCGAGTACCCGGCCTTCGCCCTCAACATCGTCATCCTCTTCGGCCTCGGCCTGGTCACCGCACGCTGGTCGGCACGGCGATGGCCGATCGCGGTGCTCATCGGGATGGTGGACGCTCTGCTCGGGGTGATCGTGGTGGTGGCGAACGCGGTGATCAAGTAGGCGGCGGGACGGAACCGCACCCGCTCGCCCTTCGCCGCGCCACCGGTGTCAGCGGGCGCTGCGAACCCCGTCCAGCGCGATCGCCAGCACCCGGTCGCGCTGGGCGTCGTCGTCGAAGACCGTGGCCGTGATGCCGGCGACCAGCCGCAGCAGGTCGGTGAAGTCCATGTCCGGCCGCGCCACCCCCGCCTTCTGCGCGCGTTCCAGCAGCGGGCCCCCGGCGGCGTACATCGAGGTGCGGCAGGTCTGGAAGATCTCCGACTCGTCGTTCAGCGCCTCGCGCACGGCGCGCTTGGTGACCATGTAGCCGGCGAAATGGTGCAGCCAGGCCGTCAGCGCCTCCCACGGCTCCAGGTCCGCGACCTCCTGGGCGGCCTGGCACAGGATGTTGACCTCGTCGGCGTAGACGCTCTCGAAGAGATCACGGCGGGTGGGGAAGTTGCGGTACAGGGTGCCGATGCCGACGCCCGCGCGACGGGCGACGTCCTCCAGCGAGGCGTCGGAGCCATGCTCGGCGAACGCCTCGCGGGCGGCGGCGATCAGGGCGTCGTAGTTGCGGGCGGCGTCCTTGCGGTGCGGCCGGCGGGCCGCCACGATCTCGCCGACGGGGTACGGCGTGGCCGTCACTGCTGCCTCCCGGAAGAGCTCGGTGAATCGGAGGGTGACCTCCGCATCTTGAACCGGAGGTGCCCCTCCGTTACAGTGGAGGGGTACCTCCACTTTACCAGCGCACCGTTCTCTGGCTTTCGGAGAGGCTCCTTCATGCCCCGCAAGTCCAAGCGCCTCACCTTCGCGGTCCTCGCGACCGGTGCGGGCGTGTTCTCCATGCTGCAGTCGCTGATCGCGCCGGCCCTGCCGACCGTCCAGCACGCCCTGCACACCTCCCAGTCGACCGCGACCTGGGTGATGACGGCCTATCTGCTGTCCGCCTCGGTCTTCACCCCGATCCTCGGCCGGGTCGGCGACCTCGTCGGCAAGAAACGCACGCTCGTCGCCGTCCTGCTCGCCGTCCTCGCCGGCTGTCTCGTCGCCGCGCTCGCCCCGGACATCGGCGTCCTCATCGTCGCCCGGGTCGTCCAGGGCGTCGGCGGCGCCCTCTTCCCGCTGTCCTTCGGCATCATCCGGGACGAGTTCGCGCCCGCCGAGGTCAGCGGCAGCATCAGCAACCTGTCCGCGGTGATCGCCGCAGGCGGCGGGGTCGGCATGGTGGCCGCCGGTCCGATCGTCTCGGCGCTCGACTACCGCTGGCTGTTCTGGATCCCCGTGGCGATCGTCGCCGCCACGGTCCTGATCGCCGTGGCCTACGTCCCCGAGTCGCCCAAGCGGGCCCAGGGGAAGGTCAGTTGGTACGGCGCCGGGCTGCTCTCCGCCTGGCTGGTGGCCCTGCTGCTGCCGCTGAGCCAGGCCGCGCACTGGGGCTGGGGCTCGCCGAAGGTGCTCGGCCTGTTCGCCGCCGCCGTCGTGCTGTTCGCCCTGTGGCTGACGGTCGAGGCGCGCTCCCGCACCCCGCTGATCGATCTGCGTGTGATGCGGCTGCCCGCGGTGTGGACGACCAACGCGGCCGCCCTGCTCTTCGGCGCGGGCATGTACGCGATCTGGTCCTTCCTGCCCGGCTTCGTCCAGACGCCGTCCGCGGCCGGTTACGGCTTCGGCGCGAGCGTCACCGCCTCCGGCCTCCTCATGCTGCCGATGCTGCTGGCGATGTTCCTCTCCGGTGTCCTCTCCGGCCGCCTGGAGCCCCGCGTCGGCGCCAAGGCGCTCCTCACCACCGGTGCCGCACTCGGCGCGCTGGCCTGCGGATTCCTCACCTTCTGGCATGACGCCCAGTGGCAGATAGCGGTGGTCGCCGGGCTGTTCGGGCTGGGCATCGGGCTGGCCTTCGCCTCGATGGCCAACCTCGTCGTCGGCAGCGTCCCGCCCGAGCAGACCGGCGCCGCGACCGGTATGAACGCCAACATCCGCACCATCGGCGGCTCCATCGGCGCCGCGCTCACCAGCGTCCTGGTCACCGGCCGCCTCCAGCCCTCCGGCCTGCCGTACGCCTCCGGCTACACCCACGGCTGGGCCCTGCTGGCCCTGCTGTGCCTGGCCGCGGCCGGCGCCGCCCTCCTGGTCCCGGCCCGCCGCCACGGCCGTACGACCGCCCCCGCCACCAGCGGAGTGACACGGGCACCCGCACAGGTGCGGTAGGGTTGACCTGCGTGATCACGCGGGGCAACCCGGGTGGGACCGCATCGGGACGTGGCGCAGCTTGGTAGCGCACTTGACTGGGGGTCAAGGGGTCGCAGGTTCAAATCCTGTCGTCCCGACTTTGCGGAGTCGTAGGTCAAGGGCCGTTTCAGAGTGATCTGAAACGGCCCTTTGGTCATTCTTGGGGCCGGTTGGGTGCCGTTGCCGCCGAGGGCCGGGGCGGTCAGTCCAGCTCCAGGCGGTCTGCCAGGCCGGCGGCGGTGAAGGCGGCCACGAGGTCGTGCCGGCCTTCGGTGAAGTGGGCCCAGCTGTCGTAGTGGACGGGGACCACCCGACGGGCGGCGAGGAGCTGGGCGGCCTCGGCGGCCTGGGCGCTGTCCAGGACGATCAGCTGGTTGTCGAAGAGGGCGGGGAAGCGGGGAGCGCCGGCGAAGAGGATGGCGGTGTCGATGGGGGCGAAGCGGTCGGCGGTCTCCCGTACCGCGTCGAGAGAGGCGTTGTCACCGCTGACGTAGACGGTGGGCAGGCCTTCGCCGGTCAGGACGAAGCCGACGACCTGGCCGGTGGACGGCTCGACCTCCTCCCGGGGGCCGGGGCCGTGGATGGCGGGGACACCCGTCACGGTGATCGTGCCGCCGCCGGGGCGGTCCAGTTCGACGGACTCCCAGTCGGCCAGGCCCCTGGCCTTCTCGCCCAGATGCGCGCCCAGACGCTCGCCGCCGCTGGGTGTCGTCAAGGTGAGGGGCACGTCGGCGAGCAGGGCCCTGCCGGAGATGTCGAGGTTGTCGGGGTGCTCGTCGTGCGAGAGCAGGACCACGTCGATGCGGCCGAGGTCGGCGGGGGTGGTGGCGGAGGGGGCGGTCTTGGTCAGGACCGGACGGCCGGGCCGGCCGTAATCACCGGGGCCGTCGAAGGTCGGATCGGTCAGGAATCGCAGGCCGCCGTATTCGAAGAGGGCGGTCGGGCCGCCGAAGACGCGGACGGGGAACTGGGCAGTCGCTGCGGGGAGAGTGAACATGACATGCCTCACGGATAGATGTAATTGAACCGTGAGTTGACCCTAGCGGCTTCTCACGGATGAGTGCAAGCCGTACCATGAGGAATATGAAGGAGCCCGTGACCGAACAGCCCGGCCCGCCACCCGCACAGGGCGAGGAGGAGCACCTGTCTCTCGCCCTCGCCAACAGCGCGATCGCGCTGCCCGGCGGCCTCACCGTCGATCTCCTGGGTACTCCCGCGCAGGCGAACCACTGGCTGACGGAACGTGGTCTCGCCCCGGTCGACGCCGGCATGCGGGAGATGTGCGCGACACAACTGCGCTCGCTGCGTGAACAGATCAGATCGCTGTTCGCGTCCCGCGCCGAGGGTCTGCCCGCCCTTCCCGCCGCGGTCGCGGCCATCAACGACGCGATGACCCGCGTCCCGACGGCCCCGCTGTTGCAGTGGGACGACAGGACCGGCCCTTACCGCGCCGTCCCCCACCCCACCACCGCGGTCCTCGACCACGCCCTGGCCACCCTCGCCGCCGACGCCGCCGACCTGCTCACCGGCCCCGGCGCGGAACGCCTCACCGCTTGCGGCTCCACGCCCTGCAACCGCTACCTGCTTCGCTACGGCCGCCGCCACTGGTGCTCCACCCGCTGCGGTGACCGCGCCCGCGCCGCACGCGCCTACGCCCGGCGCGGCACCGCCTCGTGACGGGAGCGCTCGCAAGGGCCGGGATCTTCTCCGAAGGCGGGGGCGCCGTCTGCGTCACCGGCCCGAACGTGGAACTCCAGCGCCGTCCCGTCGCCCCGGACGCGGCCGTCCGCGCCATCTGCGAACGCGTCGGCGGCGGATTCACCCGAGCGCAGTGACGGGCGCACGTTCCCGACGCGCCGTACCAGCGGGGTCTGCCCGTTAATGCACCGAATCAGAGCAAAATGGGACACAGTTCCGCCGGAATCGGTCACAGGATTGTTCATGGTGACTCCGGGCCGCGATGGACAAGGCCCACGACCAGAACGATCAGGGACCAGAACGGCCGCGGCGTCCCTCGTGGGCGGCGGTCGGCCGGCGTCCGATCCCGGACGCGCGGCAGGCTCCTCTCCCCAGGTTCTGGTTCATGCGCTCTCACACCCTGTTTCCCACGCTCCTGCTGCTCGGCTCGCTCGCTCTCACCGCGGGCTGCTCGTCCGGGGTGCCCGAGTCCTCGGGCACGGCGTCCGCCGACGCGCGGCCCGACTCCACGTCCTCCGCGGCCGAGACGGTCGACCCGTCGACGATCAAGGGCCTGAACATCGTCAACGACAACAGCGAGCACAAGTCCTGCCCCTTCGCGACCAGCTACCCGGACGTGCCCGGCGCGCGGGCGATGACGGCCGCGATGAAGAAGGACGTGCAGGAGCGCCTCGCCTCCTTCCGTTCAGGGGCCTGCACGGCCGGCGCGGGCGGCGCGGAGGGGCGCGACCTCAATATCAGCCACCAGTTCCTGGTCGCGTCCGGTGACGTCCTCGGCGTCCGGCTCACCACGCAGGACCACGAGGCGGCCGGGTCCGGTCTGTCGACCAGGACGTACTGGTACGACGGCAAGGCCGGCGCGTACCGCACGGCTCTCGGACTCGTGGCCGACGGCTCGCGGGACGACTTCGTCGCCGCCCTGAAGGACCGGCTCCAGGGCCGGGAGGGCGTGGACGCCACCGCCCTGCACGACGCCTTCGCCGGCCCCCGAGAGCGCACGACCGTCCTGGACGACATGGCCTTCACCGCGGACGGCGGACTGCGTGTGGAGTTCGACAGCGGCGAGGTGGGCACCCCCGCCGCCGGCTCCTACGTGGTGACCCTGTCCAGGGAGATGATCACCCCGTGGCTGTCCGCGTTCGGGCAGCGCGCCCAGCGGCAGACCGTGAGCCCCGGCCGTCCGCTCGACCTGGGCGCGGCCCACGTCCCCGTCCCGGTCGTCCCCACCCACACCGCCTCCGGCGACGACGACACCGACTGCAGGAAGGTCAAGTGCATCGCCTTGACCTTCGATGACGGGCCCGTCGTCCCCGAGACCGCGAACCTGCTGACCGGCCTCGCCCGGTACAAGGCACGCGTCACCTTCTTCACCGTCGGCCAGAACGTCTCCGCCCATCCCGATCTCGTCCGCGCCGAGGCGAAGGCCGGCCACGAGATCGGCAACCACTCCTGGAACCACCCCGACCTCACGCGGCTCTCCCCGGAGCAGGTCGCCAGTCAGCTCGACCGGACCAATGCCGCCATCAAGGCCGCCACCGGCGAGCTCCCCGCCGTCTTCCGTCCGCCCTACGGTGCCGTCAACCAGACCGTCAGAAGCGCAACGACCATGTCACCGGTGCTGTGGAACGTGGACAGCGAGGACTGGAGGTGCCGGGACGCCGCCAAGGTCGCCCAGACGGTCATCGGCAAGGTCCGTCCCAACGCCGTCGTCCTCATGCACGACATCCACGCCACTTCGGTCGAGGCCGTCCCCGGGATCCTGCGCACCCTCACCGCGAGGGGCTACCACTTCGTCACCGTCAGCCACCTGCGTGCCACACTGTGACGCCGACACGTACTGCGGCTGCGCTTCGGCGAGGCCGTGGGGCACGCAGGGTGCTCACGGACGAGGAGACGGCCGTTGCCGTTGTCTTCGGGGCTCTGTCTTCTCGTCCTCACCGTCCAGGAGCTTCTCGTCTTCACCATCGGGGAGCTTCTCGACTGCATCGTCGGGGAGCTTCTCGGCCTCCCTGTTGGGCGATTTCGGGCTGTGGCTGCTCGTGGCGATCTTGGCTGCCATCCCGGCGAGTTGCCCGCAGGCTCGTACGATCTCCCGCTGGGTCTGGTTCCGCTCGCTGATGACGGCGGCGAGCATCAGCGCCGTCAGCGCGGCGGAGCCGTTGAACGCCTGCAGGGTGATCATGTTGGTGAGCAGGTCGCGACCGGCGAACGGGCCCGCTCGCCGGGTGGCGGAGATGATCGCATAGGTCGACACGGCAAGGGCGCAGGGCGCGGCACCGGCCAGCTGGAAGCGGAAGGCGGCCCAGATCAGCAACGGGTAGCCGAGGAACAGGAGCGGCGTGCTGCCGGCCTCGACGAGGCCTACGCCGACCGTGGCTGCCACGAGCAGCAGCCCCTCCGCCCACCGCCACGGCGGCACGTCCTTCGGCCGGCGCACCGAGTGGAGGACGAGCAGGACCGGCGTGACCACCAGAACCCCCATCGCGTCACCGGTCCACCAGACCCACCACGTCGGCCAGAAGCCGCCGGGGTGCAGCACACCGGCGAACATCAGGGTCCCGCTGCCCGTCGTCGCGCTGACCAGCATCCCGGTGAACGCCCCGAGAAAGATCAGCGCGAGCGCGTCCCACAGACGGTTCAGCTCGTTGTGGAAGCCCGCACGGCGGAGCAGGGCGTACGAGCAGAGCGGCGCGAGGGTGTTTCCCGCCGTGATCGCGAGCACGGCCGGCAGCGACGGGCCCAGCGTGACGTTGGTCAGAAAGGCGCCGAGTGCGATACCGGGCCAGACCCGCCGACCGCGCAGCAGCAGGCTCGCCACCGCGATACCGCTCGGCGGCCACAGCGGGGTGACCTGGCCGCGCACCAGCTGCTGGAGCAGTCCCGCCTTGGCCGAGCCGACGTACAGCGCGGCGATGACACAGATCTCCAGGGCGGCCGCGCCACTGCGCCGAAGCCGTTCCTGCCGCGCGCGATCCATCGGGCGACCTCCGTGTCGATATCGGTCGATATCGCCCCGAGGCCCATCATCCGTCCGATCCCGCGGATCCTCCACGGCACCGCCGAGCGGTCAGGCCCGCGGGGTGCGCAGGGCGAGAATGGCCATGTCGTCGTGACCGTCGCTGGGGTGGTGATCGGCCAGTGCCTGCACGAACTCCGGCAGGGGCAGAGCGGCATTTTCCACGGCGAGTCCGGCGAGCTGGCTCAGGCTCTCGTCGATGGAGCGGTCAGGATGCTCGACCAGCCCGTCGGTGAAGAACACCACGGTCGCGCCCGGCGGCAGGAAACGGGAGTGGTCGGGCCGGGCCTGCTCGGGATCGACGCCGAGCGGCAGCCCGGGCTCGGCGAGCAGATAGCGCACCCGGCGATCGAGGGTGACGACCAGGGGCGGGACGTGGCCCGCGGTGCTCCAGCGCAGCCGCCAGCCGGATCCCTCCGGTTCGATGCGGGCCAGAGTGGTGGTCGTGACGGGATTGCTCGTGATGGCTTCCAGGGCATGGTCGAGCTGGGCGAGGATCGCGCCGGGCGGACCGGTGTGGTCGAACAGCAGGGCGCGCAGCATGTTGCGGGTGGAGGCCATGGCGGCCGCGGCCTGCAGATCGTGGCCGACCACGTCGCCGATGACGACCGCCACGGCGTTGTCGGGCAGCAGGATGGCGTCGTACCAGTCCCCGCCGAGCTGACTCGGCTCGGCCGCGGGCCGGTAGATGGCGGCGGCGGTGAAGGGCCGCAGGTCGGGCAGGGTGGGCAGCAGCAGCCGCTGGAACTGCTCGGCTCCCACCCGGATCCGTTCGAACAGGCGGACGTTCTCGATCGCGATGCCCGCGGCGCCGGCCAGGGCGACGACGACGTTCTCGTCGTGGACGTCGAAGGGCTGGCCGTCGCGCCGTTCGGCCAGATAGAGGTCGCCGTAGATCTCGCCCCGCACGCTGATGGCGACGCCGAGCAGGGTGCGCATGTGCGGGTGACCGGGCGGGAACCCGGCGGAGGACGGATGGGCCGTGATGTCGTCGATCCGCAGGGGTTCGGGGTAGCGGATCAGATGGCTGAGGACGCCCAGACCACGGGGCAGGCCGGCCTCGGCGAGACCGGCGCGTTCCTGCTCCGACAGACCGGCCGGGATGAACTGTTCCAAGCGCTCTCCGGACGCGTCGAGCACGCCCAGTGCCCCGTAGCGGGCGCCCACCAGGTCCATGGCGGTGGTGACGATACGGCGCAGCACCGCGGGCAACTCCACCTCACGGCTGATGGCCACCACCGCGTCCAGCAGGCCCTGCAGCCGGTCCATGGCGGACAGCAGGGAACGCAGCTGGTCGTCGATCCGGCCCAGCTCGGACCGCAGCCGCACATGCAGGTCGGGGGCGTGTGCCCGCCTCGGCTGTCGCCCCATCCTCTCCGCGGTCATCAGGCGCGCCTGGTGGCCGGCCGTTCGGTCTCGGCACGTGAGCGGTACATGCCGACCTCCTGACACGCCGGGGTGCCGTCTCGGCAGCCGCGCCGGTGGTCCGGTCTCCGGGGCCGCCTTGCCTTCGATTGTGACATCGGAGGAGGAGACCGACGCGTCAGAGCGTGGCCCGCGGTACCGCGCCCTCGGAGGCCCTAGGCCTCGCGTCGCTGTCGGCGCGCTGCCAGTACCGCGTAGACGATGACCCCGGCGAAGAGGAACAGCACGCCCTGGTACACCGCCGCATAGCCGGCGCCGGCCATCAGCCAGAGGGAGAAGGCGGCCGCGATCGCGGTGATCACCGAGTCCCGCACCAGTCGGGCGCGGTCCACCGACTCGCGTCGGCCGGAGACCAGGTGGAAGATCTGGGCGGCCGCCGCCAGCAGATACGGCACGGTCGCGGTGAACGTGGTGACGAGGACCAGGACCTCGAAGACCTTCCCCGAGCCCGACAGGTAGTTGTACGCGGTCAGGAGGGAGGAGAGGACCACCGTGACGGCGACGCCGACCGTCGGCACACCCCGGCGCCGGCGCCCGAACGCGGCAGGGAACAGGCCGTCCTTGGCCGCCGCGTACGGGGTCTGGGCGCTCAGCAGCGTCCAGCCGTTGAGGCACCCGGTCATCGACACCAGCGCCGCCAGCGCCACCGCCGTACCGCCCCAACTGCCGCCGAACATCGCGTTCACGGCGTCGGAGAAGGGGGCCGTGGAGGTCACCAGCCGGTCGTGCGCGACCGTCCCGAACACCGAGAGCGTGCCCAGCAGATAGACCAGCGCGGCACCCGAGGTGCCGATGACGGTGGCGCGCCCCACGTTGCGGCGGGCGTTCCTGACCTCGCCGGCGCTCACGGCGGCGGACTCCACCCCGAGGTAGGAGAAGAGCAGCAGCGCGGCGGCGGCGGACACCGCACCGACGGCGCTGTGCCCACTGGCGTTGAACGGCCCGAGCCGGGACGGATCGAAGAAGAACAGCCCGCCCACCGCGACAAGCAGCAGCGGCACGAACTTCAGCACCGTCGACACCAGCTGGACGGCGCCCACGTACCGGGTGCCGGCGAAGTTGGCGAGAGCGGGCAGCCACTGCAGGGCCAGGGCGGCCAGGCACGCGGTCCACTTGTGGTCGTTGACCGGGATCAGCACGTCCAGATAGCCGACGGCGGCGACGGCGAGCGCCGCGTTCGACACCCAGGTGGTGATCCAGTACGCCCATGCGGCGAGGAACCCGGCGAAGTCGCCGAAGGCCTCGCGGGCGTAGACGTACGGGCCGCCGGTACGGGGGTCGCGCGCGGCGAGCCGGCCGAAGACCAGGGCGAGCGCGACGGCGCCGACGGTCAGGACACCGAAGGCGACCAGGCTGACCGTGCCGTAGGGGGCGATGGAGGCGGGCAGCAGGAAGATGCCGCCACCGATGATGTTGCCCATGACCAGCGCGGTCGCGACCGGCAGCCCGAAGCGACGGGCGTGTTTGCTGCCGGAGCCGTGGGTGTCCTCGACGCCCGTGGCGTCGCGAGGGTCTCCGAGGGCGACGGTGCGGTCCTCGGAGGGGGCCGGAGCCGGCTGGGGGGCGGTTCCGGTGACGTGCATGGGGGTGCCTCTCATCGAACAGACGTCCCAGGATCGCCGGGACCCCGTCATGTTCAGGTAAGCCCCTGCCCGCCGCAAAATCGCCGGTTCTTGTGTCGTCCAGCCCGGCTGATCGTGAAAAAAGTTCACTGAAACGACGTCCACACCGCGAGATGTTCGTCAGCCGCGTTCCGTTCCCTCCGCCCACAGGCTGCGTACATGTCCCAGATGCCGGGTCATGATCGCGTGCACGGCCTTCTCGTCCTGTTCCAGAAGGGCGTCGAGGAGCTCCAGGTGCTCCTCGGCCGAGGCGAGCAGGCGGCCGGCCTGCACCAGGGCTGTCAGGCCGTAGAGGCGGGAGCGGCCGCGCAGGTCGGCCACCACCTCGACCAGGTGGGCGTTGCCCGCCAGGGCGAGCAGTCCGAGGTGGAAGCGGGTGTCGGCCTCGACGTAGGCGATCAGGTCGCCCGCGGCCGCCGCGCTGACGATCTCGCGGGCCGCCGGGCGCAGCGCCTCCAGCGAGACGCGGTCGGCGGTACGGGCCAGGGCGGCCACGGTGGGGATCTCGATGAGCGCGCGGATGTGCGTGTACTCGTCCAGCTGCTGGTCGGAGACCGCGGTGACCCGGAAGCCCTTGTTCGGCACGGTGTCGACCAGGCCCTCCTTGGCCAGATCCAGCATCGCCTCCCGCACCGGCGTCGCCGAGACGCCGAAGCGGGAGGCGAGCGAGGGCGCCGAGTAGACCTCGCCCGGCCGCAGTTCGCCCGCGATCAGCGCGGCGCGCAGCGCGTCCGCGACCCGCTCGCGGTAGCTGCTGCGCCGTCCGCCCAGCCGGGGGAGTGCGGGCAGGTCCGAGTCCGGCCTGTTCTGTTCCTGTGCCATGTCACGCATCACCGGCGCGAGTCTAGAGGACGAATCCTTCCGGGAAGGGATCGGTGGGGTCGAGGAGGTACTGCGCGGTGCCGGTGATCCACGCGCGCCCGGTGAAACTGGGCAGCACCGCGGGGACACCCGCGACCTCCGTCGTATCGAGCAGGCGTCCGGTGAACCGGGTCCCGATGAAGGACTCGTTCACGAACTCGGTGTGCAACGGCAGTTCGCCCCGCGCGTGCAGTTGTGCCATGCGCGCGCTCGTGCCCGTGCCGCACGGGGAGCGGTCGAACCAGCCCGGGTGGATGGCCATGGCGTGCCGCGAGTGGCGTGCCGTGGCGCCGGGCGCGTAGAGGTGGACGTGATGGCAGCCGCGGATGGACGGGTCCTCGGGGTGCACCGGTTCCGCCTCGGCGTTGATCGCCGCCATCAGGGACAGGCCGGCCGCCAGGATGTCGTCCTTGCGGGCGCGGTCGAAGGGCAGCCCGAAGGCGTCGAGCGGCAGGATCGCGTAGAAGTTGCCGCCGTAGGCGAGGTCGTAGGTGACCGTACGGCCGTCGGGCAGGGCGATCTTGCGGTCCAGGGCGACGGCGAACGACGGCACGTTCCTCAGGGTCACATTCCGCGCGGCCCCGTTCTCCACCGCCACCTCGGCCACCACCAGCCCCGCCGGGGTGTCGAGCCGGATCGTGGTCACGGGCTCCACGACCTCCACCATTCCCGTCTCCACCAGCACGGTGGCGACCCCGATGGTGCCGTGCCCGCACATCGGCAGATAGCCGGAGACCTCGATGTAGAGAACGCCCCAGTCGCAGTCGGGGCGGCTCGGCGGCTGGAGGATCGCGCCGCTCATCGCGGAGTGGCCGCGCGGCTCGTTCATCAGCAACTGCCTGATGCTGTCGCGGTGTTCACGGAAGTACAGCCGCCGTTCGTTCATCGTCGCACCCGGTACGGTGCCGATCCCGCCGGTGATCACCCGGGTCGGCATGCCCTCGGTGTGCGAGTCGACGGCGTGCAGGACGAGCTTGCTGCGCATGATCCGACTCCCTTGTGCCGGCCTAGGCGAGGCCCGCGGCGGCGGCCTTCTCGGTGGCGGCCCGGACCTGGGCCTCCTGTTCGGGCAGCAGTGGCACGCGGGGTGGGCGCACCGGGCCGCCGTACCGGCCGACGATGTCCATGGACACCTTGATGGCCTGCACGAACTCCACCTTCGAGTCCCAGCGCAGCAGCGGGTGCAGCTGCCGGTACAGGGGGAGTGCGGTGGTGAGGTCGCCGGTCGCCGCGGCACGGTACAGCTCCACCGAGGCCCGCGGCAGCGCGTTCGGGTAACCGGCCACCCAGCCCTTGGCGCCCGCCACCGCCAGCTCCAGCAGGACGTCGTCGGCGCCGATCAACAGATCCAGTTCCGGGGCGAGTTCGGCGATGCGATAGGCGCGGCGGACGTCGCCGGAGAACTCCTTGACGCCATGGATGTGCCCCTCGCCGTGCAGCCGGGCGAGGAGTTCGGGCACCAGGTCGACCTTGGTGTCGATCGGGTTGTTGTACGCCACCACCGGCAGCCCCGCGCGGGCGACCTCGGCGTAGTGGGCGAGGACGGAACGCTCGTCGGCGCGGTAGGCGTTGGGCGGCAGCAGCATCACCGACGCGCAGCCCGCCTCGCCCGCCTGCTCGGCCCAGCGCCGGGCCTCCGCCGAGCCGTACGCGGCGACGCCCGGCATCACCCGCTCGCCGCCGATCGCCGCGACGGCCGTCTGCACCACCCGGGCGCGCTCCTCGGGCGTGAGCACCTGGTACTCGCCGAGCGAGCCGTTGGGTACGACGCCGTCACAGCCGTTGGCCACCAGCCAGGAGCAGTGCTCGGCGTAGCGGTCGTAGTCGATCGACAGGTCGTCGCGGAGCGGGAGCGCGGTGGCGACGAGGACACCGCGCCAGGGACGGTTCTGCGGATGGGTCATCTGTGGTCCCCAATCGAATGACGTGTGACATGGTACTGAGTTGGCGAGTTACTGAGTGCTCGAATGCAGTGGCTTGTGCCGGTCGTCTCGGTCCGGGCAGTCAGTCGTCCGGCAGACCGGCCAGAACGCCGAGCGGTACCGGCCGGGCGAACGGGCGGCGTCCCGCGGTGAGCGGGCATCCGGTCAGACCGGCCACCGCCGGTGCGCACATCCGGCCCTGGCACCAGCCCATCCCGGCCCGAGTGAGCAGCTTCACGGTGCGCAGATCGCCCGCGCCGAGCGAGCCCGTGGCGGTACGGACCGCGCCGGCCGTGACCTCCTCGCACCGGCACACCACCGTGTCGTCCGTGAGCCGTTCCGCCCAGCCCGCGGGCGGCGCGTACGCCGCTTCGAGCGCCGTGAAGAACGTCCGCAGCCGGGTCCTGGCCCGGGCGGCCGCCGCCCAGGAGCGCGGGTCGGGGGCGGTGCCGTACAGGCGGGTGGCGATCGAGCGGCCCGCGATGTGTCCCTCGGCGAGGGCGAGGGCCGCGCCGCCGATGCCGGTGGTCTCGCCGGCCGCCCAGACCCCGGGCACGTCGGTGCGCTGCTCGTCGTCGACCCGTACGGCCGTGCCGTCCGCCTCGGACAGTGCGCAGCCGAGCGTCTCGGCGAGGTCGGTGTGCGGCAGCATGCCGTGTCCGACGGCGAGGGTGTCACAGGGGATACGGCGTGCGCTGCCGGGCCTGATCCGCCCGGTCCTGTCCACGGCGGCGAGGGTGACCGCCTCCAGCCGCTCGGTGCCGTGCGCCTCCACGACGATGTGCCGGGGCAGCGTGCGGACCTTGTGGCGCACCAACTGCCCCGCGTACCAGGCCCCTTCGGCGAGTTTGCCGGGTTGTGCGGCGAGGGCCGGGGCGCGGCGCAGCAGGGCCCTGGGGTCGGCGGACTCGGCCAGCGCGACCACCCGCGCCCCGGCCGCGGCGAGCCCCGTGGCCACCGGCAGCAGCAGCGGTCCGGTGCCGGCCACCACGACCCTACGGCCGGGCAGCACCAGGCCGCCCTTGAGCATGGCCTGCGCGCCGCCCGCGGTGACGACACCGGGGAGCGTCCAGCCCGGAAAGGGCAGCACACGTTCGTAGCCGCCGGTGGCCAGCAGTACGGCGTCGGCGCGGACGGTGACCCCCTGCTCCTGTGCGGGGCCCCGCAGGGCGTGCACCGCGAAGGAGGTGGATCCCGGTCGCACGCACCACACGTGATGGTCCGTCAGGTGAGTGACGCGCCCGGCGCTGATGTGCCGGTCGAGGCCGTGCCGCAGCCGCTCCCAGGTGCGCCACTGGTGGTGCAGGGCCTCGGGGCGACGGGCGCCGAGGGCTCGGGCGGGCTGCCGGTAGAACTGGCCGCCCGCCTGGTCCGCCGCGTCGACGAGGGTGACCCGGACCCCCCGGGCGGCCGCCGCCAGTGCGCCGGCGAGTCCCGCCGGGCCCGCTCCGACGACAGCCAGATGCGCTCGCTCAGTCATCGTCCCGGCCCGTCCCCTCCTGTGTGCGGATCACATCGCCCGGATGGAGCGGCACCAGGCAAGCCCGTTGGTTCGCCCGCCCGTTGACGGTCACCAGGCAGTCGAAGCACACCCCGATCCCGCAGAACACCCCGCGGGGCCTGCCGTCGCCCCGGGTGCTCCGCCAGGCCGTCACGCCCGCCGCCCACAGCGCCGCCGCGACGGTCTGCCCGGACAGGGCCGTGAGGGGCCGGCCGTCGAAGGTGACGGTGAAGGCCTCGCCCGGCCCTGCTTGGGTCAACTCCAGGGGATTCATGGCGTGTCGCCTCCGTCGGTGTCGAACCGCTCCGGCCGGAACGGGGTGAGTTCCAGCTCCGGTGACTTCCCGGTGAGCGTCTGCGCGATCAACTGCCCGGTACCGGTGGCCAGTCCGATGCCGGCGCCCTCGTGGCCACAGGCGTGGAACAGCCCCGGCGCGCGCGGGTCCGGGCCGATCGCCGGCAGATGGTCGGGCAGGTACGGCCGGAAACCCGCGTAGGTCCGCAGCGCCCGCACTCGCTCCAGGAAGGGGAACAGCCCGATCGCCCCGGCCGCGAGCGCCCGTACCGCCGGGAGCGAGAGCGAGCGGTCGAAGCCGACCCGCTCCCGGCTCGCGCCGATCAGTACCGGCCCGGCGGCCGTGCCCTCCACCACCGGCGAAGTGCGCAGGGCGGCCGAGTCGCTCGCGACATCGGCCACATAGTCAGCGGCGTACACCTTGTGCCGGACCATACGCGGCAGTGGCTCGGTGACCAGGACGAAGCCGCGTCGCGGGAGTACCGGCAGCCGGACGCCGGCGAGCGCCGCGAGGTCGCCGCCCCAGGTGCCGGCCGCGTTCACCACCGCCGGTGCGTGCAGGTCGCCCCGGTCGGTGCGGACACCGGCGACCGCGCCGTCCGCCGTGCGCAGTACGCCGGTCACGGTCCAGCCGGTGTGCAGGCGGGCCTCGCAGGCGCGGAGCAGGTGGGCGGCGGCGAGGGCGGGCATGACCTGGGCGTCCTGCGGATAGTGCACTCCGCCGGCCATGCCGGTGGACAAGTGGGGCTCCAGGGCGGGCAGTTGGTCCGCCGCCACCGGTTCGGCCTCGACTCCGGCGGTCCGCTGGGCGGCGGCGAAGGTGTGCAGTGCGGTGAGGCTCTCGGGGGTGGAGGCGACCACCAGGCCGCCCTTGGGCTCGAACTCGACGGCCGTACCCAACTCGTCGCCCAGGCGCGACCACAACCGGGCCGACAGCAGGGCGAGGTCGAGTTCGGGGCCCGGTTCCTTGTCGGACACGAGCAGGTTGCCCTCGCCCGCACCGGTGGTACCGCCGGCCACCGGGCCGCGGTCCACCACCCGCACATCGAGCCCGGCCCGTGCGGCGTACAAAGCGCAGGCCGCGCCCACCATTCCGGCTCCTACGACCACGACGTCGCAGGTCATTCGCTTCGCCACAGCAGTAATATGTCACATGGCGCAGATTTTGAGGAGGCCTCGGCGGCTTCGTTTCGATACAGCGGCTTCATTTCGATGCGGCTCCGCACCCCTCGGGCCGGCTGTGCCCCCGGAGTCCTGAGCGTGGACGCCCTCTTGACGTCGCAAGGAGCCCCGACCGACACTCCGGAGTGGGAATCCTAGTGAACAGGTAGGGAATGATGACGCGCCTCGAAACGGTCGGCGGCCGAGGGAGCCGTATGCCGTTCCGCGCGCCCCTGCTCACCTCCCGCCGGCACATCGATCTGCTGCGCGTCTGCAGCGCGATCAGCCTTCACCACTGAGCCGGGCGCCCGGCGCCCGTCGGCCGACGCCGCCCGTCGGCGCATACCTCCGCACGCCCACCACCCGGGGAGACGCATGTCCATCACTCCGCTCGCCGCCGTTCCGTCCGTCCACCGGGCCGCCCCCGTCTTCCGGGGCCGGATCGGCCAGGACGCGCGCAGCGGCCACTACGCCGTGGCGCACCGCTACCGGCTCCATCTGTCGACCGCCTGTCCCGACGGGCTGCGCCTCGCCGTCGGGCACGGCCTCCTCGGCCTGGACGCGGCCTGTCCGGTCACGTTCCTGCCCGCCGTCCCGGACTGTCCCGGCGGCGGACACTCCGCGCTGCGCCCGCTGTACGAGGCGAGCGCCCACCACTTCACCGGCCCGGCCCTCGCGCCCGTGCTCAGCGACGACTGGTCCGGCCGTATCGTCAGCGCCCACGCCCCCGACATCCTGCGCGACCTCGACCGCTTCCCGCGCGAGGGCCATGTCTCGCTGTACCCGTGCGGCCTGGAGTCCGTGATCGAGGCTGTCGAGCGGATGTGTGCCGAGGGGATCGAGGAGGCCGCGCAGCGCGCCGGACAGGCCGGCGCCGGCCCGGCCGAGCGGGCTGCCGCCCTCGACGTGCTCCTCGACACCCTGGGCCGGCTGGAGAGCCGGCTGGCCGGAGAGGAGTACCTGGCCGACGACCGGCTCACCGCCGCCGACGTCGAACTGTGGGTAACGCTGGTGCAGTTGGACACCGTCCACCGCCACCACCTCGACGCCTCCGCCGTGCACCGCATCGCCGGTCACCGCGCCCTGTGGGCCTACGCCCGCCGGCTGGCCGCGCACCCCGCGTTCGGCCGCCCTCTCGACCTCGACGGCATCTCCCGCCGTCACCACGGCCGTTGCCAGGGCCTGGAAGCCGCCGGAGCCGCCGTCCAGATCCTGGACTGGGCGGGTCTCGCCGCGGATGCCGAGGACGCTTCCCGCAGGTGAGGGCGGGCGCGTGACGTCCGCTGCGTGGACGGCCGTTGACATTCGAACGGACGACTGCCTTACTTGCGGCTCAGAACGGTCATGAGCGTCAGCGACAAGCCCTGGCTCGCTGACCGGCAACCCTCGCATCGCGGTGGGGTGCCCCAGGTGACGACCGGACCGGAATGACGTTTTCGGTAAGCGCGAGGGCCCCGCTGGGCCGGAACAGTGACAGGTGACGCCATGTACGCAGCTTCGAGGACGGCCGCGAGCCGCCCGCACGGCTGCGTACGGCCGTACGCCGGGCTCCTCGTCGCCGACCGCGCCGTCGATCTGCTCCGCGTCAACAGCGCACTGTGTACCGCGCCGGGCCGTGCCCGCCGGGGCTGACGTCCCTTTCCAGCCCGCGCGTTCCTGAGGCACACCGCCCCCGCGGTGTGCCGTCGCCCGCCCCGCCCCCGGTCCCCGTGCGCCGTCGTGCGCCGCCTCGTGCCGTAGTGCCGTCGCGGCTCCACGTGTTCGCCGCGCGTCCCGGGGTGTCCGACTCCGCCGGAGCCCGTCATGAGTGAACCCCCAGGCGCCGCCGTATCCCTCGCCGAGGCGCCCCCCACCGACTCACCGTCAAAACCTCTCAAAGCCCAGCGCGTTCAGCCACTGCGCCGCCCCGGCCGGTGGATCGCCACCGCCGTCGTCCTCGTGCTCGTCGCGCAGATCCTGCACGGACTGGCCACGAACCCGTTCTACCAATGGGACCGCTTCCGCTACTGGTTCCTGCGGCCCACCGTCCTCGACGGGCTCCTCGTCACCCTCGAAGTCGCCGCGCTCAGCGCCGTGCTGGGCCTGCTCGGCGGCATCCTGCTGGCCCTCGGCCGCCAGTCGGGCAGCCCGGTCCTGCGCGCCGTGAGCTGGACCTACACCTGGCTGTTCCGCTCGGTGCCGCTGATCGTCGTCCTGATCTTCCTCTACAACTTCTCGGCCCTGTACAAGACTCTGAGCCTCGGCATTCCCTTCGGGCCGGCCTTCGTCACCTTCGACGAGTCGCGCCTCGCCACCGACATGACGGTCGCCGTGGTCGGGCTCAGCCTCAACGAGGCGGCGTACGCGGCGGAGGTCGTACGCGGCGGCATCCTCTCCGTCGACCAGGGCCAGCACGAGGCGGCGGCCGCTCTCGGCCTGCCCAGGCGCTACCAGTTCACCCGGATCGTCCTCCCGCAGGCTCTGCGGTCCATCACTCCGAACTATGTCAACCAGCTCATCGGCCTGATCAAGAGCACCTCGCTGGTGTTCTACGTCTCGCTGCTGGACCTGTTCGGCTCCGTGCAGACCATGGGCAGCACCTACCCCGGCGACATCGTGCCGCTGCTGCTGGTCGCCACCGTCTGGTACCTGATCCTCACCAGCGCCGTGTCCGTCGTCCAGTACTACGTCGAGCGGTACTTCGCGCGGGGCGCCACCCGCACCCTGCCGCCGACCCCGCTGCAGAAGGCACGCGCGGGCCTTGCCGAGTTCCGGGCCCGGCTGCGCAGGGAGGCCGCCGTATGACCGCCACCGGCACACCGGCCCCGGCCGCGCTGGAGGTCCACGACGTCCACAAGTGGTACGGCACCCATCGTGTGCTGGACGGCATCGACCTGACCGTGCGCCCCGGCGAGGTCACCGTCGTCATCGGCCCCTCCGGCTCCGGCAAGTCCACCCTGCTGCGGGTCGTCAACCACCTGGAGAAACCCGACGCCGGCCACGTCAGCGTCGGCGGCGAGCCGATCGGCGTCAAACGCGGCAGCGGCGGCCGGCTGAAGGAGCTGAGCGAGCGTGCCATCCTCGTCCAGCGCAGCCGTATCGGCTTCGTCTTCCAGAACTTCAACCTCTTCCCGCACCTGACAGTCCTCGACAACGTCGCCGCCGCGCCCGTCGCGACCGGGAAGCTGAGCAGGCCCGAGGCGCTGGAGCTGGCCCGCGAACTGCTCACCCGGGTCGGCCTGGGTGACCGTACCGACGCCTATCCGCGCCAGCTGTCCGGCGGACAGCAGCAGCGCGTTGCCATCGCCCGCGCCCTCGCACTGCGCCCCGGCATCATCCTCTTCGACGAGCCGACCTCCGCGCTCGACCCGGAACTGGTCGGTGAGGTGCTGGCCGTCATCCAGGACCTCACCACCAGCGGCACCACCCTGGTCATCGTCACCCACGAGATCGGCTTCGCCCGCGAGGTCGCCGACCGGATCGTCTTCCTCGACGGCGGCCGGATCGTCGAACAGGGCCCGCCCCAGGAGGTCCTGGACCGGCCCCGGCACGAGCGCACCCGGGACTTCCTGGCCAAGGTCCTCTGACATCCCTCCCCGGCCACCATCACCCTCACCGAACGACAAGGACAGCCATGCGCAGCCAGCTCTCCCGACGCAGCCTGATACGCGGCATCACCGCGGCGACCGCCGTCGCCACCCTGGCCACCGGGCTCGCCGCCTGCGGTGGCGACAGCGATGCGGCCACCACCACCGACGGAGCCAAGTCCGGCGAGGTCGTCATCGGGCAGGTCTCCAACGGGGCCGCCCGGCAGACCACCATCAAGGTGTCCGAGGTGAAGTCCATCAGCGCCGAACTGCCCGCCTCCCTCCGCAGAAGCGGCAAGCTGGTCATCGGCGAGGGTGCCCTGCCGGCCGGGTTCCCGCCGCTGGCGTACGTGGGCGGCGACCAGAAGACCCTCACCGGCTCCGAACCCGACCTCGGGCGCCTGGTCGCCGCCGTCTTCGGCCTCAAGCCCGAGCTGAGGAACTTCACCTGGGAGAACCTCTTCGTCGGCATCGACAGCGGCAAGGTCGACGTGGCCTTCTCCAACGTCACCGACACCGAGGAGCGCAAGAAGAAGTACGCGTTCGCCTCCTACCGTCAGGACAACCTCGCCTTCGAGGTGCCGAAGAAGAGCACCTGGAACTTCGGCGGAGACTACGAGAACCTCGCGGGCAGGACCGTCTCCGTCGGCTCCGGCACCAACCAGGAGAAGATCCTCCTGAAGTGGAAGGCCAAGCTGGCCGAGCAGGGCAAGAAGGTCACCATCAAGTACTACCCGGACCACAACAGCACCTATCTCGCGCTGGCCAGCGGCAAGATCGACGCCTACTTCGGCCCCAACCCCGGCATCGCCTACCACGTCACCCAGGTCGCGAACACGGCCGACGCGACACGGAACGCGGGCAAGGTATCCGGCGCGGGCGTGACCCTCCAGGGCCTGATCGCGGCGACCGCGAAGAAGGACAGCGGTCTCGCCAAGCCGCTCGCCGACGCCGTCAACTACCTGATCGAGCACGGTCAGTACGCCGAGCTGCTGACGGCATACAACCTCTCCAACGAGGCCGTCGCCAAGTCCGAGGTCAACCCGCCCGGCCTGCCCCTGGACAACTCCTGACCCACCCTCCACCCCAACCGAACCGAACCGAACCGAACTGAACCGAACCGAGCCGAGAGGGAGGCTCCGCCTCCGTGTCCCTCCAGACCGACCTCCGCAAAGACGGAGCCGAATCCGGCACCCGTGCGCTCGACAACGCCGTCTGGGCCGCCCTGACCGGCCCGCAGGTCCACCTGGCCGAGCGCCTGGGCCGCGCCGCCCGCTACCAGGAAGGCGTCTACGCCTTCGCCGCGCTCGCCGACCCGGCGGACCCGGCCGCCTGGCACGACCTGCGGGCCCTCGTCGGCCCCGGAACCACCGTACGGATCAAGCCCGTCGACCGGGTGCCCGACGGCTGGCGGCTCGAAGGCGGCGGAGAAGGCGTGCAGTTGGTGGATGTCGCGCTGCGCGCGCAACCGGCTCCGGAAACGGTGCGGCTCGGGCCCGCCGACGTCCCCGAGATCCTCGGCCTCGTCGCCCGCACCCGGCCCGGACCGTTCCTGGAACGGACCGTCGAGATGGGCACCTACCTCGGCATCCGGCACCAGGGGCGGCTGATCGCCATGGCCGGGGAGCGTCTGCGGCTGCCCGGCTGGACCGAGATCAGCGCGGTCTGCACCGACCCCGACCACCGGGGCCGGGGGCTGGCCACCCGGCTGGTGCGCGCGGTCGCGTGGGGCATCCGGGAGCGCGGGGACACCCCGTTCCTGCACGCGGCTGCCGACAACACGCGCGCGATCCGGCTCTACGAGTCGATCGGGTTCACCCTGCGTCGCCGCAACCGGATCGTGCGGGTCCGCAGCGCGGGAGCGGACGGGTCCGCCGGAACGGGCGCCTGCGCGGGAACGAACAAGTCCGCGGAACAGGCGCATGGTCGGGAACAACCGACGCCGGCCGTGCGTTGTGACTCATGACGGGATCCGGTTGCGATGTATGACGAGATCCGCCAGGCGGCCGAGACGGACCGCCCAGGCCGACGGACGGAGGTGACGGTCGTGATACGAGTGCTCCCGCTGTGCGCCCCGCACCCCTACCGCTCCGTCCGCCTGCACTCCCGGCCGCACATAGATCTCCAGCGCGTGTCCGCCGCGCTCTGTCGCCACTGACGTATCTCCCGGGCCGAAGGCCCGGGCCTCCTCCTGCCGCGCTCGCCCTCGCCGACGCCCGCCGCGGCGAGCCGGTGTTCTCGTACGGACATCAAGGAAGGCACGGACGTGTCCTCAACTCCCGCTTCTCTTCTGCACCTTGCCGTCGCACTGGACGGCACCGGCTGGCACCCCGCCTCCTGGCGCGAGCCGGTCGCCCGCCCCCGGGACCTGTTCACCGCCGGCTACTGGGCCGACCTGGTCGCCGAGGCCGAGCGCGGCCTCATCGACTTCGTCACCCTCGAAGACGGCCTCGGCCCGCAGTCCTCCCACTTCCTCGACCCGGACGAGCGCACCGACCAGGTACGCGGCCGGCTCGACGCGGTCCTCATCGCCTCCCGTGTCGCCCCCCTCACCCGGCACATCGGCCTGGTGCCGACCGTGGTGTCCACACACACCGAGCCGTTCCACATCTCCAAGGCGATCGCCACCCTCGACTACGTCAGCACCGGCCGCGCCGGCCTGCGCGTGCAGGTCAGCGGCCGCCCGAACGAGGCCGCCCACTTCGGCCGCCATACCATCCCCCGGATCGAGGCCTACGACAGCCCGGCCGCCCAGGACGTGATCACCGAACTGTTCGACGAGGCCGCCGACTACGCGGAAGTGGTGCGCCGGCTCTGGGACAGCTGGGAGGACGACACCGAGATCCGGGATACCGCGACGGGCCGCTTCATCGACCGGGACAAGCTGCACTACATCGACTTCGAGGGCCGCCACTTCAGCGTCAAGGGCCCCTCGATCACGCCCCGGCCGCCCCAGGGCCAGCCGCTGGTCACCGCCCTCGCCCACCAGTCGGCCGGGTACCGGCTCGTGGCCCACAAGGCCGACATCGGCTACGTCACCCCGCACGACGGGGACCAGGCCCGCGCGATCGTCGCCGAGATCCGCGCCGGGCAGCGGTCGGCAGGCCGGGCCGGGGACACCCTGCATGTCTTCGGTGACCTCGTCGTCTTCCTCGACGACAGTCCGGCGCAGGCGGAGGCGCGCCGCGACCGCCTGGACACACTCGCCGGTGAGCCGTACACCAGCGACGCCCGGATCTTCACCGGCACGGCAGCCCAACTCGCCGATCTGCTGGAGGAGTTGCTGGAGAGCGGGCTGACCGGATTCCGGCTGCGGCCCGCCGTCGCCGGTCACGACCTGCCCCGCATCAGCCGCGACCTGGTGCCCGAACTCCAGCGCCGAGGCCGCTTCCGCGACGCCTACGAGGCCGACACCCTGCGCGGCCTGCTCGGCCTCGCCCGCCCCGCCAACCGCTACGCCGCATCCGTCGCCTGAGCAGCCGGAGAGGACGACCGCACCCCATGAGCAAGCCGCTGAAGCAGATCCACCTGGCCGCGCACTTCCCCGGCGTCAACAACACCACCGTGTGGAGTGACCCGGCCGCCGGCAGCCACATCGAGTTCAGCTCCTTCGCGCACTTCGCACGGACCGCCGAACGCGCCAAGTTCGACTTCCTGTTCCTCGCCGAGGGGCTCAGGCTGCGCGAACAGGGCGGCAAGATCTACGACCTGGACGTCGTCGGCCGCCCCGACACCTTCACCGTGCTCGCCGCGCTGGCTGCCGTCACCGACCGGCTCGGCCTGACCGGCACCATCAACTCCACGTTCAACGAGCCGTACGAGGTGGCCCGCCAGTTCGCGAGCCTCGACCACCTCTCCGGCGGCCGCTCCGCGTGGAACGTCGTCACCTCCTGGGACGCCTTCACCGGCGAGAACTTCCGGCGCGGCGGCTTCCTGCCGCAGGAGGAGCGCTACTCCCGCGCCAAGGAGTTCCTCGCCACCGCGCATGAACTCTTCGACTCCTGGCGCGGCGACGAGATCCTGGCCGACCAGGCCGGCGGCACCTTCCTTCGGGACGCCCAGGCAGGCGCCTTCGTCCATCACGGACAGCACTTCGACATCCACGGCCGGTTCAACGTCCCGCGCTCCCCGCAGGGCCGTCCGGTGATCTTCCAGGCGGGCGACTCCGACGAGGGCCGCGAGTTCGCAGCCTCCGGCGCCGACGCGATCTTCAGCCGGTACTCGACGCTGAAGGAGGGCCAGGCCTTCTACACGGACGTCAAGGGCCGGCTCGCCAAGTACGGCCGCCGCCATGACCAGTTGCTCATCCTGCCCGCCGCGACGTTCGTCCTCGGCGACACCGACCAGGAGGCCGCCGAACTCGCCCGCGAGGTCCGCCGCCAGCAGGTCAGCGGTGCCACCGCCATCAAGCACCTGGAGTTCGTCTGGAACCGGGACCTGTCGGCGTACGACCCGGAGGGCCCGCTGCCCGACGTCGACCCGGTGGTCGGCGAGGACCACATCTCCCGGGGCCGCGCCCAGGTGCGCATGTACCGGGACCCGATCGCCATCGCCCGTGAGTGGCGACAGCTCGCCGAGGCCAACAAGTGGTCCATCCGAGATCTGGTCATCAACACCGGCAACCGGCAGACCTTCGTCGGCGCCCCGGCAACGGTCGCGCAGACCATCAACGACTTCGTGCAGGCGGACGCCTCCGACGGCTTCATCCTCGTCCCGCACATCACGCCCGGCGGCCTCGACCCCTTCGCCGACAAGGTCGTACCCCTGCTCCAGGAACAGGGCGTGTTCCGCACCGACTACGAGGGCACGACCCTGCGCGACCACCTCGGCCTCGCCCACCCGGACACGGCCTCCACCGGCTCGCCCGAACGGGCGGCGTCGTGAAGCGGCCGGTGCTTCGACGCCCTGGGACGTAAGTGTGGCCGCGGACGTCACCTCCCCCGCAGGTGACGTCCGCGGCCGCTTCCCCCGGTGCCGGACTGTGGCCGGTGTCGTCCGTGTGCCGTCACCAGCACATGACGGCTGTCTCTCCCGATCCCCACGTCGAGTACAGCCGGACGCGGACGACATAGCGCCGGCCCTTGACGAGCCGGACGCGGACGGCGGCGTTGTCCGGGGCGCCGCCGTCGTCGTGGCCCGCGAGGAAGCGCGGCACCCCGTCGCGCTCCTCGAAGACCACGAGCACGGTGTCGGCGTCACCGAAGGTGCCCACGGTGTAGTCGCGGGTCTCCGGCGGCTCGACGGTGAAGTCGGCCTGTTCGCCCGGCCCGAGGCCGAGCGGCGCCGACCGGAACGGCACCAGCGCGGCCGGCCCGGAGGGGTCGGCGGGCGGATACCAGCGCAGCACGAACTCCTTGTCGGCCGGCGACGGCCCGTCCGACGGATCCAGCCCCCCGCGGTACTGCTCCGGCTCCAGCACCAGTCCCGGCCCGAACGGGAACGTCATCACCGACTGCGGGTCCCACACCGAGCCGCTCGCCTCGCCTGCGTCCAGCGTGCGCAGGACGTTCGTGTACGTCGTCTCCCGGCTCCAGAAGTTCGGCGGGCCCGCCAGCTCGGCGTACACGGCCTCGTCGTCCCAGTGCAGCCCGGCATGAGGGCTCTGGTGCTCGTGCACCATGCCGAGCGCGTGCCCGATCTGATGCAGGACCGCTCCGCGCTCCCCGGGCCCGGTCATATCCCAGCCCAGATTCATGGTGCGCTCGCTCCGGCCGACCGACAGCGCCTCCCGGCCCACCGCCGACCAGGAACCGCCGCCGGCCTGGAACCCGATCCGCAGCTCCGCCTCGCGCCGGTCGCCGACCTCGGCGAACGTGACACCGATGCCGAGCCCCTGCCATTCGCGAAAGGCGTCGCGCACCACGGCCCGCTGCTCCTGGCCGCCCGCCCACGGCATCCGGCGCAGCTCCCCGGTCCCGGGAACCGGGATCACCGAGGCGGCGGAGCCGTCGTGGACGTCGTCGAAGAAGGCGTAGTGCAACACCGTGCCGTTGACCCACATCCGCCGCCCGGCGAGCAGCGCGCCCAGCCGCTCGGCGGTCAGCCCCGGTGCGAAGCACGGGGCCGGCTGCCGCGGGAGCGAACAGAGGCGTCGGGTCATGCGGCCAGCCTGCCCGCACTCCGCTGCCGGCGCCTGAGTCGGGGGCTACTCAAGTCGCCCTGTATCAAACCTGAGTACAAGCCCTCTGCATCATGTGAGCACTGACGAACAGGACGCGAAGACGCTGGAGCTGCCCTGGCCGTTCACCGGCCGGGACGCCGAACTGGAGCTGGTGCGCGGGGCGTCGGCCGTCGGCCGTCCCGGCATCGTGGTGACCGCACCGGCCGGCCACGGCAAGACCCGGTTGATCACCGAGGCGGTCCGGGACACGGAGCACACCCTGGTGACCGGCACGCCCGAGGCCCGGAACCTGCCCCTCGCGGCCTTCGCCCACCTGCTGCCCGACTCCGTCTCGCCGCACCGCGCGGTGCGGATCCTGTCCGGCGTCCGGCTCCTCGTCGTGGACGACGCCCATCTGCTGGACGAGGCATCGGCCGCCGTCGTCCACCAGCTCGCCGTACACGGCCGTACCCGGCTCGTCGTCGCCGCCGTGGACGGCGCGCCCGCGCCCGCCGCCGTGTCCCGGCTGTGGACCGGGGAGCTGCTGCCCCGGCTGGCCCTCGAACCCCTGCCCTGCGAGGACACCGCCCTGTTGCTCGCCGCCGCCGGGCTGGAACCGCTCACCGTGCGCCGACTGCACCGGATGTGCCAGGGCGATCTGCGGCTGCTGCGTGACCTGGTCGCCGCGCTCGGCCAGGCCGGACGGCTGACTTCCGTTCCCGGCACGAGGGAGCGGGCCTGGCGGGGAGCACTGCCGGTCACCGCGGCCGTACGGGAGCGGGTTGCGCCCGTGCTGGAACGCGCCCACCCCGGTGAGCGGGACATTCTCGAGCGCCTCGCGTTCGCCGAGCCGCTGCCCCTGCCCGTGGATCACTTCGACTTGGCCGTTCTGGAGCGCCTGGAGACGGACGGTCTGATCCGTGTCGACGACCAGGGTGACGCCGTCACTCTCGCCGTTCCCCTGCACGGGGCGGCCCTGCGGGCCACGGCCGGGCGGCTGCGGGCCCGTCGGCTGGCGTCCGGTGCTCCTGCCGCGTACGGCCCGGCTCTGGAGGCCGAAGAGCGGCTGCTGGTACGGAGGATCGAGCACCTCGATGTCCGGGCGCTGCCGACGCCCGTGGGGGAGTGGCTGGTCGCGGAGAGCGCCCTGCTGCCTGCCGGGTACGCGGCCGTACGCGCCCGGTTCGCGCGGCTGCGGGGTGAGGTACGGGACGCTGCCGCTTGGGCTCGGGAGGGGTTGCGGGGTGCGCCGGGGGACGCGGCATGCCTTACCGAACTCCGTTCGGCTGACGGCGAGTTGGGGGAGGCGGGCGGTGGCGATGCGTACGACCCGTACAACGCCGTACGCCTCGGTGAACCCGAACGGGCCGCCGGGCGGCTGCCTGCCGGCAGTGTCCTCGCGCGGCACGCGGACGCGCTGGCGCGGGGAGACGGGGCCGGACTGGACCGGGTGGCCGAGGATCTGGAGGAGCGCGGGTTCTCGCTGTTCGCGGCGGAGGCGCGGGCGCAGGCTGTGCGGGTGCATCGGGACCCGCGGGCGGCGAGGGTCTCGCGTACCCGGGCGGTTGCGCTCGCCCGTCGGTGCCAGGGCGCGCGCACACCGGCGTTGGCGGGGCTTGTGCTCGGTGAACTGACGGCGCGGCAGCGGCAGATCGTGACGCTCGCTGCGGCGGGGCTCAGCAACCGGGAGATCGCCGAGCGGTTGACCTTGTCCGTGCGGACGGTGGGGAATCATCTGTACAGCGCGTACAGCCGGTTGGGGACAGGGGACCGGGGAGCGTTGCCCTGGCTGGTGGAGTTGCCGGAGTGCGAGTCGGCCTAGCGTCACGCCGCCCCGAACGCCGCGAACGCCCACCCCGTTGCCTGGTGGACCGGGTCCTCGGGCAGGGTGGCGCGGGCGTCGCGGAGGGACTCGGCCAGGGAGAGGCCCGTGTCGAGGCCCTTGTGGAGGGCGAGCATCAGGGGGACCACGGCCGCGTCGTTGACCGGGGCGCTGCTCGCCACCACTCCCGCCGTGCCGAGCGGCAGCAACGCGGTGACCAGGCCGAGGAGTTCGTCGGCGCCGACGGAGGCGAGGCGGGCCGTGTCGCAGCTGGAGAGGATGATCCGGTACGGGCTGCGGGTGAGCCGTTCGAAGTCGTGGACGATCAGTGGGCCGTCGGCCATGCGCAGGGCCGAGAAGAGGGGGCTGTCCGCACGGAACGTGCCGTGGGCCGCGAGGTGGGCGAGGGCCGCGCCGTCGAGGTGTTCCAGGACGCGCGGGACCTGCGCCTCGTCGCCCTCCAGGACCGTCGCCGTGCCGTAGCGGTCAGCCAGTTCGGGTACTTCCGCGCCGCCGGTGGCGAGGCCGGGGCCGCGGACCAGCAGTTGCCGCCCGCCCGGCGGCGGCTCGGTCTCGCGGGCGCGCAGCCAGCTGCCCGCCGACGGCGACACGCTGAGCACCCGGTCCCGCAGCGCGGGCAGCAGCGCCCACGGCACCCGGTGCAGCGCCCCCGGCGGCACGATCACCACCGGGCCGGAGCCCAGGTGGGCCGCCGCGCCGCCCAGGAGCAGCTCCTGCAGCCGCAGGCCCGCTGCCTCCACCAGCGGCAGCCGGGCCTCGGCGCCGGGGTGGGCGAGCCGGCGCAGCCCGGCCTGCACGTACTCGGCCTCGGCGACCGCCTCGGCCAGCGGGCCGCCGGTGAAACGCCGCACCCGGCCCTGGCCGCACAGCAGGACGTGCACGCGTCCGTCGACGACCGCGAGTTCGACCAGACGTGCCTCACCGAGGCGGTCCAGCAGCCGGGCCGCGTCGAAGCGGTCGCCCTCGTACGGGGCGGCCCCGCGGATGTGGTGGGTGCGGGAGCGGATCTCCCGCTCCAGCCGCCGCTGTTCGCGATCCAGCGCGGGCACCGGGCGGCCCTCCATCCGCGCCTCCTCGGCGCGGGCCGCGATCTCCCGGTAGGCGGTCAGGCCGCTCAGCAGCGCCGGGTCGGCGGGCGGCCGGGTGGGCGGCGCGGACAGCACGGTCGCCCGCCAGCGCTCGCTCCACTCCAGCAGCCGCCGCGGGGTGCCGTGGGCGAGGCTCACCTCCTGGGCCAGCGCGGCCAGTTCGGCGCCCTGTGCGGTGGTGTGGGCCCGCAGTTCCGAGGCGCCGAGCGTCATCCGGTGGTCGTCCAGCACGTCCAGTCCGCACCGGCAGGCCTCCAGCACGCCCCGCCGGGACCCGGCCGCCCGCGCCCGGAGCGCCTGCGCCGCCCAGCCGGTCACCCGGGCCGGCGGCGGCCCGCCGTGCCGGCTGCGCGCGGCCACCGCCAGGTGCCGTTCCGCGTCGGCCGTCCAGCCCAGCGACAGCGCGATGCGTCCCGCGAGCAGCGAGGCCTCCGGTGCGGCGGGCGAGCCGAAGGAGGCCAGCTTCCCGGCGACCGCCGCCGCGTCCGCGACCAGCCGTCCCGAGCGGCGCCCGGCCGTCACCCGCGCCTCGATCAGCACCAGCCGGGCGTGCGTCTCCCACCACGTCCGCCGCTGTGCGGCGAACAGCCGTACGGCGACGGCGGCGCGGGCTATCGCGGTGTGCGCGTCCCCGGCCGAGCGGGCGGCTCGCGCGGCCGCCAGCAGCAGCTCGGCCTTGCGGGTCGACTGCCCGCCGATCCGGTCCAGCAGCGCGATCGTCGCGTCCGCCTCGGCGAGTGCCTCCGGGGCCAGCCCGGCCGCCATCAGCACCTCGCAGCGGCGGATCGACAGCATGTAGGTGGGCGTGCCGAGTTTGCCGTACCGCTCCTCGGCCTCGTCCAGCAGCCGTAGCGCCGCCGGGATGTCCCCGGAGCGGAACGCGGCGAGGCCCCGGCTCTCCACCGCGTCCGCCTTGTCGTGCTCCTGGCCCGTGGTGTCCCACAGCCGCTCCGCCGCCGTGAAGTCCGCCACCGCCCGGTCCACCGCGCCCAGCGCCAGATGGACGGTGGCCCGCAGGGTCAGCGCCCGCGCGGTCCAGATGTCGTCCCCGACCTGCCGCAGCACGGGCAGCGCCCGACGTACGTCCTCCAGCGCCTCCCGGTGCCGGCCCAGCACCCACCACACGTACGCCCGCCGGTACAGCACCCGGGCCCGGGTGTGTCCGGTACCGCGCGCGACTCCCCGCTCGAACGAGGTGAGCCCCTGCCGCGTGCGCCCCGCGTGCACCAGTGCGACCCCGAGCGTCGCGAGCACATCCGCCTCGCGGTCGGCCGACTCGGCGCGCGCGGCCAGGTCCCGTGCGCGGCGCAGATGCCGCAGCGCGATCCGCAGGTCGCCGAAGTCCCGCTGCCAGATGCCCAGTACCTGGTGGGCGACGCTGGCGGGCAGCGGCTGCGGCCCGGTCCGCAGCACCTGTTCCGCGCGCGACCGGGCCGCGCCCGGGTCGGCGAACACCAGGGGCAGCAGTTCGAGAACCGACTCGCCTTCCGCTGTCACGCATCGCATGGTAGTGGCCTGCTGTATCAGACGGTGGCCCCACGGCTCTCACTGTCGAACACCGTCTTGTCGGGGGAGGAGACACCATGGCACCACAGCGTTTCCACGAGCAGTTCGATCACATCCAGCGGGCGATGCCCGATGTCGCCCTGGCGCTGGGCCCGTACGACGACGACACCGCGCACTTCCTGTACGAGAAGGGCGTGGTGCTCGCCCGGGACGGCGAGGATGCCCGGGTCGTCGAGGACACCGTGCGCGCCCACTTCACCGCGACGGCGGGACTCGTCCCCGACCATGTGCGCCGGGACGGCCCGCACACCAACCGCACCGGAGTGACCCGCATCCGGATCGGCGACCCCGCCGAGGGCATCGACACCGTCCCGCACGCCCTGCGGGCCCTGCGCGAGGCCGAGGACCGCCAGGGCCGCCGCCTGGTCAGCCGTAACCACGTCGTACACATCGCGGTCAACGCATGCCCGAGCGACGAGCCGGTGCCCGTGCCGCGCACCCAGCCGCCCAACCCGGCCGCCGCCGAGGGCCGTTACGACGCGGACAGCGCCGCCCGGGTCCTGGTGCTCGACACCGGCCTGGTGCACGACCACCGCGACTACCCGCTGCTCGCGCACACCACGGGCGACACCGAGCCGGCCGAGACCGGCGCCGACGGGGTGCTGCGCCAGTACTCCGGGCACGGCACGTTCATCGCCGGGATCCTCGCGGCCGTCGCGCCCAACACCGACGTGACCGTACGGAACACCCTGAGCGACGCGGGCGCGATCCTGGAGTCCGAGTTCGGCGCCCGGCTCTTCGAGGCGGTCGACGAGGACGGCTGGCCCGACATCATCAGCCTCTCGGCCGGCACCACCACCGAGGGCGTCGACGGGCTCATCGGCCTGGACGCGTTCATGCGGGAACTGCGCGAGCGGCGCACCCTGCTGGTGGCCGCCGCCGGCAACAACTCCAGCAACGCGCGGTTCTGGCCCGCCGCCTACGCCGGCCTGCCCGAGTACGCGGACAGCGTGGTGTCGGTCGGCGCGCTGAGCGCGGACGGCGAGAGCGAGGCCTGCTTCAGCAACCACGGCCCCTGGGTGCGGGTCTTCGCCCCGGGCGAGCGTCTCACCAGCGCACTCACCGGCTTCGCCGCGCCCGTGCCGTACGTCTACCAGCACTCCACCTACGACGCCTGCCGGTTCGGCTTCGACTACTCCTGCACCTGCCAGTTCCCGCGCCACACCGGTGTGTTGAGCGAGGGCAGGGAGAGCACCGGCGCCAAGCCGCACCAGGTGATGTTCGACGGGCTCGCGCAATGGAGCGGTACCTCCTTCGCCACACCGGTCGTCGCGGGGCTCGTCGCCGCGCGGATGACGGCGTACCAGGACCGCGACCCGCGCGCCGCCGGCGAGCGGCTGCTGGCGTCGGCCACGCACAGCGCCGAGGTGCGCGGGGCACACGTCACGGTGCTCCGGCCGCCCACCTGGCGCCCGGCGCCGGTCGTCGACCCGGCCGTGCCCGTATGAGGTCCGGGACGCTCCGCTCCACGGCGTACGATGACGTGCCGTACACGAAGGGTGGAGCCGTGGACCGCACAGAGGTCGGCGCGCTGGTCCAGTCCGCCGTCGACGGAGACGCCGCGGCCTGGAAGGCGTTGGTGGAGGGGATGAGTCCGCTGGTGTGGTCGGTGGTGCGTGCGCACCGGCTCTCCGACGCCGACGGACACGAGGTCTACCAGACCGTGTGGTTCCGCTTCGCCCAGCACCTGGGCCGTATCCGCGAGCCCGACAAGGCCGGTGCGTGGCTGGCCAGCACGGCCCGCAACGAGTGTCTGAAGGTGCTCAAGGCGGTGGCCCGGCTGACGCTGACGGACGACCCGCGGGTGCTGGACCGGGCGAGCGAGGAGCAGACTCCGGAGGAGTCGCTGATCGCTTCGGAGGAGGCGGCGGACCGTGCCGAGCGGGTGCGCCGCCTGTGGCAGGAGCTGGACGGGCTGGGGGAGCGCTGCCGGCAGCTGCTGCGCGTGCTGGTGGCCTCCCCGCCGCCCAGCTATGTGGAGGTCTCGGCCGCGCTCGGCATAGCGGTCGGCAGTATCGGACCCCTGCGGCAGCGCTGTCTGCGCCGGCTGCGGGCCCGGATGAACGCACGGGGTGCGGCATGAGCGGTTACGACGAAGTGCCCGAGGAGGGCCCGGCGGACGACGAGGCGGCGGACGGACTGCTGGAGGAGGAGCTGCGCCAGGCCGCCGCGGTCCTGGACCCGGTGCCGGACGTCCTGCGCCAACTGGCCCTGGACGCCTATGCCTTGCACGACCTCGACGCGAAGATCGCCGAGCTGACCTTCGACTCCCTCGTGGACGCGCTGCCGGTGCGGGGGGTCACGGACGCACCGCGGATGCTGACGTTCCGCGCGGGCGAGGTCACCGTGGACGTCGAGGTCACCGAGGACGGGCTGATCGGGCAGGTGCTGCCGCCGCGGTCAGCGCGTATCGAGGTGCTCGGCGGACCGCAGACCGTCCGCCCGGTCGCGGTCGACACCCTCGGGCGGTTCACCAGTGACACGACGCCGGCCGGTCCGTTCGCCCTCAGGCTGCGGACCGGCGCGGAGGTGATCGTCACCGAGTGGCTGCGGACCTGAGTCCGGTCCGGCGGACCGGGGCACCATCCGGTCAGGCGGACCAGGTCACGGGCAGCGTCTGCGGGCCGCGGATCATCGTCCGGTGCCGCCATCGCACCTGGTCGGCCGGTACCGCGAGCCGCAGCCCGGGCAGCCGGTCCAGCAGCGTGTCGACCAGCAGCTCGGTCTGCAGCCGGGCCAGCACGGTGCCGGTGCAGAAGTGCGGGCCGTTGCCGAACGCCACGTGCGGGTTCGGATCGCGGTCGGGGTCGATGCGGTCCGGGTCCGGGAAGACGGCGGGGTCGCGGTTGGCGGCGAGGTAGGAGACGTAGACCGGCTCGCCCGCGGCGATCCGGTGGCCGGCGATCTCCACGTCCTCCAGCGCGATCCGGGCCAGCCCGACGGAGCTGCGGTGCGGGATCCACCGGTACAGCTCGTCCAGCACCGGGCCGCGCGCCTCGGGACGTGCCCGCATCCGCTCCATCAACTCCGGCCGCGTCAGCATCAGATACAGCATCTGCCCGCAGTTGTGCGTCACGGCCTCGCCGCCGATCTGCAGCGGGCCGGCCAGCCCGACGGCCTCCGCCTCGCTGATCTCGCCGCGCGCCACGGCCCCGCCGAGCATCGAGTAGACGTCCTCGCCCGGGCTCGCGGCACGGGCCCGGACGGTCGCGGTGATCCACCCGTACAGGCCGTCCTTGGCCCGGCCGGCCGCCTCGACGCCGTTGGTGGAGATGATCTCCCGGGTCCAGGTGTGCACCTGCTCCCGGTCCTCGGCGGGCACGCCCATCACCTCGCTGACGACGGTGAGCGGGAACGGTTCCAGCACCCGCTCGATCAGATCGGCCGGCGGCCCGTCCCGTACGACGCCTTCCACCAGCTCGTCCAGGACGGCCTGCGCGCGGGGCCGCAGCCGTTTCATCGCGCTCACCGTGAAGGCACCGGCGACCGGCTTGCGCAGCCGGTTGTGGTCGGGCTGGTCGGCCCAGGCGAGCGAGCCCGGACGGGGCGCGAAGTTCGGTGCCATCCGGGTCACCTGACGGCTCGTCACCTCGGTACGGCTGAAGCGCGGATCGTTGGTGATCAGCTTCACGTCGTCGTAGCGTGTCGCCAGCCACGCCCAGCCCTCACCGAACGGCAGCCGGATCCGGGTCAGCGGCCCCTCGCGCATGAGGCCGGCGAGGGCCGGGTCGAAGTCGGTCCCGTCCAGGTCGGGTGTGATCCAGTCCCGTACGGGCGGCGGGGCATGCGGTGGGGCCTGCCCGGTGAGCGTGCTCTCCTCGGTCATGCGCACCACACTGGTATGGGCAGCGGCGGCTGTCCTGTGGGAGTGCGCCAGGTGGGGGGCGGGGCGCCTGGGACCTGTCCGGCGGATCAGGTCGCAGGACATCGGCGGCATCTCTGCCGGACAGGCCCTGGTGGGGTGCCGCGTGTGCCGTTCGGCGGCCGCGGCGGCGTGGTGGTTGACCGCGCCGTTCCCCGCGCCCTGACGGGCGCTTCAGACCACGTCGATGAGTTCGGCCAGCGCGTGCGCCAGCCGCTCCAGCCCCGGCCCCGCCGCCCCGCCCGGCTCGGTCATGTACGTGTCCCTGCGGATCTCCAGCATCAGGGCCCCGACCCGGGCGTCGGTGCCGTAGAACCCCAGCGGTACGTACGTCCCCGCGAAGGGGCTGTCGAGCCCCGTCTCCCCGCAGACCGCGAACGCCTCGCGGGCCGCCTCGGCCAGCTCCGGCGGAGTGTGGAAGGCGTCCGTGCCCAGGCATACCGCGGGCCGCGGCCCGTCGCCGTGCAGCTCGTAGGGGAGCGGACCGGTCGGATAGGAGTGCACGTCGATCACCACGGCCCGCCCGGTCGCGGCCAGCCGGTCCGCGACCGCCTCGGTCATGGCTCGCGCGTACGGCCGGAAGTACCGGGCCAGCAGCGGTTCCGGATCGGTGTCCGTGGGCCGCAGCTCGGCCCGGTGCGTGGTCCGTGTGTACACGGCGCCCATGCCGACGGCCGTCATCTCCTCCCGCTCGTCCGGGAACCGCTCCGGGTCCACGACCAGCCGGGACAGCCGGTTCACGAACCGCCAGGGCCGGACGGCGGCCAAGGCGGCGGCCCGCTCGGCCAGGTCGGCGGTGTGCGCGTCCGTGATGTGGTCCAGCTCCCGCTCCAGCGCACCGTCGTCCAGCACGATCCCCCGGCGCACTTCCTCCGGAATCCCCCGCGCCGAGTGCGGCACATGCAGCAGCACGGGCGACTCGGGGGCGCCGGGCAGGAGTGCGTACGAGGGGGACGGCGGGGTGGGCACGGCTGCTCCCAGGAGGTCGGTGGACAAGACGGCACATCGAGAGCCCCGAGTGGATCAGCTGTTCAACTCCCGTGCAAACAGGCCCACTTGGCGCGCAAACGGCTCCGCCCCGGCCGGGGGTGCCGACCGGGGCGGAGCTTCACTCACGTGAGCGGCCCGGGGGCCGCAGGCACTAGCTCAGGGACGCCAGCGCGTCGTTCCAGGTGGCCGACGGGCGCATGACCGCGTCCGCCTTGGCCTTGTCGACCTGGTAGTAGCCGCCGATGTCGGCCGGGGAGCCCTGGACCGCGAGCAGTTCGTCCACGATCTTCTGCTCGTTCGCGGCGAGGGTCTCGGCGAGCGGCGCGAAGGCCTTGGCCAGGTCGGCGTCGTCGGTCTGCCTGGCCAGCTCCTGCGCCCAGTACAGGGACAGGTAGAAGTGGCTGCCGCGGTTGTCGATGCCGCCGACGCGGCGGGTCGGGGACTTGTCCTCGTTGAGGAAGGTCGCCGTGGCGCGGTCGAGGGTGTCGGCGAGGACCTTGGCGCGGGCGTTGCCGGTGGCCTCGGCGTACTGCTCGAAGGACGGCACCAGGGCGAAGAACTCGCCGAGGGAGTCCCAGCGCAGGTAGTTCTCCTTGACCAGCTGCTGGACGTGCTTCGGCGCGGAGCCGCCGGCGCCCGTCTCGAACAGGCCGCCGCCCGCCATCAGCGGGACGACCGACAGCATCTTGGCGCTGGTGCCCAGCTCCAGGATCGGGAACAGGTCGGTCAGGTAGTCACGCAGCACGTTGCCGGTGACGGAGATGGTGTTCTCGCCGCGGCGGATGCGCTCGACGGAGAACTTGGTGGCCTCGACCGGGGACAGGATCTTGATGTCCAGGCCCTCGGTGTCGTGCTCCGGCAGGTACGCCTTGACCTTCTCGATCAGCACCGCGTCGTGGCCGCGGTTCTCGTCCAGCCAGAACACCGCCGGGTCGCCGGTGGCGCGGGCGCGGGTGACGGCCAGCTTGACCCAGTCGCGGATCGGGGCGTCCTTGGTCTGGCAGGCGCGGAAGATGTCGCCCTTGGCGACGGCCTGCTCCAGGACGACGTTGCCGGCGGTGTCGACGAGGCGGACCGTGCCGTCGGCCGGGATCTCGAAGGTCTTGTCGTGGGAGCCGTACTCCTCGGCCTTCTGTGCCATGAGGCCGACGTTCGGCACCGTGCCCATGGTGGCCGGGTCGAAGGCGCCGTTGGCGCGGCAGTCCTCGATGACGGCCTGGTAGACGCCGGAGTAGCTGTGGTCCGGCAGGACCGCGAGGGTGTCGGCCTCCTGGCCGTCCGGGCCCCACATGTGGCCGGACGTGCGGATCATCGCGGGCATGGAGGCGTCCACGATGACGTCCGACGGGACGTGCAGGTTGGTGATGCCCTTGTCGGAGTCGACCATGGCCAGGGCCGGGCCCTCGGCCAGCTCGGCGTCGAAGGAGGCCTTGATCGCGTCGCCCTCGGGCAGGTTGCCCAGGCCGCCCAGGATGGCGCCGAGGCCGTCGTTCGGGGACAGGCCGGCCGCGGCGAGCGTCTCGCCGTACTGCTCGAACGTCTTCGGGAAGAAGGCGCGCACCACGTGGCCGAAGATGATCGGGTCGGAGACCTTCATCATCGTGGCCTTCAGGTGCACGGAGAACAGGACGCCCTCCTGCTTGGCGCGGGCGACCTGAGCGGCGAGGAACGCCTCCAGCTCGGCGACGCGCATGACGGAGGCGTCGACGACCTCGCCGGCGATGACCGGCAGGGCGCCCCGCAGCTCGGTGGTGGAGCCGTCCGCGCCGACCAGTTCGAAGCGGAGCGTGTCGTTCTCGGCGATGACCACGGACTTCTCGGTGGAGGCGAAGTCGTTCTCGCCCATCGTCGCCACATTGGTCTTGGACTCGGAGGTCCAGGCGCCCATGCGGTGCGGGTGGGTCTTGGCGTAGTTCTTCACCGACGCCGGGGCGCGGCGGTCGGAGTTGCCCTCACGCAGCACCGGGTTGACGGCGGAGCCCTTGACCTTGTCGTAGCGGGCGCGGATCTCGCGCTCCTCGTCGGTCTTCGGGTCGTCCGGGTAGTCCGGCAGGGCGTAGCCCTTGCCCTGCAGCTCGGCGACGGCGGCGCGCAGCTGCGGGATGGACGCCGAGATGTTGGGCAGCTTGACGATGTTGGCCTCGGGAGTCTTGGCCAGGTCACCCAGCTCGGCCAGCGCGTCCGGGATGCGCTGGTCCTCGTTCAGGTACTCGGGGAAGTGGGCGATGATGCGTCCGGCCAGCGAGATGTCCCGGGTCGTCACGGGCACACCGGCCTGCGAGGCGTACGCCTGGATCACCGGCAGGAACGAATGCGTCGCCAGGGCCGGGGCCTCGTCTGTGTAGGTGTAGATGATGGTCGAGTCAGTCACCGGGTGCTCCGCTCCACGTCTGCAACATTGCTCGACATCAAGATATCTCGTGATCGGGGTCGGCTCGACAGGGGTCCCGGCCGGAAAAGGTGCCGCGTCGGCGCAACCTGAAACCGCCTCCAGTGGTCATGACAAGCGATCACCCGCCGACCACGGGTGATCGCCCACCGACCGGCGGCCGGACCGACCAGCCGGCCGCCCCAGCGAAGGCGGACCATGAGATATCGCAGCAGAGTGACGGCCCCGGCGGCGGCCCTCCTCGGTACGGCCACGGCGCTGACCGTCGGCTCCCCGGCCCGGGCGGCCGGCACCGGCGGACGGACCGGGGAGCCCGGCCCGGAGACCCTCGGCGACCCGGTCTTCCCGGCCCTCGGCAACGACGGCTACTGCGTGTCGTCGTACCTCCTCGACCTCGCCTACGACCCCACGACCAAGCTGGTGGAGTCCACCGCCACCCTGAGAATCCGCACCACCGCGGCCCTGACCCGTTTCTCCCTCGACGCGCTCGGCCTGGACGTACGCTCCGTGTCCGTCTGCGACAGCCCGGCCGGCTGGGAGCAGGCGGACGAGAAGCTGCGGATCACCCCCGCCCGGCCGCTCCCGGAGAACGCGGCGGCGACCGTCCGTGTCACCTACTCCGCCGACCCGCGCCGCACCCTCCCGCACACGGCCTGGGTGCCCACCCCGGACGGCTTCGCGATCTGCCCGCAGCCGAACTCCGCGCACACCGTCTTCCCGTGCAACGACCACCCGTCGGACAAGGCGGCCTTCAGCTTCCGCCTCACGGTCCCGGCCGGGCTGAGCGCGGTGGCGAACGGCCTGCTCACCGGCACCGAGACTCTTGACGACGGCCGTACGGCGTACACGTACCGCTCGCTCTCGCCGATCGCCACCGAACTCGTCCAGATCACCGTCGGCGACTATGTGATCAAGGACCGGCAGGGCCCGCACGGCCTGCCGCTGCGCGATGTCGTGCCCTCCGCCCGCGCCGCGGCCCTGGAGCCGGCCCTCGCCCTCACCCCCGGCCTGGTGACCTGGCTGGAGGACCGCCTCGGCGCCTTCCCCTTCGAGACGTACGGCCTGCTGCCGTGCAACTCCGACGACCCGAAGGCCTTCGACTTCACCGGCCTGGAGACCCAGACCCTCACCCTCTACAAGCCGAACTTCCTGCTCCAGGAGGAGAAGAAGATCGGCTCGCACATGATGCACGAGCTGGTCCACTCCTGGTTCGGCAACCTGGTCAGCCCCGCCACCTGGGCCGACCTGTGGCTGAACGAGGGCCACGCCGACTTCTACGGGCTGCTCTACCGCTACGAGCGCGGCTGGACCGACTCCCTCGGCTACAGCACGTTCGAGGACCGCATGAAGTACACCTACGGCCTCGGCGACCAGTGGCGGCACGACTCGGGCCCGGTCGCCGCCCCGAACGCGGTGAACCTCTTCGACAGCCAGCGCTACACGGGTGGCGTCCTGGTCCTGTACGCGCTGCGCCAGGTCGTCGGCGAGGACGTCTTCCACACGATCGAGCGCGCCTTCCTGGACCGGTACCGCAACTCCTCAGCGACCACGGAGGACTACATCGCCATCGCCTCGGAGATCTCCGGCCAGGACCTGTCCGGCTTCCTGCGCGACTGGCTCTACGGCACGAAGACCCCGCGGATGCCGGGCCACCCCGACTGGACGGTGACCCCGGTCACCTCGTCTCTCATGGCTCCGCACAGCAGGCGAGGGGGCCACTGGCACGAGAACTCCGCGACGCTCTGACCGGCCGGGGCGGGCGGGGCAGCGCCCGGCCCTGCCCGCCCTCTCGCGTTCGGACGCGCTACTCGACGACCCCCGAGACCATGTCCTCCCCGCTGCGCTGCTGCGGAATCACCACCGTCCCCTGCCGCAGGGACACCGTGCGGGTGGGGGCCGGGACCGAGATGCCCTCCGCGCGGTAGCGGCGGTGCAGGCGCTTGATGAACTCGTGCTTGATGCGGTACTGGTCGCTGAACTCGCCGACGCCGAGGATCACCGTGAAGCCGATCCGGGAGTCGCCGAAGGTGTGGAAGCGGATGGCGGGCTCGTGCTCCGGGACGGCGCCCTCGACGTCCCGCATGACCTCCGTGACGACCTCGGCCGTCACCCGCTCCACGTGCTCCAGATCGGCGTCGTAGCCCACCCCGACCTGCACCGGGATCGTCAACCGCTGCTCGGGATGGGTGTAGTTGGTCATGTTGGCCTTGGCCAGCTGGCCGTTGGGGATGACCACCAGGTTGTTGGAGAGCTGGCGGACCGTCGTCTGACGCCAGTTGATGTCGACGACATAGCCCTCCTCGCCGCTGCTGAGCCGGATGTAGTCGCCGGGCTGGACCGTCTTGGAGGCCAGGATGTGGATGCCCGCGAAGAGGTTGGCGAGGGTGTCCTGGAGGGCGAGGGCCACAGCCAGGCCGCCGACGCCGAGGGCGGTCAGCAAGGGCGCGATGGAGATTCCGAGCGTCTGGAGGACGACCAGGAAGCCGATCGCCAGGACCAGGACGCGGGTGATGTTGACAAAGATGGTCGCCGAGCCCGCCACGCCCGAGCGGGACTGGGTGACCGTGTGGACGAGACCGGCGATCACCCGGGCCGCGGACAGCGTCGCCACGAGGATCAGCCACACCTCCAGGAACTGGTAGGTGTGGTGCTGCACGGCGCGCGTCAGGGGCAGTGCGGCCGCTGCCGCCGCCCCGCCGCCCGCGATGGCCGCCCACGGGACGACCGAGCGCAGCGCGTCCACGATGACGTCGTCGCCGCTCCACTTCGTCCGCTTGGCGTGCTTGGCCAGCCAGCGCAGCAGGGTGCGGGACAGGAAGGCGAGCAGCAGGCCCGCCGCGATCGAGATACCGGCCAGGACGAGGTCGTCCAGGGTCAGCGCACGGTTCACCGGTCGCCTCCGGGGCGTGGGCCGCTTGCGGAGTTGTGAAGTGTCGTCACGGGGTCACCTGTCGATGTGCGGGATGTTCGAACGCGCCGGCCGCGGAACTCCCGTGACCGGCGCGATCGTTCATCCTGCCGTACCAGGAACACCAGTTCGTAACCGGACCGGCGCTCGTCGGACAGCCGGCTCAGATGATGCCCTCCGCGAGTTCGGCCTGGTCGCGGTCGCTGCCGTACGCGGCGGCGGTGGGGGTGCCGTACGCGCGGCGGGCGACGTACCACCAGATGCTCGCGAGGACCAGGACGACGGCAAGGGCCACCGAGGCGTAGTTCATCGAGTCGACGGTGACCGGCGAGGCCTGCGGCAGACAGAACAGCACCGTCACACAGGCCACCCAGATCACCGCGATCCAGCCGATCGGCCTGCTCCAGCGGCCCAGATGCCAGGGCCCCGGCTGGAAACGGTCGCCCGCGCGCAGCCGCAGCAGCACCGGGATGGCGTAGGCGGGGGTGATGCCGATGACGTTGATGGCGGTCACCGCGTTGTACGCCGTCGCCGAGTACAGGGACGGCAGGGCGAGGAGGCCCGCCACGACGACGGCCAGCCAGACGGCGGCGACCGGGGTCTGGGTACTGCTGCTGACCTTGCGCCACAGGTGCGAGCCCGGCAGCGCGCCGTCCCGGCTGAACGCGAACACCATCCGGCTGGCCGCGGCGACCTCGGCGTTGCCGCAGAACAGCTGGGCGGTGATCACCACCAGGAGCAGCGCGCTCGCGCCGTCGGTGCCGAGGCCGTCGAGCAGGATCTGCGCGGGCGGCACACCCGTTGTGGTGTTGCGCGTGGCGTCGTAGTTCTGGATGGCGAAGGTCAGTCCGGCGAGCAGGACGAACCCGGCGATCCAGGACGCCCAGATGGACCGTACGATGCCGCGCGCCGCGGACACCGAGGCCTGCGAGGTCTCCTCCGACAGGTGGGCGGAGGCGTCGTAGCCGGAGAAGGTGTACTGCGCGAGGAGCAGGCCGATGGCCGCCACGTAGACCGGGTTGTGCCAGCCGGTCTCGTTGACGAACTTCGTGAACACGAAGGACGCCGACTGGTGGTGGTCGGGGACGATCGCGAGCGCGCCGACGATGAGCGCGACGCCCGCCAGGTGCCACCACACGCTGACCGAGTTGAGCAGACTGACCAGGCGGACGCCGAACAGGTTCAGCACCGCGTGCAGCAGGAGGATGGCGCAGAAGATCAGCATGGTCTTGCCGGGCGTCGGCGTGAAGCCCCACTGCAGGTTCGCGAACGCGCCCGTGAACAGCGCGGCGCCGTAGTCGATGCCGGCGATCGCGCCGAGCAGACCGAGCAGATTCAGCCAGCCGGTGTACCAGCCCCAGCGCCGGCCGCCGAGCCGGTCGGCCATGTAGTACAGCGCGCCGGACGTCGGATAGGCGCTGGTGACCTCGGCGAGCGCGAGGCCGACGCACAGCACGAACAGGCCGACGCCCGCCCAGCCCCACAGCATCACGGCCGGGCCGCCGGTGTTCAGACCGAAGCCGTACAGGGTCATGCAGCCGGACAGGATCGAGATGACCGAGAAGCTGATCGCGAAGTTGCCGAAGCCGCCCATACGGCGGGCCAGCACCGGCCGGTAGCCGAGTTCGCGCAGCCGCCGCTCCTCGTCCTGCTGGGGCAGGCCCGGGGCGGGCGAGGGATCGGGGGTGGGGGACATGCGGGGGACCTCCGGGTCAACGGGCTTGAGGACAGGGCACGTTCTAGACCTTCAGTGGCGCTCACAGCATTCAGGGCATTCACGGCATTCAGGGGCGGGGGCCGTCCGGGGCGGCCCGGCAGCGCTCCCGGGCCTGGGTGAAGACCTCCACGGCACGGCCCCGGTCGGGCGTGCGGTACATCCAGGGCGGGGGCGTGAAGTACGGACCGATGGCGTCGAACACCCGCGCCGCGTCGGGGAACTGCAGCGAGCCCCACAGGGCGTGCGCGAGATGGTTGAGGTCCAGCAGGGAGCGTTCGGCACGGTGTGTCTGCTCGAACCAGGAGCGCAGGGCACGCTCCGCCTCGCGCGCCGCGTCCTCCGCCACCCAGTGCAGATCGAGCGCCGCGTCGTGCCCGCTCTCGCGCCGGTAGCGCTCGACGCGGACGTACAGCGGCAGCACATGCAGCGCGGAACCGGCCGGTGCCTGCCCGGCCGCCCACTGCGCATAGCCGGCGGCCTCCGCGAGCCGGCCCGAGCCGCCGCGCGTGTACAGGAACTGGAGCATCCTGTGGTGGGCCTCCCGGTTGTACGGGTCGCGCCGGCCGGCCTCGGCCAGCAGCCCCCAGGGGCCGGACGGGAGCAACGGCTCGGGCGCGGCCTCCCGGTGCTCCTCCCAGCGCTGCTCCGGATCCAGCTGGGCGAGCGCGAGCAGGCACACCCAGGGCACGGGGTCCCGCGGGGCGATCCGGGTGGCGGACTGGGCGGCGTCCCAGGCCTCGATCCACAGCTCATGGGTACGGCGGTGCTTCTCCCGCCGGGCCCGCAGCGCCCGTTCCACACCGACCCGCGCGTGCATCACCGCGGCGTGGACGCTGCCCGGATCCTCCGCGAGCCAGGCGCGCACCACGTCGGTGCCGGCGGCGGCCGCCGCGAGGACCTGGGTGCGCTGGGTCCACTGCCACCCGGGTGCGGTGTCCGCGAGCAGCGCGCGCATGGCCATCCAGCGGCCGGTGCGCAGGTCCTGCAGCGCGGCGCGCAGGGCCCGGTCGGGACCCGCCGGGTCATAGGAGGGACGGGGTCCTTCTCTGGCCATCAGCCTGCGGCCCCCGGCCACGGGCGCACGGGCGGGGCGGGGTGGCGTAGCAACAGCACTCCTGTGGGCGGTGATTGTGGGGTGGCGCGCTGGTCGGCGGTCACTATAGAGGGGTGGGTTCCGCCGTGCCATTGTTGCCAACTCAAGCATTTATGCAGGCAAGTTGGATATCGGGAGGTGCTTGACTCCGGGTGCGGCACGGCGGCAGGCTGACGCGGTGATCTTCGGTGGCTCGGTGGTCTGCGGTGGCGCGGCGGTCTTCGGCGATCGGGTGACGCCCGGTGGCGCTGCGACCTTCGGCGCGGAGGGGGAGAAGGCGCGATGACCGGTCCGGTGCTCGCCGTCGATCAGGGCACGTCCGGGACCAAAGCCCTCGTGGTCTGCCCGGAACGCGGCGTTCTGGGCTCCGGCTTCGCCGAGGTCCGCCCCCGGTATCTGCCCGGCGGACTGGTCGAGGTGGACCCGTCCGAGCTGTACGACTCCGTGGTCGCCGCCGGCCGGCAGGCGCTCGCCGCGGCCGGTGTGAACGTCGTGGCACTGGGCCTGGCCAACCAGGGCGAGACCGTCCTCGCCTGGGACCCGGCCGACGGCCGTCCGCTCACCGACGCCCTGGTGTGGCAGGACCGGCGCGCCGAGGCCGTGTGCGCCGAACTCGCTGCGCACGCCGAGGAGTTGCGGCAGCTGACCGGACTGCCCCTCGATCCGTACTTCGCCGCGCCCAAGATGGCCTGGATCCGCCGCCACCGCACCCGCGAGGGCGTCGTCACCACCTCCGACGCCTGGCTGGTCCACCGCCTCACCGGCGCCTGCGTCACCGACGCCGCGACCGCCGGCCGTACCCAGCTCCTCGACCTGGACCGCGCGCAGTGGTCGCCGCGTGCGCTGGAGGTGTTCGGCCTGTCGGACGAACGGCTTCCGCGGGTGACCGACAACGCCCAGCACATCGGTACGACCACGGCGTTCGGCCATGAGATCCCGCTCACGGGCCTGGCCGTCGACCAGCAGGCCGCCCTGCTCGCCCAGCGCATCACCGCACCCGGCGCCGCCAAGTGCACCTACGGCACCGGCGCGTTCCTGCTCGCGCACACCGGCGAGCGCCCCCGGCGCGGCACCTCCGGCCTGGTCAGCTGCGTGGCCTGGCGGCTCGCCGGAAGCACCGGCTACTGCCTGGACGGCCAGGTCTACACCGCCGCCTCCGCCGTCCGCTGGCTCACCGACCTCGGGATCATCTCCTCCGCCGCCGATCTCGACCCCGTCGGCGGCGCCGTCCCCGACAGCGGCGGCGTCACCTTCGTGCCCGCCCTCGCCGGACTCGCCGCCCCCTGGTGGCGCGGCGAGGTGCGCGGCTCGCTCACCGGACTCGGTCTCGACACCGGCCCCGGCCATCTGGTGCGCGCCCTGTGCGAGGGTATCGCCGCCCAGGTCGCCGAACTCGCCGACGCGGCCGCCGCCGACCTCGGTGCCCCTCTGGGGACGCTCCGCGTCGACGGCGGTCTGACCCGCTCGACGCTGCTCATGCAGACGCAGGCCGACCTGCTGCAACGCCCCGTCGAGGTGTCCGCGCTGCCCGACGCGACCGCACTCGGCGCGGCCGCCCTCGCCCGCCTCGGCGCGGAACGTACCCTGGGCGTCGAACAGGCCCTGCCCGACTGGAAGCCCGCCGCCGTGTACGAACCCCGCATCAGTGCCGGCCAGGCCGCCGAACGCCGTGCCCGGTTCCGCACCGCCGTCGCCGCCCTGCTCGGCCGATGACCGTCACCGTCACCGCGGAAGGCCCGCTGCCCACCCGGACGTACGACGTCGTGATCGTCGGCGCCGGCGTCATCGGCTGTGCCCTCGCCCGTGAACTCTCCCGGCACCCCCGCCTGAGCGTCGCCCTGGTCGAGGCCCAGGACGACGTCGGCCAGGGCACCTCCAAGGCCAACACGGCGATCCTGCACACCGGTTTCGACGCGGCACCCGGCACCCTGGAGGCCCGCCTGGTCCGCGAGGGCTACGACCGGCTCGGTGCCTACGCGGCCGAGTCCGGTATCCCCGTCGAACGCGTCGGCGCCCTGCTGGCCGCCTGGGACGAGGAGCAGCTGGCCGCCCTGCCCCGGCTGGCCGAGAAGGCCGAGCGCAACGGCTGCCACGAGACACGCCTGCTGGGCCCCGGCGAGCTGTACGCCCGTGAACCCCGCCTCGGCCCCGGAGCACTCGGAGCCCTCCACGTGCCCGGCGAGAGCATCATCTGCCCCTGGACGACGACCCTGGCGTACGCCACCCAGGCGGTCCGCGCCGGAGTGGATCTGCACCTCAACACCAGGCTGACTCGGGCGAGTCGGGAGCACGACGGTCACCGGCTGCTCACCTCCCGCGGCCCCCTGCACGCCCGCCGCCTGGTCAACGCGGCCGGACTGCACGCCGACACCGTCGACCGGCTGCTCGGCCACGAGGACTTCACCGTCACCCCGCGCCGCGGCCAGCTCCTCGTGTACGACAAGCTCGCCCGCCCCCTCGTCCGGCACATCCTCCTGCCCGTCCCGACCGCCCTCGGCAAGGGCGTCCTGGTCGCCCCCACCGTCTACGGCAACGTCCTGCTCGGGCCCACCGCCGAGGATCTGGACGACAAACGGGCCACCGGCTCCACCGCCGACGGCCTCGCCGGACTGCGGGACAAGGGCCGCCGTATCCTGCCCGCCCTCGTCGACGAGGAGGTCACCGCCGTCTACGCCGGGCTGCGCGCGGCCACCGGCCAGGAGGACTACCGCATCGCCGCCCACCCCGAGCACGGGTACGTCACCGTCGGCGGCATCCGCTCCACCGGACTGACCGCCTCGATGGCCGTCGCCGCCCATGTCACCGGCCTGCTGGCGGGCACCGGGCTCGACCTCGGCCCGGTCCGCGAGCCGGAGCCGGTGACCATGCCCAACCTCGGCGAGGCCTTCCCGCGCCCCCACCAGCGGCCCGAACTCATCGCCGCCGACCCCGAGTACGGCACCCTCGTCTGCCACTGCGAGCGCGTCTCCCGCGGCGAGATCCGCGACGCCCTCGCCGCCACCATCCCGCCCCGCACCCTGGAGGGCCTACGTCGGCGCGCCCGCGCCCGGGCGGGCCGCTGCCAGGGGTTCTACTGCGGGGCTGCGGTGCGGGAGCTGTTCGAGAGGGGGCGACCATGACGGAACCGAGTGCGACGGGACCGGGCACGACGGGACCGAGACCGGACATGACGACTTCTCGTTCTGTCGATGTCCTCGTCGTCGGCGCCGGCCCGGCCGGACTCTCCGCCGCCGCGCGGCTGGCCGCCTCCGGCGCCGGGCGGGTGGAGGTGCTGGAGCGGGAGCAGCAGGCCGGCGGTGTGCCACGCCACTGCGCGCACGGCGGCTTCGGCACCTGGACCCGCCCGCTGACCGGCCCGCGATACGTCCGTCTGCTGACCGAGGCCGCCGAGCGGGCCGGCGCGGTGATCCGGACCGGGACGTCGGTTCTGGACTGGGCGGGCCCGGATCCGGCCGGCCCCGGTGCCCGTCCGGTGCTCACCGCCGTAGGCCCCGGCGGCCCGGAGACGATCGAGGCGCGGGCCGTCGTCCTGGCCACCGGCGCCCGGGAACGGCCGCGCACCGCCCGGCTGGTGCCCGGCACCCGACCCGCCGGTGTCTACACCACCGGTGAACTCCAGCAGGCGGTCCACCTGTTCGGGCAGGACGTCGGCACCCACGCGGTCGTCGTCGGCGCCGAGGACGTCTCCTACGCGGCGGCCGCGACCGTGCGCGCGGCCGGTGCCGAGGTCGTCGCCCTGGTCACGGAACACCCGCGGGCCCAGAGCGGCCGGGCCCGCGCCCAGTCGGCCCGGCTGTGCCACCGCGTTCCCCTGCTCACGGACACTGCGATCGCCGAACTCCTCGGTTGGGGACGCCTGTCCGGTGTCCGCGTCCGGCACCGCGACGGTCGTACGGCCGTACTGGCCTGTGACACCGTCGTGTTCACCGGCGACTTCGTCCCGGACCACGAACTGGCCCGCCGCGGCGGCCTCGCCCTGGACCCCGGCACCCTCGGCCCGGCCGTCGACGGCGCCCTGCACACCTCACGCCCGGGAGTCTTCGCCGCCGGGAACGTCCTGCACGCCGTCGAGCGCGCCGGTACGGTGGCCGGCGAGGGGGCCGGAGTGGCCGGTGCCGTCCTGGAGTTCCTGGCGGGCACGCCCTGGCCGGAGCCCGGACTCCCGCTCGCCGTCGAGGCCCCGCTGCGCTGGATCGCCCCGAACCGCATCAGCCCCGCCGCCCCGCCCGCCCGGTACGTCCTGCGCACCAGCACCCCGCTGACCCGCCCGGTCCTGCGGATCCACCAGGACGGCCGCCTCCTGCACAGCGAGCGCCCGGGCTTCGGCACCGCGCTGCCGAACCGACCGCTCGCCCTCACCGCCCGCTGGACGGGCCGGGCCGACCCGAAGGGCGGCGAGGTCCGGGTGAGCGTGCGCTGATGATCTGATGCCGTGTCACGCGGCACGTCCAGGACGACGGAGCACGCCAGCCGGCCGACCGCACAGCGGGTCAGGTACGGCTCCGTGTGCGGCCGCAATCGGGCCGGCAACTGGGCGGTGCTCGCCACGGAGTGGGTGAGACCACCGGCGGAATGTGCCGGATCCGCGCTCGTACGCCGTGGGCCCGGAGCACGGCCCGTATCGCCTGGTCCCGGTCGTAGGCACCGGGTCGGCGATGTTGTAGGCGCCCGGCGGTCAGCCGGCGGCGGTGAGGCATGCCCCGGTGAGGTTCTCCACGTCCGCTCTCCGTCCTCGTCCACCGGACGCGGCGGGATCACGGACCGGAGCACCACCCACAGGTCGGTCATGCCTTCTCCCAGAGCATCGTCATGATGCTCACTCCGCCGCCCAGGCCCACGAACAGCACGCGGTCGCCGGGCAGCAGCCGCTCGCACGACCGGCACCGCGGCGCCGCCGGTTCGGTCCAGCTGGGCTGGACCGGATTCTGTGAGTCGGACCGGTTCGAGCCCCTGGTGGTGCGGGACGGCGAGGTGGTGTGGCCTTGACGGCCGTCCCCGGCCCGCAGGACCGGCAGTGGAGGAACCGGGTCACAGGTCCGTGAAGGACCCGTGCCGGCCGGCTCCGGAGGCGAAGCGGGCGGCGCCGTCCGTGCTCCGCTCCAACACGCCCATGCCGTGGCGGAGTTCACCGCGCAGGGCCGTCTCCTCGTCCAGTCCCTGCTGGTCGAGGACCGACGCGCGGTCGCTGCGCAGGCAGCCCTGTGGGAAGCGGGCGAGGTCCGCCGCCAGCGCCTCGGCCTCGGCGCGGGCGTGACCCGTCGGGACCACGCGGTTGGCGAGCCCCATGTCGTACGCCTCGCGGGCCGGGACCGGCCGGCCGGTGAGGATCATGTCCATGGCGCGGCTGGTACCGATCAGCCGGGGCAGCCGTACCGTGCCGCCGTCGATCAGCGGCACGCCCCAGCGGCGGCAGAACACCCCGAACACGGCGTTCTCCTCCGCGACCCGCAGATCGCACCACAGGGCCAGCTCAAGGCCGCCCGCCACCGCGTGCCCGGCGACGGCGGCGATCACCGGCTTCGACAGCCGCATCCGCGTCGGCCCCATCGGCCCGTCACCGTCCTCGGCGACCCGGTTGCCGCGTTCCGTGCCGATCGCCTTCAGGTCGGCCCCCGCGCAGAACGTGCCGCCCTCGCCCCACAGCACCGCCACCCGGGCGGCGTCGTCGGCCTCGAACTCGCTGAAGGCGGCGGCGAGTTCGGCCGCCGTCGGTCCGTCCACCGCGTTGCGGGCCTCCGGCCGGGAGAGGACGACGGTGGTGACGTACTCCTTGCGCTCCACGCGAACCGGCATGGGCCCTCCTCGTTGTGGCCTTCTTCGGGTGCGGAAGCCCACTCTGCCTCAGATGACCTTGAACCGGACCAGCGCCCCCAGCGTCAACGCGCCCGGCACCAGCGGCACCCAGACCGTGATGATGCGGTAGGCCAGCACCACCGCCGTGGCGACCGCGGCCGGGCCACCCGCCGCGACCAGGGCCACGACCAGCGCCGCCTCGACCGAACCCAGGCCACCCGGAGTGGGCACCAGTGCCACCGCGACGGTCGCCGCCAGGTAGGCGAGCACCATGTGTGCCACCGGCACCGGCAGCCGCAGCGCCTGGCCGACCGCGGCGAGACCGGCCGCCTGCAGCGCGGGGAAGGCCAGCGAGCCGCCCCACAGGGCCAGGGCACGGGCCGGCCGGGTGTGCACCGAGCGCGCCTCACCGAGGGCGTCCCGCACGAACGACACCACACGCCTGCGCAGCGGCCGTACCAGCGCCACCACGGCCACCGCCACCGCCAGCAGGCCGCCCGCGCCCAGCAGCAGCGGGAGCGCCGAGCCGTCCGGCAGCAGGGGGCCGAGCCGCAGCGCGTCCGGGAAGGCGAGCAGCAGCGCCGCCAGCAGACCGAGCCGGCCCACGGACTCGGCCAGCAGATACAGGGCGAGCGCCGCCGAGGAGCGGGCCAGCGGCACCCCGCACACGGTCATGAAGCGCAGGTTCACCGCACCAGCACCGAGCCCGGTCGGCAGCAGATGGTTGGCCGAGCCCGCCGCGAACTGGGTGGCCAGCAGCCGCGCCTTCGGCAGCGGCTGGATCACGGCACCCTGGCGGGTGACCGCGGCGGCCACCCAGGTCAGACACGTGGCGCCGGCCGCCGCGAGCAGCCACGGCCAGGAGGCGGTGCGCAGCTGGCCGAAGCCCTCGGCGAGCAGGGCGCGGTTGCGTACGGCGACCACGGCGACGAGCACGAGCGGCACCAGGCACAGCACCTGGCGGACGGGGGCGCGATGGGGGAGTCGTCCCCGGGGCCATGGGGGAAGCGGGACGGCAGTCACATCCGGAGAGGTTTTCCGCGCCACCCCAACGGCGGGTGGCCGATGCGGGGACGGCGGCTTACAGGCTGTGGTCATCGGGGCCTTTCGGGGCTTCGGACAGGGCGGCGCCGGTGCCGGGGCCGGCGGAGCGGCGCACATCGGCGCGGGTGAAAAGAGACGGACATTGACCTCAACGAAGCTTGAGGTTCTACGTTCTCTTCCATGAGCATGGAGACCACCGCATGGACGCAGCTGCACAGCGTCATGAACGCACAGTCCGAGCGCCGTCCGTTCGCCCGCGGCACGCTGCGCCGTATCGCCGCCTTCGCCGGCCCGCATCGCGCGGGCATCGTCCGGTTCGTGCTGCTCGGGGTGGTGACCGCACTGCTCGCCGTGGCCACCCCCGTGCTCGCCGGCCGCGTCGTCGACGCGATCGTGGCCGGGCACGACTCCGGCAGGGTCGTCCGGCTCGCACTGCTCATCGCGCTCGTCGCGCTCGCCGAGGCAGGGCTCGGCGTCCTCGGCCGCCGGCTGTCGTCGACGCTCGGGGAGGGACTCATCCTCGACCTCAGAACGGCTGTGTTCGATCATGTGCAGCGCATGCCCGTCGCGTTCTTCACACGGACTCGTACGGGAGCGCTGGTCAGCCGTCTCAACAACGATGTGATCGGTGCCCAGCGGGCGTTCGCCAACACCCTGTCCGGCGTGGTGAGCAACCTGGTCACCCTGCTGCTCACCCTTGCCGTGATGCTCACGCTGTCCTGGCAGATCACCCTGCTCGCGCTGGTGCTGCTGCCGGTGTTCGTGCTGCCCGCCCGCCGCATGGGCACCCGGATGGCCGGAATGCAGCGGGAGGCGGCGGCGCTGAACGCCGCCATGGGCACCCGGATGACCGAGCGCTTCTCCGCCCCCGGCGCCACCCTGGTCAAGCTGTTCGGCCGCCCCGAGGAGGAGTCCGCGGAGTTCGCGGCCCGCGCCGCCCGCGTCCGGGACATCGGGGTGCGCACGGCGACCGCGCAGTCGGTGTTCATCACCTCCCTCACCCTGGTCTCCGCCCTCGCGCTGGCCCTCGTCTACGGCCTCGGCGGCTGGTTCGCGCTGCACCACACCCTGCAGGCCGGCTCGGTCGTCTCGCTCTCGCTGCTGCTGACCCGGATGTACGCCCCGCTCACCGCGCTCGCCGGCGCCCGGGTCGAGGTGATGAGCGCCCTCGTCAGCTTCGAGCGGGTCTTCGAGGTGCTGGACCTCAAGCCGCTCATCGAGGAGAAGCCGGACGCCCGAGAGGTCCCGGGGGGCCCGGTCGCCGTCGAGTTCGACGACGTCCGCTTCTCCTACCCGTCCGCCGACCAGGTCTCCCTCGCCTCCCTGGAGGAGGTCGCCGCCCTCGACACCCGCGGCGGCTCCGAGGTCCTGCACGGCATCTCCTTCCGCGCCGAACCCGGCCAGACCGTGGCCCTCGTCGGCTCCTCGGGCGCCGGCAAGTCCACCATCGCCCAGCTGCTGCCGCGTCTGTACGACGTGGACGCGGGCGCCGTCCGCATCGGCGGCGTCGACGTGCGCGACCTGACCGCCGGCTCGCTGCGCGGCACCCTCGGCATGGTCACCCAGGACGGCCACCTCTTCCACGACACCGTCCGCGCCAACCTCCTCCTCGCCCGGCCCGACGCCACCGAGGAGGACCTCTGGGCCGCGCTCGGCCGAGCCCGGCTCGCCGAGGTCGTACGGTCCCTGCCCGACGGCCTGGACACGGTCGTCGGCGAGCGCGGCTACCGGCTCTCCGGCGGCGAACGCCAGCGGATGACCATCGCCCGGCTGCTGCTGGCCCGGCAGCGCGTGGTCATCCTCGACGAGGCCACCGCCCACCTGGACAACACCTCCGAGGCGGCCGTCCAGGAGGCGCTCACCGAGGCGCTGGAGGGACGTACGGCCGTGGTGATCGCCCACCGGCTGTCCACGGTCCGGGCCGCCGACCAGATCCTGGTCGTCGAGTCCGGCCGGATCGTCGAACGCGGCACGCACACTTCGCTCTTGGCGGCCGAGGGGCGGTACGCCGAGCTGCACCGGACCCAGTTCGCCCGCCAGACCGCCACGCCGGAAGGGGAGACGTCGACGTCCGCGGGGGAGGCGGCGACGGTCTGAACCGGCTCCTGCGGCGGGGCGGCGCTGCCTTTGTTGCCTGACCTCTTGACTCCACTGGTCCGGACCTTTAGCTTCACGCCTTAAACAAAGCCTGCGGACACCCCAATGCCCCCCTTGTTCACCGGTGTTGGGCCGCCCCCCCACGCGAAAGGCCACCCGCGCATGGCCAAACCCCTCCCCGCGGCAGTCTCCCTGGGCGTCCTCGCGCTCTCGGCCGGACTGCTCACCGCTGCCCCCGCCCAGGCCGCCACCGGTTCCGTCACCGGGCTCGCC
>NZ_MQUS01000021.1 GCF_001953885.1 Streptomyces sp. IMTB 2501 | reverse complement strand
CGGCCGTGAACGCGGCGACCGTGTCGCCGGTGACGCCCAGCCAGGCGCCGAAGGTGGCGACGGCGATGAGGATGACCGCGGGCACGAAGACCGCGGAGATCCGGTCGGCGAGCCGCTGCATCCCGGCCTTGCCGTTCTGCGCGTCCTCCACGAGCCGCGCCATCCGGGCGAGCTGGGTGTCGGCGCCGACCCGGGTGGCCTCGACGACCAGCCGGCCGCCCGCGTTGACCGTGGCGCCGGTGACCCGGTCGCCCGGACCGACGTCCACCGGCACCGACTCGCCGGTCAGCATGGACGCGTCCACCGCGGAGACGCCCTCGATCACCGTGCCGTCGGTGGCGATCTTCTCGCCGGGCCGTACGACGAACCGGTCGCCGGCGGCCAGGGAGCCGACGGGGACGCGTATCTCACGGCCTTCGCGCAGTACGGCGACGTCCTTGGCGCCCAGCTGCATCAGCGCCTTCAAGGCCGCGCCCGCACGCCGCTTGGAGCGGGCCTCCAGATAGCGGCCGAGCAGGATCAGGGCGACGACTCCGGCGGCGACCTCCAGATAGATGGTGGAGGCGCCGTCCATGCGTGAGACGGTGAAGCGGAACTCGTCGTGCATGCCGGTCATGCCCGCGTCACCGAAGAACAGGGCCCACAGCGACCAGCCGAACGCGGCCAGTGTGCCGACCGAGACCAGGGTGTCCATGGTGGCGGCGCCGTGCCGGGCGTTGGTCCAGGCGGCCCGGTGGAAGGGCGCGCCGCCCCAGACGACGGCGGGTGCGGCGAGCGTCAGCGACAGCCACTGCCAGTTGTCGAACTGCAGCGCCGGGATCATCGCGAGCAGGACGACGGGCGCGGCGAGCAGCGCGGAGACGAGCAGCCGGTGGCGCAGGGCGCCGAGTTCGGGATCCCGCTCGGGGGTTTCCGCGGCCGCCTCGGGTTCCGGCTCCGGCTCCGGCGGTGCGGGCTCCTCGGCGGTGTAGCCCGTCTTCTCCACGGTGGCGATGAGGTCGGCCACTCCGACGCCCTCACCGAAGGCGATCTTCGCCTTCTCGGTGGCGTAGTTGACGGTGGCGCTCACACCCTCCATGCGGTTGAGCTTCTTCTCCACCCGGGCGGCGCAGGAGGCGCAGGTCATGCCGCCGATGAGCAGCTCGACCTCGGAGGCGCCGGCCGCGGAGGTGCCGCCTGTCGGGCTCGCCGTCCCGGTCTCTGCGGTGGTGCTGGTCATGTCCGGACTCCAGACATCGGACCGGGCCGTACGGATCCAGTATCAGCTGGTCGGCACGGCCCGATCGGGAAAAGGTTTCTCGTACGAGCCCCCGCTGCTCGGGCCTCGTGTACGTGTCCCGCCGCTCAGGCCCTGCCGGCCAGTTCGAAGCCGGCCTCGTCCACGGCGGCGCGCACGGCCTCGTCGTCCAGCGGGGCCTCGGAGACCACGGTCACCTCGCCGGTCGACGCGACGGCCTTCACCGAGCTGACGCCGGGGATCTCGGAGATCTCGCCGGAGACGGAGCCTTCGCAGTGGCCACAGCTCATGCCGGTCACCTTGTAGACGGTGGTGACGGAGCCCGGGGTGTCGGTGTGGGCGGTCATGTCGTTACTCCTCGTCGAGGCGTGTGGGGCCGGTGGGATCCACGAGAGAACCCCACGTTCCTCACAGTATACCCCTAGGGGGTACCTCTCCAAGAGAGGTCCCGGCGTGCCAGCGACCGCGCCCAGCCGACCCCGGCCAGGGCCACCAGGGCCAGCCCGCCGACCGAGAACAACGTGAACAGGTGTTCCTGCTCGGCGCTCGGCCGGACGAGGTACGCCTGGGTGAACAGCCGTCCTTGCAGGCCGGTGCCGGTCAGCCGGGCGACCGTCCAGATCGCGAGGCCGTGCGTGCAGTCCCCCAGGGCGTGCAGCAGGGACACGCCCAGGTAGGTGCCGAGCACCGGCGCGGCGAGGCGGAAGTCTCCGTTCAGGCGGCGCCGGGACAGCAGTACGCCGCCGGCGATCGCGGTCCACAGGCCGTGCCCGAAGGGGGCGAGCACCCCGCGCAGGATCTCCGTCTCCAGCAGGGTGCGCAGGTCGATGCCCCGGGCGGAGACGGTCACGTCGAAGGCGTACCCGGCGCTCTCCAGAGCCGCGAAGCCGAAACCGACGGCCGCGCCGAGCACCAGTCCGGCGCGCAGTCCGCGCATGTACGGCTGCCGGTGCAGCACGAACGCCAGCGCCGCGAGCTTGGCGGCCTCCTCGATCAGGCCGACGCCGACGAACATCCCGAGCGAGGCGTGCAGCAGATACGACTCCATCAGGGAGGCGCTGAGCACGCCGAGGGTCCCGCCGGTCAGGAAGCAGCCGAGGATCGCGCTGACGCCCAGGTCGCGGCCGTGCCGCTCGTACGCCCACAGCACGAAGACGACCGGTGCGAGAAAGCTGCCGAGCAGGATCAGCGTCGGCAGCAGCGTGGTGTTCCGTGTCTCGTACGTGACCCACGCGGTCAGCGACCACAGGGCGAGCCCGCCGCCCAGACAGCGCCGCCACAGGCCGGCTCCGATGCGGGGGTACGGCGGTGGCGGCTGCTGGGGGCCGGGTATGCGGGCCTTGGGCGTGCCGGGAGGCGGGGAGTGGCTCACGTCGGTCCCCTCGGACGGCTGCTGGGTGATTTATCCGCACTGTAGGCAGATGTGCAGGGCGCCGCAGTCCGGGACGGGGACCCGGAGTCACCCGTGGCCGAGCCGATCGCCCACCAGCGGGGCCAGGTAGCGGATCAGGACGTCCTTGATCTCCTGGACATAGGCCGCGCGCTCGGCGCCCTCGTGGGCGAGGACCAGCTCCAGGCCGGCCTTGTAGATACCGAGGCAGACATGCGCCGTGCGGGTGACGTCGGCCGCGGTGGCGGCGGGCATGAGGGAGGCGAGCAGGCTCTCGATCCGGCCGGTCAGTGTGGTGTGCAGCTGGTCGTGCGTCTCGGCTATCCGGCCGGGGATGTCGGGGCCGTGCATCAGCGCGAAGAACACCGGGTGTTCGGTGTTGAAGGTCATGAACCGGTCGATGGCGGAACCGATGGCCTCCTCCAGCGGGGTGGCGGGGTCCACGGGGGCCAGCGCCTCTCCGTAGGTCTCCCGCATCTCGTGGACGAGCCGGTCGCCCAGCTCGATCGCGATCGCCTCCTTGTTCGGGAAGAACTGGTAGAGCGTCCCCGGTGAGACGCCGGCCTCGCGGGCGATGGCGTTGGTGCTGGCGGCGGTGTAGCCGGTGGTGCAGAAGACCCGGGCGGCCGCTTCGAGCAGCTGGGCGATACGGCGCTCCCCGCGGGCCTGCCGGCGGCGCGGCTGCTCCTTCTGTGTCTGCGCCTGTGTCTGCGCGTTGTCGGGCACGAGTTGTCCCCAGATCTCCGAACGGGATTGACAAACACGAGCGGTCGCTCGCATTCTGTGAAAACGCGAGCGACATCTCGTGTTTGCCAGTTTACGGTTTCCACGGTGAAGGGGACACCGCACCATGACCGAAGTCAACAAGGCGCTGCGCGCAGGGGACGTGCCGCCCCGGCCCCGCGGCTGGACTCGATTCGTCACCGCCCGCCCGCGCCTGTCTCTGCTGGTGGCCCTGGTGCTCACGGCGCTGGCCGTGCTGGCCGGCAGCGGGGTCGCGGACCGCCTCGGCAGCGGCGGCTGGGAGGACCCGGCCGCGCAGTCGACGTATGCCACCAAGGCCCTGGAGCGCGAGTTCCCCGCTTCCCAGCCGAACCTGCTGCTCCTGGTCGACTCGGGCCGCGCCTCGGTCGACGATCCGGCGGTCGCCGCCCAGGCCCGCGCCCTGGCCGGCCGGCTGGCGGGGGAGCAGGGCGTGACCGGCGTCGGTTCCTACTGGCAGAGCAAGTCTCCGGCCCTGCGCGCCAAGGACGGGCACGAGGCGCTGATCGCCGCCCGCATCACCGGCGACGACAACGCGATGGGCAAGACCCTGGACCGCATAGCGCCCCACTACCGGGGCACGCACGGCCCGGTCCGGGTGAAGGTCGGCGGCATCGTCGCCGTGCGGCACGACATGCAGACCATCATCAAGGAGGACCTGACCCGCGCCGAGATGATCGCTCTGCCGATCACGCTCGTGCTGCTGGTGATGGTCTTCGGCAGCGCGGTCGCCGCCCTGCTGCCGCTCGGCATCGGCATCGTCGCCATCCTCGGCACCAACGCCGTTCTGCGCGGTCTGACGGCCTTCACCGACGTCTCCGTCTTCGCGCTCAACCTCACCACGGCCCTCGGCCTCGGCCTGGCCATCGACTACGCCCTGTTCATCGTCCGCCGCTACCGCGAGGAACTGTCCACGGGCGCCGACCCGTTGACGGCGATCGGCGCGACCCTGCGCACGGCCGGGCGCACGGTGCTCTTCTCCGCCCTCACGGTGGCGGTGTCCCTGGCCGCCATGATGGTCTTCCCGCAGTACTTCCTGCGCTCCTTCGCCTACGCCGGCATCGCCGTGGTCCTGCTCGCCGCGGCCGCCGCCCTGATCCTGCTCCCGGCCGCCCTGGTCCTGCTCGGCCACCGGGTCAACGCCCTCGACCTGCGCCGCCTGTTCCGCCGGGGCCGCGAGCCGAGGCCCGCCGAGGGGACGGCCTGGGCGCGGACCGCCCGCCTGGTGATGCGCCGCGCCCCGCTCTTCGCCCTCGGCACCACCGTCCTGCTGGTGATCCTCGGACTGCCCTTCCTGGGTGTGAAGTTCGGCACCGCCGACGACCGCCAGCTCCCCTCGACCGCCGAGTCCCATGTGGTGCAGGACCAGATCCGCGAGGGCTTCCCGGGCAGCCCCGGCGGCGGTCTGGAGGTCCTCGCCGAGGGCAGGGCCACCGCCGCGCAGTATGCCGCCTACAAGCAGCAGGTGGCCGCCCTGCCCGAGGCGGTCCGCGTCGACGGCCCGCTGGTCAAGGGCGACGCCGCCTACTTCACGGTGCAGCCCGAGGGGGAGGCCGTGGGCGACGCGGCCCAGCGCCTGGTGGGCGACATACGAGCCCTCCACCCGCCCTTCGACACGAAGGTGACCGGCACGGCGGCCGTCCTGGTCGACACCAAGCACGCGATAGCCGAGCGCCTGCCGTGGGCGGCCGTGTTCATCGCCGTCGTCACCCTGCTCCTGGTCTTCCTGCTGACGGGCAGCGTGCTGATACCGATCCAGGCGGTGGTGCTCAACGCGCTCAGCCTGACGGCGATGTTCGGCGCCGTGGTCTGGGTCTTCCAGGACGGCCATCTGTCCGGCTCGCTCGGCTTCACCAGCCCCGGCTCGATCGAGACCACCCTGCCCGTGCTGATGTTCTGCGTGGCCTTCGGGCTCTCCATGGACTACGGCGTGTTCCTGCTGTCCCGCATCAAGGAGGAGTACGACCGCACGGGCGACCACGAATCGGCGGTGCGGCACGGACTGCGGCGCACCGGTGGGCTGATCACCGCGGCGGCGGTCATCCTCGCTGTGGTGATGGTCGCCATCGGCACCTCAAGGGTGACCAACACCAAGATGCTCGGCCTGGGTATCGCGCTTGCGGTCCTGATGGACGCGATGGTGGTCCGCAGCCTCCTGGTACCGGCGATCATGCGGCTGACGGGGAGGGCGACTTGGTGGGCGCCGGCCTGGCTGCGGCGCGTTCACGAGCGGTTCGGACTCAGCGAGGGCGAGCCGGTGGCACCGGTGGAGGAGAAGGAGCCGGCGGGGGTGTGAGGTCGCCGGCCGCCGTGGCAGGGTGGGCCCATGAGAGCCGTGGTGTTCGAGCAGTTCGGGAAGCCGGCCGAGGTGCGGGACGTCCCCGACCCGGAACCCGTGGAGCACGGCGTGATCGTCCGGGTGGAGGCCACCGGCCTCTGCCGCAGCGACTGGCACGGCTGGATGGGCCACGACTCCGACATCACCCTGCCGCATGTGCCCGGGCATGAACTGGCCGGTGTTGTGGAGGCGGTCGGTTACCGGCTGACCGGTTGGCGGCCCGGTGACCGGGTCACCGTGCCGTTCGTCTGCGCCTGCGGGACCTGCCCGGCCTGTGCGGCGGGCGACCAGCAGGTGTGCGAACGCCAGACCCAGCCGGGCTTCCACCACTGGGGCTCCTTCGCCGAGTACGTGGCGCTCGACCACGCCGACGTCAACCTGGTCGCGATGCCGGACGAGATGGAGTACTCCACCGCCGCCGCCCTCGGCTGCCGTTTCGCCACCGCCTTCCGTGCGGTGGTGCAGCAGGGACGGGCGGTGGCGGGGGAGTGGGTCGCCGTGCACGGCTGCGGCGGGGTCGGGCTGTCTGCGGTGATGATCGCGGCGGCGGCCGGGGCCCGTGTGATCGCCGTCGACGTGTCTCCCCAAGCCCTCGACCTGGCGCGGAAATTCGGTGCCGCGGAGTGCGTCGACGCCACCGGTGTGGCCGACCCGGCCGCCGCCGTCCGTGAGCTGACCGAGGGCGGCGCCCACCTCTCCCTCGACGCGCTCGGCTCGCCCGCCACCTGCGCCGCCTCCGTGAACGGCCTGCGCCGCCGCGGCCGGCACATCCAGGTGGGCCTGCTGCCCTCACCGGACGGCACCACGCCCGTCCCGCTCGCCCGCGCCATCGCCCTGGAGCTGGAACTCCTCGGCAGCCACGGCATGGCCGCCCACAGCTACCCCGGCATGCTGCGCCTGGTCCGCTCCGGCGTCCTGCGTCCCGAGCTGCTGGTGACGTCCACGATCACGCTCGACGCGACACCGGCGGCCCTCGCGGCGATGGGTACGGCGGGAGGGGCGGGCGGCGTCACGGTCATCGAGCCGTGGACGTGAGAGCGGCCCACTCGCGGTCCAGGACGGCCATCAGCACCTCGTCGACCCAGTCACCGTCCCTGGGCACCGCTTCCTTGCGCACCCCTTCCACCCGGAACCCGACCTTCTCGTACACGTGCCGGGCCCGGTCGTTGTCGCCGTAGACCTCCAACTGGATCCGGCGCAGACCGAGTTGCTCGAAGCCGTAGCCGACGATCAGGCGGGTCGCCTCGGTACCGACACCGCGGCCGCGGCCCCGGGGGCCGATGAGGGTGCGGAAGGTGCAGCTTCGGGTGGCCGGGTCGTACTCGTACAGCACGGCCTCGCCCAGGACCTCGCCGGTCCCGGGGTCCGTGACGGCCAGGTCGAGCCGGTCGGGCGCGGTGGCCCGGGAGCCGTACCAGGACCGCAGTCGCTCCAGGGTGAGTTCGGTGGACGGGTCGAAGGTGAAGTGGAGGACCTCGGGGTCGGCGATGATCTCCCGCATGATGTCGGCGTCGGCCTCGGTGAAGGACCGAAGTACGGTCTTCCGGCCGGTCAGGGTGGGTTTGACGGAGAAACTCATGGAGCGACTGTGCCCCACGTGGACGGTGGGGCACAGGGGATTTTCTCCCGGCGGACGGGGGGGCGGCCGGGTCAGTCCAGGTGGCGGCCGCGGTTGCCGGGCCGGGAGGCGACCCAGGCGCGGACGGTGTCGGCGTACCAGTAGGGCTTGCCGCCCTCCACATGGTCGGGCGGAGGCAGCAGCCCGTGTTTGCGATAGGACCGTACGGTGTCCGGCTGCACTCTGATGTGTGCCGCGATCTCCTTGTAGGACCAGAGCCTTTGGTCGGTCATGAGTTGTACCTCCCTGCGCGCGCCACAGCGGCGGCCGGGGGTGGCCGTCGGGGGAGCCGGGCGCCGCGCTGGCGATCACCAAGCCTGTATCCGGTGAACGACGCACAGTGACCGGAGGGCAGTGCCTGTCGCCACGATGTGACGCACAACCCGCGTACACGGGACACATGTGACACAGAGAGGGCGTTTGTGACACAGCCGCCACAAAGGCGCACGCCGGGGCGCCGGCACGGCGCGTCGCTCCCACGCCGGTCCAGGGCCGGCTGAATCAAGCCATCAAGCCGTCAAGCCGTCAAGTCATCAATCCGTCAAGCCGAGTCGAGGGCCGAGGACGGGCCGGGTCCGCTGCGTCAGACCCGGCCCGCCGGCTCCCCCGTATCTCCGACGGCCATCCTCCAGGGGGTACCGACCCGGTCAGGGCGCCTCCCGGGCCGGCTCCCCCTGGCCGCCGGACGCCCCCGTCCGCCTGCGGAGTCTGATGGCCGGACGATCAGCGTGCCCGGTGGGGCCTCCGCGGGTCTTGGAAAAAGGCGCACCGCGGCCGGAGGTGAGAAGCAGGCTCGTCGGCTCGCCCGCCAGCCGGTCGGCCACGGCGGTCGCGGCCGGCAGCCGCCGGGCCGCCAGGAACTCCCCCGGCGTGCAGCCGGTCATGGTCCTGAACTCGCCGCTGAAGTGCGCCTGGTCGTAGTACCCGCACATCGCCGCGGTCTCCGCCTGCCCGTGTCCCGCGGCCAGCAGCCGCCGCGCCCGTTGCAGCCGCAGCACCCGGGCCGCCACCTTCGGGGGCAGACCGATCTGCTCCCGGAAGCGGTTCTCCAAGTGCCGTACGCTCCAGCCCACTTCCTCGGCCAGCCGGGACACCGGGACCCGGCCGGCGCTGCGCCCGAGCAGCGCCCAGGCGTGCACCACCCGCTCGGACACGGGCACGCCCGCGCGCAGCCGTTCCAGCAGCACGCGGTCGAGCAGTGCGAACCGCTCCGGCCAGCCGGGCAACGCGGCGAGCGCGGCGGCGAGTTCGCCGAGCGGTGCGCCCGCGTCGGCCAGCTCGTCCGGATCCAGCGAGCGGTTGGCCAGCTCGTACTGCGGCGTGCCGAACAGCGTGAACGCGGCCCACGGCGCGAGCAGCACCTCGATCCCGGAGAGCCGGCCCCCGTGTTCGCCGAGAGCGGGCAGGGTGGTCAGCCCGTTGACGACGGACACCAGGCTCACCGGGGGCCGCCCGGCCCGCGTGATACGCACCGGCGCCTCGAAGCCCAGGAGCAACGTGGCAGCACCGATCGGCGCCTCCAGCCGACGGCGCGGCCGGTCGAGGGCCATCCGTATCCCGCGGTAGCTGATCACCCCGGGCCGCAACGCCGGATGGGGCCAGGCAGGCACGGTCACCCAGGGCGATTGGTCCGACACGACACCATGCTACGAGCGGGCACGTGCAACGCCCTCGGGGGGACAGTGAGGACGAGGCGCCCGGAGTGGAACGGCCTCACTGGTCCGAATGTCTGGACAAAGCATTGACAGGACTCGGCGTCCGGGACTACAAAACCGGGGAGAGTCGTGACGAAGGGAAGTCGATGGCCTACGACCTGATCACCATGGGGCGGATCGGAGTGGACCTCTACCCGCTGCAAACCGGTGTCCCGCTCGCCCAGGTGTCGTCCTTCGGCAAGTTCCTCGGCGGGTCGGCGACGAACGTCGCGGTCGCCGCGGCCCGGCTCGGCCGGCACACCGCCGTGATCACCCGGACGGGCGACGACCCGTTCGGCACCTATCTGCACGAGGCGCTGCGCGACTTCGGCGTCGACGACCGCTGGGTCACCCCGGTCCCCGGGCTCCCGACCCCGGTCACCTTCTGCGAGGTCTTCCCGCCGGACGACTTCCCGCTCTACTTCTACCGGCAGCCCAAGGCGCCCGACCTGGAGATCGACGCCCACGAGCTGGACCTCGACGCCATCCGCGAGGCCCGTATCTTCTGGGTCACCGGCACCGGCCTGAGCGAGGAGCCCAGCCGTACGGCCACCCTCGCGGCCCTCGCCCACCGGGCGAAGGAGGGCACGACGGTCTTCGACCTCGACTGGCGCCCCATGTTCTGGAGCAGTGACATCAGCGGCTCCCGCCCCGGGCCGGCCGCCGCCCGGCCCTTCTACGCCGAGGCCCTGCGCCACACCACCGTCGCCGTCGGCAACCTGGACGAGGTGGAAGTCGCCACCGGCGTACGCGACCCGCATGCCGCCGCCCGCGCGCTCCTGGACGCCGGGGTCGAGATCGCCGTCGTCAAGCAGGGGCCCAAGGGTGTCCTCGCGGTCAGCCGCAACGGCGACTCCGCCGAGGTCCCGCCCCTCCCCGTCACCGTCCTCAACGGTCTCGGCGCCGGAGACGCCTTCGGCGGCTCCCTCTGCAACGGCCTGCTGGAGGGCTGGGACCTGGAGACGATCATGCGGCACGCCAACGCGGCGGGCGCCATCGTCGCCTCCCGTCTGGAGTGCTCCTCGGCGATGCCCACCCCGGACGAGGTGGCCGCCGCGCTAGAGGCGGGAGCGGTGCTGTGAGGGCCGGCCGGGTCACGGGAACGCACACCGAGGGCGGCTCCGGCACCCGCACCCCGCGGGTGGATGTGGCCGAGCTCGTCCGCATCCGCACCCACCATCCCGAGGCGATCGCCGAGGCCGCCACCCGCCGCGCCCGCAGGCCGCTCCTCAACGAGAACGGCAAGCTGATGATCGTCGCCGCAGACCACCCCGCCCGGGGTGCCCTCGGCGTCGGCGACCGCAAGCTCGCCATGGCCAACCGCGCCGACCTGCTGGAACGGCTGTGCCTGGCGCTGTCCCGGCCCGGCGTCGACGGGGTTCTCGCCACCGCCGACATCCTGGACGACCTGCTGCTGCTCGGCGCCCTCGACCACAAGGTCGTCATGGGGTCCATGAACCGGGGCGGGCTGCAGGGCGCCAGTTTCGAGCTGGACGACCGCTTCACCGGGCACCGGCCCGAGGACCTCCAGCGGCTCGGCTTCGACGCGGGCAAACTGCTGCTGCGCATCGACTACGCCGACCCGGGCTCCCTGACCACCCTGGAGTCCACCGCCCGTGCCATCGACGACATGGCCGCGCGGCGGCTGCCGGTGTTCGTGGAGCCGTTCATCAGCCGTCGCAGCCCCGAGGGGAAGGTCAGGAACGACCTGTCGGCCGAGGCGGTCACCCGGTCCATCGCCATCGCCTCCGGTCTCGGCGGCTCCTCCGCCTACACCTGGCTGAAGGTGCCCGTCACCGAGAACCCCGACGACATGGCCCGGGTCATGGAGACCTCGACCCTGCCGGCCGTGCTGCTCGGCGGTGACATCGGGGACTCGCCCGAGGACCAGGTCGCCGCGTACGAGAAGTGGCGCGGCGCGCTCCAACTCCCCACCGTGCGCGGCCTGGTGGTCGGCCGCTCGCTGCTGTACCCGGCGGACGGCGATGTGGCCGCCGCCGTGGACACCGCCGTAGGACTGCTGTGAGGGCCGCATGACCAGCACCGATCTGCATCTGCCCAAGGGCGCCACCGCGAACGCCCAGTACGCCGTCGACATCGACCCCAAGTTGGCCGGCTGGACACACAGCAGCCTGCGTGTGGTCGAGTTGGCGCCCGGCGGCAGCCATACGTTCACCACCGGCGACAGTGAGTGGATCGTGCTTCCGCTGCAAGGCGGATGTACCGTACAAATTGAGACTGCGTCAACCGAGAAGGACGAGTTCCAACTCCTGGGCCGGGACAGCGTGTTCGCGGACGTCTCCGACTTCGCGTACGTGCCCCGGGACGCCCGGGTCCAGATCGCCTCCGGCGCGGGAGGCCGCTTCGCCCTGGCAGGAGCGAAGTGCGAGCGACGACTCCCCGCCCGCTACGGCCCCGCGCCGGAGGTCCCCGTCGAGGAACGCGGCAGCGGCACCTGCGCCCGCCGGGTGCGCAACTTCGCCTCTGCCGGCTCCTTCGACTGCGACAGGCTGATCGCGGTCGAGGTGGTCACGCCGGGCGGCAACTGGTCCTCGTATCCGCCGCACAAGCACGACGAGCACCGGCCGGGCCAGGAGTCCGAGCTGGAGGAGATCTACTACTTCGAGATCGACGGCCCGGGCGGTCTCGGCTATCAGCGCGTCTTCCCCTCGCGAGAGGGCGGATCCGACGTCCTCGCCGAGGTCCGTTCCGGTGACGCGGTCCTCGTCCCCGACGGCTGGCACGGCCCGTCCATCGCCCAGCCCGGGCATGACATGTACTACCTGAACGTCATGGCAGGCCCCGGCGAGACCCGGGAGTGGCGGATCTGCTTCCACCCGGACCACACCGAGACCACAGGGGGTTACCGATGACGATCCGGCTGACCGTCGCCCAGGCGCTCGTCCGCTTCCTCGCCGCCCAGTACACCGAACGCGACGGTGAGCGGCAGCGGCTGATCGGCGCGACCTGGGGCATCTTCGGCCACGGCAATGTCGCGGGGCTCGGCCAGGCGCTGATCGAGTACGCCGATGTGATGCCGTATCACCAGGGCCGCAACGAGCAGTCGATGGTGCATGCGGCGGTCGGGTACGCCCGTCAGGCGAACCGGCTGTCCACGCACGCGGTGACGACGTCGATCGGCCCCGGCGCCACCAACCTCGTCACCGGCGCGGCCCTCGCGACCATCAACCACCTCCCGGTCCTGCTCCTGCCCGGCGACGTCTTCGCCACCCGCCCCGCCGATCCGGTGCTGCAGCAGCTGGAGGTGCCGTACGCGGGCGATGTGTCGGTCAACGACAGCCTGCGTCCGGTGTCGCGGTACTTCGACCGCGTCACCCGGCCCGAGGCCCTGATCCCCTCGGCCCTGCAGGCCGTGCGGGTCCTCACCGACCCCGTCGAGACCGGCGCGGTCACGCTCGCCCTGCCACAGGACGTGCAGGCGGAGGCCTTCGACTGGCCGGAGGAGTTCTTCGCCGAGCGCGTGTGGACGGTACGCCGGCCGGGCGCGGACCCCGTCGAGCTGGCCGAGGCGGTCCGGGTGATCCGGGACGCGCGCCGGCCCCTGGTCATCGCGGGCGGCGGAGTCCACCACAGCCGCGCCGAGGCGGCCCTCGCCGAGTTCGCCGAGGTCACCCGCATCCCGGTCGCCTCCACCCAGGCCGGCAAGGGCTCCCTGCGGTACGACCATCCGCAGGACGTCGGCGGGGTCGGCCACACCGGCACCGCGACCGCCGACGAGCTGGCCCGCACGGCCGACCTGGTGATCGGCGTCGGCACCCGCTACACCGACTTCACCACCGCCTCCGGCACCCTCTTCGCGAACCCGGACGTCCGCTTCCTCAACCTCAACATCGCGCCCTTCGACGGCCACAAGCTGTCCGGACTCCCGCTGGTCGCCGACGCCCGCAGCGGCCTGGGCGAGCTGACGGAGGCGCTGGGGATGCACGGCCACCGGGTGCCGGAGCCGTACATCACCGAGTACACCGAGGACAAGGAGCGCTGGGAGCAGCGCGTCGACGCCTGCTTCGAGGCCGAGGAGATCGACGTACGGCCGACCCAGCCGCAGGTCATCGGGGCCCTGGACGCCCTGGTGGACGAGTCCGACATCATCATCAACGCGGCGGGCTCGCTCCCGGGTGATCTGCACAAGCTGTGGCGGGCGCGGTCCTGCGACCAGTACCACCTGGAGTACGGCTACTCCTGCATGGGCTACGAGATCCCGGCCGCCCTCGGCGTGAAGCTGGCCGCGCCGGAGCGGAACGTGTGGGCGATGGTCGGCGACGGCACGTATCTGATGATGCCGACGGAGATCGTGACCGCCGTACAGGAGGGCGTCGCGATCAAGATCGTGCTGGTGCAGAACCACGGGTACGCGTCCATCGGCGGGCTCTCGGAGTCGGTGGGTGGCGAGCGGTTCGGCACCGCGTATCGCTTCCAGGCCGAGGACGGGACGTTCACGGGCGCACCCCTGCCCGTCGACCTCGCGGCCAACGCGGCCAGCCTGGGTATGCGGGTACTGCGCGCGAAGACCGTACGAGAGCTGCGCGCGGCGCTCGCCGAGGCGCGCGCCGCCGACACTCCCACATGTGTCTACGTGGAGACCGAAACGTCCGACACTGTGTCGGGCGCGCCCCCGGCGCAGGCCTGGTGGGATGTTCCTGTGGCCGAGACCGCGACCAGATCGTCCGCGGTCAAGGCACGTGAGCTGTACGAACGGCACGTCTCGACCCGACGCCGCCATCTGTAATAAGGAGTCTCTGGGCATGACGAAGATCGTCAACCACTGGATCGGCGGCAAGACCGCCGAAGGCGCGTCGGGTACGTACGGGCCGGTCACGGACCCGGCGACCGGCGCGGTCACCACGAAGGTCGCGTTCGCGTCGGTCGAGGAGGTGGACACGGCCGTCGCGGCGGCCAAGGACGCCTTCGAGACCTGGGGCCGCTCGTCGCTGGCCCAGCGGACCACCATCCTCTTCAGGTTCCGGGCGCTGCTGGACGCCCACCGCGACGAGATCGCCGAGCTGATCACCGCCGAGCACGGCAAGGTGCACTCCGACGCGCTCGGTGAGGTCGCGCGCGGGCTGGAGATCGTCGACCTGGCCTGTGGCATCAACGTGCAGCTCAAGGGCGAGCTGTCCACACAGGTCGCCAGCCGCGTCGACGTGGCCGCGATCCGCCAGCCGCTCGGTGTCGTCGCGGGCATCACGCCGTTCAACTTCCCGGCGATGGTCCCGATGTGGATGTTCCCGATCGCCATCGCGTGCGGCAACACCTTCGTGCTGAAGCCGTCCGAGAAGGACCCGTCGGCCTCCGTCCGGATCGCCGAGCTGCTGTCCGAGGCCGGTCTGCCGGACGGCGTCTTCAACGTCGTGCACGGTGACAAGGTGGCCGTGGACCGGCTTCTGGAGCACCCGGACGTCAAGGCCGTCTCGTTCGTCGGCTCGACCCCGATCGCCCGCTACATCCACACCACCGCCTCCGCCAACGGCAAGCGCGTGCAGGCCCTCGGCGGCGCGAAGAACCACATGCTGGTCCTGCCGGACGCCGACCTGGACGCGGCCGCGGACGCCGCGGTGAGCGCCGCCTACGGCTCCGCGGGCGAGCGCTGCATGGCCATCTCGGCCGTCGTGGCCGTGGGTGCCATCGGCGACACGCTGGTGGAGAAGATCCGCGAGCGCGCCGAGAAGATCAAGATCGGCCCGGGTAACGACCCGACGTCCGAGATGGGCCCGCTGATCACCAAGGTCCACCGCGACAAGGTGGCCTCCTACGTCGAGGGCGCGGCCGCCGAGGGCGCCGAGGTCGTGCTGGACGGCTCCGGCTACACGGTCGAGGGCTTCGAGGACGGCCACTGGATCGGCATCTCGCTGCTCGACAAGGTGCCCACCAGTGCCAGGGCCTACCAGGACGAGATCTTCGGCCCGGTGCTGTGCGTGCTGCGCGTGGACACCTATGAGGAGGGCGTGGCGCTCATCAACGCCTCGCCGTTCGGCAACGGCACCGCGATCTTCACCCGGGACGGCGGCGCGGCCCGCCGCTTCCAGCTGGAGATCGAGGCGGGCATGGTCGGCGTGAACGTGCCGATCCCGGTGCCGGTGGGCTACCACTCCTTCGGTGGCTGGAAGGACTCGCTCTTCGGCGACCACCACATCTACGGCAACGACGGCACGCACTTCTACACCCGCGGCAAGGTCGTGACCACCCGCTGGCCCGACCCGTCCGAGGCCCCGGCGGGCGTGGACCTGGGCTTCCCGCGCAACCACTGACCGCAGCCAGAACCCTTCGTCAGGCCGTCCGGACTCCGGACGGCCTGACATTTTTTTGACGCCTCAGCTGCGGTTCCCGTTCACGCCGGACGAAACGGGTGACGAAGGAGTTACGTGAAAATGACCTTTGAAAGCAAGGTCACATTCGCTTGGGGCTTGATGGATGCGCCTATAGGGCTTCACTGCCTGGGAATGTGATGCGGCGTAAGGGCGTGGGCAGGTGCGGATTCCGAAGGTAAACGGCCATTGACGTGACGGTTTTCGTCGGGGTTCTCTATGCGGGCCGGGAGCGGACGAGATGAACGCACGACGATCCGCCGGAGGCGATAGCGCTCCCGACCCCCACCCTCAGCCGTACAAGTCGATCGGAACCGCCGTATGACCGACACGCTCCCGAAGTCCGTGGCCGAAACCGCGCCCGCCTCTGCACCGGGCCTGAAGCGTTCCATCGGCGTCGTCGGCGGCACCCTGCTGACACTGTCGTGCGTCACGCCCGCCTCCACGCTGTTCGTGATCGTGCCCGACCTGTTCTCCAGCCTGGGCACGGCGACCGCGCTCTGTATCGCCATCGGTGCGCTGCTCTGTATACCCGTGGCTTTCTGCTACTCGGAGCTGGGCACCCTCATCCCCAGCGCGGGCGGCGAGTACGCCATGGTCTCCACCCTGGCCGGGCGGCTCGCCGGCTGGCTGGCCTTCGTGATGTCGCTGCTAGTCGTGATGATCGTCCCTCCGGTCATCGCGATGGGCACCGCCGACTACCTCGCCCCTGTCATCCACCTCGACCCGTCCTTCACGGGCGCCGGCGTGATGCTCGCGGCCACCCTGGCCGGTCTGCTGGACCTGCGCGCCAACGCCTGGATCACCGGCGTCTTCCTGGTCCTGGAGGTCGTCGCCGCCGGAGTCGTCGCCCTCCTCGGCTTCAGCCACGCGCACCGCGGCCTGGGCAGCCTCGGCTCCCTCCAGGTCGCCGGCGAGCACGCGCACGTGGGCGCCGTCACGGCCATGATGGTCGTCTCCGGGCTGGCCATCGCCCTCTTCGTCACCCAGGGCTTCTCCACCGCCGTCTACCTCTCCGAGGAGCTGGAGAACCCGCGCCGCAACGTCGCCCGTACCGTCCTCGCGACGCTCGCCATCTCCAGCGTCGTCATCCTGGTGCCGGTCGTGGCGATCACCCTGGGCGCCGGTGACCTGAAGGCCCTGACCGGCGGCGACATCTCCAGCATGGTCATCGCCTGGAGCAACTCGGCCGTCGGCACCTTCGTCAGCCTGTGCGTCGCCCTCGCGATCATCAACGCGGGCATCGTCATGGTCATCCAGAACTCCCGCGTCCTGTTCGCCTCCGCCCGCGACAAGGCCTGGCCCTCCCCGGTCAACAACGCCCTCGCCAAGCTCGGCCGGTTCGGCTCCCCCTGGGTCGCCACCCTCGTCGTCGGCGTCCCGGGCGCGTTCCTCTGCTTCGTCAACCTGGACACCCTCTACGGCGTCACGGGCGTCGCCGTCACCGGCCTGTACCTGCTGGTCGCGATCGCCTCGCTGCTCGGCCGGCGCGGCGCGCACGGCACCAGCAAGGCGTGGCGGATGCCGCTCTGGCCGGCGATGCCGATCCTGCTGATCGCCGTCCTCGTCTACATCCTGGTCGAGCAGGACCCGTCGTACCTGTGGTGGACCGGCGGCATCACCGCCGCCGCCACCCTCTACTGGGCCTTCTACCTCCGCCCGCGCCGCGACACCCGCTGGCTGGTGTCCCTCCCGGAGGACGTCCAGGTGGCCGAGCCGGCCCAGGCGTAAGCCCCGGTCGGGGCTGCGGGGCTCGCTCTCAGGCGAAGTCCCACGTCATCACCGTGCACGTCCCGTCGTCCTTGCCGCCCGCACTGCGATAGGCGGCAAGGGCGACGTCGTTCCCGGCGTCGACAGTGACCCACATGCCGTAACAGCCCCGCTCCCGGGCCAGCGCGGCCAGCCGCTCCACCAGCGCCCGCCCGATGCCCCGGCGCCGGTACGGCTCGTCCACCGCCAGCTCGTACAGGAACATCTCGGTGCCCTTGTCGGGGTGGACCGTCTCGACCCCGCTGACGAAGCCGACCGGCCCTCCGCCGGCGTAGGCCAGCAGCAGATGATGCCCGGCAGTGGTGAGGAAACGCTCCGCCCACTCGGGACGCGCCGGGTTGTCGAACAGGCGATCGGCGGCGACGACTTCGGCGACGGTGGTGGCGCGGCGAATGTCCATGCGTCTTCGTACCACGGTTGGTGTACGCCGGGCAGACCCCGTACTCCTGGGGGAGGGGCGGGGGTTCAGCCCAGCGGCTCCATCGGTTGTCGGTGGCGGCCCGTACCGTTGAGGCATGGATCTTCGCCCGCCCCTCCGGGGGCGTTTGAGGAAGCGCTTGCCCTCGGTGCGGGGGCTGCTCAAGGGGCCGCGCAGGCTGGTCACCGCCGCGGCCGCCGCCGTGGTGCTCGTCGGCGCCGGGACATGGACCGCGGCCGTCGCCTCCGCGGACACACGCACGGTGCGCGAGAGCGGCCAGGTCATGGCGGTCGACGGCGTGCGCCTGGACACCTCGTTCTTCGCCCCGGCCGGCGCCGGCCGCCACCCGGCCGTGCTGCTGGCGCACGGCTTCGGCGGCAGCAAGGACGACATGCGCGGCCAGGCCGAGGACCTCGCCCGGGACGGGTACGCGGTCCTGACCTGGTCCGCGCGCGGCTTCGGCGCATCCACCGGCAAGATCGGGCTCAACGACCCGAAGGCCGAGGTCGCCGACGTCTCCCGGCTCATCGACTGGCTGGCGAAACGCCCGGAGGTCCAGCTCGACAAACCGGGCGACCCACGCGTGGGCCTGGCCGGCGGCTCCTACGGCGGCGCGATCTCCCTGCTCGCCGCCGGGTACGACCGCCGGGTCGACGCCATCGCCCCGGCCATCACGTACTGGAACCTCGCGGACGCCCTGTTCCCGAACGGCGTGTTCAAGAAGCTGTGGACCGGCATCTTCTTCAACACCGCCGGCGGCTGCGCCCGCTTCGAGCCCGCGCTGTGCCAGATGTACGACAGGGTCGCCGAGTCCGGCACCCCGGACGCGTCCGCCCGCGAGCTTCTTCAGGAGCGCTCACCGTCCGCCGTCGGCTCCCGCATCAAGGTGCCCACGCTGCTGCTGCAGGGCCAGACGGACTCCCTGTTCACCCTCGCCCAGTCCGACGCGGCCGAAAAGGCGATCCGGGCGAACGGCGCCCCCGTGGACGTCGACTGGATCGCCGGCGGCCATGACGGCGGCGACATGGAGACCGGCCGGGGCCAGGCACGCGTGCGTGCCTGGTTCGACCGCTATCTGAAGGGCGACAAGAACGCGGCCACCGGCCCCGCCTTCCGGATCACCCGCACCGGCGGCGTCAACTCCGGCGACGGCACGGCCCAGCTGCGTGGTGCCGGCGCCGCCGCCTACCCCGGCCTGCGCGACCACCCGCGCGCCGTCGTCCTGACCGGCGGCACCCAGCACGTCACCAACCCGGCCGGAGCCAGCCCGCCCGGTGTCTCCGCGCTGCCCGGCCTCGGCGGCGCCGGCGGCCTGACCCAGCTGTCCGCGCTGGGCCTCGGCGTCTCCCTCGACTTCCCCGGCCAGTACGCCAGGTTCGACTCCGCGCCGCTCCACCGCGACCTGCAGATCACCGGCACCCCGACCGCCACCGTCCACATCACCTCGACCACCGACGAAGCCGTCCTGTTCGGCAAGGTCTACGACGCCGGCCCCGACGGCACCCAGCAGGTGCTGCCGGGCCAGCTCGTCGCCCCGTTCCGGGTGACCGGCGCCAAGATGGGCAAGGACGTCACGGTCACCCTCCCGGCGATCGACCACGAGGTGCAGAAGGGCCACCGGCTCCGCCTGGTCCTCGCCTCCACCGACCTCGGCTATGCCTCGCCGGCCGCCCCGGCCCTCTACACCGTCTCCCTGAAGGGAGACCTGAGCGTGCCGACGGCACCCGCCGTCACCACCGCCGCGGCACCTCTGCCCGCCTGGGTGTGGTGGCTGCCGGCGGCCGGTGCGGCGACCGCGCTCGCGCTGCTGCTCACCGCCCGCCGCCGCACGGCCACCCCCGCACCGGACCCACGGCTGGCCGAAGTCCCGCTGGAAATCAGGGACTTGAGCAAGCGATACGCGAAGTCCGCCGACCGGTACGCGGTGCGCGAGCTGTCCTTCCGCGTCGAGAAGGGCCAGGTGCTCGGCCTGCTCGGACCCAACGGCGCGGGCAAGACCACGACCCTGCGCATGCTGATGGGCCTCATCACCCCGGACGACGGCGAGATCCGTGTCTTCGGCCACGCCATCCGGCCCGGCGCGCCCGTGCTGTCGAGAGTCGGCGCCTTCGTGGAGGGAGCGGGCTTCCTGCCGCATCTGTCCGGCCGGGAGAACCTGGAGCTGTACTGGCGGGCCACCGGCCGCCCGCCGGAGGACGCCCATCTGGACGAGGCCCTGGAGATCGCCGGGCTCGGCGACGCGCTCGCCCGCGCGGTGCGCACCTACTCCCAGGGCATGCGCCAGCGCCTCGCCATCGCCCAGGCCATGCTCGGCCTGCCCGACCTGCTCATCCTCGACGAACCCACCAACGGCCTCGACCCGCCCCAGATCCGCGAGATGCGCGAGGTGATGATCCGCTACGCGGCCGCCGGGCGTACGGTGATCGTCTCCAGCCATCTCCTCGCCGAGGTCGAGCAGTCCTGCACGCATCTGGTGGTGATGGACCGCGGCCGGCTCGTCCAGGCGGGCCCCGTCCGGGACATCATCGGCTCCGGCGACACGCTGCTCGTCGGTACCGCCGCACCCGTGGAGGAGCCCGTCGCGGAGAAGGTGGCCGCGCTGCCAGGCGTCGCCTCCGCCGTGTGCGCCGACGGCGGGCTGCTGGTCCGGCTGAATGCCGGCGGCACCGCCGAGCGGCTAGTCGTGGAGCTGGTTCGGCTGGACGTGCCCGTCGCCTCGGTCGGCCCGCACCGGCGCCTGGAAGACGCCTTCCTCACCCTGATAGGAGGTTCCGCATGAGCGTGCTCACCGAGGTCGCCGCCGGCTATCAGACACGGCACACGCTGCCCCTGCGGGTCGAGCTGGTCCGGCAGCTCAAGCGGCGGCGCACGCTGATCATGGGCGCCATCCTGGTCCTGCTGCCGTTCGTGCTGCTGGTCGCCTTCGCGATCGGCGGCGACCCGGCCGCCCGCAACGGCCAGATCACCCTGATGAACACGGCCACCGCGTCCGGTGCCAACTTCGCCGCGGTGAACTTGTTCGTCTCGGCCGGCTTTCTGCTGGTGATCCCGGTCGCCCTGTTCTGCGGGGACACGGTCGCCTCGGAGGCCGGCTGGTCCTCCCTGCGCTATCTGCTCGCCGCACCCGTACCCCGCGCCCGGCTGCTGTGGTCCAAGCTGGTCGTGGCGCTCGGGCTGAGCCTGGTCGCGATGATCCTGCTCCCGGTGGTCGCCCTCGCGGTCGGTACGGCGGCCTACGGCTGGGGCCCGCTGCAGATCCCCACCGGCGGTGCGCTCGACACCGGGACTGCGGTGCAGCGGCTCGCGGTGACCGTGGCGTACATCTTCGTGTCCCAACTGGTCACCGCGGGGCTCGCGTTCTGGCTGTCGACGAAGACGGACGCCCCGCTCGGCGCGGTCGGCGGCGCGGTCGGCCTGACCATCGTCGGCAATGTCCTGGACGCCGTCACCGCGCTCGGCCACTGGCGTGACTTCCTGCCCGCGCACTGGCAGTTCGCCTGGGCCGACATCGTACAGCCGCACCCCGAGTGGTCCGGCATGATCCAGGGGACGTCGATCTCCCTCACCTACGCATGCGTGCTCTTCGCCCTGGCCTTCCGGGGATTCGCCCGCAAGGACGTTGTTTCCTAGTTTTCAGTTCAGCTGTTTTTCGTCCGGAATATTGACTGTCGCGCATTGGGAACACCATAAGATCAATTGATTCGCCGACCGGATGCAAATCCCTCTGGGGAATTCCGAGAAATGCACTTCTTCACTCCCGTGGCATTCATACGTATGGAGTAGTGCATCGCTTTTGGCGCACTGTGGACTGCTATGTTCTGCGTCTGTCGGATCAGAGGTAACTTCAAGTGAGGTGAATCATGAAGAAGGCAGTTTTCACAACTGCGGCGTTGGCCATCGGCGCGAGTCTCGTGGGTGGCTCCGCCGTCGCGGCGTCGGCCGCCACCAAGGCGCCTGCTCGCGAAACCGGCCCGCTCGGCCTCATGTCCCAGACCGAGGTGACTCCGGCGCTCGTACCCGCGGCCGACACCGTGATGCGAGTGGCCAAGCAAGGCAGTCTCACCAAGGGCAATGCGTTCGACCAGAACCAGGCGTCGACGGTCACCGGCACCAACAAGGCGGCGAAAGTCTCCGGTGTATACCTGGACGGGATGGGCCGGGGCAGCAACAAGAAGCCCGCAATTCCGCTGAAGAATCCCGTGGGAACCGGTGCCGTCCAGCTCCACCCGCTGAACGGTCCGACGAGTGCCGGTCTCGGTAGCCTGCTCAACCAGACGTGACCCGAATTCTGACACTCTGATCCGGTTCTCGTCCGCCGCAGACCGACACCGCAGCACCGCGGGACGGACCCGCGGTGGCCCTCCTGGTACGACCCACGTCCGACGCGTCACGAAGGCGCAGGCCCCAGGGGCCGCGGCCGGACCAGTGGCTCCGCGCCCTTCGGCGCCCGATGCGTGCCGGGGATACGCCTCAAGCCTGTCCGGCCCACTGGATTCCTCCTTGCCAGTGGGCCGGACGCACGTCGGCATTCATTCCTCCGCATGCGGCCCGCTAATACAGCGCACGGTCGTCGTTCCGCCATCCGGTGGAATCCGTACCGTATGGGTAGTGTCTGCGTGACTTTTCGCCACATATTTCGGTTTCTTGCTATGTAAGCGCGGCTTACCGTGAATCCAGGAAGGAACCGAGTTGACCAGGAAGTTCGCGGTCGTCACTGCACTCGCCCTTAGCGCGCTCTGTGGCAGCGCTGGCGTTGCCTCCGCCCACTCGAACACGACCAACGTCACTGGTGGTGACGGCTTTTCGGAGTCCCCGGTCGTCGTGAACGCCCCTCAGCAGGGGGTGGTTGTCGTCAACGGCGCGCTCATCGACGGCCGCTGCATCGCGCCGTGGTCCAACGGTGCCGTCGGCGTCCTCGGCGGTGCCGCGACCATCGCGCCGAACTCGCACTACGCCGCCTGCAACACAGCGCCGGTGGACCAGTCGCAGAAGGCCGGTTACCAGGGTGGCCTGCTCTTCTGACCCCTGCTTCGAGTCATTCCGAGCAGGTGAACCCCCTCGCAGTCCGGAAAGGACATTCCATGCGTAACAAGGTTACGGCCGTCTCCGCCCTCGCCGCGGGCGTCGTCCTTGCGGCCGCCGGCACTGCCGCAGCCGACAACTGCACGACGGTCACGGGCGGCAACGGCTTCGCGTCGTCCCCGGTTGTCGTGAACGCCCCGCAGCAGGGCGCCGTCGTCTCCAACGGCACGCTTGTCGACCTGCGCTGCGTCGCGCCGTGGTCCAACGGCGCGGTCGGCGTCCTCGGCGGTGCCGCGACCATCGCGCCGAACTCGCACTACGCCGCCTGCAACACGGCGGCCGTCAACCAGTCGCAGAACGCCCCGTACACCGGCGGTCTGCTCTTCTGACCCCCCTTTGCGCTCCGAACCATCCCGGAGTAGGGCGGGGACGTCGGCAGACGTTCCCGCCCGGCCTGCCCCTCCCATCCGAAAGGCGCATCTATGCGTAAGAAGGTTACGGCCCTGTCCGTCCTGGCAGCGGGCCTCGTCCTGGCGGCCGGTGGCGCCGCTGCGGCCGACGACAACACCACGACCGTCACCGGCGGCAACGGGTTCTCGGAGTCCCCGGTCGTCGTGAACTCCCCTCAGCAGGGCCTTGCCGTCGTCAACGGCGCGCTGGTCGACGGCCGCTGCATCGCGCCGTGGTCCAACGGCTCCGTGGGCGTCCTCGGTGGTGCCGGTGTCGCCGCGCCGAACTCGCACTACGCTGCCTGCAACACGGCCACGGTCGACCAGTCGCAGAACGCCCCGTACGCCGGCGGCCTGCTGTTCTGAGCAGTCCTGAGCAGTCCCCAGCCTGGCGGCCCGCCGAACTACGGCGGGCCGCCAGCTGTTTTTCTGCATTTCTGCATACGTCTGCATTTCTGCATACGGGTGTGGATCCGGAAAACGCGGAAGGCCGGCTCCGATGAACGGAGCCGACCCGAATGGCCCAGCGAGGTGTGCGTCTTTACCTGACGAGGGGAAGCTTGGCCGGCAGCTTGGAGGGAAGCTTGGCGGGGCTCTTGCCGTTGAGCGGGTTCGGGAGGGTGCGGCCGAAGACGGGGGTCTGGATGATGCCCGATTCCTTCACGCCCTCCGCCGTGCTCTTGACGTTGTCGCTCACGCCGCCCATCGGAATCGCGGCCGCGTTGGGGAGCGAGTGGGCGACCGACTTCCCGTCCTCGAGAAGGCCCTGCGCCGGCACGTCCGCAGCGACGGCGGGCGCCGCCGCGGCACCGACGATGGCCAGGGTGCCGACCATGAGGGCGGCAGCCTTCAGATTCTTCATTGTGTTCCTTTCGTACGCAGCTCGAGTCACCGGAGGGGACTCGCTCCTCGAGGCATCGCGAGTGTCTGGGCTCTCGCTTCTTCCGGGCTAACGAGAGACAGACACCACGGGAAACTCCGCTGCTGACAAGTTCTCGGAACTCATACATCCTGAAAGGCCGTGCGGAATTCTCATCGGATTATCTGTCTGGCTGTTCATCGGCGTGCGGCGGGGCCAAGTGGGTGAGGGGTGCGGGAAATATCACTCTGATGACGGCCCTCATTCCGACACAGGTGACGGGTTAGTAGAAAAAGACGGATAAGCGGCTAGTGTTGCATCCGAATCCGACGCGTTTTATGCCGAACCTACGATCACACCCATTGTGCTGGGTTCGGAATGTTTCTTCGGAAGGGAAGCCTCGGTCATGCGCATTCCCCTCGGTTCCGTCCCCCACCGTGCGACGCGGTCCGCCGCACGCGAGCCGCACGTCCTGCACGTCACCCAGCCGGTAGAGGGCGGTGTCGCCCGGTTCGTGACGGACCTGGCGACGGCGCAGCTCGCCGCGGGGCTGCGCGTCACCGTGGCCTGCCCGCGGGGCGGCACGCTGACCCACGCACTGCGCGCGGCCGGCTGCAGGGTGCTGCCCTGGGAAGCGACCCGCTCGCCGGGGCCTCGACTCCCCGGCGAAGTGGGGCGGTTGGCGCGGCTCGTGCGCGACGTGCGGCCCGATGTGCTGCATGCGCACAGCGCGAAGGCGGGGCTCGCCGCGCGGCTCGCGCTGCGCGGCCGGATCCCCACTGTCTTCCAGCCGCACGCCTGGTCGTTCGAGGCCGTCGACGGCGTCATGGCCCATGCTGCGCTGCAGTGGGAGCAGTTCGCGGCGCGCTGGGCCACGCGCGTGCTGTGCGTCAGCGAGGCCGAACGCCGCACCGGGGAACAGCACGGCATCGCCGCCCGCTGGCATGTGATCCCCAACGGCGTCGACACGAGCAGGTTCCAGCCGGAAGGGAACGTCGCCCGGTCCGCGGCCGGCCCGCTCGTCGTGTGCGTGGGACGGCTGTGCCGCCAGAAGGGCCAGGACGTGCTGCTGCAGGCCTGGCCCGCCGTGGTGCGGCAGCTGCCCGCCGCCCGGCTGGTGCTGGTCGGCGACGGTCCGGACGCGGCCCGGCTGCGTGCCGTGGCGCCCCCGTCGGTGGAGTTCGCCGGCGCGGCGGCCGACGCCGCCCCCTGGTACCGGGCCGCCGACGTCGTGGTCCTGCCGTCCCGCTGGGAGGGCATGGGGCTCGCCCCGCTGGAGGCCATGGCGTGCGCCCGGCCGGTCCTCGTCACGGACGTGGACGGGGCGCGCGAGAGCCTGCCGCCCGGCCATCTGCCGCACTGCGTGGTGCCGCCGGAGGACCCCGACACGCTGGCACGCGCGCTGACTGCGCTGCTGCTCCGAGGGCCGCTCCGCGCCGCGCTGGGCGCGCAGGGCCGCGCCCATGTGCTCACCGCCCACGACGTACAGCAGACCGCGGACGCGGTCACCGATGTGTACCGCGAACTGCTCGGCATCGTCACCACGCCGGTCGTGGTACCCAACCAGAGCAGAGAGTCCATCACCACATGACTGCGGAAAGTACTGTTCCTCCTCCTGCCGGGGGGTCCCGAGGGGCGGCGGGGAGCGCCGTATCCTTCCTCGACCCGCCAGGCGCCGCCGCGTGCCCCGAACTGCCCTCCGGGCGGGCGACCCGTCGCTCGCGGCGGATCTCCTGGACCCCCCTGCTGATCGCCGACCTCAGTGGCACCCTGCTGGGCGCCCTGGCCATGCCGGAGGACCAGCGGAATCCGCTGCTCATCGCCTTTCTCGGGCTGTGCGTGCTGAGCCTGAACCGACGGGCCCAGCTCTACGACACCTCGGATGTCGCCGGCATTGTGGAGGAACTGCCCGCCGTCTGCGGGCGCGTCGCCATCGGCTGGGCGGTCGTCGCGGCGCTCACTTCGATGCGGCAGCTGCCGCTGACGGTGCTCGGCACCGCGTGTGCCGTGCACTGCCTGGTGGCCTGCGCGGGCCGCGAGGCAGTGCACGGGCGGCGGCGCAGGCGGTTCAGACGCCGGCCCCGTCCCGCCCTGGTGGTGGGGCCGGCCCCGGCGGCGATGCAGGTCGCGGCCGCGTTGCAGCGCCGCCCGGGATGCGGAACGCAACCGGTGGGCCTTGTCGCCGATGCGCCGCACTCCGTACCCCCCTCCGCCGACCGGTCCCCGCTGCCGGTCCTCACCACGCGTGAAGACGCACATCGCGCGCTCATCCAGAACGGTGTGGAGACGGTCCTCGTCGTCGGGGCCTCGACCCGGGTGCGGAAGGCCCCGCTGCTGCGTGAACTCGCCGCGTTCGGCTGCGTGTTGTGGGAGCTGGACACGAACCCGCCGTCGTACGGCCCGCGCGGAAGGCGTGGGCGGGCGGGGCACCTTGTGGGCTTCCCGCGCAGGTTGCTGTGTACGGACTCCGGGCGGCGCGGCGGCGGTGCGGTCGGCAAGCGGATGCTCGACATCGTCTTCTCCGGTGTGCTTCTGCTGCTCGCCGGCCCGGTGCTGCTGGCCTGCGCGGCCGGCCTGCGGATCACCGAGGGGTCGGGGGTGGTGATCCGGCAGGAGCGGATCGGCCAGGGCGGGCGGCCGTTCACGATGCTGAAGTTCCGCACCCACCCGCCTGCCGGCGCGCACGCGGCCGCGACCCGCTGGAGCGGGGCGGACGAGCAGGACACGAGCCGCTTCTGCCAGTTCCTGCGCCGCACCTCGCTGGACGAGTTGCCCCAGCTGTGGAACGTCTTCCGCGGCGACATGAGCCTGGTCGGGCCGAGGCCCGAACGGCCTTATTCCGTCACCAAGTTCAGCCAGGCACATCCGGGCTACGCGGCGCGCCACCGGGTGAGCACCGGTATCACCGGACTCGCCCAGGTCAACGGGCTGCGCGGCGAGACCTCGATCGAGGACCGGTGCCGCTTCGACAACGCCTACATCGACACCTGGTCGCTGTGGCAGGACGTCTGCATCCTGGTGCGCACGGCGGTCCAGTTCGTACGGCCGACGGGAGGCTGAGCGCCGGTGAGCACCTCCGCGACGGCCTCGCCGCCGGCGGCGCTGCCCCTGGCGCCGGCCGCGCTTCGCCGCGCCGCGCCGGTCCTGCCCGTCGTGGCGATCGTCGTCATGCTGTGCCTGCCGGTCACACCGGACAGCGGGGCCACCTTTGCCGACGCGGTGTCGGGGCTGGTCGTGCTGTGGGCCGTCGTACGGACCTCGCGGCGGGCACGGCGCCCGCTGACGGGGACGGCCGCGATCGTCCTGGGGCTGCCGGTGGTGGGCATCGCGGTCGCCGCGAGCGGGGCGGTGACGCCCGGTGACGCCGTCACCGGACTGGCCCGGTATCTACAGGTGTTCGTGCTCGTCCCGGTCGCGGTGGTGCTGCTGATGCGGGACCGGCGCGACGTCCGGCTGGTGCTCTGGTCGCTGGTCGGGCTCGCGCTGTGGCAGGGCGCGATCGGGGTGTACCAGTACCTCACCGGCACCGGGGCCTCGTATCAGGGGGCCGACATCCGGGCGGTGGGCACGTTCGGGCCGTCCGATGTGATGGGGATGGCGACCGTCGTGGCGTACGGAGTGGTGGCCGCGACCGGCATCGCCCTCAGGACGCGGGACCGGCGGCAGCAGGTTGTGGCGGCCACGTGTGCGCTGGTGCTGCTCGTGCCGCTCACGGTGTCCTTCAGCCGGGGTTCCTGGATCGCCACGGCCCTCGCGTGCGGGGCGCAGCTCCTGTCGGCTGGGGCACGGCGTGCGGCAAAAGTGTGTGCGACGGCGGTCGCGGCGTCGGTGGTGTTGGTGGGCGGCTTCGGTGTGGGCACCGCGGCGCTACAGGAACGGCTGACCAGCATCACCCGGGTCACCGACGCACCGGACCAGTCCGTGGTCGACCGCTACAGCCTCTGGGCGGCGGCCACCGGCATCTGGCACGAACACCCCGTGACGGGCGTCGGGCTGAAAGCCTTCCCCGCGTACCGGGACGGGCACGCCTCGCTCGCGCTGTCGTCGGGCAGCGACACGGACGGAGCGGGCCAGGGCTATCGGCGCCAGCCTCTGCTCTCACCGCACAACATGTATCTCCTGATGCTCAGTGAGCAGGGACTGGTGGGCGTACTCACGGTCGCGGGCAGCTGGCTGGCACTGCTGGTCTGCGGGCTCAGACGGCTGCGGCGTGCGGAACGCGCCGCGGACTGTGCCGTCGCGGTCTGCGGGCTGCTGCTGTGGCAGCTCGTGGACTACCTGTACGCCGACATCGGCGGCCCCGACACCGTCCTGACGGCCGTGGTCCTCGGGCTCGCCGCCTGGTGGGCCCTCGCCCCCGACGCGGCGGACGCCTCGGCTCGGGCTTCGTCGGAGGTCCCGCGATGAGGCCCACGCCCCCGGCGGCACAGGACACACCCGCGCACACGGTGCTCGAACCGGGCACGGCGCACAGCCACGACCCGGCGGACACCGGAGCAACCGCCGAGTCCCACCCGGCCGGGACGGCCACGGCGCAGGAGACCTTCCCGGGAACCGTCTCGGGACGCTTCCTCGCAAAGGCCACCCTGATCTCCGCCGCGCTGTCCGTGGCGGGGTCGCTGCTCGGGCTCGGCCGGGACCAGGCCCTTGCCCATTTCTTCGGGGCCGGGGCCGAGACCGACGCCTTCCTGGTGGCCTGGACCGTGTCCGAGACGGCGGCGACGCTGCTGATCGACGCCGGGATGGCCTACGTGCTGGTTCCCGCGTTCAGCGTGGCACTGGCCCGGCGGGGCCGCGTGTCAGGTGGGGGTGACCCGGTGCGCGCGCTGGTCGCCGCCTCCCTGCCGCGACTGTGCCTGGGCCTCGCCGCCGTGTCCGTCGCGCTCATCGCGGGCGCACCGCTGGTGGTCTCCCTCCTCGCACCCAGCCTGCCCGACGCGTCCCTCGCCGCGGACTGCACCCGGCTGACCTCGACCTGTGTCCTGACGTTCGGACTGGCCGGGTACTGCAGTGCGGCGCTGCGGGCGCACGGTTCGTTCGTCGCTCCGGCGGCGATCTCCGTCGCGCTCAACATCGCGATCATCACCACCCTGTTCGGCCTCGGCGCACACTGGGGCGTACGGGCCGCCGCGCTGGGCGTCGGGCTCGGGGGATGCCTGATGATCGTGGTCCAGGCCCCGTCGCTGTGGCGCAGGCTCTCCGGGCAGCACTTCCCGCAGCCGCTGCCCGTGGCGGCCGGGGACGACCAGGGTCCGCTGACGCCGGCCCTGGTCATGTCGGTGCTGTTGTATGTGTTGTGCCGCCAGGCGCAGGTGTTCGTCGAGCGCTACTTCGGCGCGGGGCTGCCTGCCGGTGCCATCTCGCATCTCAACTACGCCCAGAAGGTCGCGCAGTTGCCCATGTCGCTGTCGCTGATGGTGTGCGTGGTCACCTTCCCCGTGCTGGCGCGGGCCGTCGCCGAGGGGGACCTGCGGCGGGCCGGGGAGCGGACCGAGCGGGACCTCGTGCTGGTGGGCTGTCTGGTGCTGCTGGGCACCGCCGTGATCGAGGCCTGCGCACCGCAGGTCATCCAACTCCTGTTCCAGCACGGCGCTTTCACGGCTGCGGACACCGCCGCGACCGCCTCCACGATGCGGGTGTACGCCCTCGGGCTGCTCGGCCACGCCCTGGTGGGGGCGCTTGTGCGGTCGTACTTCTCGGCAGGCCGCGCCTCCTGGTACCCGGTGGCCGCGATGGCCGTGGGCCTGGCCGTCACCATCGGCACCGGTGCCTGGGCCATGGGGCTCTGGGGGGCGCGGGGCATCGCCGGGGCCAACGCCGCCGGCATCACCCTCACCGCGCTCCTCCTGCTCCGCGGGCTGGGTGCCCGCAGCGTCCCCGTGCGCGTCCCCAGGGTCGTCGCCGAACTCGCCAAACCGCTGAAGGCGGCCCTGTGCGCCACTGGAGCCGGGATCGTCTGCACGCGGCCGTTCGCCTCACCCCCCGCCGCCGTCGCCGTGGGCTGCGCGAGCGTGACGGCCGTCTTCCTCGCGCTGGTCTGGGCTCTCGACGTGGCAGACACCCGGACAGTCCTGGCCCGCGCCGCGCACACCGTCCGACGCTCCGTCACACGAGGGGCATGCCATGGCCGTTGACGTTCCGCCACCCCCGCGGGCCACCGGACCGGACCGCGAACCGGGCGTACGAGAAGGCCGGAGGCGGGGGCCTGCGGCCTGGGTGGCCATGTATCACTCCGTCTCGGACGACCCGGAGGACCCGTCCAACATCACCGTCACCCCCGCCCGGCTCGACCGCCAGCTCGCCTGGCTGCGTGGCCGCAGTCTGCGCGGGGTCAGCATGCGGGAGCTGCTCGCGGCCCGCGCGCGTGGACGGGAGCGTGGGCTGGTCGGGCTCACCTTCGACGACGGCTACGCCGACTTCGTCACCGCCGCGCTGCCCCTCCTGGAGCGCTGGCAGTGCGGGGCCACCCTGTTCGTGCTGCCCGGGCGACTCGGCGGTGTCAACGACTGGGACCCGCTCGGCCCGCGCAAGCACCTCCTCGACGCGGACGGCATCCGCCGGGCCGCGGCCGCCGGCATCGAGATCGCCTCGCACGGTCTCACCCACATCGACCTCACCTGGGCCACCCCCCACGAACTGCGTGCCGAGGTCCACCACAGCCGCTTTCTCCTGGCCGAGCTCATCAACGCCGACGTCCAGGGTTTCTGCTATCCCTACGGCCGGGTCGACGCGCGCGCCCTGACCGCCGTGCGCGAGGCCGGATACGGCTATGCCTGCGCCATCGCTCCCGCCCCCGCGGGCGACCTGGCGCTGCCCCGGCTGCACATCGGACAGGCCGACACGCCCGCGCGCCTGGAGCTGAGAAGACGCCTGGCCCGCCTCCGCGGCCGAGCCCTGGAGGCACCGTGAAGGCCCCGCACATCATCACCGGTCCCGGCGTCGGCGGCGCCGGGCGGCAACCGCGCCTGCCGCTGCGGCACCTGCCCGTCCGGTGTGCCGCGGTGACGCCGGCCGACCCGGGCCCGGTCGCCGGGAGAGCGCGGCGCGACGGCGCCCGCGTCACCGTCACCGGCGGCACCGCCGCATACGTCCGGGTGGTGTGCGGCACCACAGCATCGAGCGAACCGCCGGGCAGCTGATGGACGTGTACACGGCCGTGCTGTCCGGCTCAACCTGGAAGTGAGGTCCCGATGTCCGACAGCCCCCCATCGCCCGCAGGACTGCCGCGCCGCATGCTCGCGCAGGCAATCCGACTGCTGCCGCGGTGGCTGATCCCGGCCGGCGCGCTTCTCGGCGCCGCGGCCGGGGGCGTGTACGCGGCGGTGACACCGGCTCAGTACACGGCCACCAGCTACGTCATCGCCGTACCCGCCGACAGGGCGAAGACCGACTCCGCCACGGCACTCGGATTCGCGCAGGGGTACGGCCGCGTGGTGACACAGCCCGCCGTGCTGGCGCAGGCACAGGAGCGGGCGGGGGTACCGGCGCAGAAGCTGCGCAGAAGCGTCCAGGCCGCCACCTCGCCCGACGCGCCGATGATCGCGATCACGGCGACCTCCGAGCGCCCCGGCCAGGCCGCCGCCATCGCCAACGCCGTGTCCGGCGCACTGACCCAGCAGGCCGACCGGACCAAGAAGTACACGGGCATCAAGCTGGTGCGCCTGTCCCATGCCGTCCCCCCCGACACGCCGTCGTCCCAGTCCCCGGCACTGACCTCGCTCGTGGGTGCCGGCGCCGGAGGCCTGTTGTGCGGCCTCGTGCTGCTGGCCCGGCCGCGGCGGGCGGCGGCGGACGATGCCACGGAGCGGGCGCAGCTGCCCGGTCCCGCTCCCGCCGCCGACGCGCAGGGGGTGCGGTGACCCCCACATCCGCACACGCTCTGTCGGTGGAGGTGCGTACCGACGAGCAGGCCTTCGCCAAGCTGGCGGGGGAGTGGGAACGCCTGTACCGGGCCTGCCGGTCCGCGACGACATTCCAGAGTCACGCCTGGCTGCACTCCTGGTGGCTGTCGTACGGAACGCCGGGTGGGCTCCGGCTGGTCCTGGTGCGTGCGCACGGTGACTTGGTGGCGGTGGCACCGCTGATGCGCCTGCCCGGTCCGCTGCCGGTGCTGGCGCCGATCGGCGGCGCCATCTCGGACTTCTTCGATGTGCTCCTCGACGAGGCGGCGGCCGCGCAGGGCGCGGCCGCGCTGGCGGACGCCCTGGCCGACCTCGCCCGCACCGCCCTGATCGACCTGCGCGAGGTGCGGCCCGGCAGCGCGGTGGAACGTGTCTACCAGGCCTGGCGCGGGCCGCGGCGGCGCCTGAGCGACTCCGAGTGCCTGGAGATCCCCGTCCTGCCGATGGAGCAGTTCGTCAAGCGGCTGCCCAAGGCGCGCGCCCAGCGGGTGCGCAACAAGCAGAACAAGCTGAGGAAGCTCGGCGTCGAGTGGCGCGCTGTGGACCACCTGGAGGTGGGGACGTCGCTGCGGCGGATGCTGGAACTCCACCGGCTGCAGTGGGAGGGCAGGAAGGTCAACCCGGAGCATCTGCGGCCACGCTTCCTGGACCACCTGGTCCGGTCCGTGGTTCCCCTGGTCCGGTGCGGCGAGGCCGTGGTGAAGGAGTACCTGCTGGACGGCGAGATCGCGGCCGTCGATCTGACCTTCCGGTCACGGAAGCTGGCGGGGAATTACCTCTACGGGGTCCACCCGCGGCTGATCGAGCGCAAGCTGGACGCGATGACGATGATGATCGGCGCGGCCGTCGACGACCTCGCATCCGACGGGGTCGGCGTGCTGAGCCTGATGCGGGGCAAGGAACCGTACAAGTACCGCTGGCTTCCCGAGACCGTCGTCAACCAGCGTTTCCTGCTGGCTCGTCGGCGCACCGCACCGTTGCTGGCGTCCGCCGTCTGCGGCGCCGCGGCGCGGGACTGCGCGAAGCGGGTCCTGCGCCGGACCACCACGGCCGAGCCCGCCTAGGTCGTCTTCTCCGTCGACCTGCCACGGTCAGCGGTGCGGCGGGACGACCGGCGTCGTGCGGACCGACGGCTCGGGCATCGGGTTCGGCGTGGGACCCGGCATGTGCCCGTCGGAGAACAGCGCCCGGTAGATGGCGGACGACCGGGGATTGGCGGAACACAGCCACACGCCGTGCGGGCAGTAGTCGCTGACCGTGTGGTAGAGGGGCTTGTTCTCGTCCATCCACGCGAGCATGCGCAGCATGTACGTCGGGTTGTCGCCGTTGCGGAACAGACCCCACTCGGGGTACGAGGTCGGCTTGCCATGCGTCTTCGCGAAGTCGACCTGGTACTGCAGGCCGTAGGGCTCGGAGATCTGCTGGTCGAAGGAGATCCCCTCCGGCTGGTCGTACGAGTCCATGCCGATGATGTCGACGACGTCGTCGCCGGGATAGCACTGCGGCCACGGAATTGCGTCCACGCCCCGGTCCGGTGTGAAGTCGAACCTGAAATTCTGCCCGGGCACCGAGCGCATGACGGTGATGATGCGCCGCCAGTACGTCTTCCAGTCGTCCGGGTCGGGGCCGCAGCGGTGGGTGTAGCTGATGCCGTTCATCTCCCAGCCGGGCACGAGGATCGTGTCCGGCACCCCCAGGGCGACGAGGCGCTCGGCGAGCACCCGGAAGTGCTGGTCGAACTCGCCCGCAGCGGCGCGTCGCATCAGCCGCGCGACCTCCGCGTCCGGCAGGTGGTCCTCGTTGCGGTCCATCATCGGGACGTTGACCACGAGGAGCCTGTCGTCCTTGGCGCGCCGCCAGTCGGCCCAGCTGTCGAGGAAGTGGTGAGCACCCTCGATGTTGCTCCACTGGTCCCCCGGCAGGTAGGTGTGTCCCACGCGTACCTCGGCGTGGTCGAGCCAGTCGCTGAAGCCCTGGATCAGCTTCACGCCGAGGGGCCCGTAGTTGAGGTACGCGCCGAACGCGGGCGGGTGCGCCTCCCCCGAGGAGGGACCCGTCGCCCCGTTCGCCGCGCACCCTGCGGGGACGGGAGCGGCGAACCCGGCCGCGCAGTGCCGCGCGGCCGGGTTCGTCGTGGGGCCGGACTTGAGGACCGGGCTGGGAAGGACACTCGCCGCCGCGAACACCCCGGCGGCGAGAAACGTCACTCGCCTCAGGGATCGCAGACGCTCGGACGCCATTCCCACTCCTTTGGTGTGACTACACCCCAATTACTGGGACACAGCCATATATACGCTCATTGCACCAATGGAGTCGGGCGGCTCGACGCCGCTAGTCCACAAGGACGACCGTACGAGATCGGTTTTCCGTCGGCGGGTGCCGGGCGCGGGGCGTCCGGCACCCGGGCGACTACTGCTGGGCCGTGGTGGCCTTGCGGCTTCGCCGGTAGAGGACGGTTCCGGCGATCAGCAGAGCGCCGCTGGCGGCGGCGGCTGCGATCGTGCCCTCGGCGCCGGTGTGGGCCATATGCGGGTGGTGGTGATGATGACGGTGGTGCGGGTGGTGAGGCCTCTCGGGCTTCTCCTCCGGCGGCATGTGGTGGTGATGGTGGTGGTGAACCACCGGCTTCGGTTTGTGGTGGTGCGGGGGCTTTTCTTCGTTGCCGTAGCTCGACTCGTCGTCGCCGTAGTCCGAGTGCTCGTTGCCGTAGCTCTCGTCGTCGTCGCCGTAGGAGGGCTTGTGGCTCGGCTTCTCGTCGTCGCCGTAGTCCGAGTGGTGGCTCGGCTTCTCGTCGTCGCCGTAGGAGGAGTGGTGGCTCGGCTTCTCGTCGTCGCCGTAGTCTCCACGGGAGGAGTGCTGGCTGGAGTCGTCGTCGCCGTAGTCCTCGGAGGAGCTCTCGCGATGCGACTTCGTCACATGGCCCGTGGACCAGCTGGGGGAAAAGTGGCCCGAGAACTCCGCCGCCATGTTCTGCGCCATCTCCGTGGCGCTCTCGGCGCGCTCCATGGCCCGTTCGGCGCTTGCCGCACCGGGGAAGTCGGAGGAGTCGCCGACGTCGTCCGAAAAGGCGGAGTACGAGTCGTCTCCGGACGAGAACGGACCGGAGTCCGCGAACGCCCAGGGGCTGTAGAAGGACAGGACGCTCGTCGCGGCGGCGGCCACGACCAATCCCTTGCTCAGGGTGTGTCGCACTCTCTTTGTCTTCCTCTCAGGGGGAGTCGAAAGGCGGGCCCTGGAGCCAGTGAAGGGGGGCTGCTCCGCAGTGGGCCGCCGGGGTTCCGTAGGTTCGTCGCAGGGCTGTGATGCCGCACGGATGCCGCACGTTCACACGTGCCACCACTTGCAGACTGTGAACGAAATATGTACGCCTACGGACACTGGGAAGCATGAAATGCCGGGTAATTCACCCGATCGCCCATTTCGGCTTGCCGAGCTCACTCGCCGTACAGGGCCTCGATCTGCTCCGCGTACGCGGTTGTCACGGCCTGCCGCTTGACCTTCAACGACGGGGTGAGCAGCCCGTTCTCCTCGCTGAACTCGCCTTCGACCAGTGCGAAGGCGCGGATCGACTCGGCGCGTGAGACGGCCGCGTTGGCATGGTCCACCGCCCGCTGAACGTCGGCGCGCATCCTCGGGTCCCGGATGATGTCCGCCATCGGAGTGTCCGGGGGCAGCTTGCGGACCGACAGCCAGTGGGCCACCGCCTCCGGGTCGAGCGTGACGAGAGCCGCGACGAAGGGGCGCCGGTCACCGACGACGAGGCACTGGCCGACGGGCGGGCGGCTGCGCAGCCGGTCCTCCAGGACGGCCGGGGAGACGTTCTTGCCGCCGGAGGTGATGAGGATGTCCTTCTTGCGGCCGGTGATGGTGAGATAGCCGTCGCCGTCGAGGGAGCCGAGGTCGCCGGTGGCGAACCAGCCGTCGCTGAGCACCGCGTCGGTGGCCGCCGGGTCGTTCCAGTACGCCCCGAACACCACCCCGCCCCTGATGAGGACCTCCCCGTCGTCGGCGATGCGGACCGTGGTGCCGGGGACCGGCAGGCCGACCGTGCCGGGACGCGGCGTGAGCGGCGGGACGATGGTGGCGGCGGCGGTGGTCTCGGTCAGGCCGTAGCCCTCGTAGACGATGATGCCGGCCGCGTGGAAGAACAGGTTGAGACCGCGGTCGAGCGGGGAGCCGCCACTGATGGCGTAGCGCATCCGGCCGCCCAGCTCCTTGCGTACGCGCCGGTAGACCAGCAGGTCGTACAGCGCCCAGGCGGCGTACAGACCGATCCCCGGACCCTTGCCCGTGCCGAGGAACTTCTCCAGGTAGGCCTCCCCGAAGCGCACCCCGATCCGGTCGGCGCGGTCGAAGGAGGCACCCCGGCCGATCCTCTCGGCGGTGGCCCGCCCGGTGTCGTGGATCTTCTCGAAGAGGTACGGCACCCCGACCAGGAAGGTGGGCCGGAACTCCTTGAACATCGGCCGCAGTTCGTCCGGTTTGATGCTCGGGCAGTGGCCCAGCTCGATCCGGGCCAGCAGACAGGCGATCTGCAGGGTGCGGCCCAGTATGTGGGCGAGGGGCAGGAACAGCAGGGTGGACGCGGTCTGGCCGGTGACCTCCTTGAAGATCGGGTGGAGCAGCTCGACCGTGTTGGCGGCCTCGGCGTACAGGTTGGCGTGGGTGAGCACGCAGCCCTTGGGCCGTCCGGTGGTGCCGGAGGTGTAGCAGATCGTGGCCACCGCCTCGGGCGCGAGGGCCGTACGACGCTTGCTGACCTCCTCGTCCGGGATGTCCCGGCCGAGGGCGACGAGTTCGGCAAGCGCCTCGGCGTCCAGCCGCCAGATGCGCGGGGGTTCGGCGTGGCCGGCCGTGCCGGCGGCGACCGTCCCGGCGTTCCCGGCGGTCTCGGCGACGACGAAACGGGCGCCGGAGTCGCGCACGATCCACTCCACCTGTTCGGCCGAAGAGGTGGCGTAGACGGGGACGCTCTGGCCGCCGGCGGCCCAGATCGCGAAGTCCAGGACCGTCCACTCGTAACGGGTGCGGGACATCACGGCGACGCGGCCGCCGGGTTCGAGGCCGGCGGCGATCAGTCCCTTGGCGGCGGCGGTGACTTCACGGGCGAAGACCGCGGCGGTCACCGGGCGCCAGACGCCGTTCTCCCGGCGGCGCAGCACCACGGCGCCGGGAGCCTCCTGGGCGTTCACGAACGGGATGTCGGCGGTGCTGCCGCCGGTGCCCCGGGGCGCCAGGGGAGCGGTGCGGACCTCGCGCACCGTACCGGTCTCGTCCCTGACCAGCTCGACCGCCGTACGCGCCGGCAGACCGGCGTGCCGCCGAGCCCGCTTCAGATCCCTGCGTACGCCCATGACGGCTCCCGGTCACGGTCGGCTGACGTGCTGCGGTACGTGCCCCCGGACTTACCGAAAGGTCAACTTACTCGCGCGTAAGAATTGGTCAATGGGTCCGGCACACCGAATCGCACCACGCGTCCCCCGATCGTGTGGAGCCCCGGCCGCCCTCCTCCGGTCGGGTGAGCGCACACCGGGGTGCCCCGTCGCCGATCGGTAGGGTCGCGCGGTGACCTCAACCCCCGGCGACACGCCCCCGTCCCGCCCCGCCGACCCGGGCACCCCCGCCCGGCCCGCGCCGGCGGCGGGCGCCGGCCGCGGCTTCGCGCTGCTCCTGGTGCTCACGGGCGCGGCCGGGCTGCTGGCCGCGTGGGTCATCACCCTCGACAAGTTCAAGCTGCTCCAGAACCCGAACTACACGCCGGGCTGCAGCCTCAATCCGGTGGTGTCCTGCGGCAGCGTCATGAAGAGCGCGCAGGCCGCGGTCTTCGGCTTCCCCAACCCGATGCTCGGCCTGGTGGCCTACGGCATCGTGATCTGCGTAGGCGTGAGTCTGCTGACCGGCGCCGCATTCCCGCGCTGGTACTGGCTGGTCTTCGGCGCGGGCTGTCTGTTCGGGGTCGGGTTCGTGTCCTGGCTGCAGTTCGAGTCGCTGTACCGGATCAACGCGCTGTGCCTGTGGTGCGCTCTGGCCTGGGTCGCCACGATCCTGATGTTCTGGTGCGTGACCTCGTTCGCCGTACGGCACCGGTTCCTGCCCGTGCCGGGCCCGCTGCGGGCGTTCTTCGCCGAGTTCACCTGGGTGCTGCCGCCGCTGCACATCGCGGTCGTCGGCATGCTGATCCTGACCCGCTGGTGGGACTTCTGGACCAGCTGAGTCCTCCGGCTCCGGGGCCTTTGGCTGCGGCCGCGGCGCGCGCGTCACCGGTCCGGCGGTCACCGGTCCGGCCGCACGGCGGTGACCGGGAGGGCCGCCCGGCGGTTACCGCCTCGGACAACCGAACCGGACGAGGAGTGAACCATGGTTCCAGGTGTCGGCGGAGAGCCGGTGGGCGGGCAGCGCGGCACGCCGGCCGCGGACGGAGCGCGGCCCCGGGGCAGCACACGGCGGGACGTGACGCGGAGACTGTTCTCCTCGGCCCTCGTCGTGGCGCTCACCCCGGTGACCGCGGCCTGCGGAAAGCGGGCCGAGCATGCCCCGGACGACGGCCGGCGGGCCACCGCATTCGACGAGACCTACCGAGGCCGCCACATCCGCGGTGTCGAGGTGCACCCCGCCGAGCGGGCCGCCGTCGCCGGGGCCCAGTGGAAGGTCACGATCGACGGCCACCCGCTGCATCTGATGCGCCGCGCCGACGGCAGCTGGCTGAGCATGGTCGACCACTACCGCTCGTACCCGACCGCGCTCGCCGCGGCCCGCGGGGCGGTCGACGAACTGGGCCCCGAGGAGCAGCTGCACGACCTGGCACCCGGGCCGATGGGCGGCGGGCCGATGCACATGGGGGGCGGCAATGGCGTACACGCGTAAGAACGTCACCCGGCTGACCGCCGCCGAGCGGCGCCGGTTCGTGGGCGCCCTGCTGGACATCAAACGCAGCGGTGAGTACGACGAGTTCGTGCGGATGCACATCGACTACAACACCCCCGACGGGGAAAGCGGGCTGCGCACCGCCCACATGGCGCCCTCCTTCCTGCCCTGGCACCGCAAGCTCCTGCTGGACCTGGAGCGGGCGCTGCGCCGGGTGGACGATTCGGTGGCGGTGCCGTACTGGGACTGGACCCGTGACCGCTCGGCCACCGCGCTGCCGTGGACCGACGACCTGCTCGGCGGCAACGGGCGGCGCTCGGACCGGCAGGTGATGACCGGCCCGTTCGCCTACCGGGCCGGCCACTGGAAGCTCACCGAGAACGTGACCGACCGGGAGTACCTCACCCGCGACCTCGGCCGCGCCCGCGACCCGATCCAGCTGCCGACCGGCCAGGACCTGGAGTCGGCGCTCACCGATCCGGTCTACGACACGGCGCCCTGGGACTCGACGGTCACCAGGGGGTTCCGCAACAAGCTGGAGGGATGGGGGCCGGGCCAGGGCAAGGTCTCCTGGCGCAACCACAACCGGGTGCACCGCTGGATCGGCGGGGTGATGGTCGGCGGCGCCGCCGTCAACGACCCCGTCTTCTGGCTGCACCACTCCTTCGTGGATCTGCAGTGGACCCGCTGGCAGCAGCGCCACCGCGACCACCGGTACCTCCCGGCCGACCCGCCGGGCGAGCGTGACGCCCAGTACGACCGGGTCGTCGCCCGGCACGAGCAACTGCCGCCGTGGGACGTGACACCGGACGAGCTGGAGGACATGAGCGGGATCTACCGGTACGAGTGAGGCCGGTCCGCGGGAGCCGCCAGGCGGCAAGAGCCCGAGAAGCCCCGGCCCGCACGGCGCCGGGGCCCTTCCCGCACGTACGACGATTCCGTCAACTCAGCCTTTTTCTTGGTCTGTTCAGTCGGCATTCCGGTCGACAGCGGTGAGAGCGCGCCGCGTTGCCGGCCTCGATCATCCCGAACGTTCGCTTCGCCGTTCGAGGCATCACACGTCCCGCTGAATTGCCGGCGACACGGCAACCGCCGCCCGGCGCACGGCTCTCCGCTGATCAAGTCTGGGTCTTCTGCGAAGGAGACGCCCCTGTGCGAATTTCTGACATTCAGCGCTGCGAAGCGCGGCCCGGACATCTCGTCGAGTGGACGTTCAGCCCGGCGACCGTCGCGGCCGCGGCAGCGCTGCCGCCGGATCCGCGGCCGCCGTCGTACATCCAGGAGTCGCACATCAGAACCGCGCGTTCGGTGCGCGAGGACGGGCTCTTCGTGCCGACCTGGATCGGCACGGCGTTCGATCTGCCGGGCGCGGCCGATCTCGACGCGCTGGAACAGGCGTTGCGCGGCTGGACCCTGCGGCACGAGACGCTGCGCAGCGGCTTCAGATGGGCCGGCGACGACATGCACCGGTTCACGCTCGACGAGGACGACGTGTCCCTGCACCGCGAGGTGGTCGGCGACTTCGCCGACGCGGACACGCTGGTCCGCTATCTGCAGGACCGATTCGACGTCGCGGCCGACGCGCTCGGCTGGCCCAACTTCATCTACGCGGCGGTCGTCCGCGACGATTCCACCAGCGTGTACCTGGCGTTCGACCACACCAACGTCGACGCCTACTCCCTGCAGCGCATCCCGGACGAGATCCACGAGCTGTACCGGGCGGGCGTCACGGGCCGGTCCCTGGCCGGGGCGCCGGTGGGCAGTTACGTCGACTTCTGCGAGCAGGAGCGGGCGAACGCCGACGGCATCGACGACACCCACGCGATCGTCGCCCGCTGGCGGGAGTTCATCGCCCGGGGCGACGGCACGCTTCCGGCCTTCCCCGTCGACCTCGGTCTGCGCCCCGGGGGCCCGCTGCCCGCCCAGAAACTGATGCGCGAGCCGCTCGTCGACGCGGACGCCGCCGCCGCGTTCGAGGCGTACTGCCGGCCCTACGGCGGCAGCATGGTGGGCGTCCTGGCCGCGACCAGCCTGATCGTGCACCAGCTCGGCGGGGAGCCGGTCTACCGCACGGTCGTACCGTTCCACACCCGGGTGAAGTCCGCGTGGTCGGACTCCGTGGGCTGGTACGTCGGCGGCGCACCGATCGAGGTGCCGGCGGCCCGGGACTTCGACGGCGCGCTGACCGCCGTCCGCGCGGAGTTGCAGGCCAACCGGTCGCTGGCGCGCATCCCGCTGGCCCGCGTACTGCGCCTGCTCGGCGCGGACTTCCGCCCGACCTCGCCCGACCTGTACTCGATCGTCTCCTACGTGGACGCCCGCGACGTCCCCGGCTCGGCCCACTGGCCGGAGCAGAAGGTGTACGGGCTGCTCCGGGTGTCGTACGGCGACCAGGTGTGCGTCTGGATCACCCGGCTGCACGAGGGGTTGTGGCTGGCCTGCCGCTACCCCGACACCGACATCGCGTACAAGAACATGCGGCGCTACATCGAGGCGCTGCGGGATCTCGTGGTGTCCGTGCCCGCGCACACTCGTCTCCTGGCCACCGAACCGACATTTTCGTAATACCGGGCCGGCCAACTTCCCCTTTCTCCATCCGCGTTGGCCTGCCTTTCCGCAACCCGCAATGTGAATGCGGCAGTTGCCTTTGCCCGGCACAGCCTTCGTACCCATGTCCCCTTTTGGACACGGATATCCGGCAAAGTGGAATACCGCGTATCGCTACTGGTAGTGTTCGCTCAGTCACGGTAGGCAATCAGCCTCGATGTCCAAGCAAGGAAGAACCGAGGGTTCCATGCGCAAGCTTCAGCAAGTCGTGATCGCAGCAGTGGCGGCCGGCGGCCTGGCCGGCGTCGGTGCCGGCGCCGGTACGGCCTACGCCCACGGTCGCGGGGTTGAGGTGAACGACCTCTACCGCCCCTACCAGGAGTGCAGCCCGCAGACGGTGGCCGACGGCAGCCTCCCGGTCTCGGTGCTCGGCCTCTCTCAGACCTTGGACACCACCTGCGGTCAGTTCAACAACGCCTTCACTGGCTGAGGTCGACGGCGTCGGCACACGCGACGCCGTCCGCGGAACCCTTCGGGTCACCCTCCGAAGGGTTCCCCTCGCACCCGGCCGGTCGCCCGGCTCCCAGGACGAAGTCAGGGCAGGGTGCGGCCGGTTCGCGGCGCACGGTGCCCTGGCGCCCCTCACAAAGGAAACGCAACACATGCTCAGTAGAAAGAAGCTCGCGGCCGTCTCGGGGCTCGTCGGCGGCCTCGCCGTGACCTGCACCGGCCTCGCCCAGGGGTACGCCGCGGCGGACCCGGGGGTCTGCACGCGCGACCTTCAGGGCAACGTCACCTGCATCCAGAAGATCCAGGGCCAGATCCCCGAGGACGGCGTCATCCCCCACCAGGACAACTGCATGCCGATGCAGCCCATCACGCTGCCGGCCGCCCTGGGCAACGGGACCATCAAATACGGGCCCGAAGTGACCTGCTCCGCGCCGCCCCGCGACAAGGGTGACGGCAAAATGGAATTCCCCGGCCTGCTGGACTGAGACTCCGGACGGAAACCTCCCTGTGAACGCCTTGCGGTGACCCGACACGACGTATGACCGAAGATCCCAAATTGCTACTGATCGTGAGTATATGCTCACGATAAGTAGTCAACCAGGGCTGCGTGCCCGGGCAAGAAAGGGTCAATCATGCGTAAGTTTCAGCGTGCAGCGGTCGTAGCGGCGGCGGTTGCGGGGCTGTCCGTCCTCGGTGTCGGTGTCAGCTTCGCCGGCGGCGGTGAAGACCACGAGCAGCCGTCGCAGGAGTACACCGCTGTGGCCAACTCGTCGGCCAACGCCGTGGCCACGTACGGCGGCTACAACACCCACGGCCGGGGCCACGACGACCCCGCGCCCGAGGGGGGTTACAGCGAGGGTCAGGGCGGCCAGTAAGACCAACCCGGTCCACGATGCGCACGGGTGAGCACGAGGAGCGGCCGTAGCGCATCGGCATTCCTTTGGAACGCGATATGCACGTCGCACGAACTGTATTTCCCAGTATTGGACCAACTCGGATTGTTCGCCGGTGTGCTGAGTAATACCCCATGGCGAAGGCAGCCCGGACGCGTGGCAGACCCCTCAGGGTGCGCGTCCGGGCTGCGGCAATGCCGCCGCCGGACGCATTCGTTCATGCGTCCAGGCGCTGGGTCCCCGTTTCGACCTTCTTCAAGGCCCGGGTGTGCGCCGGTGGATGGCGCAGACGCCGGGCCTTCAGCGCAAAGGAACACAGCACATGTTCACTCGGCAGAAAATTGCGACCGTCACCGGGCTCGTCGGAAGTCTCGCCGTGATCTGTGTCGGCGCCGCACACGCGCTCCCCGACGGCCCCAGGCCTGACTGCAAGACCACCGCCATGGGCGACGTCATCTGCATTCACAAGCGCGAGATCCGCACCGACCGGCACGGCAAGCACATCATCAAGCAGGCGCAGGACTGCTCGGTCGTCGACCGGTCGCGCGTGGTGTTTCCTGAAGGCGATCTGCTGGGCGGCGGATCCAGGAAGGTCGGGCCGGTGGTGAACTGCTCCAACGAGGTAAAGCTGCCCAAGGGCTTCAAGAAGCCACATTTCCCGAAGCCCCACTTCGGGTTCTGAGGGGCGATCGCAGGCGTCTGACGCGCGATCGGAAAATGCCGGACCGGGATCGTCCCGGTCCGGCATTTCGGCTTTCTGGGGGCAGGTTCTGCCCGCTACATGGAATTCCCCGGTGCCTCGGCCTCGCGGCCGGGACACCGGGGAAGGGGTTCTGCTACCTGCCTACTCGCTTACTTGCCGACGCTGTTGTTGCAGCCCATGTTCGAGCCGAGCTGCGACTCCTGTGCACCGGCGTTGCCCTCGCCGTTCAGCAGGTTGCCGCCCAGGCCGTTGAGGATGCCGACCTCGCCGAGGACGTCGGCGTTGAGATCGTGGGACCTGCAGGTCGTGCTCTGCAGGACGCTGAAGCGGCTTCCGCCGCCCCCCTTGCCCCCGCCAAAGCTCTGGTCGGCGTGGGCGGCGCCGGCGCTCACGAGCCCGATGCTCCCGAGGGCGGCGACCAGGACGGCGGCCTTGCGCAGCTTGTGCATGTCTACTCCGGTGGAAGAGTTGTGGATGCGATCCGTGAGAGATCGACTTCGAACAGTTATGGACGGTAATAGGAAATATGCGTAGACAAACAGCGACGCGCCGAATTCGTAATTCTCTTCACTCTGAATGCTCAATTATCATTCTGAATGCTCAATGGAGCGAAAAACGAGGCGCAAAAAGAGTCCCGGCACCGAGCGTGAGGCTCGGTGCCGGGATCATTTTCCGCTCTCGCCGCGCCTGCGGCGGTGGGCTCAGAAGGCGCTGTTGCTGCAGCCCATCGTCGAGCCGATGTGGGTGGCCTGGGCGCCCGGGTCACCCTCGCCGTTGAGCGCGTTGCCCAGCAGGCCGTTGAGGATGCCGACCTCGCCGAGGACGTCCAGGTTCAGGTCGTGCGACTTGCAGTTGGAGCTCTGCAGGACGCTGAAGCGGCCACCGCTGTCGCCGCCCTTGCCGCCGCCTTCCTGGCCGCCGGCGTGTGCCGTGCCGCCGACGAGTCCGATGCTGCCGATGGCGGCGACCAGGACGGCGGCCTTGCGAAGCTTGTGCATGTCCATCTCCGGTGGAGTGAAGTGGTTGCGATCTGTAGTTGATCGCCTTCTTACAGTTACCGGAGATTAATAGGAAATACCCCAAAGTGGACAGCGACGCGCCGAGTTCATGATCTATTGGCAAAAGCACCCGAAAGCCGCACCGCACGCACACGGGCCCTTCGAGGATGCTCCTCGAAGGGCCCGTCGGGCGTCGGTGTTCGGTTGTCGGGCGGCTCTAGTGCCCGGAGTGGGCAAGGGCGTTCGACTGCGTGTTGCCCTGACTGCACTCGATCCCATGGGTGTCGGCGGCGGCGAGCAGGGCGACCGGGACGTTCGCGCCCAACAGGGACTGCGGGCTGCACTCCTGGGACGGGCGGAAGAGGTTGCTCTGGAGCGAGTCGCCGCCCTGTCCCGGGGTCGCCTGCGGGGAGATCTGCGGGCTGAGGGAGGGGCTCAGGGTCGGGTTGATCTCCGGCGTGACCTCCGCACCCCGCTGCGGCGGAGCCGCCTGCTGCGGGCCGTAGCTCTGTGCGGTGGCCCCCGCGGAGCTCGCCGAGGAGGCCTGGGCGTCCGGCTGTGAAGCGGGGGGCGGATAACCGCCGTTGTAGTCCGGAGCGGCGGAGCTGGGGCCGGCGCCGACGGCGGACAAACCGCCGGCTGCTGCGACGATGAGCGCGACTTGCTGGAGCTTGCGCATGAAACCCTCGGCCCTTCATTGACCTGTGCACGGAACGATTCAAAATGCTGGTGAGCCAGTGCAGTTGTTGCTGTTCTTGCTGCCCTGTGCGGTTGCGACGGACCATCGCTCTGGCCCAGTGGGAACGACGGAAGTGGGCCTTGGACACGGAGTTGCGGGCCCTGATCACCCATTTGCCCGAGGCCCTGTGTGCCGCGCCGCCGCGTTCCGGACGCCTCTGCAATCATGCTCCGGGGCGACCGGCCGTCAATGGCAAATGGGTGACGGGCTTTCAAGTCCCGTGACCGCGGCGGGGGAAAAGTCGTTGCCAGCTGGGAGAGGGCAGCGATCATGGATCACGGAGGGGTTACGGAATTCGCTGCCGGCTCTGGCGTGAGTCCTTGTGTGGCCCGGTAGTTACCCCGCAAAGGTGCAGTACGAATATCCGACTGGGCGCACGCGAGACTGCACTGAATACAACGGATTTCCTGTTCAGGTTTCGAAGGGCCGAGGGTTCCATGCGCAAGCTTCACAAGGCCGCTGTCGTCGCAGCAGCGGCCGGCGGTCTGACCGCCATCGGCGCCGGCGTCAGCCATGCCGACGCTCCCGTCGGGTACGGTGCCGCTCCAATGTCGGCTCCCGAGTACCCCGCGCCGCAGTACGGGCCGCCCCAGTACGCGCCACCGCAGTACGCGCCGCAGTACGGGCCGCCCCAGTACGCGCCCCAGTACGCGCCGCAGTACGGGCCGCCCCAGTACGCGCCGCAGTACGCGCCGCCGCCCCCGCCGAGCGGTCCGATGGCCGAGGCGGCGTCCCACTCGCGGGGCTACGCACAGGTCGCCGCTCCGCAGCCGTACCCCCAGCCGATGATGCAGGCCCCTCCGCCGCCACCCGCGCCGCCGCAGCAGCCGACCGGTTACGCCGTCGCCTCGGCCTCGTCGGGCGGCTCCGCGCAGGCCTCCAACTCGCCGTACGGCCAGCAGGCCGCCCCGCAGCCGGCCCCCGCCCCCCAGCAGACGGCGCAGGTCATGCCGCAGGTCAGCCCGCAGTCCGCGCCGGAGGTCATGCCGCGGGTCGCCCCGCAGGTCGCCATGCCCCAGACCTTCGGCGCCGCGGACGGTCCGCCGAAGGTCGCCCCGCAGGTGAACCCGTCGGTGAACCCGCAGGTGAACCCGCTCGTCAACCCGCTGGTGGCGCCTGACACACCGCAGGCGCCCGGGCTCGGCCTCGGATCGGTCGCTGCGCCTCCCGTCGGCGCGCTGGGTCTGCCCCGAATCGGCTGATCACCTCCGGCGCTGTCCGCCGCCCCCACTCGATCTGCTGCAGATCGCAACCGCTCGACCAACGGAGAAGTAATGCGCACGTTTCAGAAGGCCGTCCTCGTGGGCGCCATGCTCGGAAGTGTCGGCTCCCTCGGCGTCAACACCGCCTTCGCACACGGTGAGCCGGGCCACGACCTGGAGGTCGCACAGTCCACCGAGTGCCGCTCGCACGACATGAACATCAATGTGCTCGGCAGCGTCGGCGCCCTCAACGGCCTGGCCGGCAACCTGCTGAACGGCGAGGGCTCCCCGGGCGCACAGCCCAACAACCTCGGCTCGACCATGGGCTGCAACAGCAAGGCCCTCTGACCGGCTTCGCCGCACGTTCATGGAAAGCGCCGGACTCTCCCACGACCGCGGGGGAGAGTCCGGCGCTCTTCTGCGTGATGCCGTATCACCGTCCGGTGCGCAGTCGGCGACCGTCACTGGTCGTACGCGTACCGCAACATCGTGCGCTGCCGCTCCGGGGTATGTTCGGCGAACAGCTGGTCCAGCCTCGCGTCGGTCTTCTCGCCCGGGCCATGCGTCAGCAGCGCGACGGCCGCCGTCGCCAGATCCAGCGGCGTGTCGACCAGGCCGGTCAGGCCCAGAGACTCCAGGGCCGGGATGCGCCGCGCCACCACCGGCCGCCCCAGCCCCACCGCCTCCAGGAGCGTCATCGGCGCGCCTTCCCAGCGTGCGGTGTGCGCGTACACGTCCGCCTGAGCGAGCAGGCGCTGCAGGGAGCGGTGGTCCAGCCAGCCGGTGACCGTCACGCCGGCTCGCTCCAGTCGCTCACGGTGTACGGATTCGCCGCCGCCGAGCCAGAACCAGTTGCTCGACGGCATCAGCCGCCGCCCTTCGGCCGCCGCCTCGGCGAAGAAGGCGGGGTCCTTCTGCGGGCACAGCCTGCCGACGGCGGCAACGGTTCGCGGCGGCAGACCGGTGTCGCCGGTGCGGACTTCGGGTTCCGCCCTCGGATTCGACGGGACGGCTGCCACGGTTTCCTGGCAGGGCACCAGGTTGGGTACGTGGACGGCTCGCTGGCGCTTGCGCAGCGAGCGGGCGAGTTCGACCTCACGGGGGCTGACACCCGCCACGGTGCCCGTACGCCGGGACAGCACACGCTCGACCGCCCGCACCGCTGCCGCCGCGTACCGCGCGAGGTCGCCGCGCTCCATCGCGTAGCAGTGCGGGGTGTAGACGATCCGGTCCGTCGGCACGGCGAGGGCGAGGCGCACATAGCCTCCGGCCAGGGAGGAATGGGCGTGGACCACGTCCGGCCGCAGCTCACGGAACAGCCGGCCCACTTCACGGACGCGAGCGAAGTGGCCGGGCGGCATCCGCCAGACGCCGTCGAAGATCGCATCCGTGTCGGCGACCTGGCAGTCGGAGCGCTCGGACATCAGCAGCAGGTGCCGCACTTCCGGAACGGATCGCACATAGTCGCGGACCGCTGTCTGTACCCCGCCGCCCCATGCTTCCGCGACATGCAGGACAGTGGTCCGCCCGCCGTCCTCCGTGGCGCGGCCCGGATCACCGTGCATTGCTCGTTCTCAGAACGGCGGGCAGCGTGCGCAGGAGGATCAGCAGGTCCAACTGCAGGCTCCAGTGGGCGACGTACCGCAGGTCGAGCCGGATCGCCTCGTCGGCCGTGGTGCTTGAGCGACCCGACACCTGCCACAGCCCGGTCATGCCCGGCTTGACGGACAGTCGCCTGGCCCGGTGCTCCGGGCACAGCAGCTGGTTCTCGGGGCGCACGTTGGGGCGCGGCCCCACCAGCGACATGTCGCCCCGCAGCACGTTGATCAGCTGAGGGAGTTCGTCCAACGAGGTTTTGCGCAGGAAACGACCGACCGGTGTGATGCGCGGATCGTGCCGTGGTTTGGTGCAGATGGACATCTCGCTGCCGTCGGCCAGCAGCAGTGCCGCCACGTCAACGGTCGAATTGTGCTCCATGGTGCGGAACTTCAGCATGGTGAACGATCGTTGCCCCATCCCGTCCCGAGCCTGCCGGTAGATCACGGGTCCCGCACTGCTGACAGCCACCGCGAGAGCGATGAGCGCCATCAGAGGAAGGAAGGCGATCAGCAGAAGAGCGGAGAGCACCACATCGAGCGTGCGTTTGACGCGGGCGTACGCAGGGTCAGCGCGTGTCTCGCCGGGGAGCGGTGGCGGTGACACCGCTGCCGAGCCCTCGGCATCGCCCAGCGCCTGGACTACTCCTACCAAGACAGTACTCCTCCCGAATTAGAAGCAAATAATGTGACAGTTACATAGAAATGTAGGAGCGGCCGACGCCGCGGATCGGCTGCGACATACCGCGGCCCATTCCGTCGCCGGGGCAGGAGCACCCGTACGACGCATCGCGCGCCACTGTCGCTCTTGATGTCCTTGCCCACAGCCGAAGGGCCCTCCCGGCCCGCGCCCGGACGGCCCTTCATGCCGATGACGGGTCACACAGATGTGGTCGCCCAGCCGCTACGACCGGTCAGGTACCGGCGGCGCCCAACAGTGGCGCGGTACGGCGGGAAACACTGTTTGACGAGGGTCTCGGGGTACCAGCGGTACCAGCAGGGCTCATCGCGAGCATGAACGGTGCCGCGGCCGTCAACACTCCGCGCCGGTGCAGGGGGACGAACTGCAAGCGGCCCGGCGTGCCGTCCGGCAGCCACCACGACGCACCCAGGCACCCTTGGGGAACGGCGTCGCCAACGGGCATGCCCGGTGCGGCCACGCCCACTTCTCGCCCAGCGGGCGGACCCGCGCTCGTCGGTGCACAACTCCACCGACAGCGAGCCACCGGACACGCTCATCCCAACTGCTCTTGGACGTCGCTGAGTGGACCGGAGCCGGCACCCACGTCCCGGCCAGGCCGCCCAGCGGGCCACCGGCGCCCATGAGCGCGGTCAGCCCGCGGGACGCCGACGACGGCTGGGCGGGCGTCAGGGCAAGGGAGAGACGCACGAGTCTGACACCGGTGCCCCGAACGGAGCGGTCGGCGTTCTCGGCCGGCGAGCCGGCCACCGCGGTGGCGATGCCGGCGGCAAGGCCGGCGTGACGGGAGGTCGCCGAGAGGGAGACCATACGCGCGTCCTCCCCGAGCCCCGTGAGCTGCGTGAACAGGAGGCCGTGCGCCTGCGCGAAGCCGAGCGCCCATGGGAGCCGACGCACCGGTGCTCGTCCGGTACGGCCACGACGCAGCTGGTGGCCGTGTACCGCGGTGTCCGCACTGCGCCGTACACGCCTCCGGCCACGGCGCCGAGCAGCGGCGGTGCCGGTTGTCAGAGGCTCACTTCCGGGTCGAGCCGGCCAGGACTTCCGTGTACAGACGCGATGTCTGCCGGGCGATGTTCTGGATGCTGTTGTGCCATACCACCTCCGGGACGGTCCGCTCGCCGGGACCCGCCGCGTGCAGCCGCAGCAACTCCCGTGCGTACTCCTCGGCACCGCCCGTGACGCGCAGGGCGCGCGGCATCGAGCCCGGGGGCAGGACCGAGAGGGCGGGGGCGGTCGTGTAGAGCACGGGGAGCCCGCTCGCGAGCGCCTCCACCACCGCCATGTGGTAGGTCTCCGCCATCGACGGCCCGGCGAGCACATCCATGGCGAACAGCAGGTCTGGGATGCAGGGTGCGCCGTCCCGGAAGTCCGGCAGGTACGGGCGCTCGCCCGTCAGCACCACTCGGTCGGCGACCCCCAGGTCCCGGGCGTTGCGTCCCAGCGCCGCGTGCTCAGGCCCGTCGCCGACCAACAGCAGCCGCGTCTCGGCGGGCAGATGCGGCAACGCCCGCACGAGCACGTCGAAGCGCTTGCCGGGAATCTGACGGCCGACGGCGCCGACCACGAACGCGTCGTCCGGCAGCCCGTAGTACATCCGGGCCTGCTTGCGCCGCACCTCGTCGAAGCGGAACAGGTCCGGATCGAAGCCGACCGGGATGACACGGATGCGCGAGGCAGGCACGCCCCAGCGCTGCAGCGCCCCGGCGACCGTCGGCGAGACGGCTACCGTGACGCGGCCCAGGCGCTCGCCGAGCAGGTACAGGGCGCGCACACCCAGGGTCGCGCGCCGGCCCTCCACCGAGTCGTCCAGCAACGAGTGCTCGCTGGCCAGCACGGCCCGCACCCCCGCCAGACGCGCGGCGATCCGCCCGTACAGGCACGCCCGGTACAGATGGGTGTGCACGACGTCGTAGCCGCCGGCGCGGATCAGTCTGGTCAGCCGGGGCAGGGCACTGAAGTCGCGGTTGCCGTCCATGCCGAGGTGGCGGACGCGCGCGCCGTCGGCGCGCAGCCCGTCGGCCACCGCTCCGGGGCTGGTCAGGGCGACCACATCGCACTCGACCTCGGCCGGTAGATGACGCAGAAGCTGACGCAGCTGCTGCTCGGCGCCCCCGGCGTTGAGACCGGTGATGATGTGCAGCACTCTCATGCGGTCTTCTCCCATACGCGGCCCCAGGCGCGGGCCGGCCGTCGTTTCGTTTCCAGATGCGCCGAGGCGTCGGACCGGCCGGCGTCGATGTGCGGCAGCGCCGGATCGCCGGTGATACCGGGACAGGGGGCGATGGCGCAGGCGTGCCGGTGACCGGCGTTGTGCGCGGCGGCCTCGACGTCTGCGGCCACGAGACGGCGAATGCCGTCCGCGCCGGGCGGCTGCTTGTGCGGGCCGCGCGACTCCCGGTCGATCTCGCCCCCGAGCCGCCCGAAGGCCACGAACACGGTGGCAGCGCACCGCCGACGGCGAGGCCGGGGCGGCGCGCCCGTGACGAAGTCGGCGTATCCGTTCTCGAAGGAGAGCCCGACGAGACCGCGGTTCTCCTCCCGAGCACGGGCCGTGAGCGGCTCCCGCATGCTCACCTCGCGCGGTCCGCGGCCGCACAGTCGGGCTTCCGTGACTGAGTGGTACGTGCTCACCCGGGCGGCGGGACCACGCCGACCATGCGCACGCACGGGCGCGCCGCCCCGCTCGCGGCGAGCGGCGCCGGGGCGGGCCGGGCGGGAGCGGACCCGGGCAGATACGGCCGGGGGGCCCACGCTGATCGTCGTCATGTGGGGTCTCCCTGCATGTCGTGGGCGTGGCCCCGGGTTGCGCGGTCACGCCGCCGTGCGGCGCGGAACAGGGACCCGAACCAGGGATCGAGAACGGTGACACGGCCAGTTCGGCCGGATTTCCGGAGACGAGCACCTCTATCGGCACCTGTATTTATCCAAGAACGCGTCAACTGTGTCGGAACTGCGAGGTCGGCCATCGCGTGTCCCGCATCCCGGCTCACCCCGTCGGCGGCAGCCGGCGCCTCGAATGGCGCACCGCCGCCGGGTGGCGGCAGGTGACCGGGCTCACGGAAGGCGTGCGGGTAATCGAAGCTGAAGGTGATCGGGTCCTTGGCAGGAGGGGCGGGAGCTTGGTCTGCCCGAGAGGGCGGTCACCGGTCTCGTCCTCGTAAGAGGCGCACTCGGTGTACGTGCCCACGCGGAAGGTGCCCGCCCGACGGCTTGACCGCGTAGATCATCGCTGCGGCCTGCGCGGCGGGGAGGCCGCCGGCCACGTCTCCGTGCGCAACGCGGCGATCACTTCCTCGTTCCGCTCAACGGCCCGCACCTCGGGCACCTGCCGGGACCAGCCCAGCCGGTCCAGCAACCGTCAGACTCCCGATCTCGACTGGCCCGCAGCAAGATCTCCAGCTCCGCTTCCCGCACGGCGGACAGGTACGGGCTGCCGCCCTGCCCTTTGGACAACGGGGCATCCCTGCCGCCCTCCCGCCAGGCCCGGTGCCACAGGCCGACCGCCTGCCGCGTCACTCCGAGCACCTCCGCGACCTTGCTCTGCCACACCCCCTGTTCGAATGAGTCAGCCGCTTGCGGGCGCTGCCGCGCCGCCTCAACTCGGCCCAGATGCCTGCCAGTTCGAGTTCCCAGGTCTCTGGGCCTACCGTGATGCATGCGGACGCGCGCAGCCGCACGGTGGCGGCCTCCGCGGTACCCGGCTCCGCACCGGACGGAGTGAGGCGCGCCGGACCTCCTCCGCGTTACCGCTTCCCGGCTGAATGGCCTGGGGGCTCAGGGCAGGAGCCGTGTCGGGGACCCGGCCAGATAGGCCTGGATGTTCTCCACCGCCTGGCGGTAGTACGTCGTGTAGTTGGTGTGCGAGACGTAGCCGAGGTGGGGTGTGGCGAGCAGGCGCGGGGCGGTGCGCATCGGGTGGCCGGCGGGCAGCGGCTCGATGTCGAAGACGTCCACGCCGGCGCCCGCGATCCGGCCCGCGTGCAGCGCGGCCAGCAGGGCGTCCTGGTCGACGACCGACGCCCGGGAGGTGTTGACCAGGTAGGCGGTCGGCTTCATCAGGGCCAGCTCGGCGGCGCCGATGAGGCCGCGGGTGCTGTCACCTCCGGGCACCTGGACGGTGACGAAGTCGCTGTCGGCGAGCAATTCCTCCTTGGACGCGGCGAGTTCCACGCCGTGTTCCGCGGCGCGCTCCTTGGTCAGGCGCGGGCTCCATGCGCTGACCCGCATGCCGAAGGCGAGCCCGACCCGGGCCACGTGGCCGCCGATCCTGCCGAGACCGAGCACACCGAGCCGGGCGCCGTTCAGGTCGGCGCCGACGGTGGACTGCCAGGGGCCGTTCGTGCGCAGCGCGGTGCTCTCCTCGGCGATCCCGCGCGCGAGGCCGAGCAGCAGCGCCCAGGTCAGCTCGGCGGGCGGGATGCCCGAGCTCTGCGTACCGCACACGGTGACGCCGTGGGCCTGCGCGGCGGCGTAGTCGATGACGGTGTTGCGCATGCCGGAGGCGATGAGCAGCTTCAGCCGGGGCAGCCGGGCGAACAGGGAGCCGGGGAAGGCGACGCGTTCGCGCAGCGTGACGACGATGTCGCAGTCGGCGAGAGCCACGGCCAGGGCGTCCTCACCGTCCAGATGCTCCCGCAGCGAGAAGACCTCCACCTCGCCCTTGAGCACCGACCAGTCGGCCAACTCGGTGGCCACACCCTGGAAGTCGTCCAGCACCGCACAGCGAAGTCGCACGTCGTCTCTCCTGCCGAGTACCTGTCACCTCTCACGGACGGGGACAAGTCTGCCCTGAGCGGTGAAACGCTCTCCCGAAGGGAGCCGGAGACAAGAACGCCCTCCCGAAGGAGGGCGGAGACAAGACAGAGCGCCCCCGGCAGGACTCGAACCTGCGGCCAAGCGCTTAGAAGGCGCCTGCTCTATCCACTGAGCTACGGGGGCCTGGTGTGGTGGCCTCGTGCGGATGCCCTGGTCGGTGATCCGTGACGTGACCCGGGGACAAGGATAGGGCTCCCGGTTCCTTGACCCTGTTGCTTCGCCTCCGTGGCTCGATGTGGAGGTTCGGTGAAGCGGTCCTGATAATCGCAGGCAGGTGCGATTCGTGCATCGCTTTTGGCGTCCGACGCCCCGGGTGTTGTGCACTCGTTATGCCTGGACTGTGCCTGTGTCCCAATGATTCCTTCCGTCCGTTCCGTCCTCTCGGCACGCAGACATGCCTATATGCTTCAGAATCCCCCTCAAATTGGGCATTCTTCGCATGTGGTGACCTTGGACGTACGGCCTCAGCTGCTCGACACACTTTCCGCTCTGCGCGATCGTGTCGCCGCCACACGCTTTCCGCTGCCCCTTCCTGGGGCCGCACGCGCGCGTGCCAACCGCGACGAACTCCTCGCGCAGCTCAACGACTATCTCGTACCCCGCCTGCGAGAGCCCGAGGCGCCGCTGCTGGCCGTCGTCGGGGGATCCACCGGCGCGGGCAAGTCGACGCTGGTCAACTCACTCGTCGGGCGGCGGGTGAGCGAGGCGGGCGTGCTGCGGCCGACGACCCGGACGCCGGTCCTCGTCTGCCATCCGGAGGACCACCACTGGTTCAGCGCCATGCGCGTGCTGCCCGAGCTGACGCGGGTCTGGGCGACCCAGCCGGATCCCGCCGACGATCTCCTGCTGCCCGCCCGCCAGGAGCCCCTGCGCATGCTGCGCATCGAGACCGCCGAGACCCTCCCGCGCGGGCTCGCCCTCCTCGACGCACCCGACATCGACTCGCTGATCGCCGACAACCGTGTCCTCGCCGCCGAGCTGATCTGCGCCGCCGACATCTGGATCATGGTCACCACGGCGACCCGCTACGCCGACGCCGTCCCCTGGCACCTGCTGCGCACCGCCAAGGAGTACGACGCCACCCTCGTCACCGTGTTGGACCGGGTGCCCCACCAGGTCGTCTCCGAGGTCTCCCGGCAGTACGGCGCCCTGCTCACCAAGGCCGGGCTCGGTGACGTACCCCGCTTCACGGTGCCCGAGCTGCCCGAGTCCGCCTGGGGCGCCGGACTGCTGCCCGCCACCGCCGTCGCACCCCTGAAGAACTGGCTCGTCCACCACGCCCAGGACGCCGCTGCCCGACACCAGGTCATGGCCCGTACCGCCTACGGCCTCCTCGACTCGCTCCAGTCGCGCATGCCCGAGCTGGCCAGCGCCGCCGCCGCCCAGTACGCGGCCGCCCTCCGGCTCACCTCCGCCGTGGACGCCGCCTACGACACCGAGCACGCGCGCGTGCGCGGCCGCCTGCAGTCCGGGGCGGTGCTCGCCGGAGACGCGCTCAAGCGCTGGCGGGCCTTCCCGCTGGACTGCACCTCGGGGGAACTGCTCGACGCGCTCGTGGAGAGTCTGGGCGCCCTGCTGCTGTGCTCCGTCACCGCGGCGGACGAGCGCATCGACGAGGCCTGGCGTCACGAGCCCGCCGCCGGCGCCCCGGGCCTCACCGCCCGAGACCTCTCCCCGGAGACCGCCGAGCACCGCATCGGCCTCGCCGTACGGCGCTGGCGGCGCGAGATGGAGGAGTACGCCGAGGACGAGGTGCGGGTGCTGGAGCGTACCTCCGCACCCGACCCCGAGATCGTCGCCGCCGTCGTCGCCACCGTGCTGCTGGGCGGGCGCCGGTCACGCAACGCGGGCGAGGGACTCGCCTCCCGGATGGGAGCCCAGGGCGCGCTGCGGCTGCGCGAGCGGGCGGGGTGCCTGCTGACCGAGTACGTGGACCGTGTCATGAACGCCGAACGCGAGCGGCGCCTCGCCGCGCTGGAGGCCCTCGACGTCCAGCCCGCGCCCCAGGCCGAACTCATCGCCGCCCTGTCCGTACTGCAGAAGGAGAGGTGACCGGTGACGGCCGCCACTGATCAGGACCAGATGGAGCACACCGACCACATGGCGCTTACTGAGCACAGCGGTCACATGAATTCCGAGGTCGTGAACCCCGGAGAGCGTGGCGACCTTCGCGGGGAGCTGGTGCCCCCGAGCCCGGGAGCTCCCGGCGACACCGCCGTCCCGGAGGACCGGACCGAGGTTCCGGGCCAGGATTCCGCGTCGGCCGCCTCGGCGGTGGGCGTGGACGCCGGGGAGGACAAGGCCGCGGCCGCGATCGAGGGGGAGGACGGGGAAGGCGATGAACGCGACCACCGCGGCCGACGCGATGACCGTGAGCGGGACGCGCGCGTGACGGACCAGGACACGGGCCGGGCGGCCGTGCCCGCCGTCGGCAGGAGCGCCGACGCGGTCGGCGGCCGGCGCCCCCGTCCGCCGCACCGCACCCCCCGGCAACCCGGCCCCAGCGACGAGGCGCACCCCCGGCGCCGATCAGACGCCGGTACCTCCGCCGCCGGCACCGGCACCGGCGCCGACGCCGACTCCGCGGAGACCTGGGACGACGGCCTGATCGCCCGGCGCATCACGGATGCCGCAGCCGCCGCGCTCGCCGCCGAACGCGAGACCGACAGCCGGGGCCAGGGCAGCAACCCCCCGCCCCCGCTGGCGTACGACGGCCCACTGCGCTCCCGTCTCGACGCCCTGCGCGAACTCGTCGGCCTCTCCCGCACCCGGCTGGACCACCACACCCTCGCCGAAGCGGGCCGGGTCCTGGACGAGGCGGCCGCGCGCCGCAAACTCTCCGGCCGGCACACCGTCATCGCCATCGCGGGTGCCACGGGCAGCGGCAAGTCACAGCTGTTCAACGCCCTCGCCGGCGTGGCCATCTCGGAGACCGGCGTACGGCGTCCGACCACGGCCGCCCCCATCGCATGCAGTTGGAGCGACGGCGCGGCGGGCCTCATCGACCGGCTGGGCATCCCGGGCCGGCTGCGCCGCCGCCCCGCGCACAACCCGGACAACGAGGCGGAGCTGCGCGGGCTCGTCCTGGTCGACCTGCCCGACCACGACTCCGCCGCCGTACAGCACCGCGAACAGGTCGACCGGATCCTGAAGCTGGTCGACGCGGTGATCTGGGTGGTCGACCCCGAGAAATACGCCGACGCCGTACTGCACGAGCGCTATCTGCGGCCCATGTCCGGCCACGCCGAGATCATGTTCGTCGTCCTCAACCAGGTCGACCGGCTGCCCGGCGAGGCCGCCGACCAGGTCCTGGACGACCTGCGCCGGCTGCTGGACGAGGACGGCGTCGCGCTCGGCGAGCACGGCGAACCGGGCGCCAATGTGCTCGCGCTGTCCGCACTCTCCGGCGAAGGCGTCGGCGAACTGCGTGAGGCGCTCGGCCAGTTCGTGGCGGAGCGCGGCGCGGCGGCCCGCCGGGTCGCGGCCGACGTGGACTCCGCCGCGGCCGACCTGCGGCCCGTCTACGCCGCCGAACGGCGCGTCGGCCTCAGCGAGGAGGCGCGCGAGGAGTTCGCGGCACGGCTCGCGGACGCGGTGGGCGCCACCGCCGCGGGCGACGCCGCCGAGCGCGCCTGGCTGCGCAACGCCAACCGCGCCTGCGGCACGCCCTGGCTGCGGCTGTGGCGCTGGTACCAGGGGCGCGGCGACGCCACGACGGGCCGGCACGCGGTGCGTCCCCAGGCCGAGGAGGAGATCACGGCCAGGCAGCGCGTGGAGCAGGCCGTCCGTACGGTGGCCGACCGGGCCTCGGCCGGGCTGCCCGGGCCGTGGGCGCAGGCGGTGCGTGAGGCGGCCGTACGCGGTGCGCACGGGCTGTCGGAGGCGCTGGACGAACTGGCGGCGCGGGCCGGACTGCCGCCGGGCCGGCCGCCGCGGCCGGGCTGGTGGCCGGTGGCGGTGCTGGTGCAGGCGGCCATGACGCTGTTGCAGATCCTGGGAGGCCTGTGGCTGGCGGGCCAGATCGCCGGCGTCATGGGGCCCAACCTCGCGGTGCCGGTGCTGCTGATGGTGTGCGGGATCGTCGGCGGTCCACTGGTGGAGTGGGGCTGCCGGATGGCGGCCAGAGGCCCTGCCCGGCGCTACGGCCAGGAGGCGGAACGGCGCCTGCGAGAGGCCGCCGCCGGCTGCGGCCGGGCCCGGGTGCTGGACCCGGTGGCGGCAGAGCTGTTGCGCTATCGGGAGGTGCGCGAGCAGTACGGGCGGGTTGTACGGACCGGGTCGGGCGTCAGCGCGAGCTGACGGGCGTCGCGACCGCCGGGGGCGCGTGGGCTGTTGGGGGGGGCGGGCGGTCATCTGAGGGTGAGTGAGCTGTGGGGCGGGGACGGTCATCCGGGGGTGAGTGAGCTGTGGGTGGCCGTCGGAGGTGCGTGAGCTGGGGGTGGCGGGCGGCTGCGGTCACCCGGGTGGGTGTGGGTTGAAGGTCGGGGGTGGCTGCTCGGGGGTGTGTGGGTTGACGGTGGGGCGGTCGCTGGGGGTGCGTGGCTGGGGGCTGGGGGCTGGGGGCNNNGGGGGGGGGGGGGGGGGGGGGGGGGGGGGGGGGGGGCGGTCATTCGGGGGTCTGTGGGTTGTGGGGTGGCGGGTGGCTCGGTCGCCTGGGTGGGTGTGGGTTGAAGGTCGGGGGTGGCTGCTCAGGGGTGTGTGGGTTGACGTGGGGCGGTCGCTGGGGGTGCGTGGGCTGGGGGGGTGGGTGGCTGCGGTCACCCGGGGGTTTGGGTTGAAGGCCGGAGGTGGTCGCTCGGGGCTGCGGGGGCTGACGGTCGGGGGGCCGCCCGGGGTGCGTGAGCTGGGGGCCGGTCGCGGCCTCCCGGGACAAGTCAGCCGGTGGTCGGCTGCGGCCACCGGGGGTGAAGGCAGCGACGGGGGGCGGAGGTCACTCGTAAGGGCGACGGGGATTTCCACAGGTGAGATGGCCGTACACAGCGCTCAGCGGGTCTGGCCCGGCGGAGGCAGTCTGGGGTCGCGGCGATCGCAGGGCGGGTCCGACCGGAGGGACGGCGGACGGCGCGCGCGATCGGCGGGACGTGCCGGCGCGTACGGCGGTCGTACGCGCCGGCACGGCAGACGCAGCCGTACGGGACGGGCCCGTACGGGTGTCCGCCCGGCCGTCGAGAGCCGGGCGGGGGAGGGGAGCGAGGACATGAACGAGACGATCGTCTGCGTGGTGGGCAACGTGGCGACCCAGCCGGTGTACCGGGAGGCGGCGGGCCCGTCGGCCCGGTTCCGGCTGGCGGTGACCACGCGCTACTGGGACCGGGAGAAGAGTGCCTGGACCGACGGACACACCAACTTCTTCACGGTATGGGCCAACCGCCAGCTCGCGGTGAACGTGGCGGCATGCGTGGAGGTGGGCCAGCCGCTCGTCGTACAGGGCCGGCTGAAGGTGCGCACGGAGGTGCGCGAAGGGCAGCAGCAGTGGGCCTCCGCCGACATCGACGCCGTGGCGATCGGCCACGACCTCGCACGCGGTACGGCCGCCTTCCAGCGCGCGGCCAAACCGGAGGCCGCCCTCACGGCGGCCCGGCCGGAGCCGAGCTGGGAGACACCGCGCCCCGTCGGCACACCGGACGAGGGGGCGGCCCAACAGGCCCCGGAGCCAGCTGCGGTGACGTGACGTCAGCTACTGCGGGGGGCGCCGGGACCGCCCGGTCCCGGCGGGACACGGATCCCGAACACCCCGTACGAACCGGTTGATTTGTCGATATGCCCAGCTCGTGGACGGTCCCGGGGATAACGATTACGGATCGGATCGCCCATCGGATCATCCGACCGACGGGAGAGGCTCCGAGTGATCCATAGGATTCCGGGCGTGCCCCTAAGGGCTGCCGATTCTGCTGGTGGGACCGCCCCCCATGTCCAATGGGTCCCGCTCGAAGGGGAATTCTGTGCTTGTTGCGTTCTCTGGGTTCCGCCGCTCCGCCGGAGCGGCCCGCCTGGCCGCCGCCACGGCGGCATCCGGTCTCGTGGCAGCCGGTGTGCTGTCCGGCGCCGGTAGAGCCGCGGCCGACGAGACACCGCAGACCGAGGGCGGAGCGGCGGCCACGATCAACGGCCTGAAGACCTACGGCGAGGCCGTGATCCACGAGAACGGCGGCGACCAGCGGGTGCAGGCGGGCCTGTTCGAGATGTCCGTCGACGGCGGGGGCACCCTGCAGACGTACAGCGTCGACCTCCACAACCCGACCCAGCGCGACGCCTACTACGAGGAGACGTCCTGGAGCGGCACCTCGCTGGGCGGCAACAAGGACGCCGGCAAGATCAGCTGGATCCTGCAGAACTCCTACCCCCAGATCAACGACCTCGCCGCCCTCGCCCACGAGGCGGGCACCGGCTCGCTCACCGAGCAGGACGCGGCGGCCGGCACCCAGGTGGCCATCTGGCGCTATTCCGACCACGTGAAGGTCGACGCCGTCGACCCGCAGGCCGAGAAGCTCGCCGACTATCTGCAGAAGAGCGCCGGCGACCTCGGTGAACCGCAGGCCTCACTCACCCTGGACCCGCCGGCGGTCTCCGGCCGGCCGGGTGACCTGCTGGGGCCGGTGACCGTGCACACCAACGCGACCGGTGTCGCCGTGACCCCGCCGACGGACGCGGCCACCAGCGGGGTGCGGATCATCGACAAGACCGGCAAGGTCATGACCTCCGCGAAGGACGGCAGCCAGCTGTACTTCGACATCCCGGAGGACGCCTCGACCGGCACGGCGCAGCTGACGGTACAAGCCTCGACCACGGTGCCCGTCGGCCGAGCCTTCACCTCCGACAGCCGCAGCCAGACCCAGATACTGGCCGGCTCCAGCGAGTCCACTGTCTCCGCGACCGCGACCGCCAACTGGGCCTCCGGGGGCGCCATACCCGCGGTCTCGGCCCGTAAGGACTGCGCCAAGGGCGGCGTGGACATCATCGCGGCCAACAAGGGTGACCAGCCCTTCACCTTCGAGCTGATGGGCGCCGAGCACACCATCCCCGCGGGCGCCACCCGCACGGTGACCATCCCGCTCCAGGAGGACCAGGCCTACGACTTCACGATCACCGGGCCGCACGGTTTCTCCCACCGCTTCACCGGCATCCTCGACTGCAAGACCCAGGGCGCACTCACGACCCTGACGGCCCAGGTCCACAACGAGCCCAGCCCCGCCACGGTCGGCGGCACCACGACCCCCGGCACCGACCTCGCCGCGACGGGCGGCTCGGCGATCAGCCCGCTGATCGCCGGCGTGGCCATCGGCTTCGTGGTGATCGGCGGCGCGGTCCTGGTACTGCTCCGCAAGCGCGAACAGCCGGACAACTGACCGCGTCCGGGTCAGGCCTCTTCGCCTCGGGCGCCGGCCTCGTCCTGGGAAGTGTCAAAGAAGATCAGCCGCGCCGAACCGCTGATCATCCCCGCACACCCCAACCCGAGCGCCACCCGCCCGAGGGCCTTGCCGCCATGCCAGTCGTGCGGGGCCCCGAAGACCACCCAGGCACCCAACGCGATCCCCGCGATCAGGACCGCCACTCCACCGGTACGACGTAAGCCGTGACTCGTGGGCCCATCGTCGCCCGCGCCGATCACCACACAACCCGGGTTTCCGTCCAGGCCCGGCCGTCGGGCGAGATGGAACGTTACGTGCCACGGGAGGGCATACGGTTTCTTCGCCAATGAGGGGGCCGTGTCAGGCGGCTTGGGCCGTCTGTGGGCCGTCATCCGTCTTCAACGGGGTGTCTCGCGGTCGAGTTCGCAGCCGCCTCACCAGGTATCGAAGCCCTTCCTGAGGCGGCGCTGCTCCGGTCCCTCGCGGGATGGGACCGCGATGACGGCGAGTCCCCTGCGCGCATGGCTCTCACGGTGCGCATCTCCGAATATCTGGAGGACTGCGAGCTGGTAGCAGGCGAGGATCCCGCACGCGAGCCTGCCTTCTGGCTCGCGCACCTCATGTTGACCGTGGGCGATCCGAGCGAGGACCCGGAACGTCCGGTGGCCCGGTGGGCCCGCACCGCAGCCATGCGCCCAGATCAGCGCTCCCGCACCCCCTTGCCTGCGGTCACCTGCTGGAGGAAGATCCTTGCGGATCGAGGGAGATGTGATGCTGCGGTTCATGGACTGGTCCGTGGTCGCGATGGGGTGTGTGCTCGTTCTCGGTGGCCTCGGCAGCCGACGCTGGGAGCGGACCCGAGTTCGGAAGGACGAGCGCTCCGACCAGGACATGCGCTTCCTGTGGGCATGGCTCCCCCTCCTCGTGGGCGTAGGAATGATCTGTGCCAGGGTGCCGGGCCTGTTGCGCGCGCCCCACCTCGTCATCGAGGTCTTTGACGCGCTCAACTTCGGACTGGCAGTCACGGTTCTGGGCCTCTTCCTCAGGTTGGGGTGTCGCTGCCTTCGGGCGCGCGGCACCGCGTGAGGGCCGCGACGGCCACCACGACCGTCCCTGTCCGGCTGTCGCGCCGGTCGACGGCCGCAGCTGGAGCGGACTCGGATCGAACTCCTGAAGCGGTGCTCATCCGCCACCCGGTTCAGGGCGAGGGAGAGAAGCCGGCCGACTGGTCGAGGTGAAACGGTGAGCCCGCACGAGTCGGAACCCATCCCCGCCGTAGGGCAGCCCCAGGTTGGTTCGTGGTGACGACCAGGGTCGCCCCAGGGCGCTCCGCACGCTCCACGGCCTACGTACACGGCGACCAGCAGAGCCCCCGGCCGTAGGTGGGCCTGTGTCTCGCCGCCAGCGGTAACTAGTGCCGGCGTCGTCCTTCCACGGTCAGGGGCGCGTTCCTGTGCGTCATGCGGCGGAGCCGGGTGCAGAGGTGCGCTGTGTGCGGTCCTGCTCGGCGATGGCCTCGGCGACCTCTTGGACAGCGGCCCGACTCAGGTCACCGTAGGGAGCCTGAGGAAGGCTGGGGGTGTGTGCTTCGGCCGCGTTGATGTACTCGGTGGCGGCTTCGAAGGAACCCAGCCGGCGGTAGTTGTCGGCGAGGTTGAGGTGGAGCCTCAACCGACTCGAAGGTCAACATCAACGTGCGGCGTCACCGACCTCATGACGGGCACCAGCCAGCCGCTCCTCACAGAGCGACCACCGACATCCACGGCTTACATCAACGAGGCGGGACAGCGGGTTTGCACCGGCATCCCCGCACCGAGCCAATCATCCCCGCACCGAGAGCCAGTCGGTGAGCGCGGAGAAGTCGGCTTCTACGAGTCCTCTGGCCGGGTCGACGCGATGAAGCAGCGACGGCCCGGGATGTTGGGCGGCGACCCACAAGCGGTCCATGGCGCTGATTTCGTCGTCGACCCAGATGAACGGCCGGCGGCCGGCCCACTCGACAAGGTGCCGGGTCTTCCAGTGCAGGCCCCGGGGTCCGTCGTCGGCCCCGGCGTCCGGCCACTCCACCACGGGGAGCTCCGGCAGTCCCAGGCGTGGGGCGACGGCCTCGTTCGCATCCTCCATCCATGTCGTGGCCCACACGAGATGACAGCCCAAGGCCAGGAGGCGCGGTCCGATCCCGGGATCGAGCCGGTCAAGCAGTGGGTTCCCCTGATCGGCAGACGTCGAGGAGCCGTACGGCGCCCCGAACGGGATGAGTGGGCCGTCGACGTCGAGGAAGAGGACGGGGCGCTCCGCTGCGCTTGTCACAGCGGAACGATAGTCCGGCACGACGGGAGGCACTCCGGCTCCCGGGCCGTCCCTGGGCCGTGCGAGGGTGCCCGAGGCCACCCAACAGCGACCGTCAGCGACCGGCGAGCCACCGCCGTCACCCGCGAAAGTCCAGGTCAGAGCCCTCAGAGCAAACGGGTTAACACCCGAGGCTGGCGTTCAGGCAAGATGGGTTGTATCTGCCCACTGCCAGATTTCAAGCTGCCGGACGGTTTCTCTTGGCTGAGTTCATTTACACCATGCGCAAGGCGCGCAAAGCGCACGGCGACAAGGTGATCCTCGACGACGTCACCCTGAACTTCCTGCCGGGTGCCAAGATCGGTGTCGTCGGCCCGAACGGTGCCGGTAAGTCGACCGTGCTGAAGATCATGGCTGGTCTTGAGCAGCCGTCGAACGGTGACGCGTTCCTGTCGCCGGGCTACAGCGTGGGCATCCTGCTGCAGGAGCCCCCGCTGAACGAGGAGAAGACCGTCCTGGAGAACGTCCAGGAGGGTGTCGCCGAGATCAAGGGCAAGCTCGACCGGTTCAACGAGATCGCAGAGCAGATGGCGACCGAGTACACCGACGCGCTCATGGACGAGATGGGCAAGCTCCAGGAGGAGCTGGACCACGCCAACGCCTGGGACCTCGACGCCCAGCTCGAACAGGCCATGGACGCGCTCGGCTGCCCGCCCGGCGACTGGCCCGTCACCAACCTCTCCGGTGGTGAGAAGCGCCGCGTCGCGCTCTGCAAGCTGCTGCTGGAGCAGCCCGACCTGCTGCTCCTCGACGAGCCCACCAACCACCTCGACGCCGAGTCGGTGAACTGGCTGGAGCAGCACCTCGCCAAGTACCCGGGCACCATCGTGGCCGTCACCCACGACCGGTACTTCCTCGACAACGTCGCGGGCTGGATCTGCGAGGTCGACCGCGGCCGCCTCCACGGCTACGAGGGCAACTACTCCAAGTACCTGGAGACCAAGGCCTCCCGCCTCAAGGTCGAGGGCCAGAAGGACGCCAAGCGGCAGAAGCGGCTCAAGGAAGAGCTGGAGTGGGTGCGGTCGAACGCCAAGGGGCGCCAGGCCAAGTCCAAGGCCCGTCTCGCGCGGTACGAGGAGATGGCCGCCGAGGCCGACAAGATGCGGAAGCTGGACTTCGAGGAGATCCAGATTCCGCCGGGCCCGCGGCTCGGCAACGTCGTCGTCGAGGTCGACCAGCTCAACAAGGCCTTCGGCGAGAAGATCCTCGTCGACGGGCTGAGCTTCACGCTCCCGCGCAACGGCATCGTGGGTGTCATCGGCCCCAACGGCGCCGGCAAGACCACGCTGTTCAAGATGATCCAGGGCCTGGAGACGCCGGACTCCGGCGACATCAAGGTCGGCGAGACCGTCAAGATCTCCTACGTCGACCAGACCCGCGCCAACCTCGACCCGAAGAAGACGCTGTGGGAGGTCGTGTCCGACGGGCTCGACTACATCAACGTCGGCCAGGTCGAGATGCCGAGCCGGGCGTACGTGTCCGCCTTCGGCTTCAAGGGACCGGACCAGCAGAAGCCGACCGGTGTCCTCTCCGGCGGTGAGCGCAACCGCCTCAACCTGGCGCTGACCCTGAAGCAGGGCGGCAACCTGCTGCTCCTCGACGAGCCCACCAACGACCTCGACGTCGAGACCCTCAGCAGCCTGGAGAACGCGCTGCTGGAGTTCCCCGGCTGCGCCGTGGTCGTCTCCCACGACCGCTGGTTCCTCGACCGTGTCGCCACGCACATCCTCGCCTACGAGGGTGAGTCGAAGTGGTTCTGGTTCGAGGGCAACTTCGAGTCGTACGAGAAGAACAAGATCGAGCGGCTCGGTGCGGACGCCGCGCGTCCGCACCGCGCCACCTACAAGAAGCTGACCCGGGGCTGATCGGTCTTGCGCCACATCTACCGCTGCCCGCTGCGCTGGTCGGACATGGACGCGTACGGACATGTCAACAACGCGATCTTCCTTCGCTATCTGGAGGAGGCCCGTATCGACTTCACGTCCCTCAGGGGCACGGAGTCCAAGCAGGGGTCCGTGGTGGCGCGCCATGAGATCGACTACCGGCGCCAGCTCGTCCACCGGCCCACGCCCGTGGACATCGAGCTGTGGATCACGGAGGTCAAGGCCGCGTCCTTCACCGTCTCCTACGAGGTGAAGGACGCGGACGTGATCTACGTGACGGCCCGGACCGTGGTCGTCCCGTTCGACTTCGAGGCACAGCGGCCGCGCCGGCTCACCGACGCGGAGCGGACGTTCCTCCAGCAGTACACGGACCGGGACGACGACTCCGCCGACGAGGAGGCCGTCGCCGCATGACGGTGCTGCACCTGGCCGACGAGACGGAGGCGGCCGACCTCGCCGCCTTCCTCTCCCGGCTGCTCCACTACGACCGTGGAGCCGCGGTGCGCCTGCAGGCGGCCGGCACGGCGCTCGCCGTGTTCGGCCGACCGCCGTCCTTCGAGGTGCTCGCCGTACGCGCGGTACGGCTGGCCAAGCCGTACGAGAACGGGCTCGACGTCACCCTCGACGTGACCGTCTCCGCCGGTCAGTTCCTGGAGTCCGTGGACGAGCGCGCGGCCACCGCCGGCGTACCGGCCGCGGTCACCGGTCCGCCGTGGGCCGGTGTGCTGCCGCCGCGCGGCGGCTGGCAGGCCGAGCCGGGGCTGCCCGCCCCGGACGCGCTGCGGGCGACCGTCGCCGCGGCGGTCGCCGAGTTCCGGTCGCGTACGGAGGAACTGGCGCCGGACGGTCGTACCCGCGCCGAGCTGGACCGGATCGGCCGGGACATCTGGTCCCGGGAGATCGGGCGGACCGGGTTTCCGGTGCGGGCCGTGCACGCGGCCCAGTCCCTGGGCTTCCTGCGGCCCGGGGGCGATCCCGCCGACACCGGGCTGTTCTCCTCCGGGGCGTGGCTCCGGCTGCGCACCCCCTACGGGTCCGTCGCTGTACGACGGGCCGGGCTCGGGGCGCTCGGCGTCAGCGTGCGCTGACCGACTCCGGTCACCGGGTGTCGTCCGGCCCTACCCCGATGTGGTCCGTCTCCAGGTCCAGCGCCACCCGGTCGCGCATCCAGGACGCGGAGGCAGTCGGCGGGCAGCTGGAGGCGGCCTGCGCGGTCCAGCATCGTGTACTCGCGGGCCACGACCGTCTCGTGGCCGGTCGTGGCGTGGCGGACCTCGCTCGCCACTGCCTGGTCGTGCCGAGGGTTTCGTTGGCGGTGCGGAACGCGTCGAAGATCTCTGTGGCCGTCCGGGAGCCGAGTTCGCCGGTGGGTTCGTCGGCGAGCAGTACGGCCGGGTCGTTCGCGAGGGCCACGGCGATCGCGACGCGCTGCTGCCGGCCGCCGGTCAGTTCGCGCGGGCGGCGGGCGCGGCAGTCGGCCACCTGGACCAACTCCAGGAGCTCCACCGCGCGTTGGGCGCGGGCGCGGCGGGCGGTACGGCGTCCGCGGGCGCCGGAGAGCTGGAGGGGGAGGGCGACGTTCTGGTCGGCGGTGAGCTGGGGGAGCAGGTTGTGGGAGGTCTGCTGCCAGACGAAGCCGACGACTTCGCGACGGTGGGCCAGGCGGTCCACGGCGGTCATCATGAGCAGGTCGCGGCCGGCTACGCGGGCGGCTGCAGCGAGCGGGGCAGCGCGTACGGGCCCGAGCGGCGCAGCGTCCGCAGCGTCACCGGCAGACCGTCGAAGGTCATCCGGGCGCCCTCGCGGACGGCGGTGTCGGCGGCGGCGCGCCCGGCCGGCGGCATGTCCTCCTTGACGATCAGCGCGGCGTCGCCGATCGCTGTGGAGTACGCGGCGAGAGTCGTCAGCACCGCGGTGGTCAGCACCACGGTGAGCAACGCGGCACCCAGCAGCAGGCGGTGCGCACGCGCGCGCGAGACGACGAACCCCGTCACCCTGCCCCCGTGTGTCCGGAACTCCAGACTTTCGGGCGTGAGTTCGGGCTCACTCCGGCGTGTTCACCATCGACGCGGCCGCGTACGTCAGATAGTTCCACAGCGTCGTCTCGTGCTCCTCGGACAGTCCGAGTTCGTCGACGGCCACCCGCATGTGCCGCAGCCAGGCGTCGTGCGCCGCGCGGTCCACGGTGAACGGGGCGTGCCGCATCCGCAGCCGGGGGTGGCCGCGGTTGTCGCTGTAGGTGGTGGGTCCGCCCCAGTACTGCATCAGGAACAGGGCGAGCCGCTCCTCGGCCGGGCCCAGGTCCTCCTCCGGGTACATCGGCCGCAGGATCGGGTCCTCGGCGACTCCCTCGTAGAAACAGTGGACGAGCCGGCGGAAGGTCTCCTCCCCGCCGACCTGCTCGTAGAAGGTCTGCTCCTGAAGCGTGCCGCGCCGAATCTCTTTCACCCGTACATCGTCTCAGACGGGGTGACCCAGGACTCAAGGCTCTGTGGTCGGCGCTCGAAGTCCGACGGGCGGAGGTGGCAGGCCTCCACTGGAATGGCTGTGCCGCGGCGTTGTAGCGGTCTTCCGAGCAGCACGGCGCCGCGGGGCGAGCGGGCCATCGCTCAGACCCGCCTCGCCCCGGCCACCGCGTTCACCGACCCGGACCGCGCGGACGACGAACTCACCCTCGCCCACCAGCTCCTGGAGCCGCTCGACCAGCGCGCGACCACCGACCGCGCCAATGTCCCGCGCACCCAGATCGATGTCACCGTCCTGGCCTGGCTGGTCCCGCTCCTGGAAGTCTCCCCGGCCTTCCACCACGCCGACGGCTACGGGCAGAGCGCACACCCGACCTGGGGAAGTGGTGCGGCGCGAGGCGAGTGACGGTGACTTTGTGCAGCTCAGCGCCGGTGCAGCCGACATTACTGAGTGCAACGGACCTCGACGTGCGTGAGGAGACGGCAGGCCGGACCGTCTCGTGGGGCGGCCATCATGCTGAGGTGGTCGCGGATGCTTTGCCTTTCAGGGGCGTTGCGGAGATCTCTTCCAGGGACCGTGCACGGGTGTCCACTCCCGAGAGGATGACCGCGACGGTGGCGAGGGCGAGCGGCACCGCGCCGAGCAGCGCGGTGGTACGGAGAGACGGCGGAGCCACGGCCGCCACGACCACAGCGATCATCAGCACGCCGCCGACCTTGGTGAACGCGGCCGTGAGTCCGGAAGCCTGCGAGCGGACCGCCGTCGGATACACCTCCGCCGTATAGGCACCCAGGACGGCGACGGCCGAGCCGGCCGACCAGATGGGGACGGTGAGCAGCAGGTGCAGCGGCAGTGGGTGCACGGCGATCCGGTCGCCCACCGCTGCCAGTGCCGCCATGGCGGCCGCGGTGCAGGCGCCCAGGAGGACGAGTGCGCCCTTGCTGCTCCACCGTCCGTACAGCCAGGCGATCGCGAGATTGAAGGGCAGTCCCAGCAGAGCCGCGTCTCTCAGGGTGGTGTCCGCGGTCAGTTCGGTGAAGCCCAGGCGCTGCAGGTCGGTTGGGATCCACAACTGGAAGCCATAGGTCACCAGGCCGATCCCGAGGGCGAGCACCACCAGGGGAAGGCCGACTCTGGTGTAGGGCGCCAGCAGGAGCTTCAGATAGCCGTCGCGGGGCGAGGCCGTGGGGGCGTTCGCGGGAGCGGGCGGGGCGGAGGTCAACCGGGCGCCGTAGCCTGCCAGCACGGCCTCGGCGTCGGCACGCCGCCCACAGGCCGCGAGAAAGCGCGCGGACTCCGGGATCCAGCGGTTGAGCAGCAGCAGGACGACGCTCGTGGGCAGTCCGAGCAGCCACAGCACGCGCCAGCCGAAGTGTGGCACGAGCAGTGAGGCCGCCCAGCTGGTCAGCACATAGCCGCCGGCGGTTCCGACGCCGCCGATGAGAACGACGATCCAGCCGCGCTGCCGGGTCGGCACGGTCTCGGTCAGCAGGGTGAAGGTGAGCGGGAGCATGCCGCCCGCGCTCATCCCCATCAGGAAGCACATGAGGATGTTCATCCAGAACAGCGGCATGGCTCCGCAGACGGAGGTCGCGAGAAAGACGACGCTGGCCAGCAGGATGGCGGGGCGGCGGCCGATGCGGTCGCCGAATCTGCCCCACAGAAAGGAGCCGATGACGGTTCCGCCGATTCCGGAGAGCGGCAGCAGCGCGACGGGCAGGCCGCCGTGCGGATGGAGTGCCGAACGCAACCCGTATTCCTTGGCGACTCCCGGTACGACGAAACTCAGCGTCATGGGCTTCATGACGTCGATGGCCACGGCGAGCATCATCACCATCGCCAGCGCGCAGTGTGCTCGTGTCAGCGGTACGTCGTCGGTGAAACTCACCCGGAGCGGTTCCTGCCCGTCGTCGCCGGTCGTCCGGCGGGGGCCGACGACTCCGTAGGCGCACGCCGCCACCCCGGCCAGGATCAGCGTCATGCTGATCACCATGAGCGGGCTGGAGTCGCTGCCCGCCATGGAGGCCGGATGCCCTGGCTGGTGGGCGAGGTGCCCGTACATCGGCAGATGGCCCAGCGTGCCCGCGAGGCACAGGAGGGCGCCGCACCGGAACCAGACCGGTCGAGCGAAGTCGACGCGATGTCCCATGGATCCCCGCCTCTCGAACCGGTGCCGGGAAACACCAGGAAACACTGTGACAAGGCGGCTACCACGCGTCAATGGCCCGATACTTTGCGCGATTGCCCTGCCGGACGTGACCCTCCGGGGCACGTGTCAGTCGTGGAGCACTTCTCTCCCCTTCCCGGTGGTCTCCGCGACGACGATGTGCGGCTGCGGGGATGCCCCCGCCTTCGTGAGCGCCGGTGGCTCGGTCGACGTGGACGAGGTGGACGACGCGGACGAGGTGGACGACGCCTCCCGCTCCGCCTCTTCGCGGCCGGCTCGGGTCTCGGCCTTGAGGATGCGCAGCGACTTTCCGAGCGAGCGCGCTGTATCGGGGAGCCGTTTCGCTCCGAACAGAACCATGACGACCAGGGCGATAATAATAATTTCGAGCAGGCGGTTTTCCAGCATCGCGACCTTCTTCGGCTGGTGCGGACTAATCATTCTCGCGTTGTGACGGCATGATTATTGTCACCTTTTCCGGACTTCTACCCGTTTGATCGGCGGCCATCGGGTGTGGTTCACCTGTTGGATGCAGGGCCGGTCAGGTGCACTCTTTCAGCGGATCAAGACGGCGCCAAGTTGCCCCGAGGCTATTAATCGCAATAGATGACGTGCTGGAGGGGAAATAATAGTGCCGTTCTTGGTTCCAGGCGCAGGAAAGTCGGCAGCCGGCTGCGGTGGTCCGCGTTCTCGTGCTGCCCGGTTGTTGCGGCAGGACATGCGGCAAGTTGATTTCGGAGCGCGCCGATTCAGGCTTCGCTCGGGTCCGTCCCGACAGCGGTTGGAGGATTCCGGAAGAGCCTTTCTTGAGGGCTTCAACCACTCGGTGGATGCGCACATTACGGACGCGCTCGGCACGGCACTCGACGGTGTCCCCGAGGAACTCCGAGGGTTTGCCTTCGAGGGCGCGGGCATGGGCTGCGCGCTGCTTGATCTGCTCACCCTGTCCCGGGGGCGCAGACTGCGGGAATTTCTTGAAGGACCGGGTGTCGACTATCCGCATCTGATCCATGTGGGTGTCGGCTGGGCCTTCGGCAAACTGCGCCTGCGCCCCTGGCGCGGACTCCGCGCCGGTGACCCCCTGCTGCGCTGGCTCGCCTGGGACGGATTCGGCTTCTACCAGGGGTTCTTCGACTCGGACCGGGTCGTGGCGGGGCAGCGGTCGGAGCGGGGCCTCGACGTGTGGCAGCGTGCCGTGCGGGACCAGGGGCTCGGGCGGTGCCTGTGGTTCCACGAATGCGCGGACCCCGAGGCGCTGGGCCTGCGGGTGGCCGAGTTCCCCACGTGGCGGCGGGCGGATCTGTGGAGCGGCATCGGCCTGGCGGCCGTGTACGCGGGGGGTGCGGACCAGGACGAACTGTGCGCGCTGGTCGAGGCGGCGGGCGACTACAGGGCCCACCTGGCCCAGGGCGCCGCCTTCGCCGGTGCTGCCCGGCTGCGCGCCCGTACCCCCCTGCCCGAGCACTGCGACCGTGGGGTCCTGGCTCTCGCCGGGGTGTCGGCGCAGACCGCGGCCGACTGGACCGACACCGCACTTGCCGACCTGGGTCCCGACCCCCGTACCGGACAGCACTACGGGGAGTGGCGGGCCGGGATCAGACGGCTGTGGGCGGCCCACCACGGTCCCTGTCCGGCCGATGCCCCCACGCAGAGCCCTGCCCAGGACTCCCGGACCACCGAGGCCGCCATGTCCGCACCTCGCTCTCGGGCCGTTGAGCCCGCCGAGTCCGCGCCCCGCTCTCGGAGGAGCCGATGAACTCGCTCGCCTGTCATGTGAGAGCGCATGCCGCCAAGGCCGTGGCGCTGTGCTGCTGTGTCACGGCCTTCTCCCTGGCCCAGCCGGACGCGGTGTCCGCGGACAGCCGGGCGGAGGCGGCCGCGCCCTTCCACTTCACGGCACATCCTCTGAACGCACCCGACCGGCCGGGCGAGCGCCGGGTGCGCCCGGTGGCGCCGGCGTTCCACCACATCCGGTCGTGGATCTCCTCGGTCGGAGCCGGCGCCGGGCTGTTCGCCGTGGACGGCGGGACGGTCGCGCACGACGTATGCCTGGTCGACCCGCGCACGGACACCGTCACCGTCGAGCCCGCGCCCGGGACCGGGAAGCGGTACCGCCCCTTCACTCTTGAGGCGAAGGGCCTGTACATGCCGTCGTACGCGGCCCCGATGGGCTGCATGCCGGCCGACCTGAACCAGGACGGCCGGCAGGACCTGGTGGTCTACTACTGGGGCCGCTCGCCCGTGCTGTTCCTGCGCCGCCCCGGCACCGCCCCCTCCCGGGCCGCCTTCGTGCCGCGGGAACTGGTTACCGGCCACCCGGTGTGGAACACCAACGCGATGACCCTGGGTGACTTCGAGGGCAACGGGCACCTCGACCTCGTCGTGGGCAACTACTTCAAGGACGGGGCCCGGGTACTGGACCCCACCGCCAGGCAGTCCGAACTCCAGATGCCGTCGTCGATGTCCCATGCGCTGAACGGCGGCACACTGCGCTACTTCCGTTTCACCGGCGGCCGTTCGGGCCCGAAGCCCGAGGCCCGCTTCGCCGAGGTACCGGACGCCTTCGGGGCGAAGCCCCCGACCGGCTGGACGCTGGCTCTCGGCGCCCAGGACCTGGACGGCGACGGACTGCCGGACCTGTACCAGGCGAACGACTTCGGGCGAGGCCGGCTGCTGATCAACGAGTCCAGGCCCGGCGCCCCCAAGTTCCGTCTGGCGACGGGAACCCGCCACTTCACCACGCCGAAGTCCAAGCAGCTGGGCAACGGCTCGTTCAAGGGCATGGGCGTCGCCTTCGCCGACCTGGACCGCAGCGGAACCCAGTCCATCCTGGTGGGCAACATCACCGAGCCCTACGCGCTCCTGGAGAGCAACTTCGTCTTCCGGCCCACGGTGCCCCGTGACCGGCTGGGCGCCCTGCTGCATCGCGGCGAGGCCCCCTACGACGACCACAGCGAGGGCATGGGGCTGTCCCGCTCCGGCTGGACGTGGGACCTCGTCGCGGCCGACTTCGACAACTCGGGCTATCCCCAGGTGATGCACGCCACCGGATTCGTGGCGGGCAGGACCGATCGCTGGGCGCAGCTGCAGGAAACGGCGATGTCCAACGACCTGATCCTGCGGCACCCCGAACTCTGGCCCAACGTCGAACCGGGGGACGAACTCTCCGGCCACGACCCGAACACCTTCTTCGTCCGGACACCCCAGGGCCGCTATGTGAACCTGGCCAGGGAAGCCGGGGTCGCGTCCACCGCCGTCACCCGGGGATTCGCCGTCGGTGACGTCATCGGTGACGGACGGCTCGACTTCGTCGCGGCCAATCAGTGGGGACAGTCGGTGTTCTACCGGAACCAGTCCAAGGCGGCTCCCTTCCTCGGGCTGCACCTGCGGCTGCCCACCGGCTCACGGCACGCCACCACCCCGGCCATCGGCGCCGTCGCCCGGCTGCACCTGCCCGACGGAAAGGTGACCGAGCAACAGCTCTACCCCGCCAACGGGCACGGCGGAGTCGCCGCCCCGGATCTCCACTTCGGCCTGGGCGGAGAGAATCCGGCCCGCCCGATGCGCGTGGACCTCTCCTGGCGAGACCTCCACGGAGTACGGCACGAGCGCACCACAACCCTCCCACCGGGCTGGCACACCCTCGTGCTGGCAGCCGACGGAACCATCGCGGAGGTTCCCGCATGACGACCGACCACACCTGCGCCACCGACACCGGCAAGCCCTGCGCCCCGTGCCGGCGCAGCAAGGCGCTGCGCCGCTTCGCGATGTCCATCACGGCCGCCACCGTGCTCGGCCACACCGTCCTCGGCTTCGAACAGGCCTATGCCACACCGCTGTTCTCCGTCCTCGCCGCGGTGCTCACCGAACTGCTCCTGGAAACGGTCGAGGCATGGGGCCTACGGCGCCCGGCCCGGTACCGGCGGCCTCTCGGCGAAGTGGTCGACTTCCTGCTGCCCGCCTACATCGGGGGCCTGGCCTGCGCGATGCTGCTGTACGCCAACAGCCGTATCTGGCCCACGCTGCTGGCCGCGATCGTCGGTGTGTCCGGCAAGTACCTGATCCGGGTACGGGTGATGGGCAAGTCCCGGCACGTCCTCAACCCCAGCAACTTCGGCATCGTCACGGTCCTGCTGCTGTTCCCGTGGGTGGGCATCGCGCCACCGTACGAGTTCACCGAATGGCTGAACGGCTGGTGGGGTGCGGTCCCGCCGATGGTGGTGCTGGCTCTCGGCACCCTGCTGAACGGCAAGCTGACCGGCAAACTGCCGCTGATCCTCGGCTGGGCGGGCGGCTTCGCGGCGCAGGCGGTGCTTCGCGGCGCGCTCACCGACATCTCCACCGTCAGTGCCCTGCTGCCGATGACCGGCACGGCCTTCGTGCTGTTCACCAACTACATGATCACCGATCCGGGCACCTCACCGTGGCGGAGACGCAACCAGGTCGTCTTCGGCGCGACCATCGCCGCGGCGTACGGCGTGCTCGTGCAACTGCACGTCGTCTTCGGCCTGTTCTTCGCCCTGGTCATCGCCTGCGTGCTGCGCGCGGCACTGCTGGCCTTCCTCTCGGCGCGCGGTGCCAGCGGTATCCCGGCCCCGCGCCAGGAAGCCGGACAGGCCGACGCCCAGAACGCCCGTGCCACGGCCGCTTCCGGCGCCGGCGCCGCGGTCGCCGACGCGTCCTGACTGGCTAGGAGAGTCGCCGTTGTCCCCGTCCGAGAAGGCCGGCGAGGCATCCCACGACGGCATCGCCGTGGTGGGGATGGCCTGCCGCTACCCCGATGCCGACGACCCCGCCCAGCTGTGGGACCTCGTCCTGCGCCGGCGCCGCGCGTTCCGGCGGCTGCCCGCGGAACGCCTCGCCGTCGAGGACTACGCCGACCCGACGCGCCGCGACCCGGACAGCACCTACGGGACCAGGGCCGCCCTGCTGGAGGGCTGGCGCTTCGACCGGGGCGCCTTCCGCGTCCCCGGCGCGGTGCACCGCGCCACGGATCCCGCCCACTGGCTCGCGCTGGAGACCGCGGCTCGCGCGCTGGAGGACGCCGGGGTCCCCGGCGGCGCCGGCCTCGACCGGGACCGGGTCGCGGTGGTCATCGGCAACACCCTCACCGGCGAGGTCACTCGCGCCCGCACCATGCGGCTGCGCTGGCCGTACGTGCGGGCCGTGCTCGACGCCGTCCTGTCGGAGGAGGGACTCACCGGGACACAGCGCGAGAAGGTGCTCGCCCGGACCGCGGAGCGCTACCTGGAGCCGTTCCCCGCACCCGACGACGAGTTCCTGGCCGGCGGCCTCGCCAACACCATCGCGGGCCGGATCTGCAACCAGTTCGACTTCCACGGCGGCGGATTCACCGTGGACGGTGCCTGCGCCTCCTCGCTGCTCGCCGTGACCACGGCCTGTGGGCGGCTGCGCGAGGGCAGCGCCGACCTGGTGCTGGCCGGAGGCGTGGACATCAGCCTCGACCCGTTCGAACTCGTCGGGTTCGCGCGGCTCGGCGCGCTGGCCGAGGACCGGATGCGGATCTACGACAAGGAGGCCACCGGCTTCCTGCCCGGCGAGGGATGCGGGGTCGTCGCCCTGATGCGCGCCCCGGACGCGGCCGCCGCGGGGATGCCCGTCTACGCCGAGATCCGGGGCTGGGGGATCTCCTCGGACGGCGCGGGCGGCATCACCCGCCCCGATCAACGGGGCCAGCTCCTGGCGCTGCGCCGGGCCTACGCCCACGCGGGTCTCGACCCGGCCGCCGCGGGGCTGCTGGAGGGGCACGGAACCGGTACGGCCGTGGGCGACGCGATCGAGCTGCAGGCGCTGCGCGCCCTGCGCGCCGGGTCCCCGCGGCCGGCCGCGCTCGGATCGATCAAGGCCAACATCGGCCACACCAAGGCCGCGGCCGGACTGGCCGGGCTGATCAAGGCGTGTCTGAGCGTGCACGGCGGAGTGCTGCCGCCGACCACGGGATGCGACAGCCCACGGGACGAACTCGCCGGTGAGGGCGCGGTGCTGCGGATCCTCGCCGACGCGGCCGAGTGGCCGCCCGGTCCGCGCGTCGCCGGTGTGAGCGCCTTCGGGTTCGGCGGCATCAACACCCATGTGGTGCTGAGCGAGCCCCGGCACCCGGGGCCGCGGGCCACCGCCCTTTCCGCTGTGCCCCGCGCCCGCCGGGCCGACCCGGAGCAGGAGCTGGTCCTGCTCAGCTCGGACAGCCCCGAGGAACTGTCGGACCGGCTGCGACACCTGGCACGGCTGGCCCCGCGGCTGTGCGACGCCGAACTCCACGACCTCGCCTGCGCCTGGGGCCGCGCACCCCACCCCGGTCCGGTCCGCGCCGCCCTGATCGCGGCTTCTCCCGAGCAGCTCGCCCGGCGCGCCGAGGCCGCCGCGGCCGCCCTCGCCGAGGCCCCGCCGGGCACGCTGGCCCGGCGCCCCGGCGTGTGGGCCGGGAACGCCTGCCGGGGCCGGGTCACCCTGCTGTTCCCGGGCCAGGGAGCCCCGCTGCCCGCCGGCCCGGGTGCGATCGGCGCCGACCTGGCGGAGGACGGGGCGAGCGGGTTTCACCCCGGCGACGGATTCCACCCACCCCTCGCCCACGAACCCGGCCCGGTCGCCGACACGGCCGCCGCTCAGTCGGTCGTCCACCGGGCCTCGCTGACGGGCCTGAGGTGGCTTCAGAAGCTGGGCGTACGGGCCGAGGCGGCGCTCGGGCACAGCCTGGGCGAGTACGCCGCGCTCGTCTGGGCGGGCTGTCTGGGCGCCGGGGAGAGTCTGGAGCTGGTGGACCGGCGCGGCCGGACGATGGCCGAACTCTGCGCCCCCGGTACGGGGATGCTGGCGCTCACCGTCGACGCCGCTGCCGCCGAGGAGCTGTGCCGGGGCACCTCGTTGGTGGTCGCCGCGTACAACGGGCCGCTGGCCCACGTCGTCGCCGGGCCCGCCGACGAACTGACCGCGCTGGCCCGGCGCGCGGCCGAGCGCGGTATTGACGCGCAGCCGCTGCCAGTGGCGCACGCCTTCCACTCGCCCGCCGTCGCCTCCGCGGCTCAGAAGTTCGCGCCCCTGGTGCGCGCCGCCGGATGCGCGGCGCCCCGCGGCACGCTGCTGTCCGGCGTGACCGGCGGCGTGTGTCGCGCCGGGGGAGCGGAGCTGCAGGAACTGCTGTGTGCGCAGATGACGGCGCCGGTGCGGTTCTGGGAGGCGGTCCGCGCGGTCGCCGACCGGACGGACCTTTTCTGCGAGACCGGCCCCGGCCGCGTCCTGGCCGCGCTCGCCGCCCCCAGCGGCGTGCCCACGGTGTCCCTGGACGTCGGGGCGGCGGGGCCGGGGCCGCGCGCGCAGACGGCGGCCGCGCTCTTCGCCTGCGGCGCGCTCACCTCGGCGGAGGCGCTGTTCGAGGGCCGCGAGAGCCGCCCCGTGGACCCGTGGCGGGAGCGAGTGTTCATCGGCAACCCTTGCGCCCGGCCCGCAGCCGGTCCGGTCACCGCGCCGGTCGCCCCGGCCACACCGGCCGGTCCCGCCGCCCCGGGCGAGCTTGCCCAGCGGGCCGCATCAGCCGAGCGGGTGGCGTCCACCGAGCGGGTGGCGTGCGCCGAGCCGGCCGGACCCGCCGAGTCGGCCGTGTGCGGCGAGTCGGTCGTGTGCGGTGAACGGGCTGTATCCGCCCGGCCGTTCACGTCCGTCGAAGCGTTCGCCGCCGCCCCGCCCGAGCAGGCCGCCCCATTCGGGTCGGTCGAGCTGGCCGCGTCCGCTGGGTCGGCTGTGCCCGGCGAACGATCCGTACACGCCGGGACGTTCACCTCAGCACACAGCGAACAGCCCGTACATTCCCAGCCGTTCGCTGCCGCCGGACCCGGCGAGCCCGACGTCCGCCCCTCCGGGGAGGACGTCGCCGGCATCGTGCTGCGCTCGGTCGCCCAGGCCACGGAGTTCGAGCCGGCGGCGCTCACGCCGGACCAGCGTCTGCTCAGTGACCTCCATCTGTCGTCGCTGAAGGTCACCCAGCTGGTCGCCGAGGCCGCCCGCGCGGCGGGCCGTGAGCCCCCGGCCGCGCCGCTCACCATGGCGGACGCATCCCTCGCCGAGATCACCGAGATGGTGCGCGCGCTCCCCGGAACCGGCAGCGGCGACGGGCAGGACGCGATCGCCCCGGGGGTCGCGCCCTGGATCCGCTGCTTCACCGAGGAACTGCGCCCCGTAGCGCCGCCCGCCCCGGACCCCGCCGACCGCCCGGGCCGGGTCACCGTCGCGGCACCTCGGGGAGCGGCGTCCGGTGCCTTCTGGCCCGCGGCCGACGAGCCGGCGGGCCAGGCCGAACTGCTGTACGTTCCCGACGCGGAGGCGCCGGAAGGGCTCGCCGGGCTCCTCGGCGCGGCCCGCTCGGCCATCGCCGGTGGCGGCCGGCTCGTCCTGGTCACGCATGGTTCGGGCCTGTCCGGCTTCGCGGGCAGTCTGCACCAGGAACACCCGCGGCTCGGCATCACCCTGCTCCGGGTCCCGCCGACCGCGGCGGGCCTGGCGGCCGCAGCAGCCTTCGCGGGGGCCGAGCCCGGGGTGCTGCGGGAACTGGTGGTGCTCAAGGACGGCACCTGCGCCGAGCCGGTCGCCATGCCTCTCCCGGAACCGGACGCCGTAGCCCAACCGGTGCTCGGCCCGGGGGACGTACTGCTGGTCAGCGGCGGCGGCAAGGGCCTGGGCTTCGAGGCAGCCGCCGCCTTCGCCCGTACGACGGGTGTCTCGCTCGCCCTGCTCGGCCGCGGCGATCCGGCTCGGGACGCGGCGCTGCGGCGGAACCTGGAACGGCTCGCCGAAATCGGCGCCACGGTCCGCTATCAGCGGGCGGACATCACCGACCGGCGCGCCACCGCGCACGCGGTCGCCGAGGTGGAGCGCGAACTGGGCCCGGTCACAGCTGTGCTGCACGCGGCCGGGATCAACCAGCCGCAGCGCTTCGACGACCTCACCGAAACCGACGTACGCACGCACTTGGCACCGAAGACAACGGGGCTGGCCCATCTGCTGGCCGCGGTGGACCGCGGCCGGCTGCGTCTGCTGATCGGATTCGGCTCGGTGATCGGCCGTTACGGGTTGGCGGGCGAGTGCCACTACGCGCTCGCCAACGGCCGGTTGCGCCAGATGCTCCAGGACGAGGCCCGTGACCTGCCCGGATGCCGCACCCTGGTGCTCGACTGGTCGGTGTGGGCCGGCGTGGGCATGGGGGAACGGCTCGGCGTGCTGGACCAGTTGGCCCGCAGCGACGTCACGCCGATCCCCGTCGAGCAGGGCCTGGACCTGTTGCTGCGGCTGGCCACAGCTGAGGGCCTGCCCACGGCGGTGACCGTGCACGGGCGCATGGGACTGCCGCCGCGCCCGCTGCCCGCGGACGCGTTCGGCCCCGCGGCCCGGTTCCTGACGCGCCCGCGCGTCCACTACCCGGGCGTGGAACTCGTCGTGGACAACGCGATGACCGAGGCCACCGACCCGTATCTGAGCGACCACCGCGTAGACGGGCTGTCGGTGCTGCCCGCCGTCGTCGGTCTGGAGGCGATGGCCCAGGCCGCCTCCGTACTGGCGGGCCGGCCGCTGCGGCGCTGCCGCGAGGTGACGTTCGAGCGGCCCGTCACGTCGGCGGCCGACGGCACGCGCACCCTGCGGCTGTGCGCGCTCGCCGAGAGCGGCGCCGTCACCGTGGCCCTGCGCAGCGACGAGACGGCGTTCCGGGCGGACCACTTCCGCGCCGTGTTCCCGCTGCCGGACGGCGGCGGCGATACGGAGCCGGCGGGCGACGCGCCGTCCCTGCCGCCGGTGACGGGCGACGACCCCGAGGTCCCGGCCGCGGACCTCTACGGGCCGCTCTACTTCCACACGGGCCGCTTCCGGCGGGTCGAGCGGCTGAACGCCCTGCGGGCCCGGCAGGTCAGGGTAAGGCTGGGCCCAGCCGTCGAGGCGGGCTGGTTCGCCCAGGAACTGGCCCAAGGCTTGCTCCTCGGCAGCCCCGCACGCAATGACGCGATCATCCACGCGCTGCAGGCCTGTGTCCCGGGCCGGCGGCTGCTGCCCGTGGGCTGCGAGGAGTTCCAGGCCGCTGAAGAGGGCACCGAACTGGGGTCGGCCGGTGCGGACGGTGACGTCACAGTGCATGCCCGGGAGCGCAGGTCCGAGGCTGGTGTGTATGAATGGGACGTCGAGGCCGTGAACGAGGGCGGCCGGGTCCTGGTCCGCTGGCGCCGGCTGCGGCTGCTGGACGTGGGCCGGCTGCCGCGCCGGGAGCGCTGGAGCAGGCCGCTGCTCGCGGTGCACCTGGAACGGGGCGCGCTCGCACTCGGTCTGGACCCCGCCCTGACGCTGAGCATCGAGTCGGGCGCACCGCGGGAACGTACCGTCCCTCCGGTGCGGCCGCCGTACGGCACCTCACGTAGCCACTGTGGTCCGCTGACCCTGGTCGCCACGGCGCCGGACGGTGTCACCGTGGACTGGCAGCGGATCGTCCCCGAAGAGGCGGAGGGGGTGCGCTCGGCGCTCGGTGCCCCGTACGAGGGCCTGTGGAGGCAACTGCGTCTGGCGTTGGACGAACCGGACCATGCCATCGCGGCACGGCTGTGGACGGTGGCCGAGTGCGGCAGCAAGGCGGGGTGCGGCCCCACCGCACCGGTGACCGTGGACGGGGTCTTCGAGGACGGCTGGGTCCGTTTCCGCAGCGGGCGTTCGCTCATCGCGACCACGGTGGTCCCGGACCGTCTGGTGCCCGAGGGCGTGCCGGAACCGGAGCCGTACGTCGGCGGTGAGCCGGGTACCGGTGACGCGTTGGGCACCGGCGAAGTGTCGGGCCCGGTGATCGCCGTGGCCGTGATGACAGGAGCGGGAGGCACACATGTGGCAGCGCACGACGTACAACCACCGGCATCTGGTGATGCTGGAAGAGACGAACCTCGTTGGGAACGTGTACTTCAGTAACTACTTCCTGTGGCAGGGGCATTGCCGCGAGCGCTTCCTGGCCGAGCGGGCACCGGGAGTGCTCCGGGCCCTGCGCGAGGACTTCGCCATGGTCACCGTCTCCAGCCGCTGTGACTTTCTCGCCGAGCTGTACGCCGCCGAGGAGGTGGAGGTGCGGATGTCGCTCGGCGCACGCGAGTCCAACCAGGTCACCATGGTCTTCGACTACTACCGGGTGCAGGGCAGGACAGCTCAGCTGGTGGCCCGGGGTGAGCAGACCATCGCCTGTATGCGGCGCACCGCCGAGGGGATGGAGCCGATGGACGTGCCCGAGGAGTTCGCCGAGGCGCTGCGGCCCTACGAGCGGGAACCCGTCGAGCGGGAACCCCGCCTGGCGGTGGCCCGGAGTGTCTGAACCGGACTCCTGCCCCGGTCGCGCTGTCTCCGCGCCCTCGCCGCTGCCCGCCTGCACCGCCGTGGTGGGGTGCGGACGCATGGGGTCCGCTCTGCTGCGCGCCGCGCTGTGGCAGGGCCTTGAGGTGCTGGCCGGGGTGCGCGAGCACCGCCGCAGACGGCCCGGTGTGCCGCCGGAGGTGGTGCAGCTGGCGCCTGGAAGAGCCGCGGCGGCGGCCGAGCTGGTGGTGCTCGCGGTGCCGCCGGGCGAGCCGCTGCGGCAGCTGGCGGAGCAGTTGGAACCGGTCCTGGCCGGAAAGGTGGTGCTGGAGCTGTCCAACCCCGTGATGCCCCAGCGTGACATGCCTGCACCGCGCGGGCCCTGGGGGCCGAGCGAGGCGGAGCTGCTGGCCCGCCGCCTGCCCCGGACGCGCGTGGCGAAGGCGCTGAACACGGTCTCGGCCAAGGCCCTCGGACGGCTTGGGCCGGTGCCCTCGGGGGAGTGGCGCCGGCCGAGCGTCCCCGTCGCCGTGGACGATCCGTCGGCGCAGCGACTGGTCTGCGCCTGGGTGGAGGCGCTGGGCTTCGAGGCCGTGCCGGCGGGACCCCTCACGCATGCCCGCTGGCTGGAGCACCTGGCCCAACTGCTGTGCCACATCGACGCGCAGTCGGGGCGTACCGGCCTGGTCGGATGCCGGATCCTGCGCCCCTGAACCGTCACTGGCCGTGAGTCATCGCTCCGTCGGCAGCCTGAAGGAGGGCACCCATGTGCGGAACGCTCGATTCTGATTGCAAGGAAGCAATGGAAGCAAAGGAAGCAGACGGGAGGACGCTCATCCCGATGCTGATGCCCGCTCCGTACGGTCCGCTCGCGGGCGTCGAGATCCGCCGTCCGGGTCCGTCCGGCCCCCACTGGAACGGCAGCAGAGTGGCGCTGGTGTCCGGAGCGGGGGGCGCCAAGGAGGACTTCCTGCCGCTGATGCACCGCTTGGTCGGCGCGAGACGCCGGCTCTTCGCGGTGGATCTGCGCGGCCAGAACGAGACCCCTGGCCTTGACGACCCCGCCGCGTACGGTATCGGCGTACTGGCCACCGACCTGGGCGTCGCGATGACGGCGGCGTGCGCCCGTAAGCCCGTGCACCTCGTCGGCCACGGTGCCGGCGCCCTCGTGGCGGCCACCGCCGTGCTGCAGGCCCGCTCCCGGGAGAGGTTCACACCGTCGACGTACCTCAGCCTCACCCTCGTCGCCCCCTGCTGGGACGGGCTCATGACGGCCGGTGACGCGGAGCCCGCCGACTGGGAGCCGTTGGTGGCGCGGCAGCACCGCGGCGGCACCATGGCCGACGAGCGCCGTGCCGTGATCCGGCAGCGGCTGTCCCGCAGCCACCCGATGAGCCTCGGGCACCTGGCTTCGGCCACCGCCGGACCGGAGCTCGTCACCGGACTGCGCGCCGAAGGCATCCGGATGCTGGTGGTGGGCGGTGCGGAGGACCCGCTGGTCCCGGTGGACCGCACCGCTGAACTGGCCCGGCGACTCGGTGCGCGCCACGGTGTCGTCCCCGAGGCCGGACATCTGCCGCACCACGACAACCCGGATGCCGTCGCCGGAACTCTGATGGCGTTCTGGGCGGAGGACGGTACGTAACGGTGTCGCGGGGCCGTCAGGGCTGGAGGGGCACGGCGTCGCGGTAGCCGTGGGCGGTGATGTGATGGGCCATCTCGGTATACGCGGCCGCCTGGTCGGGGGCGGTGGTGGCGAGGCCGTCGACGTAGCGGTTGAACATGCAGAACGCCGCCGCGATCAGCACGGTGTCATGGATCTCCGTGTCCGTCGCCCCGGCGACGCGGGCGGTCTTGATGTGCTCGTCGGTGACCGCGCGGCCGCTCTCCTGGACCGCGTCGGCCACGGCGAGCAGAGCCTTGAGCTTGTCGGAGACGGGTGCTGCGGCCGGGTCGGCGCGGACCTGGTCGACCAGGGGCATGCCCTGGTCCAGCTGGACGGCGGCGAACGCGGCGTGGCAGTCGGCGCAGAAGCGGCAGCTGTTGAGGTGGGAGACCCGGGCGGCGATCAGCTCCCGCTCGCCCCGGCTCAGGGTGCTGGGCCCGCGCAGCAGTACCTCGGCCAGCTCGCTCAGCGGCGTGGCCGTCTCGGGCCGGAAAGCGAACAGCGACACGATCCCGGGCAGGTCGTTGCCCAGTTCGATGTGCGGCATATGGGGCTCCTTCAGTCGGTTACCGTTTCCGCCGCCTCGCTGCCGGCCCCCACGCCACCGCGACAGCACCGGCCGCCGGCACGGTGAACGGTTCGATGGTCGCGACGGTCACCCCCGGCATGACGGTGGGTGCCAGGCCCACTGGTTGTCGCGAGGTCAGGGTATGGCGGTGCGGCTCCCCGCTGGTGAGGTTGTCGTTCTTCAGGACCAGCGGTTCGGTGGTGGTGAGGGTGACCGACCCAGCGATTCGACCTCCCCGGTGGGGCTGGGACGGACCAGGCGCAGGGTGCTGGGCGGCGGCGAGCGGGGGTCGGCCTCCTCGGTGATGGTGATCCGGCCGCAGTCGATGTCGACGGTGCCCGATCCGGCAAGGGCGCGCAGCATCACCCCGCGCCGTGCCGGCGCACCGGATCTCCTGCCCGGCGCGCGGCAGCGAGGAATCGGCCGCATACGTCTTCGAGGGGGCCGCCCACCAGACACCTGCCGTGAGCGCGGTGGCCCCGGCGGCGGTGAGGAAGGCGCGACGGTCGGCAGATGCGTGATCAAGTGAACTCATGCTGCGGAATCCAAGGGGCGGCTGTACGGCAGCTCCCCGTACCGGCACCGGTGTGGCGATCATTCCGCCCGGCCGGACGAAGCGCGACGAGACTGCCGACCGCACCGCCCGCCCCGGGGACGTGCGGTGCGATGGCGCGCGGCCGGCCTGTCGCACGTCCGGTCAGGCGCCCAGCGCCTCGGCGGCCAGGGCGGTTCCGCGTACGCGTGCGTCGATCTTGGCGAAGGCCAGGTCACGTGAGGTGGACGTGTCGTCGGCGAACGGCGAGAAGCCGCAGTCGTCGCAGGTGCCCAGCTGGTCCACCGGGATGTGGCGGGCGGCGAGCAGCACCCGGTCGCGTACCTCCTCCGGGGTCTCCACCGTCGTACCGATGGGATCGGTCACGCCGACGAACACCCGGATGCCGGGGCGCAGTTGGTCGGCGATGATGCGAAGGACCCGCTCGGGGTCGGCCTCGCTGGCCAGCTGGACGTAGTAGTTGCCCACCTTCAGCCGGAAGAGCTCGGGCAGCAGTCCGGCGTAGTCGACGTCCAGGCTGTGGGTGGAGTCGTGGTCGCCGCCAGGGCAGGTGTGCACCCCGAGGCGGGCCCGCTCCGCCTCGCTGAACCGGCCGAGCACCTCGTTGTTGAGAGCGATGAAGTCGTCGAGAATCGCGCCGCTCGGATCGAGCTTGAGCGAGAGGCGGCCCTCGGTGAAGTCGAGCTGGACCACGTGCGCGCCCGCCTCCAGGCAGCCGCGGATGTCGGCTTCCGCCTCGTCGGCCAGGTCCCTCAGGAACGCCTCGCGGGAGTAGCCCGCGATGGACTCGGCCGGGTAGAGCAGGCTGAGCGCCGAGGGTGCGATGACCGCCTGCTTGAGGGGGAGGTCGGTGTGCCGCTGGGCGTCGCGCAGATACGACTCCGCGCGGACCTGGTAGCGGAACGGCCCCTCGGTCAGATGCGGCAGCTGCCGGGTATGGCCGTCGGCGAACGGGATGGTGACACCGTCCGGCGCGAGGGTGGCCAGGCCCGCGATCGGGTAGGTGGCGAAGCTGGGCTTGGCCTGCTCGCCGTCGACGAGGACGGGGCAGCCCAGCTGCTCAAGGCGGGCGAGAGTGTCCGCCGCGGCCTGCTCCTGAAGCTCCGTCAGTTCCTTGTCGTTCAACCGGCCTTCGGCGTGCTCACCGAGAGCCTGCTGCAGGGCGCGCGGGCGGGGGATGCTGCCGATCGGCTCAGTGGGGATGCTCATGGTCGGACCGTAGGAGGCCCCATGCCTCCCGACAAGCCGTGCGGTGCGAAGGCTCCCGCGAGTTCACCCGATCGGGATGCCCGTCCAGGCGTCGAGTTGACCCGGCAACGTCATGGGCGAACGAGTGAATCCCCGGCCACATGGCGCCTGTTTGTAATGATATGTGGTGTGAAATGTCTTCATGATGCCTATTCGCCGGATCCAGCGACCTCGCTGTACCTCTTGGAGTGATGGTGTTCAACCTGAGCCCGTTCACCCTGGTCGCTCTCGCTCTGATCGCGATGTTCCTCTACGGCCCCGACAGGCTGCCCAAGGCAGTCGGGGAGGCGGCCCGTGGCCTGCGCAGGCTGCGTACGGTGCTGCGCGGCGCCACCGACGGGGTACGGCGGGAGCTGGGTCCCGAGTACCAGGATCTGCGCCTGCGCGACCTCAATCCGCGGGCGTTCGTCGCGAAGCACCTGCTGGAGGACGACAGGCCCTGGGACCCTCCGAAGCCGCAGTGGCAGTCGGGCCCGAAGCCCGAGGGCTGGCCGGAGCACGTGCCGTTCCCCTCGGCCGCCGAGATGGGCATGGACGAGGGGGCCGACCCGTTCAGCGCACCCATCCCGCGCGAGCGGACCTCGTCGCCGTCGCCGGACACCTCGGACGCGGCGCCGCAGAAGCCCGCTGAGGAAGCGTCACAGGCGTCCGCGGAGGGCGTACCGGTGTCGCAGGCACCCGCCGCGCAGGCAGCCGTGCCTGAGCGTGGCGAGGGCGTACGGATTCACGACCGCTGATCTCGTCGCTCACGTATGAGGAGTTCCGACCCCGTGGACACGAACCGACTCGACAAACCCCGGACCCCGGCCTCCGCGGGCGGCCGGATGCCTCTGCGTGAGCATCTGCGCGAGCTTCGGAACCGCTTGGCGAAGGCCCTGCTCTTCGTGTTCCTCGGCACGGTGGCCGGCTGGTATCTGCACCCCTGGCTGATCACCGAACTGACGGGTCCCAGCTGCCATCTCCCCGGTCTGCACGGGATCGCGCCCGCGACCTCGGCCTGCCCCAACGGGCTGATGGTGATGCAGGGCGTGATGACCCCGCTGACCTTCACCTTCAAGGTGGCCCTGGCTGCCGGAGTGGTGATCTCCAGCCCGTTCTGGTCGTACCAGCTGTGGGCCTTTGCGGCGCCGGGGCTGCACCGCCACGAGAAGCGCTACACGCTCGGGTTCGTCGCTGCCGCCGTACCGCTGTTCCTGTCCGGGGCGGGGCTGGCCTACTGGGTGTTCCCGAAGGCCCTGCGGATCCTGCTCGGGTTCACGCCGGGTTCCTTCAGCAACTTTCTCCAGGGCGATCAGTTCCTGGAGTTCTTCATCAGGATGATCCTGGTGTTCGGCATCTCCTTCGAGATGCCGCTGCTGCTGGTGCTGCTCAACTTCGCGGGCGTCGTGAGCGCCGGGAGCCTGCTGGCCCGCTGGCGGACCCTCGTCATGCTGATCTTCGTGTTCTCGGCGCTGGCCACCCCCACGGGCGACCCGCTCACCATGATGGTCCTCGCGGTGCCGATGACCGCCCTGTTCGCCGTGTCGCTGTCCGTGGTCGTCTGGCGCGACCGGGTGCGCACGCGCAGGGCGGCATCGGCGGCGCTCCCGCCCGACGAGGCGTCGTCGATCGACCTGACGCCGTCGCAGATCGAGGTTCCGGTGGGAAGCGGGGACTGACACGCCGCCGCCCCCACCAAGGAGCCATCCCGGAGCCATCTCACAACGATCAGAGCCATCTCAAAGTCCTCTCGGAGTCATCGATGAACGCCGACACCGTCCGGCCGCACGCGGACCCGGTCGCCACCCTCCCGCGCCGAGCGCTCGTCGGGCGCGCGGCGGTCCTCCTGCTGCTCCTGCTGCGCGGCGGCGCGGCCCTCGCCCGGCATACGGCGGTCGGGGTCCTGCGCCGCGACCTTCGTGCCCGCCGGGACCGCTGGCTGGTGGACCTGGTCACCCGGCTCGGACCCGCCTTCGTCAAGGCCGCCCAGCTGCTGGCCACCCGGGTGGACGTGCTGCCGCCGCGCGTGTGCGCCGCGCTCGCCCGCCTGCACGACGGCGTCCGGCCCCTGCCGCTGACGGCCGTGGCCGGCGAACTGCGGGACACCGGCCTCGAACTGGACCGGGGGACCGACGGGATCGCCCGCCCGGTCGCCGCCGGCAGCATCGCCTGCGTCTACCGTGCGACCGCTCCCGACGGCCGGAGGATCGCGGTGAAGCTACGGCGCCCCGAGGTCGCCCGGCAGCTGGCGCTGGACCTGGAACTCATGCGCAGGGGTACCCGGCTGGTGGCCCGGCTGCCCCGGATGCGCGGTCTCCCGGCCGTCGCCGTCATCGACCAGATGGCGCAGGCGGTCCACGGCCAGCTGGACTTCCTGCGGGAGGCGCGTCTCCTGGAGGAGTTCCAGGAGAACCTGGCGCAGGAGTCCGGTCTCCGGGTACCCGCGGTGCACCGGGAACTGAGCCACGACGGCGTTCTGGTCATGGAGTTCGTGGAGGGCCTGCGACGGCGCGAGCCTCACGAGTTCCCGGAGGAGGTCCGCGAGCGGGCGGTGCGGTCGACGCTGCACGGGATCTACCGGATGCTCTTCATCGACGGGCTGGTCCACTGCGACCTGCACCCCGGCAACCTCTACTTCCTGCCGGACGGCGAGGTGGTGCTGGTGGACGCCGGCTTCACCGTGCGCCTGGACGAGCGGACACGCGCCGCGTTCGCCTGGTTCTTCCTGCAGATGTCCGTGGGCGACGGGGAGGCCTGCGCCCAGATCGTCCTGAAGACGGCGACCCCCGGGCCGAGCGCCGACACGGACGGCTTCACACGCGAACTCGCCGCGCTGGTACGGGCGAACAGCGGGGTGTCCGCAGGGGACTTCGACCTGGTGTCGTTCGGCGCCTCGCTGTTCGACATCCAGCGCCGCCACGACCTGTACGCCGCGCCGGAGTTCGTGTTTCCCCTGTTGTCCCTGCTGGTGCTGGAGGGCACCGTACGGGCCTTCGCTCCGCAGATGGACTTCCAGAAGGAGGCCGGACCGTATCTGATGAAGGCCGTGTTCGGCGAGGCTTTCCGGCCGGCGGCCTGAAGCGGCGCACCCCCGGGGCCGCGGCGGTGAGCGGCTGGGACGCGGTGGTGAGCCGCGCGCGGGAACGGCGAACCGCGCCCCTCCGCCGGCCAGGTGGCGGGGCGCGGTTCGCCGTTCCCGGTTCTCAGGCGCTCTGGTTGACCGTGACCGGGAAGCCCTGCAGCATGCCGGCCTGGTTGCCGTTCTGGTCGAGGAGCGGCACGTTTCCGCCGAGCGTGTACCCCTGGTTGGCGGGCGGGAACGCCTTGAGCAGGCCCGAACTCAGCGTGGCGGGGTTGTTCGGGTCGGTGGACAGGACCAGCGGCGGGCTGCCGTCCTTCGGGGCGACCGTGAGCTTGAAGAGCAGCTTGACGATCATCTCCGGGAAGGGCGGGACCGGGGGGACCGCGGTCGGGTTGCCCGGGTTCATCTGCATCAGGCTCAGCGGCGTGATGGTGGTGTCCGACTGCTCGATGGTGACCGTCTGGGTGGGGGTGTCCGCGACCACCTTGTGGCCGATCACCTCCAGGACGACGCCGGTCTCGCTGCTCGTACGGACGCAGATGTCGATGCCGCCCTTGAAGTCGAGGTTGACGACCCCGGTATTGAGCTGAAGAGGGACGTTGGAGGCATAGCAGCTACACGGGATGTCCACGCCCACGGGCGGCAGCGCGAACGGGAACGCGGGCTGCAAGGCGGCGTTTCGCTCCGCCTCCGCGGCCTGGGCGGTGCCCGGCACGAGAGCTCCGGCGCCGACCGCCGCGGCGGTGACCGCCGCCCCCTTCATGAACCCGCGGCGGTCGCTGCCGCTGCCGGTGATCTCTGCAGACTCAGTCATCCGACTGTTCTTCCTTTCTCTCCGGTGAGTGGGCGGCACCTGGACCGTCCAGACGGTCACCGCCACCTGTGTCGCGCATGCCCGGTTCATTACGGTCGCGCCGAGTCACGTATACCGCGTAAATGTGACGAACCATCAAAATTCATTTATTTCGTTCGATTGGGGCCCTTCCACTCTGGTGGCATGAGGTCATGGCACCGCCTGATGCACCGTCATGTCTGTTTTGCTTCTCTATGGGAATGTTTGATATGTTTGATGTCGAATCATATGCAGTCGGGTTGAAGGGGTCGGAGCCGCCACGGCCCGCCCAGGGCAACGGAAAGGTCGTTCGTCATGACGGATGGGCAGGAACCGACCGGGACCAGGGGAGCCGGCCGTCCGGCGCGCCGAAGCGGGGCCCGCCGGGTCGGAACGTGGTACGCGGCGGTCGTACTGGCGGGCACGGCGACGGCCCTGGGCGCGAACCCGGCGGTGGCCGCGGGGAAACCGCATCCGGCGCTGGTCGACCATCCGCAGAAGCAGTCCGTGGTCATCAAACCCGGGCAGACGGGCCAGGCGAGGATCGAGCTCAAGAACACCGGCAGGAAGAGCGCGCGCAACGACGCGCGCATGTACATGGAGATCTGGGCCCCTTACGGCACCCGCTTCACGGACACCAGGCTGACCCCGCTCCACGGGGCGCTGGGTGGATGGGCCTGCAAGGGTGACGCGGGCCGGCCGGGTGTTCCGTACGAGAGCACGATTCTGAAATGCTTCTCCGACCGCCACGGGCAGGTCGCCCGCGCGGGCGGAACGGCCGCCTGGCAGCTGAAGATGAAGGTCGTGCCCGGCACACGGGCTGGAACCACGCTGGCCCGCACCCCCTACAACCAGGGAGCCGCGCTCCACTTCAGCTACCGTGGGAAGGCCGTCTGGACGACCATGTCCCTGAAGGTCAGGACTCCCGGCAAGCCGCAAGCCGGGAAGGTGGCACGGCGGACCACCATCAACGCCGCGGCAGGCCACGGGAATCACCGGAACCCCCGGAGCTGACGGGAACGCCGGGCCGGGCAGGCCGCCCCGGCTCCGGGGCTGCGCGGGGTCGCGCCGCCCGCGCAGCTCCGGGCGCGCATCGAGCGGGATTGCGCCCGGGGCGGGGGAGCTGTCAGGGTGTCGCCGCAGCGACCGGGGTACGGACCTCCAGGGTCATCGCATTCGAGTCCCACCAGGTGCCAGAGCCATGGCCGGGGGAGTGCAGCCGCAAGGAGGCCCAGCCGTTGGCGCTCCTGGTGCCTGCCGGCAACTCCGCGGGAACCGCGATGTTCGCCTTCCAGTGCCATTCCTTGGCGGGCGGCGGCCCGCTGTAGCGGGTCGTGCAGACCATGTGCCTGCCGTTGTGCTCCATGGGGGTCATCCCGTCGTACATCCGGCAGGACCACCCTCCCGGCGCTTTGCCGACCGGGGTCACCTTGGTGTCGGCCAGTCGCGCGAGTTCCGGTGAGTACACCGTCAAGGTCAGCTTGTCGACGCGGGAGGGCAGGTTCCCCGTCCTCTTGATCCCGAACGTCACCGGGCCGGACGAGCCCGACTTGACGAGGGCGATAGGACGCTGGGGACTGTCGCTTCCCCAGTACGGCTGCGGCGTGCCTGGTGCGGCAGTGGCCGGGACAGGGCCGCTGCCCAGGGTGAGCGCGGCGCCCGCAGCCAGGACTGCGGCCCCCCACTGCCGTACATAAGTCATCATCTGTGCCTCTCCCTAGCTTCTGGCGGTTGTCGGTCTTCGAGGGCGGCGGCCGTGCGCACGGTGTGCCCCCGTGGGATCGGATACTCATCCCTTCCTCGGCCGCTTCCCTCCGTCCCGCGCACCGACATGCCGAAGGCTCACCTGATCGCCACGCGCATGCGATGTGCACCCGTGTGCCCCTGACCCCGTACCACCTGGTCGCCGTCCTCCAGGACGTAGGCACCGCCCTTGTCGGCCATGTGCGTGGCCGGCTTCAGCCGCTGCCGCTGCCGCTCGCCGCCCGGCAGAGTCGCCAGCGGCTGGCCCAACGCCAGTACCATGAGGGCGAGTTGCGTCAATGTGGACACTCCCCATGTCCGCCTACAAGGATCTTGCGCTGTCCGCTCTCAAGGCGCACTCTGCCCGCAGCCCTTGCTCCCGGCGTGAGACAGGAACGTCGGGTTCCCATCGCTCGGCGGAGACGATGTTCACCATGAGCCGGACAGGTTTACGCCCAAGAGTGCTGATAGTCGGCGCCGGTCTGGCCGGCACCGCCACGGCGATCCGGCTGCTCCGCTTCGCGCGCGGCCCGCTTGAGATCGTCCTGCTGGAGCGGCGTTCCGAGTACCGGTCCGCCGGTGTCGCGTACCACCGGGAGGGCAACGCCTGGGACCACGTGTTCAACATCCAGGCGGGTCGGATGTCAGTGTTCCGGGAGGACGTTCTCGACTTCGTCCGCTGGGCCAACGTCGAGGCAGACCGCCGGGACTGGCCGGCGCAGTGGGCCGGGACCGAGTTCGTCGAGCAGGGCCCGGCGCCCCGGCGGATCTTCCAGGACTATCTGATCGAGCGGCTGGCCGAGGCCCGGCGGGAAGCCTGTCCCGGTGTCGTACTCGTCGAAGCGGACGGCGAGGCAGTCGACATGGACGTACTCTCCTCAGGGGTCGAGGTGACGGTTCGGCAATGGTCCGCGCCGCACGGGAGCAGTCCGAAGGCCGGGCAGGGCCCGGAACCGGCGGTGATCTTCGCCGAACACGTCGTTCTCGCGACCGGTCTCGCACTCAGGGAACCGCCCTTCGCCGCCGAGGTGCTCACCCACCCGTCCTTCGTACGCAACCCGTTCTCCGCGGCCGGCGTCCGCAAGCTCGTGGCCCTCCCCTCCGAAGCGAGGGTCGTGATCATCGGATCCGTGCTGAGCGCGTACGACTCGGCGGGCCTTCTGCTGCGCCAGGGGCACACAGGGAGGATCCACCTGATCTCCAGGACCGGGACGATCTTCCGGACCTACCCGGCTGACCACGAGCACGAAGTACTACAACTGCCCTGCCCGAGAGCACTGCTGGAGCCGTACCGGAACCGGGAGGAGTTCCTTGCCCGGGTCCGGGCCGAGTGGGAGACGGCGTGCTCGACCGTCGCCAGGGATCACCCCGGAGTTCACCCGGCGGTGATCGCGGAGCGGGTGGCCAAGGCGTGGGAGCCGTATCTTCCCGAGATCATCGAGCGGATTCCCTCCGCGGAACTGCGCCGTCTGCTGGACGATTTCGGTACGGCGATGGCCGCGTTCAGGGTCGGCGCGGTGGAGTACACGATGGCGGTCATCGAGCGCGCGATGCACACCGCGGGCGGGCCGTTGGAGCTGGTCGTCGGGAACGTGGAGCGGATCGCGCCGGCGCAGGCGGGGCGGCTGGTCGTCTCGGTCGCGGCCTCGGAGCAGAGACATGCCATCGAGGTCGACCTGGTGGTCTCCCACTTCGGCAGGGAGTGGGACTACAGCAGGGTCGGCGAGCCGTTCTGGAGGAATCTCCTGCGGAAGGGGATCGTGGTCCCTCATGAGCGCACCGGGCGCGGCCTGGAGGTCGACAGAGAGGGAACGCTCCTGCGCCCCGACGGGGAGCCGGCCGGCCCGATCCTTGCGGTCGGCGTGCTGAGAGAAGGTGACGAGTTCGTACGGAACGGACGAACCGGTGCGTTCGCCTTCAATCTCGCCGCCATCAAGAATCAGTCGATCGCCGTCGCCGCACACATCGTCGGGCAACTGGAACTGCGGAAGAACGGGTTGGCCCACGGCATGACGCGATTCCACGCCGGTGTCAGCAGTATGGAGGAAGCGGCCCGCGTCGGATTCGAGGAGGCCGTGGTCCTGGAGGTGAGGAGGCTGGCCACGCGTGCTCGCGGTGAGCGGGAACTGCTCGATTCCAGAGTGGACGCTTGTGTCCGGTCCCTGGGTGACATCCCGGCCCTTCCGAAGGATGATCCCCGGCGCGACCGCCTGATATGGACGGCCGTCAACCGGGCCGCCGTAGAACGACTCACCGACGTCTCCGTGACACCACGGCAACTGCGCCGGCAACTGGGGATAGCGGACGCCGAAGACCTGAGCTGACCGTCTCGAAGATCCCCCATCTGCTCACGGCTGTCTTCCCGTGCACCGCCATGACGGCTGCCAGACTGCTACACCGGTCCGTTGAACCAACTGGACACAGCGCGAAACCGCACGGGAGTACTGGGTGAACGGGCGACGGATTCAGGGATCCCTTCTGGTCGGCGGTGTGCAGAGTGTGCTGCGAGGCACCTGCAACCGCTCACGCAGTCCAGTTGACGGATCCATCCTCGTCGCCCCTGGTCTTGACGCGGGTCTGTACGACGCGATCGTGACGGCGCGTGCGGTCGTCTGCAGTTCCGGTGGGCTGACCGGTCATATGCAGTCCCTCTGCCGCGGCAGGGGAATCCCCGTGCTCCGCGTCGGCCAGGCAGACCTCGCCGACCTGGTCGGCGAAGTGACGCTGGACCTGGAGAGCCAGTCGGTCGTCATCGGATCCGGCGCGAGGGCCGGGGCTTCGAGGTCGTGGGCCGAAAGTCCGTCGGCGGACGATCTCGGCTCGGCGTGTGCGGTCATCGCGGACCTGGAGGACATCCACACGATCAACGCGTGCGGGCCCCCCGCACAGCGGGTCGACTGCTTCTTCGTCCGGGAGGAGTTCCTCTGCCTGGCGGCAGCCCTGCACCCGCTGGACTCCCTGGCCGGCGGCCCTGGCGACATCGCGGCCTACGGGCAGTGTGTCGCGGAACGGCTGTGCACCTACGCCGGCGCACTCCTGCCCGGCCAGCGACTGGTCCTGAGGCTTCTCGACCTCCGCTCCGACCACGCGGCCGACATCACCGGACTGGCCCCGGTGGGAGCCGAACCGAACCCCGAACTCGGCCTGCACGGCGCTCGCTGGCTGCTGGGTTCGACCGCCTACCGGGACGCCCTGCACGCCATGCTCGGGACCCTGCGGGGACGGCTCGGTGAGGATACGGGCCACGTGCACCTCTCGGTTCCGTTCCTCACCGACGAGAGGGAGTTCATCCAGCTCAGGGCGCACCTTGAGGTGCCGCGGGACGTGCCCTTGTCCGCGTTCATCGAGACACCCGCGGCGGTGCACGCCACCCCGGCGATCTGCGCGGCAGGCGCCAGTGAACTCTTCGTCGGCACGAAAGACCTGGTGCAGTTCTACCTCGCTGCGGACCGGACCAACCACCTGGTGGCCGACTCCTACCAGACCCGGCACCCCGCCGTCCTGGACGCGCTGTGCAGGGTGGTGGAGGCCGCGCGTGCCGCATGCACCCCGGTGAGGGTGTACGTGCTGGGTGCGGATCTCGCCCACTACCTGGAGCACTTGGCGACGCCGGACGGCTACATGATGTGTACCGCTGAACTCCAGCAGGTGCTCCTTCAGGGACAGCCCTGCCACCAGGCCCACGGGGGTGTACCCGGCTAGCGGGGCCCGGCCCGGCCGCTTGCCCGCTCAGCCCCTGTGGCCCACGGTGAAGGGCGCGGCGAGGGCAGGACGGAGCCGGAGGGCGTGTCGCTCGCCGGGCTGCCGGGCCGGGCCCGCGAGCAGGAGACGTTCCGCTTCCTGCTCGCGCTGACCCGGGGCGCCCTCGGTCCGCAGGAGGCCTGCGCGCTGTGGGAGCGCGAGGGCATGCCGGAGCGCGAGCGGTACGGCGTCACGGCGACGGCCAGCACGCCTGGGCCTGGCTGGACGACCCGGCGAGGCCGTACGCCTGGCCCTGCCGTGACCGTCCCCCGGGTGCCGCTCAGGCCCGCCGGATGGTGATCGTCGTCCAGGCGCCCACGTGCACCCGGTCGCCGTCCTGCAGCGGCACCGGCACGAACGGCTGGATCGGTTCCTCGGACATGTTGACCGTGGTGCCGTTGGTCGAGTTCTGGTCGACGACCGCCCAGCTGCCGTCGGGCTGCTGCACCAGCACCGCGTGCTGATGCGAGACGCCCGGGTCCTCCGGCGGTACCGACAGGTCGACGTCGGGGGTGTCGCCGGTGGAGTGCCGGCGGCGGCCGATGGTGAGCTGGTTGCCGTTGAGCGTGCGCTGCTGCTCGGGCGAGTACGCGGGCAGGTTCAGGCCGGCGGCCTCGGGCCCCGAGCGCTGCATCATCGCCATGAAGTAGTCGCGGTCCGGACCGATGGTCGCCGTCCAGGTGACCGGTCCCGCGGGCCGCTGCGGGAAGCCGGGAACGGGCGGCGGGGCCTGGGTGGCGCCGGGCTGCGGGTAGCCGTAGCCGCCACCGGGACCACCGGAGGGGCCGGGGGACGACGGCGGGGCCTGGGTGGCGCCCGGCTGCGGGTAGCCGTACCCGCCACCGGGACCTCCGGAGGGGCCGGGGGACGACGGCGGGGAGATCACCCAGTCGTCGTCACCGCCGCCGACCGGGGGCCGGCCGGTCTCGCCGGGGAACGCGGGCGGCGCGGGCGGACCCGGCTGCGCATACGCCTGCGAGGGACCGCCGGGAACGGCACCGGGGCCGGGCGGGGTCGGGCCGGGCGGCGGCGGGACCGGACGCGAGGGGGCGCCGCCGAACCCGGAGGGACCGGGCACGCCGGGACCGCCCTGCGGCGGGCCGGGAGGAGTGGGAGCACCGGGACCCGAGGGCTCCCGGCCGAAGGGCGGGGGCGCACCGGGCCCGGACGGCTCACGCCCGAACGGCGGCGGGCCTGCGGGAGCACCGGGCCCCTGGCCCTGACCGGGACGCTGCCCAGGCCCCTGGCCGGGACCCTGCCCCGGGCCGCCGCCGAAGCCGGACGGACCACCGGGAGCACCGGGAGCACCAGGAACCGGTCCCTGGCCCGGGCCGCTGCCGAAGCCAGGCGGATCCGACGGACCCCCGCGGTCGTTGCCGAACGGCGTCGGGCCCGACGGCTCGCTGCCGAAGGACGGGATCGGCTCGGCGGGCCGGTTCACCTGCGAGGGCCGCGAGCCCTGGTACTCGTACCCGTCACCGCCGCCGTAGGTCGCGCTCGGCGGCTGGAAGCGCGGCTGCGGCGGGCGCGGCGAGGCCGGGGTGTACGAGGTGGCCGTGTTGGTCAGGAAGTTCCACCGGCACTCCTCGCAGAACGGCGCGCCGCCCTCGCGGGGCGTACGGCACTGCGGGCACATCTCCGGCTCCTGGGCCGACGCGGCGGGCGGGCGGCCGCCGGCCGGGCCGCCCTGCGCGGGCGGGAAGCCGTATCCGCCCGCGGGCGGGGGCGGCGGCGGGGGCGGAGGTACGGCACCGGCCATGCGGTGACCGCAGACCTCGCACCAGTCGTCGGAACCCGACTGGTGTCCGTTCGGGCAGGTCGGCATGTCGGCGGTTCCCCTTCTCCAAAGCTTCCAGGGTCACTTCTTTACACGAACAGTCTTTGTGGACCGGGTCTCCAAGGTCATCTCATCCGCCTCGGCGACCCTCGTCTTCAGACGCACAGTACCTGTCGCGGCGTCGACCACGTCCACCACCTTCGCAAGCAGTTTCGCAGTATCGGCGTTCCCCGAGGCACTCGCGAGCTGAACAGCGCGCCCCAGTTTGGCCGTTGCTCCATCGAAATCGCCCGCTTTGCGAAGGTCAAGTCCTTGCTGGATGGCTTGTGCCAGTTCGGCCTGCCCGGTGTAGTGGGCGACTTGGGGGTTGATGGACGTGGAGGCCGTCATGTCGTCGGTCCACACCGCCCGTACGAGGCCCTGCGCACCTACGTTCTGTACCGATCCGTCCGGTTGGGGCACGACCAGGGACACCCGCGCGGCGAGCATCTCCTGGCCGAGACCGGCCGCCGGGACCTCCACGCACACGTGGTAGTCGCGGGACTCGTCGCCCCAGGACCCGGTCGGATAGTCCCCGGCGCGCGGCCCGGCCTCGGTGCGGCGGTCGGTCAAGTCCTCGACGGTGGGCGCGACTTGCTTGACGAACCTGATGGCCGTGCCGACCGGTGCCCACACCCGCAGGGCGACGTCGGCGACCTCCTTGCCCATCGCCGTCTCCATCATCCGCGTGAAGTCGGCGGCGAGACCGGCCGGGTCGGCGACGATGTCGGCGCTGCCGAGGAGCGCGGAAGCGATCCCTGTGACTTCTTTCACTTCCCAGTCGGTGCCCACGCCCCGCGCGTCACAGGTGAACCGTCCGGCACACGCGTCCAGCGCCGCGCGCAGATCCTCCGGCGACTCGTGTTCGTTGCGGCCGTCGGTGAGCAGGATGCCGTGCCGGATGGTGACGTCGTCCGAGTTCAGCAGCCGGTCGGCGAGCCGCAGCCAGGTGCCGATGGCCGTACCGCCCCCCGCGCTGAGCCGCCGTAGCGCCTGCTTGGCCTGCTCGCGGGTGGTGGCGTCGGCCGTCGCGAGCCCGCCGCCGCCCGGATAGACCTCCTTGGCCACGTGCGTGCCGCCGATCACCGCGAAGTGCGTGCCGTCGCGCAGGGCGTCGATCGCGGCGGCCGTGGCGTCCCGGGCGCCCCGCATCTTGGTCGGCGGGTAGTCCATCGAGCCGGAGCAGTCCACCATGATCGCCACAGCGGCGGACGGGCCGCGCCCGGCCGGGCGCACCGGGGTCACGGCGCTGCCGACGGTGCCGCCGCCGGTCGCCGTCACGGTGACGATGGCGTTGACCTCGCGCCCGCCCTCCGGCAGGTACTCGTTCTGGTACACGTCCATCGAGAACTGCGGCACATGCGACTTCGCGAAATTGGCCATGCGTACTCAAATCCCCCTTGACCGCCCCGCTGAAGCAGGGCGATGGCTGTGAACAGACCGGTCCCCTCCGGCCCGTGGCCTCAGGCCGATCCTGCCCCCTGCATCGGTGCCGGGAACGGCACGACGGCCACTGTTACGTTGTCGTGGCCCCCGCCGTCCAGGGCGTGGCCGACCAGCACCCGGGCGCTGTGCAGCGGGCGCTCGGCCGCGTCCCGGGGGATGGCCTCGGCCATCTCCTCGGCCGTCTCGGCGTAGTTCCACAGGCCGTCGGTGCACACCACCACGACGCCGGAGCGGTCCGGCTTGAAGGACGCGGTGTGCGGCTCCAGTTCGTAGGCGTCCGCGCCGAGCCAGCCGGTGATCGCGTGGGCGCGCTCGTCGGCGTACGCCTCGGCCTCGCTCATCAGCCCCGCGGCGACCATCTGCGCGGCCCAGGAGTCGTCCTCGGTGAGCCGGGCCGCGGGCGCGGACCGGTCGTCCGGCACCCAGTAGACCCGGCTGTCGCCGACCCAGCCGACGACCAGGAGCCCGGAGGCGACGACCGTGCCGACGATCGTGCACGCCGGGGCGTTCTGGTGCGGGGCGTGCTCGCGGGCCGTGGCGGGTTCCTCGGCGAGCGCGTTCACGGCCTGCGCGGCGGCGACGATCGCCTCGTGCATCGCCGTCTGCGGATGCGTGCCGCGCGGCAGGGCGGCACGCAGCGTGTCACCGGCCGCCTGGGAGGCGGCGGTCGACGCGGCGTCGGGGCGGGTCGCGGAGGACACGCCGTCGCAGACGACCGCGAGGACGGCCGGGGTGCCGTCGGGCAGCGCGGTGTGGCCGACGCTGAAGGCGTCCTCGTTGCGGTGGTGGCGCAGGCCCCGGTCGCTGACGGCGGCCACCGGGCCCGACTCCTGCTCCATGTGGTCGCGTTCGCGGGGCTGGGCGTGCCCGCAGTTCTCGCAGTAGCCGTCGCTGTCCACCCGGCCCGCCCGGCAGGCCACGCACAGCTGTGCGGGCTCCTCCGGTACGGCGATGTGCTCGGGGCTCCCGGCCACCCGCGGATCGGGCGCCTGCAGCGGGTACTCCTCCGGCTCCGCGGGCCGGTCGAACCGCACCCCGGACCCGGCCGGCCGCCGTGGCTCCTCGGCGCCGGACTCGGGCCCCTCCGGGTCCGTGCCGGACGCCTCCGCCGTCCCCGGCTCGTGGTCGTGCAGCGGCTCGCCGCCCGAGTCGGTGCCGGGCAGATCGGTCGGCAGATGCACCGCCGGCGGGGCGGCGGAGCTCTCCGGTTCGGGGGCGGGCCAGGCAACGCCCTCCGCGTCCTGACCGGCGGAGCCGGTCATGGTGAGCGTCGGATGGTCCTGCGGTGGCGTGGGTACGACGGAGAGGTCGTACCCGCACGCTCCGCAGAAGAGGTCACCCGACTCGACGGGCTCCGCGCAGCTCGGGCACTTCGCCAGTGCGGCCTGCTGGGGCATCTGCGACATCAACTACACCCACGTCCGGGGGCGGTAACGGTTGGCCCGTTCCACCAGTTCGATCCTCTCCTCGCCGCCGGGCGCCAGCCGGGCCAGCGTGCGGTAGGCGCGCTCCAGGCCGAAGCGGAGGCCCCGCTCGTCCAGACCGCTGCCCAGCAGCACCCGTCCGCCGTCGGCGGGACGGCTGCCCTGGCCTCCGGAGAGTATCCAGTCCAGCGCCGAGCCGAGCACTTCCGCCGCCAACTCCTCGCGCCGCGCCGGGTCCAGACCGTACGCGTCCAGCGCCTCGACCTGCCCGGCGGCGGCCGTCAGGTCGTCCAGGAACGGTACGTCACCGGCGCTCGCCGTGCGTTGTCTGAGCCGCGCGCGTACGGCGGCGACCCGGGCGGCCGTGTAGTGGATGGACGACTCCGGCACCGACTCCAGCGTCCGCACCGCACCCTGCCGGTTCCCGGCCGCGAGCTGCACCCGGGCAAGACCGAAGGCGGCGCTGACGAAGCTCGGGTCGGTCGCCCACACCAGGTGGTAGTACTCGGCCGCGTTGTCCAGCTGGCCCAGCACCTCCGCGCACAGACCGAGCGCCAGCTTGGGCGCGGGCTCGCCGGGGAAGGCGTCGTAGATCGCGTCGAAGGCGAGCGCGGCGCCCTCGAAGTCACCGGTGACCAGTCCGGCCAGGCCCCGGTACCACACCACCCGCCAGTCGTCCGGCCGTTCCTCGTCCAGCTTGGCCAGACCCATCAGCGCCGTCTGCTGCTCACCGCTCTCCAGCCGGGCGCGGATCTGCCGCAGCCGGGTCTCCACGGTCTGGGTGGGCGCCGCGTCGAGGGCGCTGATCAGCTCGGCCGGCGCGGAGGCCAGCAGACCGGCCAGGAAGCCGGCGTTGGGGTCGCCGGGGTCGACCAGCGGGACGGGCAGGGCGAGCGCGGTGGCCGGGGTGTCCACGGGCCGGACCAGGGCGGCCGGGGGCAGTGCCGGGGCGGCGGGCGCGGCCTTGCGCACCTCCCGTGCCCCCAGCCGGGACACGTCACCGTCCAGCCGTGGGAACAACTCCCGGTCGGTGACCCGCACCTCGGGTCCGAACTGCGTCGACAGCGCGGGCCGCGGCTGCCCGGTCTGCAGCGAGACCACCTCGCGCAGCACACCGGTCAGCTGCTCGGCCATCTCCTGCGCGGAACCGAACCGGCGGGCCGGGTCGGGGTCGGTGGCGCGCACCAGGAGCCGGTAGAAGGACTCGTAGCGGCGGAAGACCTCGATGGTGTCCGGATCGGGCAGGGAGTCGGCGTAGACGTTCGTGTAGCCCTGGAAGTCGAAGGTGAGCACCGCGAGCGTACGGCCCACCGTGTACAGGTCGCTGGCCACCGACGGGCCGGCATCGGCGACCTCCGGGGCCTGGTAGCCGACCGTGCCGTAGATGGCCGACTCGTCGTCGTCCATGCGGCGCACCGCGCCCATGTCGATCAGCTTGAGCTGGTCCTCGGTCTGGATGGCGTTGTCGACCTTGAAGTCGCAGTAGAGGAGGTTACGGCTGTGCAGATGGCCGAGGGCTTCGAGGGCCTCGATGCCGTAGGCGCAGGCCTGCTCGACCGGCAGCGGATCGCGGCGGCCCTCGGGTGTACGGCGGGCGTTGGCGATCTCCTTCAGGGACTTGCCGCCGACGTACTCCATGACGATGTAGCCGTCGAGGGAGCCGGTGCGCTGGTCGAGGTGCTCGACGAAGTTGTAGATCCGCACGATGTTGGCGTGCTCGATCTCCGCGAGGAAGCGCCGCTCGGAGATCGCGGCGGCCATCGCGTCCTGGTCCCCGGTGTCCAGCAGGCCCTTGAGCACCACCCACCGGTCGGAGACGGCCCGGTCCACGGCGAGATAGACCCAGCCGAGCCCGCCGTGCGCGAGACAGCCGACGACCTCGTACTGGCCGTGCACCACGTCCCCGGTCTTCAGCTTCGGCACGAACGAATACGGGTGCCCGCACTTGGTGCAGAACCCCTCCGTACGGCCCGGCCGGTCACCGCGGGCGCGGCCGACGGGCGCCCCGCAGTCGGAGCGCGAGCAGAACCGCTTCCGCTCCGGCACCTCCGGGTTCTCCAGCACCATCACGCGCGGGTCGGGCCGCGGCACCTGCGGCACGTGCACCAGCCCGGCGCCCAGCCGTCCCCGCGTGGGCGTCCCCGAGGAGGAGCCGGAGCTGCGCACCGACACCGACCGCTCGCTGGACCGGCCCGACAGCGAGCGCGAGAGCCGCCCCGACACCGACCGGCGCGACTTCGACGACTGCGAGGACGTACGCGAACTGTGCGAACCACGCGAACTGCCACTGTCCACCGCGCCCCTGGTGAGCCCGGTGGGCGGCGAGCCGACCATGCCTTTCGCCGACACCACCGGTGCCAGGCCGCAGGTGTCGCAGTACAGCTCACCGCCGCCGACGTCCTCGTACGACCCTTCGCAGTCCGGCCGCTGACACGTCTGCCCCGGCTGACTCATGCCTGGTCCCCCTCACGGTCCACCGGCGCGCCCGGCCGGCTCAGCAGATCGGCCGCCAGCTGCTGATAGCGCAGCACGGCCTGCTCGGCCACCCGCAGATCGCACGGCGCGCTCCACAGCATGCGGCGGGCCGCGTCGTACCGCTCGACCAGGAACGGATCCTCGGCGAGGCCGTTCCGGGCGACCTTCGCCTTGTACGCGTCGAGGCGGCCGCGCAGCTCGGCGCGGACCGCGAGCGGCGCGGTGACCGCGGTCAACGACTCGCGGGCGCGCAGCAGTTCGTCCTCGGCCTTCTGCTCCAGCGACTCCAGCAGCGGGGAGAGCCGGTGCCACTGCGCCTGCCTGCGGTACTCGGCCGCCGTCGCCAGCTGCTCCTGCAGCACGGTCGGCGGGCCGCTCACCACCGGCACCTCCGTCGCCGCGATCTTCGCCAGCACCTCGCCGCGCGCGGTACGGGCCTCGGCGAGGGTGCGGTCGGCGCGCGAGAGGACGTCCCGCAGCCGGATCAGCCGTGCCTCCGCGTCCTGCCGGACCGTCAGCACGGCGTCGATCTCCCGGCGCACGTCCTCCAGGGCGCGCGCCTCCCGGTCGTACACCGTGGTGTCGGGACGGCCGCCGCCGGGCGCCGAACTGCCCTCGGCCGGCACCCAGAAGGCGAGCGGGTCCGAGACGACGTCCTCGCGCAGCTTGGTCAGCGTGCGCGTGATCCGCTCCAGGTCGTCACCCGCCGGGTGCTCGCCGGGGCGTACGCCGACGGAGTGCGCGAGCTTGCGGGTGCGCTGGAGTTCCGCGGCGAGTAAATCGATCCTGGCGGGCAGCGCCGACCACACCGCGTCGGCGGCGACGACCAGGTCCAGGCTCGTCGCGTACAGCTCGTTCATCCGGTCCACCAGGGCGGTCAGCGAGTAGGTCTCGCTGAGCCGGCCGCTCCCGGCGACGGTCACGGACTCGCCGCGCAGCAGCTCGGTCAGCTCCACCAGGTCCTCGCGGGTGGACCAGCGACGGCGGCCGCGGATGTCCCGGGCGGAGCGCAGCGCGGCCGCGTACGCGTCGAAGTACCCCCACAACAGGGTGATCTGCCCCTCCGTGGCCTGCCAGCGTTCGCCCGTGACGCCGGTCAGGCGGGCGCCTTCGAGGAGTCTGCGGCCCGCGTGGTCCTGCAGGGCCAGCAACGAGGTCTCGATCGCCTCGTGCTCCTGGCCGAGCCGCGCCAGCGCACGGTCCACCTCGTCCCGGTCCATCACCGGCCCGGCGGGGTCCGTGACGCCCATCGATCACCTCTCGCTGCTTGTGTTTCCCGGTCGGATGCGGCTCAACTCGTCCGCAGATACTGCGGTGCGGGCGGTTTGGACGGGCCCGAGTCCTTTCCCAGTGTCGCCGACAGCCAGGTGTCGTACGACGCCTGCCAGCCGCTCGCGCGGTAGTCCACCAGAACGCGATTGACCCGGCGTACCAGATCGGAGGCGTCCTTCTTCATCGCCACGCCGTAGTAGTCGGTCGTGAACGCCGTGCCCTTGAGTTCCACGGTCGGGTCCTGCGCGGCCTGGCTCGCGGCGAGCGCGCCGTCGGTCACCACCGCGTCCGCCTCGCCCAGTTGCAGCCGGACCAGACAGTCCAGCTGGTTCGGGACGGTGGTGGAGATGTCGGTGGAGGCGGGCAGGGTGCCGGCCTTCTTGTCGGCGTCCAGCTTGGTGTACGCCGTCGAACCGGCCGCCGTGCACACCTTCTTGTGCGCCAGCGTCGAGTTGTAGCCGGTGATCGAGGACGACTTGGGCGCGAGCACCTGCTGCCCGGTCTTGAAGTAGGGCGCCGAGAAGGCCACCTGGGCCAGCCGCTCGCAGGAGATCGTCATGGTCCGTACGACCATGTCCACCCGCCCGTCCTGGATCGCGGAGATCCGCTGGTTGGTCGGGATCGCCTTGAACTGCACCGCGTTCGGGTCGCCGAGTATGTCCTGCGCGATCCGGTGCACCAGGTCGATGTCGAAGCCCTCCAGCTCCGCGCCCTCGGTGTTCGGATTGCGGTAGCCCCAGTGGTAGCTGTTCTGGTCGACGCCGACGATCAGCTTGCGCTTGACGCCGGTACGGGACTTGATCGCGTCGATCGTCGGGCCGTCCGCGCCGGACGGCGACAAGGTCTGGTTCTGGGCGTCGGCGGCCGTGCAGTTCCCGGCGCGGGCCTGCACACCGTCGGCGACGGCCTGGCCGCCGCGCCACGGAGCCTGCCGGGTCTGCTGGGTGCACGGCAGCAGCAGCACGAACGCCAGCGCCAGCGCGCACAGCACCGCCATCGCGCCGACCCCGCCCCAGCCCCGCAGGGAGGCCCGCACACGCTTCGCGTACATCGTCATGCCCCCTGTCACCGGTACTCCGACAGCCTGCGCCCGATGCCGGACACCGCGCCGGCCGCGCCGAGCACCGCGAGCACGGCCGCGCCCACCGGAAGACCGGTCATGGCGTCCCGCCCGTCACCGGCGGCCTGCTGGAACTCGGCCTGCTCGTGGTCGATGGCCTGGGCGAGATCGCTGTCGACACCGTCGAAGCACTCGCCGGTGGCGCCCTTGGCGCCGATGACCTTGTCCAGCGCCTGCTGGTAGTTGCCGTCCTCGTCCTCGGTGCGGGCGGACGCGTGACGCTGCTTCCACACCGCCATGTTCCCCTCGGCCGTCTTCACCGGCGTACGGCCGCCCTGGTCGTCGGCGAGCTGCTCGGCCCGGGTCAGCCCCTTGCCGAGGGTGGTCATGTCCTGGTCGAAGGCGTAGTAGTAGGTGTCGTACGGCCTGCCGTCGACCGTGATGGTCTCGGCGCCGCGCGCCACCAGGCTCAGGTTCTCGTTCCCACGCGCCTTCAGGGAGGCGATCCGGGCGTCGTGCAGGACGGTCAGTGAGCGGATGCCGTGGTCGTAGGAGCCGTTCAGCTCCGCGCGGGCCACCGCGTGTCCGACGACGAGCCACAGCAGGGCGACGGCGGTGGCGCCGGAGGCGGCGACCAGGCCGTGGTTGAGGACGCGGTTGGTGCGCCGGTACGTGCGCTGCTGGGCCCAGCCGAGCGCGGCCAGCGCGAGCACGCCGAGCGCGATCGCGATCCACGGATACGGAGTCGCGTCGCCGTAGTCGGCGTCGAGCCGCTGGTTCTCCTTGGTGTAGAGATCCTCCGCCGCCGGGAGCATCTCCTTCTGCATCTTCTCGTTGGCGTAGCGCAGATACGCGCCGCCGACCGGATACCCCTGCCGGTTGTAGGTCCGCGCCCGCTCGATCAGCCCCTTGTACTCGGGCAGCAGCGTGTTCAGCTTGCTGATCGCCGCCTCGGAGGCGGAGCCCGGCTCGGCGTTCGCGGCGGCCGTGATGAGTCCGGCGGCGGCCGTACGGATGTCCTTCTCGTACCGGTCGCGGGAGTCCGCGGTCTCCTGGCCGCCGGCCAGGAAGCCGCTGGAGGCGGCCGTGTTGGCGTCCGCCAGCGAGCGGTAGATGTCGGCCGCGCCGGAGCTGAGCGGCTGGCTGCGGTGCAGCACGTCGTCCGCGGCGGCCGCCCGCTCACTGGCCTGCCAGGCGGTGACCGCGCCGAACGCCACGACCAGCAGCGCCAGTACGGCCCCGATGATCCGCAGCCGGCCCGGCTCGGTGGTGGCCGCGGACCGCAGCCGGTCGGCCCCCTCGGCGAACGCGGTGCGCCGTCCGGACGGCGCGGGGGAGCCGACGGGGGCCGGGCGGCCGGGCTGTGCGGGGACACCGGGGACGGCGGGCATGCCGGGGCCCGCCGCTGGCGGTGCCGCGCTCTTCGGCGGGTGTGTCACTCGACCTCCCCCAGGGTCATCCGTTCGCCGCCAAGTATCGCCGCACGGACTGACATCCGCACCGGCCTTCACTGGATCTTGATCGGATCGCAGCGTCCGCTGCTCATGAATACGCCCTGTGCAGGTGTTCGGTTCCCCCGGGGACGGTCAGCCTTTCCAGTACCCCCGCGCCCGCTCCCGCTCCTGCGCCCCCGCCCCCAGCCGGTCCAGGCCCAGCAGGGCCGCGCCCAGGACCGGGCTCGCCGTCACCACCCGGACGTCGGCCTTCGGGGCGCGGGCGGTCAGCAGGTCGCGGACGGCGTCGTTGAGCAGGGCGTGGCCCGCCGTCAGCACGCTGCCGCCGAGCAGCACCGGTGTCTCCTCGTCGAGCAGGTCCAGGCGGGTCAGCGCCACCGTGGCCATCACCGTCACCTCCTCCGCGAGCCGGGCGACGATCGCGCGGGCCACCGCATCGCCCTCGGCGGCCGTGGCGAACAGCACCGGCGTCAGCTCGTGGCGGCGGTCGTGGTCGACGTGCTCCAGATGCAGCGCCTCGATGAGCGCGTACATCGTCGGCAGGCCGAAGTGGCCGGGGAGTGTGCGGGCGAGGGCCGTCGGCTCGCCCCGGCCGTCCTCCGCGCGGGCCGCGAACCACAGCGCCTCCTCGGCAAGGCCCCAACCGCCGCCCCAGTCACCGGAGATACGGCCGATCGCCGGAAAGCGCGCGGTACGGCCGTCGGGGCGCATGCCGACGCAGTTGATGCCCGCGCCGCACACCACGGCCACCCCGCGCGGCTCGGCGACGCCCGCCCGCAGGACCGCGAAGGTGTCGTTGCGCACCTCCACCGACGCGCCCCAGCCGCGGGCCTTGAGCGCCGTCGCCAACTGCTCCTCCTCGACGGGCAGATCGGCGTTGGCCAGACAGGCCGAGACATGGGAGACGGCGGCCACGCCGGCGTCCGCGAAGGCGCGCGCGACCGGTTCGGCCAGCGCGTCCAGCGCCGCCGTCACCCCCACCGCGGGCGGGCGGAAGCCGCCGCCGCGGGCCGTGGCGAGGACCTCCCCGGCGGCGCTGACCACGGCCACGTCGGTCTTGCTGTTGCCCGCGTCGATGGCGAGCACCCCTGCGGGAACGGGTGAGGTCAGGCCCACGCGAGGTGCTCCCGGTTGTGTGCGATCAACTGGTCGGTGAGGGTGTCGGCGTATGCGTACTGGCCGATCAGCGGGTGGGCGAGCAGTGCGCGGAAGACCCGGTCCCGGCCGCCGCGCAGGGCCGCCTCCAGGGCCAGGTCCTCGTACGCCGTCACGTTCGCGACCAGACCGGAGAACAGCGGGTCCGGCTCGGGTACCGGCAGCGGCGCCGGGCCGTTCGGGCCGACCGCCGCCTGGACCTCGATCACCGCGTCGTCCGGCAGGAAGGGCAGCGTGCCGCCGTTGTACGTGTTCACCACCTGGTACGGACTTCCCCCTCCGCCCAGCAGCGCCGCCGCCAGGTCCACGGCCGCCTCCGAGTAGTAGGCGCCGCCCCGCTGGGCGAGCAGCGCCGGCTTCCCGTCCAGGGCCGGATCGCCGTACATCGCCAGCAACTCCCGCTCCATGGCGGCGACTTCGGCCGCTCTGGACGGCTTGGTGCGCAGCTCACGCACGACCTCGTCGTGGGCGTAGTAGTAGCGCAGGTAGTAGGAGGGGACCACGCCGAGACGGTCCAGGAGGGGGCGGGGCAGACGGAGGTCCGCGGCGATCGCGTCGCCGTGCTCGGCCAGCAGCTTGGGCAGGACGTTCTCGCCCTCCGGGCCGCCGAGGCGCACATCTGTTTCCCAGGTGAGATGGTTCAGGCCCACATGTGCCAGATGGACATCCGCCGGGGCCACGCCCAGCATGCCCGCGAACTTCCGCTGGAAGCCGATCGCCACGTTGCACAGTCCGACCGTCCGGTGCCCGGCCTGGAGCAGGGCGCGGGTGACGATGCCGACCGGGTTGGTGAAGTCGATGATCCACGCGCGCGGGTTGGCACGGCGGACCCGTTCGGCGATGTCGAGGACGACGGGCACCGTGCGCAGCGCCTTGGCCAGGCCGCCCGCACCGGTGGTCTCCTGGCCGACGCAGCCGCACTCCAGCGGCCAGGTCTCGTCCTGCTGCCGGGCCGCCTGGCCGCCTACGCGCAGCTGGAGCAGGACCGCGTCGGCGCCGTCGACGCCCGCGTCCAGGTCGGCGGTGGTGACGATGCGGCCCGGGTGGCCCTGCCTGGCGAAGATCCGCCGGGCCAGGCCGCCCACCAGCTCCAGACGCTCGGCGGCCGGGTCCACGAGGAAGAGTTCCTCGATCGGCAGGGTGTCCCTGAGCCGGGCGAATCCGTCGATGAGTTCGGGGGTGTAGGTCGAGCCTCCGCCGACCACGGTGAGTTTCATACAGGAATCAACCCTTCACTCCGGTGAGCGTGACGCCCTCGACGAACGCCTTCTGGGCGAAGAAGAACACGACGATCACGGGTGCCATGACCAGCACGGTCGCGGCCATCGTCAGGTTCCAGTCGGTGTGGTGGGCGCCCTTGAAGGACTCCAGGCCGTAGGACAGGGTCCAGGCGCCGGGGTTCTCGGACGCGTAGATCTGCGGGCCGAAGTAGTCGTTCCAGGCGTAGAAGAACTGGAAGAGGGCTACGGCGGCGATGCCCGGCCGGGCCATCGGCAGGACCACCTTCAGCAGCGTCCTGAGGTCCCCGCAGCCGTCGACCTTCGCCGCGTCCAGGTACTCGTTCGGGATCGTCATCAGGAACTGGCGCAGCAGGAAGACGGAGAACGCGTCCCCGAAGGCCATCGGGATGATCAGCGGCCACAGCGTGCCGGACAGATCCAGTTGCTTCGCCCAGAACAGGTACATCGGGATGATGATCACCTGCGGCGGCAGCATCATCATCGAGATCACCAGCATGAGCGACAGACTGCGGCCCCGGAAGCGGAACTTGGCGAGCGCGTACGCCACCGGGATGGACGACACCACGGTCAGCACGGTGCCGAGACCGGCGTAGATCAGCGTGTTCTTCCACCAGGTCAGAAAGCCCGGCGTGTCGAAGACCTTCCGGTAGTTGCCCCACTCCCAGGTGTGCGGGACCAGATCGCGGCTGAGCGCCTGGGTGTCGCTCATCAGCGAGGTCAGGAGCACGAAGACGAAGGGGAGGACGAAGAAGAGTGCGGCGGCGACCCCGAGGGAGTGGACCGCGATCCACTCCAGCAGAGCCCTGCGCCGGGCGGTGCGCTCCGCCCCCGACACCGGGGCAGCCAGCTCGACGGGCTGGTCCAGTACTTGGGTCATGGTCAGTCACCTGCCTGGATGAGACCGCCCCGGCGCCGCATCAGGAACCCGGTGAACACCATCGACAGGGCGAACAGCACCAGGGCCACGACACAGGCCGAGCCGTAGTCGAAGCGCTGGAAGCCGAGGTTGTAGACGAGCTGGGGGAGCGTGAGCGTGGACTTGTCGGGGTAGCCGGGCTCGAACTGGGTGCCCGCGCCCTGGATCACGCCTGAGGCGACCTTCCCCGCGATCAGTGGCTGTGTGTAGTACTGCATCGTCTGGATGACACCCGTGACGACGGCGAACATCACGATCGGCGAGATGTTCGGCAGCGTGACGTACCGGAAGCGCTGCCACGCCGAGGCGCCGTCCAGCTCCGCCGCTTCGTACTGCTCCGTCGGCACGTCGAGCAGCGCGGCCATGAAGATGACCATCAGATCGCCGATGCCCCAGAGTGCGAGCAGGGTGAGCGCGGGCTTGGACCAGGCCGGGTCGTTGAACCAGCCCGGCGCCGGGATGCCGGCCTTTTCGAGGATCGAGTTGACCGGCCCGGTACCGGGGTTGAGAAGGAAGGCGAAGGCCATGGTCGCGGCGACCGGCGGGGCGAGATACGGCAGATAGAACAGGGTGCGGAACACACCCGTAGCCGTCTTGATCTTGGTGATGAGCAGTCCGACACCGAGCCCGAAGACGACCCGCAGGGTCACCATCACCACGACCAGCCACAGTGTGTTGCGCAGGGCCGGCCAGAACAGCGGATAGTGCTCGAAGACATAGGCCCAGTTCTTTCCCCCGCTCCACGTCGGCGGTTTGAAGCCGTCGTAGTGCATGAAGGAGAAATAGACCGTCGAGATCAGCGGATACGCGAAGAAGACCGCGAAGCCGATCAGCCAGGGCGACATGAAGGCGACCGTACGAAGCGCCGACCTGCGGCGCTTCGACGCCAGAGTGAGCGCACTCATCGGCTACTTCGCCTGCGCGATGTCCGTGTCGATCTGAGCGGCCGCGTTCTTCAGGCCGGACTTCAGATCGGTGACCTTGCCGCTTTCGTAGTCATAGCCGAGCTGCTGGATCGTCACCAGGTACTGACCGCCGTTGACCGAGGCGGGAGAGGTGGTGGAGTTCGGGTCGGCTGCGATGTCGAGGAACGTCTTGAACCGGGGGTCGTACTTCAGCTTCGGCGATTTCAGCGCGGCCAGTGTCGAGGGCACGTTGTGGATGTCGTTGGCGAAGCCGACCACGGCGTCGGTGTCCGTGGTGACGTACTTGACGAACTCCCAGGCCGCGTTCTGCTTGCGGCTGCTCGCCGCGATACCCGCGATGGTGCCGGTGATGTACCCCTTGCCGTACTGCGCGGCCTGGTCGTCGGGCACCGGCAGCGGGGCGACGCCGATGTCGAACTTCGGCTTGGCCTGCTCGGCCATCCCCAGCCGCCACTCGCCGTCGAGCTGCATGGCGACCTGACCGGTGTGGAAGGGGTGCTTGGGACCCCATTCGTCACCTAGGGTCGCCCGGAACCTCTCCAGCTTCTGGAATCCGCCGAGTTCGTCCACGAGCCGCTTCTGGAGGGAGAATCCCTGCTCGAAGGCCGGGTCCTTGGTCACATTCGACTTGCCGTCCTTGCCGAAGTACGTCGGCGAGAACTGCGCGAAATAGTGCTCGGTGGTGGTCTCCCAGCCGTGGTAGTCCGGCATGAATCCGAGCTGCCGGTAGCTGTCGCCCTGCGCGATGGTCAGTTTCTTGGCGTCGGCCTCGAACTCGGACCAGGTCTTCGGCGGGGCGGCGATGCCGGCCTTCTTGAACGCGGTCTTGTTGTAGTAGAGCCCGTACGCGTCACCGAGCAGCGGCACCGTGCAGCGGTCGCCGTTGAACTGGGTGTACTCGTTCATCGGCTTCGGGAAGGTGGTCTGCGGGTCGATGCCCGACTTCTTGAAGAAGGGGTTGAGGTCGGCCAGCGCACCCGAGGAACAGAACTTGCCCACGTTGTTCGTGGTGAACGAAGAAATCACATCGGGCGCCTTGTCACCCCCCGACCGCAGTGCCTGGTTGATCTTGTCGTCGGTCATGTCGCCGACGATGTTCACGTGGATGTTGGGGTGCGCCTTCTCGAAGCCGGCGACCAGCGACTTGACGGCCCGCACCTCGTTCTGCGCGCTCCAGGCGTGCCAGAAGTTGATCGTCGTGTCCTTGGAGGCGTCGTCGGTGGCACCGGAGCCGGACTGTCCGGTACAAGCGGTGGCGAGCAGGGCGAGGGAGGCGGTGAGGGCAAAAGCCGCCTTTCGGGCAGCTGAGGGTATGACTTCGGGCATGGCGAGGTCTCCCAGAGGGCGGGTTGGTGAAATCGGTGACGGAGCGGGCCGCTCTAGCGCGAGGTGTCGAAGACCTCGTCGCGGGTGGTGACGAGCGCGGACTCCAACGCGCCGCGCAGGACGGGGTGTTCATGGACGTCCCCGACGACCAGCCGGGGGCGGGCCGCGGCCAGCTCCTCCAGCTCGGCCTGGACGAGGGCGCGCAGCACCTCGCCGCCGGCCGTCAGCGCGGAGCCGCTGAGAACGACGAGTTCGGGGTCGAGGACGGAGACGAGCGAGGCGAGACCGGTGGCGAGCCGGGTCGCGTAGGTCTGGAGGAGTTCGCGATAGGGGCCGGAGGCGTGATCGGCGCCCCGGGCCACGATTTCGGCGGCGACCTCGGTGTACGGCCCCGAGGGAAGGTCGGGGATGCCGAGTTCACGGGCCAGCTTCGGTACGGCCTGGGAGCCGGCCAGCTCCTGGTAGCCACCGCTGTTGGCCTTGGTCACCTGCCGTACCAGGGGGGTGCCCGGCACCGGCAGGAAGCCGACCTCGCCGGCACCGCCGGTCCAGCCCCGGTGCAGCCGGCCGCCGAGGACCAGGGCGGCACCCAGGCCCTCCTGGCTCCACAGGAGCACGAAGTCCGCGTGTCCCTTGGCCGCCCCGAGCCGCTGTTCGGCGAGAGCGACGAGGTTGACGTCGTTCTCGTACTCCACCGGCATCGGCAGCGCGGCGGCGAGTTCGTCGAGCAGGGTGGGGGAGTGCCAGCCGGGCAGGTGGGAGGCGTAGCGCAGCCGACCGGTGTTGGGGTCGAAGGCGCCCGGGGTGCCGATGACGAGCCGGTGCACATCGGACCGCGCGAGCCCGGCCGCCTTCACGGCCCCGTCGAGCGCGTCGCTGACCTGCTGGACGACGGGCCGCGCGGGATGCCGGCCCGGGGTGGGCAGTTCGTACTCGCCCACGGTCCGGCCGGTGATGTCGGCCACGGCGGCGCGGATGCGGTGGGGGGCGACGTCGAGCCCGGCGGCGTACGCGGCGGCGGGGTTGACCGCGTACAGCTGGGCGTTGGGGCCCGGCCGGCCCTCGCTGGTGCCGGTGATCCGGACCAGACCGGCCGCCTCCAGGCGGGCCAGCAGCTGGGAGGCGGTGGGCTTGGACAGGCCGGTGAGCTTGCCGATCCGGGTGCGCGACAGCGGCCCGTGCTCCAGCAGGAGGTCCAGGGCGGCGCGGTCGTTCATGGCGCGCAGCACACGCGGGGTGCCCGGCGTACCGGCGGTTCCTGCCATGGGGTCGACACCTGCCTCTCCAGCCGCCCAGCTTCCCAGTGACCTGGCCGGACGTCCAGTCTTGATCACCGGTCGCCGGTCGCCGTAGATCACTGTTAGGAAGGTTTCCTATTCGGGTGGGAGGAACGTAAGCCCAGGACGAAGGGGGCGTCAATAGACAACGGGCCCGAGGAGACGGAGTCGTTACCTCGGGGCCGTTGTCTGGGGTTCAGTTCTCTAGAAAGGGAGCGGTGTCGAGGGTGGGATAGGGGTCCGGGAGGGGGAGGGGGTCGCCGAGGGTGACCTTGGTGTCGGTGGCGTAGTACGCCTCGGTGGGGTCGTCACCGGGGAGGACGGGGTCCGTGTAGCAGTGGGCCGTCTTGGAGTGGCGGTTGATCAGGACGTAGATCGGGACTCCGGCAGCTGCGTAGGCGCGGAACTTGGGGCCGGTGTCGGTCTTGTGGTTGGTGGAGGTGACTTCACCGACCAGGGCGAGCATGTCCATGGGGTACCGCCCCCCGTTGGCTCCGCGATATGCCGCGTCAAGGTCAGAGGCCCTTCTGTGACGCACGTAAAAGTCCGGAGCGAGCGACGCCACGGTGCGGCCGTCCTTGTCGGCGGCGCGGAAGGCGCTGCCGAAGCCGACGAGGGGGAATCCGGCCGAGCGGAACTGGATGTACAGCTCCCCAATGCCGTCGTTGTGGTCTTCGTCGGGATACGGCGGCACGATGATCGTCCCCTCGACATACTCCGGTCGAATCGGCACCGGCGATGCCTCTTCGATCGCGCTCAACAGGTCGATGGGGTCCTGCGTCATGACCGGCTCCATGATCGGTTCGGCGCTCATCGCTTCTCCTCGTCACGCTGATGCCAGGCTAAGCCCGCGCTGGGCGCCCCGGCAGAACGATGGGGCACCCCGTGCGCACTGCGCGCCGGAATGCCCCACCTGTTCACTCGAACGAGTGTGCTGAACCGTTCCGCTCGCTACTTGGCCGGAGGCTCCGGCTGCTGCGGAGCTATCGGCGTCGTCGCCTTCGCCTGCGCGGAGTCCGCGTTGGAGAAGACCGAGGGGGCCGCGACCGTGGCCGTCGGGTCGGGGGTGCCCGCCGCGTCCTCCACCGCCGTCGTACCGCCCACGATGCGGATGTGCGCCGCGTCGAACGCCCGCTTGATGCGCCAGCGCAGTTCGCGCTCGACCGTCAGCGCCTTGCCCGGCATCGTCTTGGCCGAGACCCGCACCACCATGGAGTCGATCAGGACCGAGTCCAGGCCGAGCACCTCCACCGGGCCCCACAGCAGCTCGTTCCAGGGCTCTTCCTTGCTCATGTGCCCGGCGACCACGTCCAGCGTCTCCTTGACCTTGTCCAGGTCCTCGCCGGAGCGGACCGTGACGTCGACACCCGCCGTCGCCCAGCCCTGCGAGAGGTTGCCGATCCGCTTGATCTCGCCGTTGCGGACGTACCAGATCTCGCCGTCCGAGCCGCGCAGCTTGGTCACGCGCAGCCCGACCTCGATCACCTCACCGGTGGCCACACCCGCGTCGATCACGTCGCCGACGCCGTACTGGTCCTCCAGGATCATGAACACACCGGAGAGGAAGTCCGTGACCAGGTTCCGGGCGCCGAAACCGATCGCCACACCCGCGACACCGGCGGACGCCAGCAGCGGCGCCAGGTTGATCTTGAAGGTGGACAGCACCATCAGCGCGGCCGTACCGAGGATCAGGAAGCTCGCCACCGAGCGCAGCACCGAGCCGATCGCCTGCGAGCGCTGCCTCCGTCGCTCGGCGTTGACCAGCAGCCCGCCCAGCGCCGTGCCGTTCACCGCCTCGGCGGTACGGCCCATCCGGTCTATCAGTTTGGTGATCGCCCGCCGCACCACCGAGCGCAGCGCCACCGCCACGACCACGATCAGCAGGATCTGCAGCCCCATCGCGAGCCAGGTCGACCAGTTCTGCTCGACCCAGCTCGCCGCGTTCGTGGCGCTCTGCTGGGCGTCCTGGAGCGATGGCACGGCGGGTGTCGTCCCCGACGGGGAAGGAGACGGGGTCGGCGACGCACCGGCGGCCAGTAGGACGGCGGGCAAGGACGACACGGCAGTACCTCCAACGTGCTGCGCAGTACGTACCGGTGGGGCGGTCAAGGTCTTCAAGGTCACGAGAAGGTCACCGGACGGACAGGACAACCACACTAACGGGGCATTGTGTGTGTCCCGCGCGGATCAGCCAAGGAGGGGCGCAGGAGAGACGGGTCTCACCCTGGCTTGAACAGGCCATGATCCGGGGGATGAATCGGATGTGGTCGAAAACACTCCCAGCCCGTTACCGGGACATGGTGGCGCTTCCACCAGGCATGAGGGGAGACTGACTGCAGATCGTCCCGGCGCGAGCCACGCGCCGCCGACGCCCAAGGAGGCACCCGTGCCGCATGTCCTGGTTCTCAACGCGTCGTACGAGCCGCTCGGCGTCGTACCGCTCCGCCGCGCGCTCATCCTCGTCCTGGAGAACAAGGCTGTCTCCCTAGAGGAATCCGGCGCCTTTATGCACAGCGCAACCGTCACAGTCCCCGCACCCAGCGTGGTCCGGCTCAAGCGATTCGTCCGGGTTCCCTATCGGGGGCCCGTTCCTCTCACCCGCCGCGCGCTCTTCGCCCGCGACGGGGGCCGGTGCATGTACTGCGGTGGCGTCGCAACCAGCGTCGACCACGTCATCCCGCGCAGTCGCGGGGGCAAGCACGTCTGGGACAACGTGGTGGCCTCCTGCCGCCGCTGCAACCACGTGAAGGCCGACCGTCACCTCGTCGAGCTGGGTTGGCGGCTGCGGCACAAACCGGCTCCACCGACGGGGCTGGCCTGGCGCATCATCGGCACCGGGCATAGGGATCCGCGCTGGCTGCCCTATTTGCAGCCGTACGGCGCGGACGACGCTTTGGCCCGGATCGACGGCATATCCGCCTAGATCCGGGCCCGTGTTGTTTTGCGCCTGATGGGGGCGTGGTGATTGTGGTGCGGCGGCCGCGGGTCGGTCGTGGCCGCGCGCACCCACGCGACGGACCGTATGTCGACAGGTCGACACGGCCCCGCCCCGCCTCTTTCGGGTGCTCGTTCAGCCTCCTTCAGGTGCTCCGGAAACGGGCGCGAGTGCGGGCGCCGTCTCGGGGTAGGCCTGCCGTAACCCGTTCAAAGCCGCATCATCCGACCGGCTCGTTCGACCGACCCGAAGGAGACCCCTCGTGGCCACCCCCACACGACTCTCGATCCCGGCCCAGTGGAAACCTGAGGCGGACCCGTCCGCCGCCACCGACGACGCATCGCTGTGCGTCTTCAGCGCCGAGAGCGCCTGCGCCCAGGCCCCACTGACCAGCGAGCCGCCCCTGCCCGACGCCGAGCCCCTGACCAGCGAGCCACCGCTCGCCGAGGCCACCCCGCTGACCAGCGAGTCCGACGCCTTCGGTGTGGGGTTGTAGATGACCGCGGGGTTCGAGGACGCCGGGGACTCCGAGGGCTCCGGGGACGCGGATCTCGCCCGGCTCGCCGAGCTGCACGGCGTCGCCACCTCCTACAGCCCCGCCCCGGGGCGTACGGTCGCCGTTCCCGCCTCCGCGGTGGTCGCCGCCCTGGCCGCCCTCGGCGTCGCCGCGGCCGCCCCCGACGCCGTACGCACCGCGCTCGCCGCACGGGAACGCGAGCTGCGCGAGCGCCTGCTGCCCCCGACCGTCGTGCACTGGGCGGGTGACCCGCAGGGCCCCGCCGCCCTGGCCGCACTGCCGCCCGGCACCCGTCTGCGCGTCGAGACCGAGGACGGGGAGGAGCGGGAGACGGCCGAGGGGCTGCCGCTCGGGGTGCACCGGGTGACCGCCGTCGCACCCGACGGACGGACCGGACACGCCCACCTCGTCGTCGCCCCCGACCGGCTGCCCGCCCCGCCCGGCCGCTCCTACGGCCTGCTCGTCCAGCTGTACTCCCTGCTCTCGCGCCGCTCCTGGGGCATGGGCGACCTCGGTGACCTCGCCGAGCTGGCCGGCTGGGCCGGACGCACCGCCGGCGCCGGATTCGTCCAGGTCAACCCGCTGCACGCGGCCGTACCCGGCGCCCCCACCGACCCCTCCCCGTACCGCCCGTCCTCCCGCCGCTTCCCCGACCCCGTCCATCTGCGGATCGAGGCCGTCCCGGAGTTCGCGTACGTCACGGACCGCGAGCGGCTCAGCGCCCTGCTGGAGCGGGCCGAGCGGCTGCGCGCCGCCGTCCTCGACAAGGGCGCCCTCATCGACCGGGACGCGGTGTGGGAGGTCAAGCGCGCGGCCCTGGAACTGGTCCTGGCCGTCCCGCTGAGCCCCGGCCGCCAGGCCGCCTACGACGACTTCCGCGCCGCCCACGGCCAGGCACTCGACGACCACGCCACCTGGTACGCCCTCGCCGAGACCCACGGCTGCGACTGGCACCGCTGGCCCGACGGGCTGCGCGACCCCCGCTCGGCCGCCACCGCCCGCGCCCGCACCGACCTCGCCGACCGGGTCGCGTTCCACACCCGCCTCGCCTGGCTCACCGACGCCCAGCTCCGCGCGGCCCAGCGGGTCGCGTCGGAGGCCGGCATGCCGGTCGGGATCGTGCACGACCTCGCCGTCGGCGTACACCCCGCCGGCGCCGACGCCTGGGCCCAGCAGGACGTGTTCGCCGCCGGCACGTCCGTCGGCGCCCCGCCTGACGCCTTCAACGCCCGCGGCCAGGACTGGGGCCTGCCGCCCTGGCGCCCCGACCGGCTCGCCGCCACCGGCCACGCCCCCTACCGCGAGCTGCTGCGCGCCCTCTTCCGCTACGCCGGCGCCCTGCGCATCGACCATGTCATGGGCCTGTTCCGGCTGTGGTGGGTCCCCCAGGGCAGCCCGCCCACCGAGGGCACGTACGTCCGTTACGACGCCGAGGCCATGCTCGCGATCCTCGCCCTGGAAGCGACCCGCGCCGGGGCCGTCGTCATCGGCGAGGACCTGGGCACCGTGGAGCCCGGTGTGCGCGAGACGCTGCAGCGGCGCGGGGTGCTCGGCACCTCGGTGCTGTGGTTCGAACGCGACTGGGAGGGCGACGGGCGCCCGCTGCCGCCCGACCGCTGGCGCGCCGACTGCCTGGCCACCGCCACCACCCACGACCTGCCGCCCACGGCCGCGCGGCTCACCGGTGACCACGTCGACCTGCGCGACCGCCTCGGCCTGCTCGCCCGCCCGGCGGCCGAGGAGCGCGCCGAGGCCACCGCCGACGCCGCCGAATGGCTCGCCCTGCTGGGCAGCCTCGGCCTGGTGGACCGCAGCGCCGCCGGGCCGCCCGGCACGGACGAGGAGGAGGAGATCCGCGCCGTCCACCGCTTCCTGCTGCGCACCCCGGCCCGGCTGATCGGTGTCTGGCTCCCGGACGGCGTCGGCGACCGCCGCCCGCAGAACCTTCCGGGGACCTGGGACCAGTACCCCAACTGGCGGCTGCCGATCGCCGACCGCGAGGGCCGGCCGGTGCCGCTGGAGGAATTGACGGCCATGCCCCGACTGAGGGCACTACTCGCCGTATTCGCAAAGGTCGGGGGTGTGTCCGCCCCCGCTAGGGGACCCCGGGCGCGCGCCGTTCCGGGTGGTTCGCTAACTTGAGATCGTGGACAAGAAGAACGCCCTGCGCGCCGGCGCCCTGGCCGCCGGTACGACGCTGATGATGCTGCTCATGTCGTCCCCCGCGCTCGCGCTGACCCGCGACGACGGTGACGACCCCGGCCCCGGCCTGAGCGTCATCCAGACGCTGGGGCTCTACGTGCTGATCCCGGTCGCCCTGTTCGCGGTCATCGCCGGTCTGGTGATGGCGCTGGACAGGTCCAAGATCAGGACCATCAAGCCCTCGTCCAACACCGACGCGAAGTCCGGGGCGGGCGCCAAGGCCTGACCGGACCCCGGGTTCCTCCGCCGGGGGCGCCGCCCTCCCGCCGGTACGCGCACACCGCCGTACCCGGGCGAGGCCGGCGCCCTCGGCGTTTCGTCTTTCGGTGATCGCTCCGCTATCCGCCGGCCAGCGGGAGTGCCGGGAAGGTGTGGTCCTGCCACAGCTGCCGGGAGGTCTCCTCCGGATAGGCGGTGACGGCCGGTCGCGTATCGAAGAGCTGTACGAGGCGCTGCTCAAGGTCGTAGCCGGGCCAGCCGGGATCGCCGTCAGCGGCGAACGCTGTCCACGCGGTGCGGATCCGCGCGGAGAGCGCCTCTGTCTCCGGGGACGGGGGTTCGCCGATCAGCAGGGCGGGCTGCCCGCTGCCCAGGTTGCCGAATACGAGCGGTACGTCGAGGCCGTGGCAGGCGCCGAGGGCACCGCCCAAGCCCGGAGCGGGCCAGGTCAGCTCATAGACGTGGGTCCGGCCGCCGGCGGTGGTGTGCGCCTGCGCGAGTCGGAGGGTCGGCATGCGGAACAGCCAGTCGGCGTTGACCAGTTCGTACAGTTCTTCCGGGCCCGCGGCCGGGAAACCGTCGCGGTACCGCCGTGCGCCGTCCGGGCCCGGGGCGAGGATCCGCAGGGCCGTCTCGGCGTCCTGCTGTGTCACCTGACCGAGCACGCCGTCGATCAGGCTGAACAGCCGGTGCTCGTCACGGGTGTGACCGACGAGGAGTTCGATGTCCCGGCCGGCGCCCTCGGCCAGCGCCTGCCAGGGAGTGGCCGGCAGAACATCGCCGTCGACGACGGGCGCGAACGGGATGGGCCGGTGCGTGATCTGCCCCCAGCGGTCCTTCCACTGGCCGATCTTGGCGGAGATCGCGTCGGCTGCGGCGGGCAGCCGGGACGGGGCCACCGTGGACAGGTCGGCCACCGTGGGCCGCAACCCCAGTTCGGTGGCGCAGGCGGCGGCGATGTCGGCGGCCAACTCGGGGGAGAAGAACGTGCCCGGCACGCTCTGCGCGACGGCCCGGCGGAAAAGCCCTGCCGCCCGCGGCATGGCCAGCAGCGCGGCGACCGATCCGCCGCCCGCCGACTGGCCGAAGACCGTGACCCGGTCCGGGTCACCACCGAACGCCCGGATGTTGTCGTGCACCCACTGCAAGGCGGCGACCTGGTCGAGCAGGCCGCGGTTCGCGGGCGCACCTTCGATCTGCGCGAAACCCTCGATGCCGAGCCGGTAGTTGAGTGTCACCACGACGACGCCTTCCCCGGCCAGGCGACCGCCGTCGAACTCCGGGAGGCTGGAGGCGCCGATCACATAGGCGCCACCAGGGATCCACACCATCACGGGAAGACCCGCTCCTGTGGACGGCTCGGGCGTCCAGACGTTGACCGTCAACCAGCCGTCACCCGTCTCCCGTGCCGGGGCGTCCGTGCCGAACACGCCGGACTGCGGGGGCGGCGGGCCGTACGACACCGCGGCACGCACACCGTCCCAGCCGGGTACCGGCTGCGGTGCGGCGAAACGGAGCGCACCGACCGGCGACTCGGCGAACGGGATGCCGCGGAAGACCGCAAGGCCCGCCTCCCGGCTGCCGCGCAGGGCTCCGGCCGCCGTACGGACTTCGGGCTCGGACTCGGACGGCGTGGACGCGGTGAGGCTCACTACGGCTTCCTCTCCGAAAGGCCGAGCGCGATCAGCTGTTTCCTCCGGCAGGGCCCGGCTCCGCGGATACTTCCACCGCACACAGGACGAAGGCGAGCGGTTTATGGAGGGCCGGGCTCACATCGGCCACAGCGACCGGCATCGCATTCCCGGTACTCGGCCACGAGCGGTGCGGCTCAGGGGTTCGGTGCCGTCAGGTAGCGCTGTACGGTCGGGCCGAGCCACGCCAGGAGTTCCTCGCGGGTGAGTTCGCGGGCCGGCGGCAGGCGCAGCACATAGCGGGTCAGGGCCAGCCCGAGCAGCTGCGCGGCGCACAGCGCGGCCCGGGCCGGGACCTGCTCGGGGTCGGGGCAGACCTGCCGGGCCATGGGCAGCAGCTGGTCCCGGAAGATGCCCTGCATCCGCTCGGCCCCGGCCTCGTTGGTGACGCCGACCCGGAGGACGGCCGTCAGCTCCTCGTTCTCCTCCCACAGGTTGAGGAAGTGGCCGACCAGCGTCCGCCCCACCTCCTCCCGGGCCGTCCGCGTCAGATCGGGCATCCGCAGATCCAGCGCGACGGCCGCCGCGAACAGTCCCTCCTTGCTGCCGAAGTAGCGCATCACCATCGACGGATCGATGCGCGCGTCCTTGGCGATGGCCCGGATGGTGGCCCGGTCGTAGCCATCGGCGGCGAACCGCTCGCGGGCGGCGTCGAGGATGGCGGCGCGGGTGGCGTCGGAGCGGCGTGCCAGGTTCGTCTTTGTGCTGCCGGTCATGCCAACGAGCGTAGGCCAACATGAGTGGGCCAACAAGTGTTGACTCGGTCGGCGGCCGGTTCTACTGTTGTCAACAGGCGTTGGCCAACGAGTGTTGACCAACGGGCGTTGGCACCCAGGAGGCCCCCATGAACGGCACCAAGGGAAACATCATCGTCGTAGGCTCCGGCCCCACCGGCCTTCTGCTCGCCGGTGACCTCGCCACCGCCGGCGTCCCGGTCACCGTCCTCGAAAAGCGCCCCCACAGGATCAGCAACCTCTCCCGCGCCTTCGTCCTGCACGCCCGCACCCTCGAACAACTCGACGCGCGCGGCCTCGCCGACGACCTGGAGGCCGTGGGCCGGCCGCTCGACCGCCTCCGGCTCTTCGGCCGGCTGGGCATGGACCTCTCCGACCTCCCCTCCCGGTTCCAGCACCTCCTCGTCGTGCCGCAGTACGAGGTCGAGAAGGTCCTGGAGCGGCGCGCGGTCGAGGCGGGCGTCGAATTCCGGTACGAGACCGAGGTGGCCGGGCTCACGCAGGACGCGGACGGCGTGACCGTCGAGGCGCGCGGGCCCGAGGGGCGTACGGAGAACCTGCGGGCGGCATACGTCGTCGGCGCCGACGGCATGCGCAGTGCCGTACGGGACGCGATCGGGCTGCCCTTCCCGGGCAGGTCGGTGATCCGGTCCGTGGTCCTCGCCGACGTCAGGCTCACCGAGAAGCCGCCGGCCCTGCTCACCGTCGACGCCGTCGGCGACGCCTTCGCCTTCCTCGCGCCGTTCGGCGACGGCTACTACCGGGTGATCGGCTGGCACCGCAGCCGTAACGTGCCCGACGACGCGCCGCTGGACCTGGCCGAGGTCAAGGAGATCACCCGCCTCGCCCTCGGCCGGGACTTCGGGATGTACGACGCCCGCTGGATGTCCCGCTTCCACAGCGACGAACGGCAGGCGCCCGCCTACCGGGTCGGGCGGGTCTTCCTGGCCGGCGACGCCGCGCATGTGCACACCCCGGCCGGCGGCCAGGGCATGAACACCGGGCTCCAGGACGCGGCCAACCTGAGCTGGAAGCTGGCGGCGGTCGCCACCGGCCACGCCGACCGCGCGCTCCTCGACACCTACCAGGCCGAGCGGCACCCCGTGGGCCGGGCCGTGCTGCGCAGCAGCGGCGGGATCGTCCGCCTCGCCATGGCCAAGCGCCCCTGGACCCTCGCGGCGCGCGCCGCGCTCACCGCGTTCCTGAACGCCGTCGGCCCCGCCCGGCGCGCGGTCGCCGCCCAGGTCACCGGCATCGGCCACCGCTACCCGGCACCCCGCGGCGCCCACCGCCTCACCGGCACCCGCGCCCCGGACGTCGCCCTCGCCGGCGGCGGCCGTCTCTACGAGGCACTGCGCGGCGGCCGGTTCGTACTGATCACCCCGGAGCCGTACGAAACGGAACCGGCCCGCGCCGGACGGCTGACTGTCGCGCACTGGGCGAGCGCCCGCCGTACGACCGTGCTGGTACGCCCCGACGGCTACGCGGCCTGGGCGGCGGACCCGGCCGACGCGGAAGGGATCGAGGCGGCGCTGACGGCGCACGTCGGAGCCTGAGTGCTCCGCTACGCCTGCCGGTCCAGTACCACCCGTCGCCGTAGTTCACCTGGTTGACCCGGTACCAGGTGTCGCCGTAGGCGCCGAGGCTCTCGCCGACGGTCCAGCACTGGGCGTAGACCGCGCCGCCCGGGACGACGTCGTCGGCGGAGGCGGTCCCCGCTGTCGTCAGGAGCGCGCCGGCGCTCAGTGCCGCGGCCGCGGCGAGGAATCGTTCAGTTCTTCTGAAAAGAACGGTCGAAAAGTTTCGATGGACCTGACAGGTCACTCGCTGCGACGGTAGGAGAACGCACCCGCCACCCCTCCCGCCGAAAGGACCCCCGTGCCCGCTGTCCTGCACCGGACCGCCACACCCACCACCACGGCCACCGCCCCCCTGCTCGGCCTCGCCTGCGCCGCCCTCGCGACGGTCGTCTGGTCCGGCAGCTTCGTGACGTCCCGCGGCCTGCACGACAGCGTCCCGCCCATCCAGCACGCCTTCTGGCGCTGGGTGATCGCCCTGCTCGCCGTGGCCCCCTTCGGCGCCCGTCAGGCCTGGCGGCAACGGGCGCTGCTGCGCCGCCACGCCCGCTACGTCCTCCTGGCCTCATTCCTCGGAGTGGCCGTCTACAACACCCTCGTCAACCAGGCCGGACTGACCACTCCCGCCGCCACCATGGGCATGATCATGGCTGCCTCCCCGGTGCTCATGGCGCTGTTCGAACGCCTCGGCGGCGCCCGGCTCGGCGCGCGGCGCACCACCGGACTGCTCATCGCCTGCGCCGGCGTGGCCCTCCTCGTCGGCGACGGCGCGAAGTTCTCCCCCGGCGACCTGTGGATGATCGCGGCGGCCTGCAGCTTCGCCGGTTACAGCGCGCTGCTGCGCCGCAGGCCGGCCGAACTGGGCGGTACGGCCTTCCTGTTCACGACGTTCCTGGTCGGCACCGTCCTCCTGCTCCCCGTCCAGGCCGCGAGCGTGGCCCTCCAGGGCAGCTTCAACCCGACCCCCGGCACGGTCCTGCCGCTCCTCTACGTAGGTGTGGCCTCCTCCGCGATCGCCTTCTTCGCCTGGAACAAGGCCATCGCCCTGATCGGCGCGACCCGCGCGGGCATCGTCTACTACCTCCAGCCGGTCTGCGTGGCCGTACTGTCCTGGGCCGTCCTGGGCGAGGCGACCGGCCTGCCCCAGCTGCTGTCGATGGGCCTGATCCTGGGCGGGGTGGTGCTGGGGGCGGCCTCCCGCGGCTGACGTGTAGTTTTCCCGGCATGGCCGAGTGGGACATCCGGAAGCTGCAGATCCTGCGTACCCTGCGCGAGCGCGGGACGGTGACCGCGACGGCGGAGGCCCTGCACATGACGCCGTCCGCGGTCTCCCAGCAGCTCACCAATCTCTCCCGGCAACTCGGTGTACCCCTGCTGGAGGCACGGGGCCGCCGGGTCCGTCTCACCGACGCGGCCCGTCTGGTGCTGTCCCACACGGAACCGGTCTTCGAGCAACTGGAGCGTACGGAGGCCGCGTTGGCGGCATACAGCCGGGGCGAGGCGGGCGAGGTCCGCGTAGGCGCCTTCTCCACTGCCGTCCCCGCCCTGGTCGTACCGGCCGTACGGGCCCTGCGGACCGCGCGCCCCCGAGTGACCGTCCGCGTACGAGAGGCGGAGGCGGCCGAGGCCTACGACCTCCTGGCGGCCGGCGACGTAGACCTCGCCCTGTCCCTGGCCGCGGAGGCCCCGAGCGCGGCCGACCCCCGCTTCACCCAAGTCCTCCTCCTGGCCGACCCCTTGGACGTGGCCCTGCCCCCCGGCCACCCCCTGGCCACGACCCCCACCCTGACCCTCACCGACCTCGCCGCCGAACCCTGGATCTTCGGCGGCAGCGGCCCCTGGTCGGACATCACCCGCCGCGCCTGCGAGGCGGCCGGCTTCAGCCCCCACCAGGGCCACTCGGCCTCCGGCTGGACCGCGATCCTGGCCATGGTCGAAGCCGGCATGGGCGTCGCCCTGATCCCCAGAATGGCCGCGGCCCCCCGCGATGGCGTACTGATGCGCGACCTGGGCCCGAACGGCCCGGTCCGCCATGTGACGGCGGCGGTACGCCGGGGCGGGGAGACGGGGCGGGCGCTGGCGCATGTGCTGGGGGCACTGCGGGACGCGGCGGTCGTCCATGCCACCCCGGTCACTCGGGCCTGAACTCGTCGCTGGACCCGGCTCCTGGGCGGGGACCCTTGCCGGGCCCGCGCATGTGAAAGGGCGCCCGGCACAAAGTCCGGGCGCCCTCGCAGCCGTGGACGTGACTACTCGACCGTGGCCGCGTCCGCCGCCTGGGCCCGCAGTGCCCGCTCGATGCCCGCGCGGGACTCCGAGACGAGGCGGCGCAGGGCCGCGTTCGGGTCGGCCGAGGTCAGCCAGGTGTCCGTCTTGGTCAGGGTCTCCTCGGAGACCTGGACCGCCGGGTACAGGCCGACGGCGATCTGCTGGGCGATCTCGTGCGAACGGGAGTCCCAGACGCCCTTGACGGCCTCGAAGTACTGGTCCGTGTACGGCGCCAGCAGCTCGCGCTGGTCGGTCTGCACGAAGCCGGCGATGACGGCCTCCTGCACGGCGTTCGGCAGCTTGTCGGACTCGACCACCGACGCCCAGGCCTCCGTCTTCGCCTCCGGCGTCGGGCGGGCCGCGCGAGCCGTCGCCGCATGGCGTTCGCCGGCCGCGGTCTTGTCCCGCTCGTACTCGGCCGAGATCTCCGCCTCGTCGAACCGGCCGACCGCCGCCAGCCGCTCCACGAACGCCCAGCGCAGCTCGGTGTCCACGGCCAGACCCTCGATGGTGTGGGTGCCCTCCAGCAGGCTCTCCAGCAGGTCAAGCTGCTCCGGGGTGCGGGCCGTCGCCGCGAAGGCACGGGCCCAGGCCAGCTGGTGGTCGCCGCCCGGCTCGGCCGCCCGCAGGTGCGCCAGCGTGGCGTCGGTCCAGCGGGTCAGCAGGGCCTCGCGGGCCGCCGGGTCGGCGTACAGGTCGACGGCGAGCTTGACCTGGCGCTGCAGCGACTGCACGACACCGATGTCGGACTCCTTGCCGATGCCCGACAGGACGAGGGACAGGTAGTCGCGGGTCGCCAGCTCCGCGTCCCGCGTCATGTCCCAGGCCGAGGCCCAGCACAGCGCGCGCGGCAGGGACTCGGTGAAGTCGCCGAGGTGCTCGGTGACGAAGGCCAGCGACTGCTCGTCCAGGCGGACCTTGGCGTACGACAGGTCGTCGTCGTTGAGCAGGATCACCGCCGGACGGCGCTTGCCGTTCAGCTGCGGCACGGCCGTCAGCTCACCGTCGACGTCCAGCTCGACGCGCTCGGTGCGCACCAGCTTGCCGCTCGCGGCATCGAGGTCGTAGAAACCGATCGCGATGCGGTGCGGGCGCAGGACCGGCTCGCCCTTGGCACCGGCGGGCAGCGCCGGGGCCTCCTGGCGGACGGCGAAGGAGGTGATCGAGCCGGAGGCGTCCGTGGCCACCTCGGGCCGCAGGATGTTGATGCCGGCCGTCTCCAGCCATTTCTTCGACCAGGTCTTCAGGTCACGGCCGGAGGTCTCCTCCAGGGCGCCGAGCAGGTCGGACAGGCGCGTGTTGCCGAACGCGTGCCGCTTGAAGTACGCCTGCACGCCCTTGAAGAACTCGTCCTCGCCGACGTACGCGACGAGTTGCTTGAGGACGGAGGCCCCCTTGGCGTACGTGATGCCGTCGAAGTTGACGAGCACGTCGTCCAGGTCGCGGATGTCCGCCATGATCGGGTGCGTGGACGGCAGCTGGTCCTGCCGGTACGCCCAGGTCTTCATCGAGTTGGCGAACGTGGTCCACGAGTGCGGCCAGCGCGAGCCGGGCGCGGCGGCCTGGCAGGCGATGGAGGTGTAGGTGGCGAACGACTCGTTCAGCCACAGGTCGTTCCACCACTCCATGGTGACGAGGTCGCCGAACCACATGTGGGCCAGCTCGTGCAGGATGGTCTCGGCCCGCACCTCGTACGCCGCGTCGGTCACCTTGGACCGGAAGACGTACTGGTCGCGGATGGTGACGGCACCCGCGTTCTCCATCGCGCCCGCGTTGAACTCCGGCACGAACAGCTGGTCGTACTTCGCGAACGGGTAGGCGCAGTCGAACTTCTCCTGGAACCAGTCGAAGCCCTGCCGGGTGACCTCGAAGATGGCGTCCGAGTCCAGGAACTCGGCGAGCGAGGGGCGGCAGTAGATGCCGAGCGGTACGGACTGCCCGTCCTTCTCGTACACGCTGTGCACGGAGTGGTACGGGCCGACGATCAGCGCCGTGATGTACGACGAGATGCGCGGGGTCGGCTCGAAGGCCCAGACGTTGTCCTTCGGCTCCGGCGTCGGCGAGTTCGAGACGACGGTCCAGCCCTCGGGCGCCGTCACGGTGAACCGGAACGTCGCCTTCAGGTCCGGCTGCTCGAAGGAGGCGAAGACCCGGCGGGCGTCCGGCACCTCGAACTGGGTGTAGAGGTACGCCTGTTCGTCGACGGGGTCGACGAAGCGGTGCAGACCCTCGCCGGTGTTGGTGTACGCGCAGTCCGCGACCACGCGCAGCACGTTACGGCCCGCCGGCAGGCCCGGCAGCGCGATCCGCGAGTCCGCGAAGACCTCGGCGGGGTCGAGCGCGTCGCCGTTCAGGGTCACCTCGTGGACGGTGGGCGCCACCAGGTCGATGAAGGACTCGGCGCCGGCGCGGGCGACGTCGAAGCGCACCGTGGTCACGGACCGGTAGGTACCGCCCTCCTGCGCACCGGAGAGGTCGAGATCGATCTCGTACGAGTCAACGGTGAGCAGCTCGGCCCGCTGCTGCGCCTCTTCGCGAGTCAGGTTTGTGCCAGGCACGCGGTCATCTCCTCGATATGTGTCGGTTGCGCCATCCTTCCATGGGATCCACAGGGAACGCGATGTCCGCTTCCCGCCGGTGAGCGGGGCGCCGGAAGCGGACGCTGGACCCATGACGACGACCTCCACCACCCGGACGTACACGGCACGTCCCATCACCCCGGAAGCCCTGAGGGACCTGCGGACCACCGACGACGCGGGCCGCCCCACGACCCCCTTCACCGACGCGGAGGGCGGCGCCCCGCTGCGCTGCTGCCTGCGCCGCAGCGCGCCCGGCGAGCGGATCGCCCTGGTCTCGTACGCGCCCCTGCGCCGCTGGGCGGCGGACACCGGCGCCCACCCCGGCGCCTACGACGAACAGGGCCCGGTCTTCATCCACGCCGACCACTGTCCGGGCCCGACCGGCCCCGCCCTGCCCTTCACCGACGCCCACCGCGTCCTGCGCCGCTACTCCGCCCACGGCCACATCCTGGGCGGCCGCCTGGTGGACCCTTCGGAGAGCTTCCAGGCGTCCTTCACGGAAGCCTTCACCGATCCCGAGGTGGCGCTCGTCCATGTGCGTGCGGTGGAGTACGGGTGCTTTCTGTACGAGGTCCGGCGAGCCCACGACCGTGAAGCCGGCCGGGTCTGATGAGGCGCCGTCGATCCCCGGTGACCTGATCCGCCGGACAGGACCTAGCCCGGGAACATCCCCCCGGTCACATTGACGAACGTGCCGGTGATCCCCGCCGCGTGGTCGGAGGCGAGGAAGACGGCCGTTGCGGTGATCTCGGCGAGGGTGGGGTTGCGGCGGGTCATGCGCAGGCCGGCCAGGTGGTCGAGGATGCCGGCGATGTTCACGCCGGGGTCGACGGCACGGAGCTTCTCCTCGGACAGGGTCTCCGGTACGCCGGCCGCCCACAGGCCCACCGCGCGCACCCCGCGCGGGCCCAGCTCCATGGCGAGGTTGCGCACCAGGGCGTCGGTGGCCGCGTCGGCCGGGCCCGTGCCGCCCATCATCGGACTGCCGTGCGCGGAGCCGCTGTTGAGGGTGAGGATCACCCCCGAGCCGCGGGCGGCCATGCGGCGGGCGGCGGCGCGGGCGGTGAGGAAGCCGGCGCGGGTGCCGTCGAGGACGGGGCGCAGGAAGTCGTCGGCGGACATCTCCGTCAGCGGGGCGCCCTGTACGTCGCCCCGGCTGACCAGGTTGAAGGAGACGTCGATCGTGCCGACCCGGTCCGCGTGCTCCTCCACGGCCGCCTCGTCCAGCGCGTCCAGGACGGCCGTCTCGGCGTGTCCGCCGGTTGTGGTGATGTCCTTCGCCACGGTGTCCAGCGTCTGGCGGGTGCGGCCCACGAGGTGCACCCGGGCGCCCTCACGGGCGAAGGCGCGGGCCACCGCCCCGCCGATCGAGCCGCCGGCGCCGTACACGATCGCGGTCCTGTCGGTGAGCAGCATGGTGAACTCCCTGAGTGAGTGTGAGTGTCTGTCGTTACGCCGATGCAGACGTACGGCACCCGCACCACTCATCGCTCACAGCCGCGGTGGCAGCCCGAACGCCGGGAAGAGGTGCGGTTCGAAGGAGGTGATCTCCGTGATGCGGCCCTCGCCGTCGAAGCGGAGCACGTCCAGGACCTGGGCGCGGTAGACGTTCGTACCGGGGCGGCGGACGTAACCCCCGGCCGCGAGCTGCCCGTTGGCGCGGGCGGGCAGATGCCGCCAGTGGCCCAGGAACACGGGGGAGGCGGGGTCGAGGCTCGGGCGGAGGAAGGCGAGGAGCGCGTCGCGGCCCGTGAACCAGAACGGGTTCGGCGGCATCGTGAGTGTGACGTCCTCGGCGAGCATGTCGGCCATCGCGTCGAAGTCGAGCCGCTCGGCCGCCGTCATGTACCGCTGGAGCGCGGCCCGCTGGACGTCCGTGGGCGGGGCGGCCTTCCAGTCCGTACGGCTCGCGGGCAACTGCTCGCGCAGGGCCGGACGGGCGCGTTGCAGCGCGCTGTTCACCGAGGCCACGGAGACGTCGAGGGCCTTGGCCGTCTCGGCGGCGGTGAGTCCCAGCACGTCGCGCAGCACGAGTGCGGCGCGCTGGCGGGCGGGCAGGTGCTGCAGCGCGGCGAGCAGCACCAGCTCGACGGTCTCCCGGGAGACGGCGGCCTCCTCGGGCCGGCCGTCCCCGGCGGCGGGCAGTTCGTCGTCCGGGTAGGGCTGCAGCCAGGTGATACGGGCGGGCGGCCGGCCGGCGCCGTGGTCCATGCCGGGCAGCGGCTCGTAGCGCTGCGGGCGGCGGGCGGTACGGCGCTGGAAGTCCAGGCAGGCGTTGGTGGCGATGCGGTACAGCCAGGTACGGGCGCCGGCCCGGCCCTGATAGCCGTCCCGGGCCCGCCAGGCGCGCAGGAACGTCTCCTGCACCAGGTCCTCGGCGTCGTCGTAGGAGCCGGTCATGCGGTAGCAGTGGGCGCGGATCTCACGGCGGTACGACTCGGTGAGCGCGGCGAAGCCCGTCTCGTCGAACGGCACCTCTTCGGACGGGGGCTCCGCGTATTCCGTCACGCGGGCCTCTGTGACGGATTGGTTCCCGCTCTCCCGCACCCCCGTCGTCTCCTGCGCGAGGCGCGCGATGCGGCGCAGTCGGGCCACCGAGGCCGACAACTCGGTCACGCCCGCGTACAGCGCGGCCGCCGGTCTCGGTACCAGCGCACCCGCCTGCCGGCCGACCGAGGCGATCAGCTCCTCCAGATCCCCACCGCCGTCCTGCCGCTCCCGGTACGCCTTCTGCCGGCAGGCCGCCGAGCAGTACACCGAGCTACGGCCCCGGCGGCCGGCCCGCGCCGGAAGCGGACCGCCACAGCTCGCACAGGTCTCCACGGGCACCTCTCACCGGGTTTCGGGGTCAGCGATCCTCGCGCACCAGGGGCGAGTCCGCCAGCACGCGCGCGAACTCCCGTACCGTCTCCGTCTCCGCCTCCCGGTGCCAGACCAGGCCCAGCACCGAGTCGGGCACGCCGTCCACGGGGACATAGGCGACGTCGTCGCGCGGGTGGCGGGCGGCCGTGGGCCGGCACAGCAGCAATGCGCCCCGGCCGGCCGCGGCCAGGGACAGCGCCTCCTGCAGGGTGGCGGCCGCCGGGCCCGGCAGCGCGCCGGGGGCGTGGGCGGCACGCCAGTACGCGGGTGCCGGCGCCGCCGCCCCGATCAGCGCCACGGCCGCCAGGTCCGCCGCGCCGATCCGGTCACGGGCGGCGAAGGGATGGCGGCGGGTGACGGCCAGCGTGTGCCGCTGCCCGGAGAAGACCGGGCCGAGGACCAGATCCGGTTCCTCGACCGGCAGCAGCACCACCGCCGCGTCCACCGCGCCCTGCCGCACCGCCCCGAACGGATCGGCGTACGGCACCTCCACCAGGTCGACGCTGCGGGCCGGGGCCGCCGCCTCGAAGGCCGCGACCGCCGCCAGCAGCCCTGCGCAGGCCGAGCCCTGGAAACCCAGCCGCAGCGGCCCCGCCCCGCCCCGGGCCACCGCCCGCGCGTCCGCCACCGCCGCGTGCAGACCGTCGTACGCCGGACGCAGCCGCTCCAGGAAGCGTTCGCCGAGCGGGGTCAGGGCCACCCGGCGGCTGGAGCGGTGCACCAGCCGGGCGCCGACCCGGCGTTCCAGCGCGGCCAGCAGCTGGCTCACCCGGCTCTGCGAGACGAACAGCCGCTCGCCGGCCCGCCCGAAGTGCAGCTCCTCGGCGAGCACCAGAAAGCACTCCAACTCCCGCAGTTCCAGCCCGGACACGCCGCCTCCCCGATGCCGATCACTCTCGCTCATGCAAGGGTGAGGACTTCGCCGTTGTTCCCGGACCGGGGCCGTAAAAGGCTCTCGGGTATGGCTTCCACGCAGCTCACCCCACCCGGTACACGGTCCTGGACGGGCGTGTGCACGCTCGCCGCCGCCACCTTCGGCGTCGTCACCACGGAGATGCTCCCCGTCGGGCTGCTCACCTCGCTCGCCCGCGCACTGCACGTCTCCGACGGCACCGCGGGCCTCGCCCTCACCCTGCCCGGACTGGTCGCCGCCGTCGCGGCCCCACTGCTGCCGGTCGCCGTCCGCCGGGCCGACCGGCGTACGGTGCTGTGCGCGCTGCTGCTCCTGCTCGCCGCCGCCAACCTGGTCACCGCGCTCGCCCCCGCCTTCCCCGTGCTGCTCGCCGCCCGGCTGCTGGTCGGGGTGTGCATCGGCGGGGTCTGGGCGGTGGCCGCGGGGCTGGGCGTACGGCTGGTGCCGGGGCCGGAAGGCGGCCGGGCCACCGCCGTCGTCTTCAGCGGGATAGCAGTCGCCTCGGTGCTCGGTGTGCCCGCCGGGACCTTCCTCGGCGCGGTCACCGGCTGGCGGTGGGCGTTCACCGCGATGGCCGGCGTCGCGGTGCTGGTGGCGGCCGGGCTGGCCGTCGTCCTGCCACCGCTGCCCGCCGAGGGCGCCGTCCGCCTCGGCACGTTTCCCCGGCTGCTGCGCGTCTCGCCGCTCCGGTGGCGGCTGGGCGCCGTCGCCCTGCTGGTCACCGGGCACTTCGCCGCCTACACGTATGTCCGGCCCGTCCTGCAGCGGACGCCGGGCACCGGACCGGGCCTGGTCAGCGTCCTGCTGCTCGGGTACGGACTCGCGGGCGTCGCCGGGAACTTCGCGGGCGGCGCGCTCGCGGCCCGCGATCCGCGCCGCGCCCTGCGGCTGGTCTCCGCCGTCCTCGGCGCCGTCGTCCTGCTCCTCGTCCCGGCCGCCGGTTCCACGGCCGTGTCGGGCACGCTGCTCCTGGTGTGGGGACTGGCGTACGGCGGAGTGTCCGTGTCCGCCCAGCGCGCCCTGTCGGCCGCCGCGCCCGAGAGCCTGTGCCGCGTTCCCGGCCGGATCAGCGCACGGCGTCCGGTCCATGCGATCGCAAGGCGCCGCTCCGGCAACGCGGCTGGGGGTGCCCCCTCTGGGGGAGTGCGTGCCAGGCGCTGGGCGCCCGGCCGGGGAGGTGACACCGGCCCTGAGGCCCCGGAGGCGGTGTCCGCGCTGTTCGCCGGGGTGTTCAACGCCGCGATCGCGCTGGGTGCCTTTCTGGGCGGACGGCTCTCGGACGGGCCCGGGCTGACCGCCGTCCTGGTCACGGGCGCGGTGCTGGCGCTGCTGGCGGCGGCCGTGGAAACGAGAGGGGCGGCCACGTGACCGTGACCGCCCCTGCCGTACGGGTGCCTTACTTGGCGGACAGCTCCGCCGCCACCAGCTCCGCGATCTGCACCGCGTTCAGCGCGGCGCCCTTGCGGAGGTTGTCGTTGGAGATGAACAGCGCGAGGCCGTTGTCCACCGTCTCGTCGCGGCGGATACGGCCGACGTACGCCGGGTCCTGGCCGGCCGCCTGCAGCGGGGTCGGGATGTCGGAGAGCACGACGCCGGGGGCGCCCGCGAGCAGCTCGGTCGCGCGCTCCGGGGACAGCGGGCGGGCGAAGCGGGCGTTGACCTGGAGGGAGTGGCCGGAGAAGACCGGGACACGGACACACGTGCCGGAGACCTTCAGGCCCGGGATCTCCAGGATCTTGCGGGACTCGTTGCGCAGCTTCTGCTCCTCGTCGGTCTCGTTCAGACCGTCGTCGACGATCGAGCCCGCCAGCGGAAGCACGTTGAAGGCGATCGGCCGCTTGTAGACCTGCGGTTCGGGGAAGTCGACCGCCGCGCCGTCGTGGGTGAGCTTGTCGGCGTCGGCGACGACCTTCTGCGCCTGGCCGTGCAGCTCGGCCACGCCCGCGAGGCCCGAGCCGGACACCGCCTGGTAGGTGGCGACGACCAGCGCCTGCAGACCGGCCTCCTCGTGCAGCGGCTTCAGGACCGGCATCGCGGCCATCGTGGTGCAGTTCGGGTTGGCGATGATGCCCTTGGGGCGGTCGGCGACCGCGTGCGGGTTCACCTCGGAGACGACCAGCGGGACCTCGGGGTCCTTGCGCCAGGCCGAGGAGTTGTCGATCACGACGGCGCCCTGGGAGGCGACCCTCTCGGCCAGCGCCTTGGAGGTCGCGCCGCCCGCCGAGAAGAGCACGATGTCCAGGCCGGTGTAGTCGGCGGTCGTCGCGTCCTCCACCGTCACGCCGTCCAGCACGGTGCCGGCCGAACGCGCCGAGGCGAACAGGCGCAGCTGTGTGACCGGGAAGTTCCGCTCCGTGAGGATCCTGCGCATGACCGTGCCGACCTGACCGGTGGCTCCGACGATTCCGACCCTCACAGTGACTCCCTCTTTGTGTCTCTTCCATGACCAGGCGCATGACCGGGGCGTTTCCATCATGCGGCCGACCCCGGTCCGCCTGTCCAATTCTTTGCGGAACGTGCCCAAGGTGTGGGATACGTCTTCCCCGGCCGGCGGTTCCACACCTGCGCTGTTCACCCCGCTGAGCTGGAGGAATTCCCTCGGCCGGGGGCCCGCGCCGCAAGCTGTGCTGTCCCGACCCTGCCCGTACGGACCCCGGCCACACGGCGGTGTGACGTACGCCTCTGCGGACCGCCGCTCCCGGCCGAACGTTTCGGCCCGCCGCCGCGTCGTAGGGGCAGACGCGGAGGGGGTGGCTCGTGCTGCGCGGAGGGACGCGCCGCGACCAGGGGGCGTATGTCGCGGACACGGACCGCACGGACGAGGCGGACCGTACGGACCATGTCGGTGACGACCCGCTGGACGCGGCCCAGGAACGCCGGGTGCGGGCGGTGCTCGCGCTCGGCGGGGTGCCGCAGTCGGACCTGCCGGACGGGGTGCAGCAGGTCCGGCTGCGACTGCTGGAGCGGACCGCGAGCGGGCAGGAGGCACCGCGGGACGTGTCGGCCTGGGCGGCGGTGGTCGCCTCCCACCTCGCCATGGACTGGCACCGGGCCAAGCGCCGCCAGGACCGGCTGGGGGAGCGGCTGGCCGCGCTGCGGGAGCCCGCGCACCCGTCCGGCGAGGAGACCAGCCTGCGTTCCCTCGCCGTCGCCCGGGGCCTGGACGAGCTGCCCGCCGCCCAGCGGCAGGTGCTCGTCCTGCGCTTCTTCGCCGACCTGCCCGTGCGGGCCATCGCCGAGGAACTGGGCATCCCCGAGGGCACGGTCAAGAGCAGGTTGCACACGGCGGTCCGCGCCCTGCGTGACCGCCTGCACGAGGACGAGGTGGTGTGACGTGACCGCCGGGCAAGGGGGTACGCAGGGGGCCGCAGGCGCGGGGAATGCCGGGGAGTACGACGGCATGGACGCGCTGATGGCCGCGATCACCGGGGAACCGTTGCCGGAGGAGGCCCGCCGGGATCCCGCTTTCCTCGCCGAACACCGGGCTGCCGAAGCCGATGTGGTACTGCTGAAGGATGAACTGGCTTGGCTGGCGGAGGCGTTGGCCGGGGATCCGGCAGACAGCAAGCCGGTGGACAGGGAGGCGGCGGACAAGGAAGCGCGCCCGGCGCCGGAGGCACTGGCACCGGGTGAGCCCGCACGGCCCGTCCCGCCCCCTCGGCCACCCCGCCGTCCCCTCGGCGCCGGCCGCCGCCCCGCAGGTACCGCCCGCCCCCCACGTCCCCCACGCCCCGGCCGCCCCACCGGCCCCCGCCGCGCGCTGCGCATCGCGCTCGGATCGCTCGCCGGTGCCGCAGCCTTCGTGCTGGCCGTCGGGTTCGGCTGGATGGTGACGCACTCCGCCGGCTCGGTCGACGACAGCGGGGCCGCGAGTGCCGCCGACAGGAATGGCAAGGCTTCCGGGGCGGAGACCGGACCGTCGGCCGGCCTCGCACGCGAACTCGCCTGCTCCCGGCTGGTCGTCGAGGGCAGGGTGGCGAAGGTGGAGCCGGAGAAGTCGCCCCTCTGGAGCCGGATCACCCTCACCGTGACCCGCTCCTACAAACCCGCCCACGGCCCGGCGGAGGTCACCTTCCAGCTGGCCGGTGGCGCGCAACCGCCCCCGCGCACGGGACAGCATGTGCTCGTCACGGTCGGTGCGGGCCGGCGGAACGCGAGCCTCTGGGCCGTGGGAGACGCCCGTGTCGCCGTCAACCGGGCATGGATCACCGAGGCGTTGCCCCAGTCCCGGCATACGACCTGCGCCCCCGGCGGCTCCCCCTAGTACCCCGACAGGCAACGTTCGCCCCGTCGCGACGCCCGGCACGCCCTCTCGCCGCACCGGCCGAAAGCCCACGTACGCCCAGCCCATCGGGTACGGCCTCCGGCCGGCACACCTGGAGCACGCACCGGACGCCGCTCCCCTACGGGCAAACGTTGCCTGCCGGGGCACCAGGCAGAAGGGCGGGCCCCATCCGGCACCCGCCCCTCACCCGCCCCCACCCGGGCGAGCCGCTCCGGGCTGCGGCGTGGCCTTCTCGATCCTCATGTCCGCCCCACGGGTCAACTCTCCTTCGAGCGCGCGTAATGCCGGGACGCCTTCGCGCGGTTGCCGCACGCGGCCATCGAGCACCAGCGGCGGGTGCCGTTCCGGGACGTGTCGAAGAAGTGCAGGATGCAGCCGCCGCCGGAGCAGACGCGGATCCGCTCCGGGGCCCGGCCGAGCAGGTCCAGATAGTCCCGGGCGGCGAGCCAGGCCGGACCCCAGGCCGGATCGGCGAACTCCGGCTCCTCGGCGGGACCGTCGGCGGTCAATCGGGCCCGGATCCGCCCGTGCGCCAGTACGGCGTCCACGAGCGGCGCCGCCACCCGCGGTGACCCGTGTACCGCGGCCGCGAGCGCCTCACGTGCCTCGCGCAGATGACGCAGTACCTCCGCGTCGGCCGGGTGGGCGCCGGTCAGTCCGTTGCTCGTGAGCCACACCGCAAGCCCGTCGGTGTCGACGAGCAGGTCCTGGGTGACGCCTTCCCGGTTCCACCGGGTGTTGAGCAGGTCGAGCGCGAGGGGCTCACCGGTGAGCGGGCGGGGATCGCGGACGGCGGACATCGGGCTCTCCTTCTCTGGCTAACCACTAAAGCGTACGTCACCGGTTGACATTCTTATGTCTAACCTCTTAACCTCATGAGGTAGGTTAGGTACTTCGAAGGAGAACACACCATGGCTCCGCGCATCGCGCACGCAGGCCTGAACGTCACCGACCTCGACCGCTCGCTCGCCCTCTACCGCGACCTCCTCGGCTTCGTCGTGCTCGCCGAGGGCAAGGAGGACGACCAGCGCTGGGCGATGCTGGGGGAGACCGGCGGCGCCCCGCTCGTCACCCTCTGGCAGCAGGCGCGGGGGTCGTACGACAGCGGCCGGCCCGGACTGCACCACCTCGCCTTCACGGTCGACTCGATCGACCGCGTCCGGGAGTACGAGACCGCGCTGCGGGCCGCCGGAGTGGAGTTCGCCCATGAAGGTGTGGTCGCCCACCGCGAGGGCGGGACATCGGGCGGGATCTTCTTCCACGACCCCGACGGCATCCGCCTGGAGATCTCCGCCCCGCTCGGTCCCGAGGGCGCCCCGGCCCCTCACGCGGACGCCCCGACCTGCGGATTCTTCTAGCCATGGGCACCTATCACGCGGGCTCGCTCGCCGTGCAGGAACTGCTGGGCGTGCGCGACCGCGCCGAGCACGTGGGCCGCTCCCTGGGTCAGGGCATCAAGCCGATCGCGGCGGCCTTCCTCGAACTGCAGCCGCTGCTGATGGTGGGCGCGGCGGACCCGGAGACGGGGAGGGTGTGGACCTCATCGCTCACGGGCACACCCGGTTTCGTCCGGGCCACGGGTCCAAGGCGGATTTCCGTCGTCACTGATGCCGGGCATGAATCTGGTGGGCGGTCGGACAGCCGACCTCGAAGGGCGCGGGGAACTGCGCGAGCAGCCGACGGCAGCCCGCACCCGGCCGACGGCCTGAGCGGCCCCCTCGCAGTGGCGCTGAAAACCCCCGGCACCCACGTAGGCGCCATCGCCCTGGATCCCCGCACCCGCCGCCGCATGCGCCTCAACGGCCGGCTCAGGCCGACACCCCGCGGCTTTGCCATAGAGGCGGACCAGGTCTTCTCCAACTGCCCCCGGTACATCCAGCGCAGAGAGTCGTACGAAACGGTCACCGACCGCACGCCCGGCACCCCCCGCCTCCTCACCGAACTCGGGCCGCGCGAAAGGGAGTTCATCCGGTCCGCCGACACCTTCTTCCTGGCCACGGTCCACCCCGGCGGAGCCGACGTCAGCCACCGGGGCGGTAACCCCGGCTTCGTCAGGGTCACGTCACCGCGCGAACTCACCTGGCCGGACTACCCCGGCAACGCCATGTTCCTCACCCTCGGCAACCTGCGTACCGATCCCCGCGCCGGTCTGCTCTTCCTCGACTGGACCACCGGCGACACCCTCCAGCTCACGGGCGAGGCGCACACCGACGTCACCGCCGGAGGCGACCGCACGGTCCGCTTCGCGCTCACCCAGGCAGTCCTGACCCCGGCCGCCCTCCCCCTGCGCTGGTCCGCGCCGGAGTATTCACCGGCCAACCCCAGCGGTTAACGTCGGTCGATGCAGCGCAAGTTGAGGGTGGCGGCCTACGCCGTGTGTGTCCGCGACGAACAGATCCTGCTGGCCCGTTCACCGGGGCCCGACGGAACTCCCGAGTGGGTGCTGCCCGGTGGCGGCATGGACCACGGCGAGGACCCGTACGACACCGTCCGCCGTGAGGTCGCCGAGGAGACCGGTTACCGGATCGAGGTGACCGGTCTCCTCGGTGTCGACTCCCTCCGGCTGGTCGGCCACCCCCGCGTCGGCCGCCGTACCGACCACCACGGCCTGCGCCTCGTCTACGCGGGAGAGGTCGTCGGCGGCGAACTCCGTTACGAGGTCGGCGGATCCACCGATCTCGCGGCATGGCAGGACCTTTCGGTCGTACCGGACCTGAACCGGGTGCCGCTGATCGACATCGCGCTGCGTCTGTGGCGCGAACGCCCCGCGAACGGTCGTCTCGCCGCAGGAGACCTTCCATGACCGAGCCCGGTACCCCGCGGTGTCCGTGTTCAGCACGCTGATCGAGTCCGCCGCCCCGCCCCGCACCGACTTCGCCGGCCTCTCCCGGACCGGCCTCGGAGCTTGTACTGAAGAAGGGCTGAAATTCACTCAACTGAGGTAACAGAAGGCAACCTTCGCGCACCCGGTGCCGGTTTCTTCCCCTGACCGCACGAACACCACAGGTTGGGGGAAGACATGCGTGTACGCGCGACTCTGGTGGGCGCCACGGCCCTGCTCGTCTCCGCGGCCCTGGCGGCTCCGGCGGCATTCGCCTCGGAGGGCGGTGGGCACGCCGCGACCCGCAAGGCGGTCGAGGCGGCCGTCGCGGCCGGGGTGCCCGGTGCGACCGCCACCGCGAGGGACGCCCACGGCACCTGGTCCGCCACCGCCGGCGTGGGCGACCTCGGCACGGGCAGGCCGCGCTCGACGGCCGACCGCTACCGCGTCGCCAGCATCACCAAGACCTTCGTCGCCACCGTCCTGCTCCAGCTGGAGGCACAGGGCCGGCTGTCCCTGGACGACACCGTGGACAAGTGGCTGCCCGGCGTCGTCCACGGCCACGGTCACGACGGCCGCCACATCACCGTCCGCCAGCTGCTGAACCACACCAGCGGCATCTACAACTATCTCGCCGACGCCGGTTTCCAGCGCACGTACTTCACCCCGGCCGGCTTCTTCGCGCACCGCTACGACACCGTCGACGCGCGCGACCTGGTGGCGGTCGCGATGCGGCACAAGCCGGACTTCGCGCCGGGCACCTCCTGGAACTACTCCAACACCAACTACGTACTCGCCGGAATGGTGATCGAGAAGGTGACCGGCCGCCCCTATGCCGCCGAGATCTCCCGCCGCGTCATCGGACCGCTGCATCTCACGGCGACGTCCGTGCCCGGTACGAAGGACACCCTCCCGCGGCCGAGCAGCCGGGCGTACTCGAAGTTCCACGACCCGAGCGGCCCCACGTACGACGTGACGACGCTCAACCCGTCCATCGCCTCCTCCGCCGGCGAGATGATCTCCGACTCCGCCGACCTGGACCGCTTCTACAGCGCCCTGCTCGGCGGAAAGCTCCTTCCGCCCGAGCAGCTGAAGGAGATGAAGACCACGGTCGACACGCGGATCGCGCCCAATATCCGCTATGGCCTCGGCCTCATGGACACCACGCTGACCTGCGGCGTCCACGTCTGGGGCCACACCGGCGGCATCCATGGCTCCTCGTCGGAGGTGGCGACGACGCCGGACGGCCAGCACTCCGTGGCGGTCAATTTCAACGGCGACTGGAGCGGGGACGCGGCGCCCGTCCTCGAAGGGGAATTCTGTTAGTCACTGTTTCATACGCGTCGTTTCGTGTTAACGCGTACGCAATGTCCGTACCGCCTCATATCGGCTAACCCGCTGTTCACGGGGATGGCTCGATCTTCTCGATCATTTATGCAAGGCGGGTGGTCGTGTGCGCGCGACACACGAGCTGCGTGTGCTCTCGGTCTATGAGGGTTTCTTCTCCGGAGGAGCCCGGATCGTGCACACCGACGTCGTACGGGGACTGGCCGAGGGCGGCCAGTCCCACCACGTCCTCAGCATCCATGGCGAGGTCCTGCGCGAGGCCACCCGGCAGCGCATGCAGGACGACCACTGCTACCGGGAGCTGACCGCCGGCGGCATCGGCGTCACCTCGCTCGGCCGCAGCGCGGGCCTGGTGGACGGGGCGCTCGCGGCGAACGTTTTCAGCGGGCCCGAGCTGGCCGAAACCGCGCGGGCGATGGCCGCGGCGGATGTGATCCTCTCCCTGAAGGAGCAGCCGCTGGCCCTGCTGAACCAGGCCGGCCTGCCCCGTCGGCCGGTCGTGGTCGCTCTGCACCGCTCCGACCCGGAGAACCAGGGCCCCGCGCTGGACGAGCTGAAGGCCGCCATCGCCGACGGCACCGTGGCCGCGTGCGTGTGCTGCGCCGAGTCCACGCGGGCCGCCTACGAGGCCGCCGGCATCCCGGCCCGGCTGCTGCACGTCATCCCCAACGGCGTCGACCTGCTCCGGTTCCGCCCCGACCCGGCGGTGCGGCTCGCCCTCCGCGCCTCGCTCGGGATCGCCGACCGGGCGCCCGTGGTCGTCTTCGCGGCCCGGTACGCCCCGATGAAGAACGTCCCCCTGCTGCTGCGCGCGGCCCGCGCCTGGCTCGCCCGCGAGGGCGGCGGGCACGTGGTGATGTGCGGGGCCGGGATGACCCCGGGCAACTCCGGGCTGCGTGCCGACCTCGCCGAAGCCTTCGCGGACGCGCCGGGCCTCGCCGACCGGGTGCATCTGCTCGGCGTACGGCACGACATGCCGGCCGTGTACGCCGCCGCCGACGTCGTCGCTCTGACCTCGGTCTCCGGGGAGGCGGCTCCGCTGTGCCTGATCGAGGGCATGATGTGCGGCGCGGTCCCGGTGACGACCGACGTCGGCGACAGCGCGGCCATCGTCACCGGGCTCGGCTTCGTCACCCCGCCGGACCCGGGCGCGATCGCCCTGTCCTGGACGGCCGCGGTCGCGGGCCGCCCGGATCTCGCCCCGGCCCTGGAGGCCGCCCGCGAGCGTTTCAGCCGCACCCGGATGATCGCGGCCTACGCGGCGCTGCTCGACCGTCTGCACGCGGAGGCCGTCCGCGCGCCGTCGCTCCCGGAGCCGCTGTAGGACCTGTCCGGCGGAACCTGCCGCAGGCGCGGGGGCCGGCACGCCGGTGCCGCGGATGCCCTGCGGCCTGATCCGCCGGACCGGCCCCGGCGGGCCCCGCCGTGGTTGCCGTAGCGCGCGCCGACCCGGTTCAGGAGACCCGGTCGAGGGCCGGGAGGTAGCCGCGCGCCTGCCCCGGCGCTGTCGGGTGGTACGACTCGGTGGGGGCCAGCACGTCGACACCGCGCATCCAGGGGCTCCGCGAGCAGATCTCGTGGCCGGCGAAGTCGGCCCTGACGTCGACGAAGGTGAACCCGTGATCGGCGGCGCGCCGGGCGATCATCGCGTCGAGGTGATCCACACCGGCGTTGACGGCGGCCCGCGCCCGGTCCTGCAGGCCGACCTCGCAGCCGCCCTTGAGGTGGTACAGGTGCGGATAGCCGAGCACCACGACGTGGGCGGCGGGCGCCCGGTCCCTGATGGCCGAGTAGAGCCGGTCCAGGTTGCGCACGAGCGGCCCGTCCATGGCTGAGAGGGCGCGGGCGACGGCGGACAGGCAGCGGCTGGTGCCGCCCAGGTCGCAGCTGGTCATGACGGCGGCGAAGCCCGCGTCACTGCCGCCGACGGTGAGCGTGACCAGCCGGGTACCGGGACCGAGCGGGCCGAGCTGGCCGGCCAGGACGTCGTCGGCCCCGGCGCCGTTGCACGCGGGGAAGGCGAAGGCCGTCGCCCCGTGCGCCTCGGCCCACAGCACGGGGAACGCCCGGCTGCTGCGCTTGCAGCTCTTGCGGCCGGGGAGGTAGTCACCGGCGCCGACACCGGCGGAGTAGGAGTCACCGAGGGCCACATAGCCCGCGGCCGCCGCCCGAGGAACCCCTTGGGCCGTAGCGGGGGCGGCGAAGACGCAGGCCGCGGCGAGCAGCAGAGCGGACGAACACGCCACCGTCCGAGAATGTCGCATACGTCCCATCTACTGTGCCCCGATCACCCACCGCCCGCCGGACTCGCCCGTCCGGGTGAACTTTCGGCAGGCGCCGATACGTGAGGAGGGGCCACCGGAATCGGTCCGGCGGCCCCTCCTCTCCCCTCCTGAGGGCTCTGTACGGCCCTCCTGATGCCTCCCGGTCCGTCACTACCGGGGGAGCACCACGACATAGGCGGCCGGGTCGCGGTCGACGGACGCCATCAGGGCCGTACGGACCACCGTGGCCTGCTGCTCGCGCGCGTCCCTGAGCTTCTTCGGGGTGATGTACACGACCGTGATCCCCAGCCGTTCCAGGTGCTCGCGCTTGCGGGCGTACTCCGACCACAGCGCGTCTTCGTCCTGCCGGGGCGCCCGGGTGTCGAGCTCCACCGCCACCGCCTGGTCGGGCCAGTACGCGTCCACGCCGCCGAGGTGCGGGCCGCCGGGCAGCCGCAGGTCGACGTTCCAGACCGGGTCGGGCAGCCCGTGCTCGCTCACCATCCGGTACAGCCGGTCCTCGGCGATCGAGCGGCCCTCAGCCAGGAGCGCGTCCACCGCGTCCACCACATGGGGCCGGTTCAGCAGCTTGGCAAGGGTCAACTCTCGGACGACGGCGGCCGGTTCGCAGTGGCCGCCGCGCACCGCCTCGGTCAGCAGCCGCCGTACCGCCTGCGCGTCCGTCAGCTCCGCCACCGCGTCCGCCAGGGCTCGTGGCACCGGCGCCACCGGCAGGCCCGCCACCGCCTTGGGCCTGGGCAGGGCGGGGGTGCGCAGGACGCGGACGTACCCCGCGGAGCGCACCCGGCGCTGACGCGGGATCAGGACGTCGACGTGGTCCAGGGACAGCAGCGGCGGGGTGGCCGAGAAGCCGTGGAGGGTGAGGGCGGCCAGGCCCGTGATCATCGCCTCCGCGTAGACCGGGCGGTGCGGTTCCTCCGCCGTCGGCTGGGCCGGGACGCCCGGCGTCGACTCGCGGGCCGCGTACAGCAGGGCCCCGTGCAGTCGCTCCTCGCTGGTCGGCGGGCCGGGGTGCAGCAGGACCACGTTCGGCAGCAGCAGCTGCCAGGGGCCGCCGGGGCGGCACTGCTCGCCCAGCTCGGCCGACGTCACACTGTGGGAACGGAGTTGACTCACCGTCAGGACACGGCGGTGGACGTCGGAGAGGTGGCGGAGGGGGCGGGGGGAGAGCGGGGTGTTGTGGGTCATGGCGTCGGGATTCCCGCGTCCGGACCCGCCCTTAACCGCTGTTACACGGCCGTCGATGAATGCGGACAAGGTGGGACTAAAGGTCAGGTGTTCGGGTACCGAGTAGGGACGGGAAACCCCTGGTCCGATCGGGTGCGGACCAGGGGTTACGGTTCTGATGGAACGAATTCCGTAACGGTCACCGGCGGCCCAAGCTCAGGCCAAAGGTCGGCCGGTGCCGGGCGGTGTCAGCCGGCGATCGCCGCCGCGTCGCACGCCTGTGCGCGCAGCGCCCGCGCCAGATCGTCCCGTGCCTCCAGCACCAGCCGGCGCAGCGCCGGCGCCGCGTCCCGGTGCGCCGCCAGCCACGCGTCCGTCGCCTGAAGCGTCTCCGGGCGGTCCTGCAGCGCCGGGAACAGGCCCCGTACGACATCCATGCCGATCTGGATCGACCGCTCCCGCCACACCCGCTCGATCGCCGCGAAGTACTTCTGCGCGTACGGCGCGGTCAGCTCCCGCTGCGACGGCTGTCCGAAGCCCGCGATCGTCGCCTCCACCAGCGCGTTCGACAGCGCCTCGGACTCCACCACCTGCGCCCACGCCTGCGCCTTGACCGCCGCCGACGGACGGGACGCGAGGCAGCGGACCTGGTGCCGCTTGCCGGATGCCGTGTCGTCACGGGCCAGCTCCGCCGCCAGCACGGACTCGTCGGCCGCGCCGTGCGCCGCCAGCGGCTCCAGGAACGCCCAGCGCAACTCCTGGTCCACCTCCAGGCCGTCGATCCCCGACGTGCCGTCCAGCAGGTCCGTCAGCAGCTTCAGGTCCGGCTCGGCGAAGGCGGCGGTCGCGAAGAACCGCGCCCAGGCCAGCTGGTGTTCGCTGCCCGGCTCGGCCGCCCGCAGCTCCCGCAGCGCACCCTCCGCCAGCAGCTCGGCGCCGGTCTCCCGCCACTGCGGGGCGGCGTAGTACTCCAGCGCCGAGTTCGCCCACGCGTGCAGCATCTGCAGCACACCGATGTCGGACTCGCGGCCCGCGAACCGCAGCACCAGACCGACGAAGTCCCGCGCCGGCAGCAGCGCGTCCCGGGTCAGATTCCACAGCGCCGACCAGCACAGGGCACGGGCCAGCGGGTCGGTCAGCGCGCCCAGGCGCTCGCGCAGGGTGGCCAGCGAGGTCTCGTCGAAGCGGATCTTGCAGTACGTCAGGTCGTCGTCGTTGACCAGCACCAGCTCCGGGGCCTCGGCTCCGGCCAGCTCCGCCACGACCGTACGCGGACCCTCGACGTCCGTCTCCACGCGCGCGTACCGCTCCAGCGCACCCTCGGGCGTACGGCGGTACAGGCCCACCGCGACCCGGTGCGGGCGCTCCTCGGGATGCGACTCCGGAGCCTCCTGCACCACCGCCAGCTCGGCCACCCGGCCCGCCGGGTCCAGCAGCACCTGCGGCGTCAGCGAGTTGACCCCGGCCGTCTGCAGCCAAGCACGCGCCCACGCGGACATGTCCCGGCCGCTGGTCTCGCCGAGCACCGACAGCAGGTCGCCGAGGCGCGTGTTGCCGTACGCGTGCCGCTTGAAGTAGCGGCGGGCGCCCTCCAGGAACGCGTCCTGGCCGACGTAGGCCACCAGCTGCTTGAGCACCGAGGCACCCTTGGCGTACGTGATGCCGTCGAAGTTCAGCTTGGCGTCCTCCAGGTCATGGATGTCCGCCGTGACCGGATGGGTGGAGGGCAGCTGGTCCGCGCGGTACGCCCAGGCCTTGCGGCGGTTGGCGAAGGTGATCCAGGCGTCGGTGAAGCGGGTCGCGCCGACGGCTCCGAACGTGCCCATGAAGTCCGCGAAGGACTCCTTCAGCCACAGGTCGTCCCACCACTCCATGGTGACCAGGTCGCCGAACCACATGTGCGCCATCTCGTGCAGGATGACGTTGGCCCGCGCCTCGTACGACGCCTGCGTCACCTTGCCGCGGAAGATGTACTCCTCGCGGAAGGTCACCAGGCCCGGGTTCTCCATCGCGCCCAGGTTGTACTCCGGCACGAACGCCTGGTCGTACTTCCCGAACGGGTACGGGTGGTCGAAGTGGTCGTGGAAGAAGTCCAGGCCCTGCTTGGTGATCAGGAAGACGTCGTCGGCGTCGAAGTGCGGGGCGAGCCCCTTGCGGCACAGCGCGCCGAGCGGGATCTCCAGCTTGGTCCCGTCCTCGAAGGTGCGCGTGTAGGAGTCGGTCACGTAGTGGTACGGGCCTGCCACCACGCAGGTGATGTACGTCGAGATCGGCTTGGTCTCCGCGAACTTCCATACACCGTCGGCCTGTTCGCCCACGCCGTTGCTCCACACCGTCCAGCCCTCGGGCGCGCGCACCTCGAAGCGGTAGGGCGCCTTGAGGTCCGGCTGCTCGAAGTTCGCGAAGACGCGCCGGGAGTCGGCCGGCTCGTACTGCGTGTAGAGATAGACCTCGCCGTCCTCGGGGTCGACGAAGCGGTGCAGGCCCTCGCCGGTGCGCGAGTAGGCGCACTGCGCGTCCACCACCAGCTCGTTCTCCGCGGCCAGGTCCTCCAGCGCGATCCGCGCGCCGTCGAAGACCTGGCCCGGGTCCAGGTCCCGGCCGTTGAGCGACACGGAGGTGACGCCCGGGGCGATCAGGTCGGCGAAGCTGGACGCCCCCGGTTCGTTGCAGCGGAAGCGGATCGTGGTCACCGAGCGGAACGTGCGCGGCGCCCCGCCCTTGGAGTCCCCGTCGCCGACGACGGCGGACCTGAGGTCCAGGGACACGTCGTACCCGTCGACGGACAGCAGGGCGGCCCGCTCCCGGGCCTCGTCGCGGGACAGATTCTCACCGGGCACGGGCGCACTCCCTCGTAGTCGCGTGCAAGGACGGCTGTGGATGACGGCTGAACAGGACCGATCCTGCCATGTGCCCCTGACAGGGGGCAGCAGGGAATGGCCGGGCGGACCGGGACGTTCTCACGGGAATACGGGAAAGCGTTCCCCTTGAGGAGAGACATGTCGGAGAAGACCCCCGTCGACTTCTGGTTCGACCCGGTGTGCCCCTGGGCCTGGATGACCTCCCGCTGGGTGCTGGAGGTGGAGAAGGTCCGGGACATCGAGGTCCGCTGGCATGTGATGAGCCTGTCGGTGCTCAACGAGGACCGGCTGGACGAGCTGCCGGAGGAGTACGCCGAGAACATGCGGCCCGGTGGCAAGACCTGGTGGCCGGTCCGGGTGGTGATCGCGGCCCAGCAGCTGCACGGCGACGAGGTGGTCGGCAGGCTCTACACCGCGCTCGGCACCCGCTTCCACAACGAGGGCCTCGGGGTGAACCGCGACAGCATCGCCGCCGCCCTCGCCGACGCGGGCCTGCCCGCCGACCTGATCGAGTACGGCGACAAGGACACCTACGACACCGAGCTGCGCGCCTCCCACAAGGAGGGCATCGACAAGGTCGGCCAGGACGTCGGCACTCCGGTCATCGCGCTGCCCGGCCCCGACGGGGAGCAGATCGCCTTCTTCGGCCCGGTCGTCACCCCCGCCCCGAAGGGCGAGGAGGCGGCCCGCCTGTGGGACGGCGCGGTCGCCGTCGCCTCGGTCCCGGGCTTCTACGAGCTCAAGCGCACCCGCACCAAGGGCCCGGACTTCAGCAACCTGTAGGTCTTGGCACCCGGCATGGGAGGACCCCCGCGAGTCACGTCCTCGCGGGGGTCCCCCGTTTTCCGCCTGCCGTCGTGAAGGGTGAGAAGACGATCACGAGGCAGGACGACCCGGTGGCTCAGGGAGCCAGCAGCAGTACGTCGGCGCGGGACCTGGCGGCCGTGTAACGGCGGGCCACGTCCTGCCAGTCGACGACCTGCCACATGGCCTCGACGAAGTCCACCTTCTGGTTGCGGTACTGCAGATAGAAGGCGTGCTCCCAGGCGTCGAAGACCAGGATCGGGGTGGCGCCCTGACCGACGTTGCCCTGGTGGTCGTAGACCTGCTCCACGACCAGCCGGCCGCTCAGCGGCTCGTACGCCAGCACGCCCCAGCCCGAACCCTGGGTGGTGGCCGCGGCCTTGGAGAGCTGGGCCCTGAAGGCGGCGAAGGAACCGAAGGACTCCCTGATCGCCTCCGCCAGCTCGCCCAGGCCGTCAGCGGCGAGCGGCTCACCGCCGCCGTCCTTCGGGCCGGTCATGTTCTGCCAGTAGATGCTGTGCAGGATGTGCCCGGAGAGGTGGAACGCGAGGTTCTTCTCCAGGCCGTTGACCGAGCCCCAGCTCTCCGTGTCCCGCGCCTCCGCCAGCTGCTCCAACGTGTCGTTGGCGCCCTTCACATAGGCCGCGTGGTGCTTGTCGTGGTGCAGCTCGATGATCTCCGGGCTGATCACGGGGGCCAGCGCCGAGTAGTCGTAGGGCAGGTCGGGCAACGTGTAGACGGGCATGGGTGATCCCCTCCGGAACCTTATTGCAAGTCACTTGCAACTACAAACTAGCAACAATATGACGGGGGTGAGCATCGGGGCGCGCGGAAACGGCAGTGGCGGATCGGGTGACCGGAGCGGTGAACGGGCGTGCCGGGGCGATGGCGGCCGCACTACTATCGAAGGTCGGAGAAGAGGGGGCGGCCATGGGGCCTGAGATCGCCGAACTCGCCAGAACAGCGGGGACGACCATGGTGACGCTGATGGCCGGACAGGCCTGGGAGGCGGCCCGTGAGGGCCTGGTCTCCCTCTGGCGGCGCTTCCAGCCGGACCGTGCCGAGGCCGTCGCCGGTGAACTGGACGCCGCCCGCGAGGACTTGCTGCTCGCCCAGCAGTCGGGCGACACCGACACCGAGGCCGAACTGACCGCCGAGTGGCAGGCCAGGGTCCGCCGTCTGCTGGCCGCCCGCCCCGAGGTCGCCGAGGAACTGCGCCGGATCCTCGCGGAGTTGACCCCGCAACTGCCGGACCAGCGGTCCTCGGTCGACATCCGGCTGCATGCCGAGGTCTCCGGCAGTGGCCGGGTCTACCAGGCCGGACGCGACCAGCACATCACCGAGCGATGAGCGAGCTCGGAGCCCGGGCGTCCGGGCAGGGGCGGATCTTCCAGACCAGTGGTGACCAGTACATCCAGGAGCATCACCATCACTACGGCGCCGGAGCCGGTGGTCCGCTCTTCGGCCGCGAGGGCGGGCCCTCGGCCGGCGGGTCCGGGCCGGCCGCCCCGGACTCCGTGCGCATTCCGCTCGTCGGCCGCCCGCCCGGGATCCTGCGCGACCGGAGGGAACTGCGCGCACTGCTGAGCGCGGCCGTCGCCGGTCCCGGCGGCGAGGTCCACGTCGTGCACGGCATGGGCGGCTGCGGCAAGACCGCGCTGGCGTACTGGCTGTTCACCGATGCCGTACGCGAACACGGCCGCGTCGGCTTCTGGGTGAACGCCTCCGAACGGATGTCCCTGCGGGCCGGGATGCTGGCGGTGGCCGGTGACCGGGGTGCGTCGAGCGGTGAACTGGCGGCCGCCGCGGCGGGGCAGCGGGCGGCGGCCGATGTGGCCTGGCACTATCTCGGCCGGTCCGCCGAGCCATGGCTGCTGGTCCTCGACAACGCCGACGACCCCGCCGTACTGGAGGAAGGGGCGTGGCTGCGCGCCGGCGGGCAGGGCACGGTCCTGGTCACCACCCGGCATGCCACGTCCCCGCTGTGGCACACACCCGGCACCCGCCTCCACGCGCTCGGCGTGCTGCCGCTGGACGACGCGGCCCAGGTGCTGTGCGACCTGGCGCCCGGAGCGGGGGACCTGCGGTCCGCGCGGAAGGTGGCCGCCCGCCTGGACGGCCTGCCGCTCGCCCTCACCCTGGCGGGCTCCCATCTCGCCCGCCCCCTGCTGGAGTCATGGTCCATGGACGAGTACGAGCGCAAGCTGGACGAGGAGTCGACAGTGATCGTCGACCGCGGTGCCATGGGCTACGGCGGCGGACAGTCGCGTCATCTGGTCAGCCGCACCTGGCAGTTGTCCCTGGACGCGCTGGCCGGACAGGGGCTGTCGGAGGCGACGACCGTGCTGCGGCTGCTGTCGTTCCTGGCCGCCGGTCCGGTGCCGCTGAGTCTGCTGGCGCCGCTGGCCCGAGGGGAGATCGCGGCCACCGGGCTCCAGCTGGCGCTGCCCCCGGAGCGGTTGGAGGCCGCGCTGCGCGGGCTGCTCGATCACTCGCTGGCCGAGCTGGTCGAGGCGGAGGGCGTGCGCTGCGTCCAGGCACACGGGGTGCTGCTGGACAGCGTGGCGGCGGGGATTTCGGACGCGCAGCGGGAGTGCCTCGCAGAGGTGGCGGGCGGGTTGCTGGAGACGGCACTGCCCGAGCGAGGGGACGTGTCGCCGGAGAGCCGCAGGCGGCTGGCGCTGCTGGCGCCGCACGGCTCACGCCTGCTGGAGACGGCACCGGGCGAGCGATCGGCGGCCCTCGGCGTGCGGCTGGTGCGGCAGGTGTACGAGACGGCGGACTACGGCGCGGCCATGGCGCTCTCCCGCGCCGTCGCCGACCGGACCCGGGCACTGCTGGGCGAGGACCATCCGGTGGCGCTGGACGCGCGGGACGTGGTGGGCAGGGCGCTGTTCCGCGTGGGCCGGTACGAGGAATCGGAGACCGTGCACCGGCAGGTGCTGGCACGCCGGGAAGCCCTGCTCGGGCCCGACGATCCGGACACCCTGCGCAGCTGCGCCGGCCTGCACCGGCCGCTCGATCTGCTGGACCGGGACGAGGAGGCCGAACACTGGCTCCGGCGCGCGATCGAGGGCATGCGCCGGGTGCTCGGCGAGGACTCTCCCGAGACGCTGTACACCTGGACGTCCCTGCCCGAGGTCCTGTCGCAGCTCGGCAGGGAGCGGGAGTGCGACGCCGAGCTGGCGCTGCTGATCCCGGCGTGCGAGCGGGCCCTGCCGGCGGACCATCTCACACTGGTCATGGCGCGCCACATGCAGGCCTACGCGCTGTGGCAGTTCGGGCGGTTCGCCGAGGCGGAGCCCGTGGCTCGCCGGGTGCTGGACGACCGGATGCGCATCGTCGGGCCGGACAACCGTTTCACGTTCGCCGCGCGGGGCCTGCTGGCCGAGATCGTGCACGGGCTGGGCCGCCACGCCGAGGCGATCGCACTCGTGAGCCGTGTGGTGGAGGACAGCGACCGGGTGCTCGGCCCCGAGCACCCGATCGTCAACCACTACAGCGCGACACTTGCCCGTTACCGGACCGAACCGGGCGCTCCCTGATCAGACTTGGCCGCCCGCGCCCGCTGCCAGGCGTACCCCACCGCCGCCAGCGCCAGCGTCATCCCGCCCGTCGAGTACAGCTGGACGCGGGTGTCCGCCTCCCGTGCCATCAGGACGAAGATCGTGACCATGCCCGCCAGGGCGACCCAGGTGAGGAACGGGAACGCCCACATGCGGACGACCAGCTTCTCGGGGGTCTCGCGCTCGATGCGGCGGCGCAGCAGCAGCTGGGAGACCGCGATGAAGATCCAGACGACCAGGATGACCGCACCGATCATGTTCAGCAGCCACTTGAAGACGTCGTCCGGCCGCCAGTAGCTGAGCAGCACACAGACGAAGCCCAGCACACAGGAGGTGAGCACCGCTATGCGCGGGACGCCGCCGGACAGCTTCGCCAGTACCTTGGGGCCCTGGCCGCGCTCGACCAGCGAGTAGGCGATGCGCGAGGAGCCGTAGATGTTGGCGTTCATCGCGGAGAGCAGGGCGACCAGGACGACTACGTTCATCAGCTGGCCCGCGCCCGGGATGCCGAGGTGGTCGAGCGTGGCGACGTACGGGCCCTTCGCCACCACGTCCTCGGAGTCCCACGGGACCAGGGTGACCACGACCGCCATGGAGCCGATGTAGAACAGCGCGATCCTCCACATCGCCGTACGGACGGCGGACGCCACGCCCCGGACCGGGTCCTCCGACTCGGCCGCCGCGATGGTGACGGTCTCCAGACCGCCGTAGGCGAAGACGGACGCGAGCAGGCCGATGATCAGGCCGTTGCCGCCGTGCGGGAGGAAGTGGCTCAGATTGGCGGTGCCGGGGGCGTCCGTGCCGGGCAGTACGCCCGCGATCGCCAGCACGCCGAGGATCAGGAACAGGCTGATCGCGCCGACCTTCAGCGCCGCGAACCAGAACTCGAACTCGCCGAAGTTCTTCACGGCGGCCAGGTTCGCCCCGCAGAACACGACCATGAACAGCGCCACCCAGGCCCACTCGGGGGTGCCGGGCAGCCAGCCGGAGACGATGTGCGCGGCGCCGATGCCCTCCAGGCCGACGGCCGTGCACAGCAGGATCCAGAAGGACCAGCCGGCCGCGAAGCCCGCCCAGGGGCCGATCGCCCGCTCGGCGTGCGCCGAGAACGAACCCGAGGAGGGGTAGGCGGCGGACATCTCACCGAGCATCCGCATCACCAGCATCACCAGCAGGCCGGAGAGCGCGTAGGCGATCACGATGGAGGGGCCGGCCGCGGCGATGCCCGCACCGGAGCCGACGAACAGACCCGCGCCGATCACCCCGCCGAGGGCGATCATCGACAGATGGCGCCGCTTCAGGCCGTGGGAGAGGCCGTCGTGTTGCTGTGGCGGCGTCTCGGTGGTCGTGCTGCTGCTGGGCATGGGCGCGGCTCTCCCCGTGCAATGGGCGGGCAAAAACCCCGCCAGTCTGGGCGGCCCGTCCGCTCGGACGAACGGGCTGCCCAGTATCCGGACACCTGGCGTACGCAGGGTGAACGGGCCGTTACGCGGTCTGGAGTACCGGTGTGTAGTGCGAGGCGTCGCCCTCGATCGAGTAGCTCTCCTTGCCCTCGATGCCGACCGGCACGTCACCGGCGACGGTCACCCGGTGCAGGCGGCGCGGCTGTCCGTCGTAGTTGTCGATGGCGTAGTGCTGGGTGATGCGGTTGTCGAAGAGGACCAACTGGTTCGGCGACCAGCGCCAGCGCAGGATGTTCTCCGGGCGGGTGACGTATTCCTGGAGCAGATCGAGGACCTTGCGGGACTCGTTCGCCGACAGGCCTGCGATCCGCTGCGCGAACCCGCCGATGAACAGCCCGCGTTCGCCGGTGAGCGGGTGCACCCGGACCACCGGGTGGGCGGTGCGGTACGTGATGGAGGTGAACTCGGCACGCTGGGCGGCCCTCTCCTCGTCGATCTCCTCGTTCGGCACCGCGTAGTCGTAGTCGTTGGTGTGCTCCGCCCACAGCGTGTCGGCCAGTCGGCGCAGCGGCTCGGGCAGGTCGCGGTAGGCGGCCGCCGCGTTGGCGATCAGGGTCTCGCCGCCGTACGGCGGGACGGTGATCGAACGCAGGGTGCTGGCCTGCGGCGGGTTGAGGACGAAGGTGACGTCGGTGTGCCAGTGGTTGGCGCGGCCGCGCTCGCTGTCCACGGGCAGCACGTTCGGGGCGCCCTCCACGGCGCCGACCGTCGGGTGGGCGGTGGTCAGGTCGCCGAAGTGACGGGCGAAGGCCTGCTGACCCGCGTCGTCGAGTTCTCCGGCCTCGAAGACCAGCGCCTTGTGGACGTTGAGCGCCTCGCGGATTCCGGCCACCTCCTCGGGGGCGAGCGGCCGGGTGATGTCGACGCCGGAGACCCGGGCGCCGATGCGCGCGGTGACCTTGGTGATGTCGAGGGACATGAGGGTTCCTTTCAGACGAGGGCGGGGGCGGAGCAGAGGTACTGGTCGGCGGGACGGGGAAGGCCGTAGCGCTCCCGCAGGCTCTGGCGGGGGGCCGTATTGCGGTGCGAAGCGGACCGTGGGCGCGCAGGATCGGTACGACGTGCTCGACGAACGCCTCCAGACCGGAGGGCAGCACGGCCGGCATGATGTTGAAGCCGTCGGCTCCGCCCCGCGTGAACCAGGTCTCGGTCGGCGACCTGCTCGGGCGTCCCGGCGAAGGCGAGCTGCCCGCGTCCACCGCCGATCCGCCCGATCAACTGCCGCACGGTCAGCCGCTCGCGAGGTCGGGGTACGTGGGATCGGCGTTCAGGCCGGAGTTCCGGGCGGCTTCGGCGCCCACGGTGTCGGGGGAGCCTCCTCGGTGTCACTGGTGGTCCTCCGTGACGCCCAGCGCGGCCAGCAGTCGCTCGCGGTACTCGCCCAGCACCGGCTCGCGGTAGGAGCGCGGGTGGGGCCGGTCGATGGTCAGGTCGAGGCCGATACGGCCCTGGTCCAGGACGAGGACCCGGTCGGCGAGCACGATCGCCTCGTCCACGTCGTGGGTGACGAGCAGCACGCAGGGCCGGTGGCGCTCCCACAGCTCGCGCAGCAGGTGGTGCATCCGGATCCGGGTGAGCGCGTCGAGCGCCCCGAACGGCTCGTCGGCCAGCAGGAGTTCCGGCTCGCGGACCAGGGAGCGGGCGAGCGCCGCCCGCTGCGCCTCACCGCCGGACAGCTCGCCCGGCCAGGCCCGTTCACGGCCCCGCAGACCGACCTCTTCGAGGGCGGCCCGGCCGCGTTCCCCGGCATCCCTGCCGTCCAGGCCCAGCAGGACGTTGTCCAGCACCCGGCGCCAGGGCAGCAGCCGGGAGTCCTGGAACACCACCGACACCCGCTCGGGCGCGGTGAGCCGGCCGCTCCCGGCCACCCCGTGATCGAGCCCGGCGACGGCCCTCAGCAGGGTCGACTTGCCCGAGCCGCTGTGCCCGAGCAGGGCCGTGAACTGGCCTGCGGGCAGGTCGAGGTCGATGCCGTCGAGGACCGTACGGTCCCCGAACGACCGGGTCAGGCCGCGGAGCCGCACCGCGGGCCGGGTCAGCTGCTCAGTGTGCGGCGCCACGACAGCACCCTCCGTTCGATCAGCCGGACCACGCTGTCGGAGACCAGGCCGAAGACGCCGTAGACCAGCAGGCCGACCAGGATGACGTCGGACTGGCCGTAGTTCTGCGCCTGGAACATCAGATAGCCGAGGCCGCTGGTGGCGTTGATCTGCTCCAGGACCACCAGGCCCAGCCAGGACCCGGTGACACCGAGCCGCAGACCCACGAAGAATCCGGGCAGCGCACCGGGGATCACGACTGCCCGGACGAAGGCGGACCTCGACAGGCCCTGCACCTCGGCGAGTTCGACGTACCTGCTGTCGATGCCGGACAGCGCGGCGTGGGTGTTCAGATAGATCGGGACGTAGACGACGATCGCGATGACGGCGACCTTGAAGGTCTCGCCGATGCCCAGCCAGAGGATGAACAGCGGGATCAGACCCAGGGTCGGGATCGCCCGGTTGAGCTGCACGGTCCCGTCGATCAGCGCCTCCCCGGTCCGGCTGAGCCCGGAGGCCAGCGCGAGGGCGACCCCGGCGGTCAGGCCGATCGCGAAGCCGTATCCGGCCCGCTTCAGCGAGGTCAGCACATCGGTGGGCAGCGTGCCGTCGCCCCACAGCCGGGCGCCCGTCCTCAGCACCGTCCAGGGTGCGGGGACGGCACCCGGGTCGAGTTGTCCGGCGGCCGAGGCGGCGGCCCACAGGGCGAGGACCAGCAGCGGGCCGGCCAGCCGGGCGGCGGGCAGGCGGCGGCCGGGGGAGAGGCGGCGGCGCGGGCGGACCGCGGGGAGTTCCCCGCCGGCCGTCACCGTCACCGCCGTCGTCGTCGTGGTGGCCACGGCGCTCACCTCCGGTACTGAGCCGGTACGGCTCCGGCGGCGATGGACTCGAAGCGGTGGTCGAAGAGCGAGGAGACGTCGAACTTCTTCACGAAGCCGCCCTCGGCGAGCAGATCGGCGGTCTCCTGCTCCCACCTGACCGCCTCGCCCCAACTGGGCGGGAACAGGGGCTTGTTGGCCAGCCTGGTGATGTCCCGGGCCTGCTGGGGGGTCAGGTTCTGCGTCTTGACGTAGAACTCCTCGTTCCACACGTCCGGGTGCTCGTACGTCCACACCTGGCCCCGGGCCCACTGTGGGATGTAGGCGGCGATCGCTGCGGCCTTCGCCGGGTCGTTCAGCACGGGCTGCGGTGCCCACAGCAGGTTGAGCAGGTCGACGACGTCGGTGGCGACGGTGCGGGCGCCCTTGCCCTCGTACTGCTTGAGGTAGGCGGGTACCTGGCTGTTGGCGAGCGGGGCGATGTCGACCTGCCCCGACTGCAGGGCGGTGAGGAACTGGTTGCTGGTCAGCGGGACCAGCTTCACCTCGTCGTACCTCAGGTCCGCCTTCTTCAGCGCCCGCAGCAGGACGACACCCTGTGCCTGGCCCTGGGAGAAGGCGAGCTTCCTGCCCTTGAAGTCCTCGACCGTGCGGATGTCGCTGCCCGGCCTGGTGGCGAAGACGTAGTTGGGCCTGCGGGTGATGCCGATCGCCACGATTCTCGCGGCGAAGCCCTGGTAGTGCGCCTGGATCGGCGGAATGCCCGCGTTGTCGGCGAGGTCCAGGGACTGGGCGCGAAAGGCGTTGATGACGTCGGGGCCGGCTCCGATGTTCACCCAGCTCGACACCGCGAACGGCAGCGGGGGCAGCTTCGCCAGCCTGAACTGCAGCTGCTGCACACCCTGGTAGGAGGCGATCTTCAGGCTGGTGCCCGCCGGAACCTTGTCGGCGAGCGGCTCGGTGGCGGCGCCCTTGGTGTCGGCCGCGGCACTGCCGTGCGCGCAGCCGGCCAGGCCCGCCACGGCGGCGGACGCGCCCAGCAGGGAGGTGAGAAAGACACGACGGTGCATGCGGGGACTCCCGGGCGGAAAAGGAGAGAAAAGCAGGAGGAATTCCGGGAAGGCGAAGCCGGAGCAGAAGGACTCACGCAGTGCAACACGCGCTTCATGCGCGGCAATGTGTCAGCAACAGAGGGTGCGACAGCTCGTGAGAAGGCTCATGACCAGGATGTTCCCGGCCATGAGCAACCCCTGTCAATATTCCGAGTTTCTGAATTAAATAGCCTCAGGTGACGCACTCAACGGGTCCCGGAACAACGCGTCCAGCAGCACCGATCCGCCCGCCACCGCCAGCACGGAATCCGGGAAACTCGTCGGCAGCACGGCCGCGGACCGGCGTTTTCCGGCCGCTTCCCGCAGCGCGGCCAGGCAGTCCTCCCGGTGGATGGCACCCACCTCGGTGACGACCACCGTCTCCGGATTGAGCACGTCCAGCAGCAGCCCCGCCGCCCGTCCGGCCATCCGTGCCCGCTCCACCAGCAGCCGCACCGCCACCCGGTCCCCGGCCTGCGCCGCGGCGAGCACATGCATCGGGTTCGCCCCGTCGGTCACCCCGGCCGCGCGGGCCCGCCGGCACAGCGTCCGCTCGCTCAGCTCCGCCTGGAGGCAGCCGGTTCGCCCGCAGCCGCACGGCTCGGTGCCGCCCGGCACCGGAACGTGGGCGATCGCGCCGGCCTGCGAACGGGGGCCGTGGTGCACCTCGTCGTTGGTGGCGAACGCCGCGTCGACCACGTTGCCGACGAACAGATGCAGCACGCTGCGGCTGCCGCGGGCCCGCCCGAACAGCCGCTCCCCGTTGACCAGCGCCCGCGCGTGCCCGTCCACCAGGACCGGCAGCCCGGTGCGGGCGCCGAGCAACTCCCGCACCGGCACCTCCCGCCAGCCCAGCAGCTCGTGCTCGACGACGGTGCCCGCCTCCCGGTCCACCCAGCCGCCGACCGCGACCCCGACCCCGAGCGGCCGGCGGCCCGGATCCAGCGCGAGCAGCGCCGCGAGGCCCTCGGCGGCCCGGGCGAGCACCCGGCCCGGATCGGTCCGCTCGTGCCGCAGCCGCCGCTCGGCCACCACCCGGCCGCGCAGATCGAGCAGCGCGACCGTGGTGTACGGCACGGCCACATGCACCCCGCCGACCACGAAACGCTCGCTGTCCAGGTCGACCGGCACATGTGGCCGGCCCACCCCGCCCGAACGGCGGGGCGCCGCCTCCTCACGGATCAGCCCGAGCCCGGCGAGCCGGGCACAGTGCTCGGTCACCGACGCGGGCGACAGCCCGGTCAGCCGGGCGATGGTGCTGCGCGCCACCGGCCCGTGCTCCAGCACGGAACGCAGCACGGCGCTGGCGCTGGTGCGCCGCCGGTCGCTGTCGGCGGCACGGGGAACGGGGGAGACGAGGGTGGATGCCGCGGTACGGGGCATGGAGGACCGTCCTCGGAAACGGGGCCGACACGTCGCGGAAGACAGGGACGCGCCGGAGTGCGCCCCTACCCGGGACGGTGACAGGTGGCCGCGCCCTGGCGTCGCAGGTCGACATAGCGACGCGACGTGAAGTACCGGGCCTGGGCAACCATGCGTTCGAAGCTAGCAAAACGGCCCCGCGCTGCCCAGACGGCGACCGACGGGCGAGACGGCCACCAGGCCCTTGGTGGAACCCTACAGACGCGGTGTCAGGCCCGCGCGTACCAAGAACCACTCCACCTCAGTGACCGGTATCACGTCGTACCCGGTGTAACCCACACCCTTTGTACGGAGCCCACCAAGGCGCGGCTCAAGCCTTTGTCGACCGGTGACGGTGATCGACGCCATCGGAGCGGTATAGCGTCACCGTGTTCCCACCTGCCCACTCACCCGCGGAGACCCCATGAGCACCGCCACCGCCACCGCTCGCCCCGGCGCAGTCCTCGCCGACCTGCTCCCCACGTCCCGCGTCCGCGACGCGGCCCTCGTCGCCGGCGGCGCCGTGCTCACCGGTCTCGCGGCACAGCTGGCCGTCCCGGTGCCCGGCTCCCCGGTGCCGGTGACCGGCCAGACCTTCGCCGCGCTGCTCGTCGGCACCGCGCTCGGCGCCCGCCGCGGTTTCCTCTCCCTCGCCCTGTACGCGCTCGCCGGTGTGGCCGGTGTGCCGTGGTTCGCGGACGGCACCTCCGGCGCGGGCTCGGTCTCCTTCGGCTACATCGTCGGCATGCTGCTCGCCTCGGCCGCCGTCGGTGCCCTGGCCCGGCGCGGCGCCGACCGTTCCCCGGTGCGCATGGCGGGCACGATGGTCCTCGGCGAGGCCGTCATCTACGCCGTCGGCGTGCCCTACCTGGCCCTGGCCGCCCATATGTCCCTCTCCCAGGCGGTCGCGGCCGGCCTCACCCCGTTCCTGATCGGTGACCTCCTCAAGGCCGCCCTGGCGATGGGCGCGCTGCCCACCGCCTGGAAGTTCGCGAACAAGCGCTAGACGCCATAGTTCCTGCGGAAGAGGTTCCCCGGGTCGTATGTCTCCTTGACCCGGGTGAGCCTCTTTCGCGTATCGGGGTCGTACAGGCCCGCGCCCCGGTCGCCCGCCCCGAAGGCGAAGTTGAGCGACCGGCCCAGGAAATCGTCGGCCAGCAGCGCGAACGCCGGATCGAGGACGGCTCGCGCCCCCTCCCGGTCCCCGACCGTCAGCAGCCGTACCAGGAACCGCCCTTCGCGGTACGGCACCGCGTTCGGCGCGGGCCGGGCGAGCGCCCCGCCCAGGTGGTTGATCTGGACCACACACATCTGCTCCGCCTCCGGCCCGGTCGCCCGCAGCAACTCCCCGGCCCCCTCGACGTCCAGGTCCCGCAGCACCGCGCTGTCGCCGTAGTAGGCGTGCGGGAAGTCCGGGTCGCTGTGGATGGTGTGGCTCTCGGCGTACGGCATCTCGCGCAGCGAGTCCGACAGCAGCGGGCCCAGCCGCCGGAGAGGGGCGACGAGCGCGTCCCCGTCGTCGCCCGTGCAGGCGACCCGGATCGAGACCACGTACCGGCCGCGCAGCTGCGGCGGCAGCGCCAGCAGGTCCGGATACGGCACGGCGGCGAAGGACGAGGTCAGCCCGTCCGGCACGGTCCGCGTCCAGGCCTCGTACGCGCGCAGCAGGGCCGCCGGGTCCACCGTCCGCCCGTCGAAGGCGAGCGAGCCGCCGTACAGCGTGCGCACCGGTACGAGCCCGATCTCCAGCTCGGTGACCACACCGAGGTTCTGCCCGGCGCCGAGCAGCGCCCAGTACAGCTCGGGGTCGGAGTCGGGGGTGACCCGGCGCAGTTCTCCGTCGGCGGTCACGACCTCCAGCCGGCGCACATGGTCGGCCGCGTACCCGAACTCCCGCGCCAGGATGCCGAGTCCGCCGCCCAGGGTGTACGACACCGCGCCCACGCTCGGCGCGGACCCGTTGAGCGGCGCCAGCCCGTACGGCTCGGCCGCCGCGACCACCTGCCCCCAGCGCACCCCGGCCTGCACCCGGACGGTACGGGCCTCGGCGTCGACGGTGATCCCGTCCAGCCGCCGGGTGGTGACGAGCAGCCCGCCCTCGTACCCGCCGGGCAGCCCGTGCCCGGTCGCGTGCACACCCACGGGCAGGCCCTCGGCGGCCGCGTACCGTACGGCGGCCACGACGTCTGCGGTCGAGCGGGCGGGCACGATCACGGCGGGCCGCTGGGTGAAACCGAGCTGGAAACCGGTGAGTTCGTCGTCGTAGCCCCGGTCACCGGGGCGAAGGAAGGCACAGGCGGCGTTGGTCATGGGACGCAGCATGGCCGCATAACCTGACGGATGCCGTCAGGTTATGCGGCCTTGTCCGCCGCTGTGTCCAGTGCCGTCAGCCGGTGGTGACCTTCTCGGCCGCGTCGGCGACGGGCGCGCTCTGCGCACGGGCGGGCCCGAACTTCTGCTTCACCAGGGCGATCACGACCACGACCGCCGCCACGCCCACCGACAGCAGCACGGTCGTACGACCGCTGCTCTCGCCCTTCGTGTCGGTCAGCATGTAACCGAGAACGAAGACGATGAAGGCCGCCGTGATCCAGGTCAGGTACGGGTACAGCCACATCTTCACGACGAGCTTCTCCGGCGACTCGCGCTGGATGATCTTCCGCATCCGCAGCTGCGAGAAGCAGATGACCAGCCACACGAACAGGGCCACCGCGCCGGAGGAGTTGACCAGGAAGAGGAAGACGGTCTTCGGGTAGGCGTAGTTGAAGAAGACGGCCACGAAGCCGAAGACGACCGACGCCAGGATCGCCGCCATCGGCACACCGCGGGCGGTGGTGCGGGCGAACGCCTTCGGGGCGTCACCGCGCTGGCCGAGCGAGAACGCCATCCGGGAGGCCGTGTACAGGCCGGAGTTGAGACAGGACAGCACCGAGGTCAGCACGATCACGTTCATGATCTGGCCGGCGTGTGCGATGCCGAGGGAGTCCAGCGCGGCGACGTAGGAGCCCTCCTTCTTGATGGAGGGGTCGTTCCACGGCAGCAGCGAGACCACGACCAGGATCGAGCCCAGGTAGAAGACGCCGATCCGCCAGATGATGCTGTTGGTGGACTTGGTGACCGCGCGCCGCGGGTCCTCCGACTCACCGGCCGCCAGGGTCGCGATCTCGCTGCCCATGAAGGAGAAGACGACGAGAAGTACGCCGGTGAGAATGGTGCCGGGTCCGTGCGGCAGGAAGCCGCCGTGGTTCGTCAGATTCCCGAAGCTCGCCTTGTCGGCGTGCACGCCCGGCAGTACGCCGAACACGGCCAGCAGACCGATGACGATGAACGCGCCGATCGCCACGACCTTGATACCGGCGAACCAGAACTCGAACTCGCCGTAGGAGCCCACGGAGACCAGGTTGGTCGCGGTCAGCACGCTCATCACGATGAGCGCCCAGCCCCACTGCGGTACGGCCGGGACCCAGCCGTGGAGGATCCCGGCGCCGGCGGTGGCCTCGACGGCCAGCACGACGACCCAGAAGAACCAGTACAGCCAGCCGATGGAGAAGCCGGCCCAGGGGCCGATCGCGCGCTCGGCGTGCGCGGAGAAGGAGCCGGAGGCGGGGTTGGCGGCGGACATCTCGCCGAGCATCCGCATCACGAGGACGACGAGGGTGCCGACGAGTGCGTACGACAGGAGGATGCCCGGTCCCGCGGTGGCGATACCGGAACTGGAACCGACGAAGAGGCCGGCTCCGATGACACCACCGATCGCGATCATCGACAGATGGCGGTTCTTGAGTCCTGCTTGGAGGCCCGAACCAGGGGTCATGGACGGATTTCCTTTGCGCCAGGAGGAGGGCAGCTCGTATGAGCGGTGTACGAGTCGGTCCAGTGAATCCGAGGCGAACGGATTCGGGAACCTCTGAATCCGTATCGTTACTTGAGGTTCCCTTGAGGTTCTATGGTCTGACTCACATTTCCCGAGGTCTGGCTGGGTTTCTTTCGGAGCCGGTGCGGGTGCCCCCAGGGGCCCGGCGGGGCCCTGCCACCCGAGGCTGCTCCCCTGAAACAGCCGTGTCACACTCATTGCATGCGCGTGTACCTCGGCTCCGACCATGCGGGCTACGAACTCAAGAACCACCTCGTCGAATGGCTCAAGGCGGCGGGGCACGAGCCCGTCGACTGCGGGCCGCACATCTACGACGCCCAGGACGACTACCCGCCCTTCTGTCTGCGCGCCGCGGAGCGGACGGCCGCGGACCCCGACGCCCTCGGCATCGTGATCGGTGGCTCCGGCAACGGTGAGCAGATCGCCGCGAACAAGGTGAAGGGCGTGCGGGCGGCGCTGGCCTGGAGCGAGGAGACCGCGTCGCTCGGGCGGCAGCACAACAACGCGAACGTCGTGGCCGTGGGTGCGCGGATGCACAGCGCGGAGGAGGCGACGAAGTTCGTCGAGACCTTCCTGAACACGCCGTTCTCCGGTGACGAGCGCCACATCCGCCGCATCGACATGCTGTCGGCCTACGAAACGACGGGCGACCTGCCTCCGATCCCGGGCCACCATCCCCAGCAGTAGGCTCCGCCGGCCAGGCCACCGTCTGCCCGCCCGCCCGTCCGACCCGGTCGGCTGGAGGCGGGTGGGCGGACGGGAAAGACGTTGGAGAAGGAGACCTTGTCTTGCCGGAAGGGCACACCATTCACCGGCTGGCCCAGGACTATGCCGCGCGGTTCCGGGGCGCAGCCCCTCGTGTCACCAGCCCCCAGGGCAAGTTCTCCGACGCCGCCGCCCTTCTGGACCGGGCGGAACTGACGGCCACCGAAGCCCACGGCAAGCACCTCTTCCTCCGGTTCCGGGACACCGACTGGGTCCACATCCACCTCGGCCTCTTCGGCAAGGTCGGCTTCGGCGACGCCCCCGCGCCCCCGCCTACCGACACCGTGCGCCTGCGGCTCGCGACCGACACCGCCTACGTCGACCTCCGCGGCCCCACCACCTGCGCGCTGATCACAGAGGGGGAGAAGCGCGCCGTACACGACCGCCTCGGCCCCGACCCGCTCCGCGAGGACGCCGACCCGAGCGCGGCGTTCCGGAGGATCTCCCGCAGCCGCACGACGATCGCCGCGCTGCTGATGGACCAGAAGATCGTCGCGGGCGTGGGCAACGTCTATCGCGCCGAGGTCCTCTTCCGGCACGGCATCGACCCCTACCGCGCGGGCAAGGACGTCACCCCGGCCGAGTGGGACACCATCTGGTCCGACCTCGTCGCGCTGATGCACGAGGGCGTGCGGAACAACCGCATCGACACCGTGCGCCCCGAACACACCCCGGAGGCGATGGCGCGGCCGCCACGCGTGGACGACCACGGCGGCGAGGTGTACGTCTACCGACGCGCCACCTTGCCCTGCCACATCTGCGGCGACGAGATCCGCACCGCCGGCCTCGCCGCCCGCAACCTCTTCTGGTGCCCCACCTGCCAGCAGCGCTGACCGGCAGGGCGGCGGGCCAGTGCCCCAACAGGCGACGTTCGCCCCGTCGCGACGTCCGGCGCCGCTCCTCGACGGGAAGGCGTTGCCTGCCCGGGCACTAGAAGCCGTGCGACAGCCACGGCGCGACCGGTGAGCCGAACGCCACCGACGCCTCCGCCAGCGCCCCGGGCCGCAGTTCCCGTACCCGCCCGGCCGCCGCCAGCGACAGCAGGGTCGTACCACCCAGGTACGCCGCCCCCAACTCCCGTACGGAGAGCGACACTTCGGCCGGGTGGGAGGTCCGCTCGCAGGTCGCGCCCCGCGCATCACCGGTCAGCCGCCAACGCCCCTCGTTCCAGGGGCAGAAGGCGTCCGCCACCTCCAACACGACGTCCACCGGCGCCAGACAGGCGCGCGCCGACAGGGCCGCACCCACGTCCACGAGGCGCACATACCCGGCGTCCCGCGAGCGCGGCCGGCAGCGGCGGATGTCGGAGACCAGGTGCTGCCAGGCCTCGTCGACCGGTCGCCCGTGCACCGTCAGCGCCGACATCAGGTCGATGCCGAACAGGAAACGCCACAGCGCCCCCTCGGTCGCGGGATCCAGCGCGGCCAGGTCCTCCAGCGTCACCGTGCCGTCGTGCCCGCTCGGGCCCCAGCCCATCTTGGTACGGAACCGGGCGTACCCGGTGACCTCCCCGTCCCGTTCCGCGACCACGCACTGCAGCGCCGACGCCCCCTCCCGGTCGCTCTCCGGGTCGAGCAGCCCCTGCCGCTCCCAGCCGGGCTGCCGGGCCAGCATGCCGGGTCGGCCGGGCACCAGGGCCGCGTACACCGCCTCGCACTCCTTCAGGGAGTCGGCGGGCGACGCGTAGCGCACGCACACCGAGTCGGTGCCCTCGGGCAGCGCCAGGGTGACCCGGGCGGTGTCGATCTCGGCGTTGAGCTGGAAGGTCGCCGCACCGAACCCGAAGCGGCCGTAGATCGCGGGCTCGGACGCGTGCAGCGCGGCCAGCGGCTCACCCTTGGCGTGCGCGTCGTCCAGCAGCCGCCGCATCATCGACGTCAGCGCCCCGCGCCGCCGGTGCGTCGCGGCCACGCTGACCATGGTCACGCCCGCGGTGGGCACCAGGGCTCCGCCGGGCACGGTCATCCGGAAGCTGAACGCGCCCGCCGTCCCGACGATCTCGTCCCCGTCCCGCACGGCCAGCGTACGGTCGAACTCGGTGAGAGACCTGTCCAGTTCGCGCTCCTCGGACGAGGCGGGCCCGCCCCCGAACGCACGCACCACACCGTCCCACCATCGGTCGAAGTCCTCCGGCGCCAGCACGGTCGGTTCAGTCGTGTGTTCAGTCCCCATGCGCCATGGCTATCAGGGCATTGCGGGACGAGCCAGTGAATTTCTCCCGGTGGGCGGCGTGCTGGCCTCCGGTGCCGTTCACTGTGAGGACGAACCGCTCAGCGGAGCCTCGCACGGGGGACAAGTGGGACCTCCCGTGCCAAGCAGCCGGTCCGATGGATAGGGTCCCGAACTAATGGCAGCAGGACGAGAGCGGCGCGCGAAGGCCGAGACGTTCACGGCCCGGTGGAAGATGTTGTGGCACCGGGCCCGCACCGGGCTGCGCAGAAGCGCCGTGGACTACTTCCGCGGCGACGGCTCCGACTGGATCGCCTTCGTCGGACTGCTGCTCACCATCCCGGTCCTCATGGCCATGACCCTGGTCGACTCGGTGTGGTGCTCCCCGGCCACCCTGGTGCTGCCGATCATCGCGGGCGGCCTGCTGCTGCGCCCCGCGAGCCTGCTCGGCCTCTACGCGGCAGGGGCCACGGCACTGATCGTGGAGTCGGTACGGCTCGGCCCGTACACCGAAGGGCCCTCGCGCGTGACCCCCGGCGTGGTCCTCGTCGTTGCTGCCTGTGGCTTCTTCGGCCTGCTCACGGCCCAGTTCCGCAGCCGGGTCGGCGTGCCCTGGCGGCGCGGCGGCACCATGCTGTTCGACCTGCGCGAGCGGATCCGGGTACAGAGCAAGCTGCCGAAGCTGCCGCAGGGCTGGCACCACGAGATGGCACTGCGGCCGGCCGGCGGTCAGTCCTTCTCGGGCGACTTCGTCGTCGCGGCCCGTACGAGCAGCGGCCGCACGCTGGAGGTCGTCCTGACGGACGTCTCGGGCAAGGGAATGGACGCAGGCTCGCGCGCACTGCTCCTGTCGGGCGCCTTCGGCGGCCTGCTCGGCTCCCTGCCCCCGCACGCCTTCCTCCCCGCCGCGAACGGCTACCTGCTGCGCCAGGACTGGGACGAGGGCTTCGCCACCTCCATCCATCTCGTCCTGGACCTCGACTCCGGCGACTACGAGCTGTACTCCGCCGGCCATCCGCCCGGCCTGCAGCTCAGCGCGGGCAGCGGACGCTGGGAGGAGAAGGCCGCCGAGGGGCCACTGCTCGGTGTGTACGACGGCGCCCAGTTCGACCCCGTGAAGGGCTCCCTGCGGCCCGGCGACGTCCTGATGCTCTTCACGGACGGCCTGGTGGAGACCTCCGACCGTGACATCGTCGAGGGCATCGACCGGCTCACGGGCGAGGCCGACCGCTATGTCGCCGGAGGCTTCCACGGCGCCGCCTGGCACCTCATCGAGGCGGTCGCCAGGGACGTCAACGACGACCGGGCCCTCCTCCTGATCTGCCGCCAGGCGTCGGCGGCTCAGCCGGCGCGCTGACCTCACCGCCGGGCAAGGCGGTTCTTCGCCAAGTTTTGGTCACGGAAGTTTGCTGACTTTGTGACGGTGCGGACCCTGGCTTGGCCTGCAGATCCGGGAGTTGATACAGATGATTCCGTATGCGACATGAGCGGCGTTGGCCGCGTGAGCCCGTACCGGGGGAGGCGACATGAAGTTCGACATGGGTGCGCAGA
>NZ_MQUS01000030.1:100571-125189 GCF_001953885.1 Streptomyces sp. IMTB 2501 | reverse complement strand
GAGGGCATCGACATGGGCCCGTCCCCCACGGACGCCGCCCTGGCTGCCGACCTCGCGTTGCCGATCGAGGAGCTGGAGCTCACCGTTCGGTCGTACAACTGCCTCAAGCGTGAGGGGGTCCACTCGGTGGGTGAGCTCATGGCGCGCTCCGAGGCGGACCTGCTGGACATCCGCAACTTCGGTGCGAAGTCGATCGACGAGGTCAAGGCGAAGCTGGCCGGCATGGGCCTGGGCCTCAAGGACAGCCCGCCCGGGTTCGACCCGACCGCCGCAGCCTTCGACGCGGACGACAACGGGGGCACAGGTTTCATGGAGACCGAGCAGTACTGAACGCAGAGTCGGGTCGCGCCGGAATCAGGAAGGCACAGGAGCCGGCAATGAGCACCGGCCGACCGCGACCGGCTCCCCGAGGGCCCACCGGCACAGATGCGGACGCCCAAGCCCTCCGAGCCTGATCAAGATGGCGAAGGCAGCCGCCATCTCCACCTTGTCCTGCCTCTGCCCCTCGAGTGCGGCCGAGAACGGCGCCTGCCGCGCTGTCCCCCGCTGGTATCCCGGTGCACGAAACGGCCCCCTCGGAGATCACTCCGAGGGGGCCGTTCAACGCACACTTTGACCAGGTTCGCGTCCCCGGTGCGTACCGGTGTCACCGGTGACGTCCTCGGCCTTCTCGGTCGTCTCCCGTGCTTGCCTCGCGTGCGGTCCGGTGCGATGCCCATGAACCTGGCCAGGGGCTCCTTCATCCTTCGGATGTACGGAGCGCCACAGGTCGGGCAGCATGGCAGGGCAGAGGCGCATCCGGCACTCGGGGGCTGTAGAGGGGAAGCCTGTGATCGCGTCCATTGTTCGCACCTCGGACCTGCCGCCAGCTGACCGCTTCGCCTGGTGGCGCAAGGTCATAGACCAGGACCTCACGCCTACCAGGACCACCAGCGAGCACACCGGCGACTTCCGCGCCCAGGCAGTGTTCCTGGGCCTGGACCGCATTCAGGTGTCGGACCTGACCATTCCCACTCTCCAGTGCCGCCGCACGCCGACGCTGATCCGCCGCTGCGACCCAGAACGCTACCAACTCGCCCTGGTCAAGTCCGGCGTGGTGGGAATGACCCGGGGCCGCAGCGAGGCACGACTCCAGGCCGGCGACTTCATCCTCTACGACACCTCACACCCCTTCGACTTCCACGCCGTCGCGGAGAACCGGTCGGCGCAGCTCACCATCCTGCACCTGCCCAGGACGGCACTGCCCCTGCCCGCGAACCGAGTCGACCCCCTTCTGGGGCAGCGCCTGGGCGCCGCGGGCACGGGGGCGATCCTGGCCTCCTGCCTGGACAGCCTCGTCGTCGCCGCTCTCGCCGACAGCTTGAGCGTGCCGGACACCGCACGGCTGGGCCCGGTCGTACGCGACCTCGCCACGGCGTTCCTGGGCCACCACGCGGACCCCGAGGACCATCTGCCGCCCGAGCCGCGACAGCAGGCACTGATCAGCCACATCCAGGTATTCATCGAGCATCGGCTCGGCGACCCCGCTCTCTCCCCCGCAGTGATCGCCGAGGCCCACCACATCTCCGTGCGCTACCTGCACAAGCTCTTCGAACGGCAGGACGCCACTGTCGCCGCATGGATCAGACGCCGGCGGCTGGAACGCTGCCGCCACGACCTGGGCGACCCTGCTCTCGCCACCCGTTCCGTCCATGCGATCGCGGCACGCTGGGGCTTCACCCGCGCCGAGCACTTCAACCGAACGTTTCGCGCCGAGTACGGAGCAACTCCTGGCGAATACCGGCGCGCCATCTCCACAGGGCACCTGTAGAACGCCGACGCTCCGGTGCTCTGGCGTGCCCGGCTCCCCCGGGCCGGGTGTCGACCTGCGGCGGCGTCAACTGTCCGCCGTTCAACGTCCGGCCGAGGCCGGCGCCCGACACACTGCGATGACTCGCGGCGCACCAGGAAGAACCCCCTGCCGGGTGATCCGGAACATCCGAGGCGGCAAACCGCCCATGCACCGAAACGGCCCGCCGGACGACCAACGGGCCATCGCGGAAGCCAGGCTAGAGGCCGATGACCGCCTGGGCGGTCCTGTACGTTCCTGACGGGCAGCCGGAGTAAACACCCCTCCGGTCACCGAACCAATGCCAGTACGTGGCGCGGTACCACTGGCCGTTGGAACACTTCACCTCCGTGCTGTACTCCTCAGGCCCCGTTCCGTCACACCAGGCGTTCCATCCCGTTGACGTTGTGTAGTTCACGTAGCAGTGCCCATTCCATCCCATCGGTTTCATGGCACCGTCGTCGCCGCCTCGCGCCGAGGCCTGCGCGCCTACGCCTGCGGTTGGAGATGCGACAGCCGAACCGACCGCCATCGCACTCGCGAAAACCAGCGACGTCGCCACTATGCCGAACTTGAGTCCTCGCACACTTCCCCCTGCTGATTGAGCCTCGTTGGACGCTTCGCCGACAGGCGGTCCGGGAGGCGCTTCCTTGCTGCGCCTCTTGCCTGTCGACGTCCGGAGTCGCGGAAACGCGAACTCCCCCGTTCCGTACCTACATTTCAGAACCGGTCGCCCCGAGCATCTCGAGGGCTCCCAGCTCGCGTAGAAGTGTGTCTTCGCCCACTCACGGCTGTCATTGACTTGGAACGCAGGGCCGTTGACGACCCGTGCACAACGGCCGGCGGACGCCAGGAGGCTGGTGTGACGGCATTTCGAGGCGCTCGGGCTGGTCGTGGGCGGCGAGTCGGTACGGCACCTCGGCCGACAGCGTGCGGTCGAAGCCCACCCGCTCACGGCTTGCGCCGATTCAGCACCGGGCTCGCCGGGGGGGTGTTCCACCGCGGGCGAGGCTGGTGCGTGGCCGACCCGCTCGTCACGGTCGGCTGCGCAGTCCGCCCGCGCGGCTCTTGTGCCGCACCATGCGTGGCAGCGGTTCGGTGACGGGGACGCGACGGGCGAGACCGGGAAGTCCACACCCATGTGCCGGGCCAGTTCGCCGCCGCAGGCACCCGATCGCCGTCACCACGCGCCACAGCAGCAGCACGAGTGCTGCGCCTTTTTCGCCAAGAGCCGGAGTTCTGCACCTGCACCCATAACATCCGGGTCGCGTGTGACATTTCATATGTGACTGGGTGGCCCCGACCTCTGCCGGAAGGCCCTCGCCGCTCCTTACCATCCGCGCCATGGATCTAGAGGTACGGCACTTGCGAGTGATCTGCGCGATCGCGGAGGCCGGAAGCCTGACCCGTGCCGCCGCGTCGCTGCGTATGACTCAACCGGGGCTCAGCGCCCAACTGCGGCGCATCGAAGCCATGCTGGGCGGATCGATCTTCGATCGTGGACAGGCGGGCGCCGTGCCCACCGCCCTGGGCGAGTTGGTGCTGCCCCGGGCACGGGCGATCCTGCCGGGCATCGACGGCCTGCTCTCCGACACCGCCCGCGCCGCCCACTGCGGAACGGCTCCCGGCCGCGTCCGCCTCGGTTCGGTGGGCGCACCGCTGCTCGCCGATCTCATCGTGGCCACAAAGGAGCTGATCCCCGGCGCGGAGGTGACCGCGCGATGCCAGTACTCCCCCTCGCCGCTGCTGGACGACCTCGCGGCCGGCCGCCTGGAGGCGGCGGTCCTCGGCGACAACCCCGGCCATGAACTCCCCCCGCGTGAGGGAGTCGTTCTTCGCCCGGTCGTCACCGAGCCCGTCTTCGCCCTGCTTCCGTCCACCCACCCGATGGCCGGCCGTGAAGAGGTGAGCCTGGAGGAACTCGTCAGGGACGACTGGGCCATGCCTCACCCGGACAGTGACCGTACCCGGGAGTACTGGTCGTCGGTCTTCTCCCGGACGGGCCGTCAGCCGCACACCCCCTACGAGGCGGAGGGCCGACAACTGATCGACATCGTACGGGCGGGTCTGGCCGTCAGCCTCTGCCAGGCGACCTACACAGAGGTGGACGGAGTCGCGGTGCGCCCTCTGGCCGGCAATCCGCTCTGGTACCGCCATGTACTCGGCTGGCGCCGCGACGGACCGCCGGCCGCACACGGCGACAAGATCGTCCGCAGGGTGGTCGCCGGGTATCTCGCCACGTGTGCCACCGCACCGGCCTACGCGCGCTGGCGCAGACGCCACCCCGAGTCGCTGCGCCTGCCGGAGTGAAGCACCGCGACGCGGCGATCAGCTCTCACCGCTTGGTCATCGAGATCTCGTCATCGAGCGGGGTGCTGCCGTCGACGTCGATCCGGATTCCTGTGGCCGGATCTGTGAAGGTCTGGCCGGGGTGGAAAGCCGCCATGTCCAGGGCCCGGCAGCCCGTGGGCGGAGTGGCGCCGGGGTTGCCGTTCACGATCTGGATCGGGCCGTAGCCGGTGGCGGTGGAGGTGTCCACCTTGTAGATGAGCACGCCGGTGGAACAGGCGTGGCTGTCAGCGCCGTCGGCCCTGCGGGACTCGGCGATGTAGGCGGTGGTCTCGCCGGCACGGATCACCGCGATCTTCGTTCCGCCGGGACTCTCGACCGCCTTCAGATGGACCGTGCGGCTTCCGGCCGAGGGAAGGCAGGCGACCTGGCGGTCATCGATCCAGCCGAACTTCCATCGTTCCCAGCCGAGGTGCTGTGGAGCGGCCCCTGCGATGTCGCCCATGAGATCCCAGCCGCCGACGTAGCGGTGGTAGTCGGTGCCGGTGAACGCGTAGAGATCGGGCAGGCCGAAGGTGTGGCTGGTTTCGTGGTCGGCGACCTTGAAGCCCCAGTGCCACATGTCCTGCCCGAACGTCACGGCCCACTTGACGCGCTTGCCGTCGGCGGTGACGCCCGCGGTGCCGGGGTCGTACAGGTACGTGGGCGAGAAGCTGATCGCTGCGGCGGACTTCGCCGGGACGATGTAGACCATGTCGTACCGGGAGAAGTCGGCGTACGGGTCCGCGGCGGCCACCGCCTGCCGGACGTACTCCTCGTGCTGCTCGAACGTGATCCCGCGCTGGAAGCCGTAGCTGGTGGAGTCGTGCGGCATCCGTATCCAACGGTCCAGCGGGGTGATGTCGAGCGCGGTCCGTCCGTAGGAGTCGCGTTTCATCCAGTCGGCGGCCGGGGCGAGTTGCCGGTAGTAGTCGGACGTGGGACCGGAGGCCTGGGCGTCGGGGAAGTCGACGAACAGCATGAGCACGTGCTTGGTGCCGAGGGGCCGCTGAAACTGGGTGTAGTCGGTGGTGTGGCCCTCGTCGGTCCAGCCGGTCCGGCCGGCAAGGGCGCAGCCGGCGGCCGGAGCGGTGCTCTGCGACGGCGCCGCGGTCGCGGCCGGAGCAGCGGCGCCGAGCGAAAGGAACGCAGTCGCGGCGGCACTCGCGACAAAGGCCCTGAGCCTCTGGGGGGACCTGGACATGTCTCCTCGTCTCTTCTTCGGGTTGGTGCGGGGGCGTCAGGCCCGTCCGGCGGCCATGTCCATCAGGCGGGACAGCACGCCCGTACCGGACGCGGTCACCCCGTCGTGCTCCCACTCGTTGGTGACCCAGGCACGCAGCGCACCGACCGAGCGCGCGGTCGGCAGCGACAGCTCTGTGGGGACGTACATGTCGTCGTGGTAGATCGCGGCGGCCACCGGGACCTGGTTGGCCGCCAGCCGCGACGGGGAGTACAGCGCGGGCCAGTCAGTTCGTTCGGCCAGCAGGTGGGTGGCGTCCCGGAACGGCCGCAGCCCGGCGATCTCCTCGTACATCCAGGGATAGAACATCTCGCCGGTGAACAACAGCGGGTCGGCGTCCTGCGTGAACTCCGGGCGGTCGGCGATGGCGCGGGCCGCGGCCCAGTCGGTGGGCTTGCCGCCCTGGGCGAAGCAGGCTTCCTGGAGCACGGCGAAGAGCGGGTTGTCGACGAGCCCGGTCAGGTGCATCACCTGCTGTAGGAAGGTCGCCGAGAGTTCGCCGTCGGCGCCGAGGGCTTCGTCCAGCAGCCAGTGCAGGCGCGCGGCTCCGTCGCCCATGCCCAGCATCAGGCCGAGGGTGCGCAGCCGCCGGACGGTGAGCCGGTCGCCGTCGGGCAGCCGCACCGTTCGGCGGTCGAGCAGGCCGGCGATCCGCCGCACCAGATCGCGGTTGCCCGGGTAGCGGGCGTAGAACGCGGTCACCTTGTCCCTGACCCGGGGATACGTGGCCGCGTAGACGTCGTCGGCGGTGGTGTCCAGGCCGGGCAGGCCGCCGGTGATGTAGCAGGCACGCAGTCCCTCGGGGGCCTGGGAGAGGTAGGTGAGAGTGAGGAAACCGCCGTAGCTCTGGCCGAGTGTCTCCCATGGCTCGTCGCCGACGAGCTCGCGCCGGATCAGCTCCGCGTCGGCGACGATCGAGTCCGCACGGAAGAGGGCGAGATGGCCGGCCAGCTCCCGGGCGTCGGAGAACCGTCCGGCCGACCGGGCCGTGACCGGGGTGCTGCGACCGGTGCCGCGTTGGTCCAGCAGCAGCACCCGGTGTGTCTTGAGGGCACGGGTGAGCCAGCCAGTGGTGGCGTTCAGCGGCCGCGGCGACTTGCCTCCGGGGCCGCCTTGCAGGAACAGCAGCCAGGGCAGCCGCCGGCCGGCGCGAGCCGGGTCGGACAGTTCACGGGCGAACACCTGGATCGTGGGGCCCGCGGGGTCGGCGTGGTCGAGCGGCACGGTGAACTCGTGGTCGGTGACGGCGAGTCCGGGCAGGCGATAGGTGCGGCTCATGAGGTCCTTTCCTCGGTGAACGGCCCGGAAGACGGCTGGGACAGCGGCTCGGGATAGTGGCAGGCGACCTCATGGCCCGAGGCGATCGCGCGCAGCGCGGGCCGTTCGGCGGCGCAGGGGTCGGCCGCCTTGGGGCAGCGGGTGCGGAACGGGCAGCCGCTGGGCGGATCGAGCGGACTGGGCAGGTCGCCGCTCAGCACGATCCGCTCGCGAGCCCGTTCGGCGTCCGGGTCGGGCAGCGGTACGGCGGAGAGGAGGGCGTGGGTGTACGGATGCGCCGCGCTGCCGTAGAGGGTGTCCCGGTCCGCCGTTTCCACGACCGTGCCCAGGTACATCACCGTGACGCGCGTGCTGATCTGGCGGACCGCGCCGAGATCGTGCGCGATGAACACGTAGGCGAGCCCGTACTCCTGCTGCAGGTCCTTGAGCAGGTTGAGGATCTGCGCCTGTACCGACACGTCGAGCGCCGAGACGGGCTCGTCGCACACCACCAGTCTCGGGCGCAGCGCCAGTGCCCGGGCGACGCCGATGCGCTGCGCCTGGCCGCCGGAGAACTCGTGGGGATAGCGGGCGGCGTGCTCCGGTCGCAGGCCCACCCGCTCCAGCAGTCGCTCCACCGGCTCTTCGGGGGTTAGCCCTTGGTAGCGGTAGGGGGCCGTCAGGATCTGCCGGACGGTCTGGCGCGGGTTGAGCGAGGAGAACGGATCCTGGAAGATCATCTGCAGGTCGCGTCGTACCGGGCGCATCAACTGCTCGTCCAGCGTGGTCAGTTCCCGTCCGGCCACGGAGACGGTGCCCGAGGTGGGTTCGATGAGCCGGGTCAGCAGCCGGGCGACCGTGGACTTGCCGCAGCCGGACTCGCCGACCAGGCCCAGCGTCTCCCCCGCGTCCACCCGCAGTGACACACCGTCGACCGCCCTGACGTGTCCGGCGAGCCGCCGGGTCAGGCCGTGTCGTACGGGGAAGCGCTTGACCAGGTCGCGCGCTTGGAGCAGGGGCGCGCTCACGCGGTCACCTCCGGTGTCGACAGGGTGGGCAGCCGATCGGGCAGCGGCCCGTCGACGCGGGGTACGCAGGCGAGCAGGCCCTTGGTGTAGGCGTCGCGCGGCCGGTAGAACACCTCGCGGACCCTGCCCCGCTCGACCGCGCGGCCGCCGTACATCACGACGACCTCGTCGGCCAGTCCCGCGATCACGCCCATGTCGTGCGTGATGAGCATGATGGCGGTGCCGGACCGCTCCCGTAGCTCCCGCAGCAGTTCCAGGATCTGGGCCTGTACGGTTACGTCGAGCGCGGTGGTCGGTTCGTCGGCGATGAGCAGGTCGGGTTCCAGGCACAGGGCCATCGCGATCATCACGCGCTGGCGCATGCCGCCGGAGAACTCGTGCGGGTACGCGCGGGCGCGGCGTTCGGGTTCGGGGATACCGACCCGGTCCAGCATCCGCACCGCGACCCGGCGCCCCTCGCGGCGCCCGGCGCGGCGGTGTGCACGGTAGGCCTCGGCGATCTGGAAGCCCACCGGGTAGTAGGGGTTGAGGCAGGACAGCGGGTCCTGGAAGATCATCGCGATTCGGTCTCCGCGCAGCCGGCGCAGCGCCCGCCGGTCCAGGCCGGTCAACCGGTGCCCGTCGAAACGGACTTCACCCGTGATCCGGGCATCGGGCAGGAGGCCCATGATGGCCAGACTCGTCACGGACTTGCCGCTGCCCGACTCCCCGACGACGCCGAGCACCGCCCCGGGGGCCAGGTCCAGATCGAGTCCGTCGACGGCGCGCACGCCGCCCACGAAGTCCACGGTCAGATCACGTACGCTCAGCAGGGTCATCCCATGGTCCTCACTCTCGGGTCCAGGAGCGCGTAGACCAGGTCCACCGCGACGTTGGCGAGCACGACGAATCCCGCGGCGAAGAGCGTCACGCCGAGGATCACCGGCTGGTCGGCGCTGTTGATCGCGTCGGCCGCGAGCTTGCCCACACCGGGCAGGCCGAAGACCGACTCGGTGATGAGGGCGCCGCCGAGCAGCGCGCCGAGGTCCATGCCGAAGATCGTCACGATGGGCATCAGCGCCGGCCGCAGCGCATGGCGGCGCAGCACCGTCGGCTCGGGCAGGCCCTTGGCGCGGGCGGTGCGGACGTAGTTCTGGCCGAGGCTGTCGAGCATCTCGCCGCGGGTGATCCGGGCGTAGATGCCGGCGTAGAGCATCGCCAGCGTGATCCACGGCATGACCATGGACTCCGCCCAGCCGGCCGGGTCCGCGGTGAGCGGGATCGCCTGCGGATAGGGCAGCAGACCGAGCTTGACGACGAGGAGGTACTGCAGCACCAGGGCGGTGAAGTAGACCGGCAGCGAGACGCCGCCGAGCGCGGCCGTCATCGCCGCCCGGTCCCACAGGGTGCCCCGGCGCAGCGCGGAGATCACCCCGGCCGTGACACCTACGAGCAGCCACAGCACGGCCGCGCCCAGGGCGATGGAGATGCTGACCGGCAGCCGGTCCGTGAGCATCCGCCACACCGGCTGATCGGTCTGGAAGCTGAATCCCAGGCACGGAGCGGGGCAGTGCACGGCATGCGCACCCGTGCCGTAGCCGCGCCCGGCCACGATGCCGACGAGATAGTCACGGAACTGCACGACCACCGAGTGGTTCAGGCCGAGCGTGGCGCGGATCTCGGCGATCCGCTCCGGGCTGCACGCCTTGCCGCAAGCGCCCTGGGCCGGGTCGGCGGGCATCAGATAGAAGATCGCGAAGGTGGCCGCGCAGATCACCAGCAGGATCGCCGCCGTCGCGGCCAGTCTGCGCAGGACGTAGAGAATCATCGTCGGCGGCTCCGGGGATCGAGCGCGTCCCGTACCGCGTCGCCCAGCACGTTGAAGGCGAGCACGGTGACGAACAGGAAGGCGCCGGGGACGAGAAAGTAGACGGGGTCGGCGGCGTACCAGGGCACCGCGGAGGCGATCATCTGCCCCCATGAGGGGGTCGGCGGGCGCACCCCGATGCCGAGGAAGGACAGGCCCGCCTCGGTGGCGACGTAGCCGGGGATCGACATGGTCGCCACCACGAGGACCGGGCCGCTCAGGTTGGGCAGCACCTCCCGCACCAGCAGGGCGCGCCGGGAGGCACCCAGCACTCGGGCCGCCGCCACGAACTCCCCACGGGCCAGCACCATCGCCTGGCCGCGCACGATCCGCCCGACGTACGGCCAGCCGAAGAAGCCGAGCACGACGACGAGCAGCAGTTGCCGGTTCACCCCCGGCGCCGCGGAGATCAGCGCGATCATGAAGATCAGCGCGGGAAAGGACATCAGCAGATCCATCAGTCTGCCGACGACGGTGTCGGTCCAGCCGCCGAAGAACCCGGCGGCCAGGCCGAGCGCCGTGCCGAGCGCCACCGAGAGAGCAGTGGCGAGCAGGGCGATCAGCAGCGAGACCCGGGCACCGTAGACGACCCGGGCGAGGATGTCCCGGCCGCTGCCGGGCTCGACGCCGAGCCAGTGCTCGGCGCTGATCCCGCCTCCGGTGCCGCGCGGCAGCCCGCCGAGCACCGGGTCGACCGCTTCGGAGTGGAACTCGGTCGGTGACGTACCGGCGGCCCAGGCGATCACCGGGGCAGCGAGGGCGATCAGCACCAGGACGACGACCACCGTCAGCGCGACCGTCGCGGAGCGCTGTGCCAGCAGTCGGCGCAGCAGGGACGTCTCGTGCGGTACGACGCCGTGCGGAGCGTCCGACGGTACGGCGGCGGGGAGCGCGGCGGTCACTTGCGCAGCCCCAGGGAGACCAGATCCAGGCGTCCGACGTAGGCGATGTGCCCGTAGGCGCCGGTGACGTGAGACCCGGTCAGGACGGCGGCCTTGTCCCACAGGAACGGCACGACCGGGGCGTCCCGCATGATCTGCTTGGCCAAATCGCCGTAGGCGGTCGCGGCGGCAGCCGGGTCCTTCATCCCGGTGATCGCGTCGATGCGTGCGTTGACCTGGGCGGAGTCGTACCGGGCATGGTTGTTGTTGCCCTCGGGGGTGATCAGCCGGCCGTCGAACACGAGCGGCAGGTAGGTGGAAGCGCCGGGCCAGTCGGGTGTCCAGCCGTCGATCACGAGGTCGTGCTCCTGCGCGATGTTGCCCACCGTGCTGTAGAACGCCGACGAGCTGATCGCGTTGATGTTCACCTTGATGCCGGCTCTGGCCAGGGACGCCTGCACGGATTCGCCCTGCGACTGGCCGCCCGCGGTGGCCGGCGTGTCGAGCGTGAGGGTCAGGCCCGAGGCATGGCCCGCCTGGGCGAGGAGCGCCTTGGCCTTGGCCGGATCGCCCTTGCCGCCCGGGCTCGGGAAGGGGTCGTCGGGGACGGAGCCGGGCAGCGACGGCGGCAGCAGGGTGGTGGCCAGTTGGCCGGCGATCGGGCCGCCTCGCGCGGTGCGCAGGGCGTCCTTGTCGAGCGCGTAGGCGATCGCCTGCCGCACCCGGATGTCGTCGAGCGGCTTGTGCCGGGTATTGATGCTCAGGTACCGCGTGTTGATCGACGCGCCGGTGACCAGTCGTTTGCGCACCGCGGGGTTGGCCATCACCGGCCCGACCGAGGCCGGCCCGATCGGCTCGAAGGCGACCGCGTCCGCGTCCTGTCCCTGAGCGGCCATGAGCCGCTGGTCGACCACGGCCGGGTCGAGATCGAGATCGATCACGATCGTGTCCGGCAGGCCCTTGCGCACCGTGTCGGTGGCCGGACTCCAGTGAGTGTTGCGGACCAGGGTGAGGCGCTTTTTCGGTTCGAAGGCCCCGATCTTGTACGGACCGGAGGAGAAGGGCCTGCTGTCGTAGCGGACACCGGTGTCCTTGTCCTGCGGAACCGGGGCGAAGGTCGGCAGCGACACCGCGGAACCGAAGTCGGCCACCGGGCGGTCGAGTGTGAAGACGATCGTCCTGTCGTCGGGCGTCTCGATCGAGGCCAGCCCATGCTTGTCCTTGTAGGGGCCTTTGTAACTCCGGCCTCCCGCAAGCCACATCCGTGCGTACGGCGGCCCTTCCGGGAGTTCCGCGGCGAAGGTCCGCTCGACCCCGTACTTGATGTCCCGGCTGGTGATGGGCCGGCCGTCCTCGAACTTCACCCCTGCTTTGAGCGTGAAGGTCCAGGTCCTGGCGCCGTCGCTCGGGCGGCCGGTGTCCGTCGCCAGGTCCGGCACGATCCTTCCTCCGGCCGGTCCGGGTGCCGCCGCGTATGTGGTCAGCGTCCGGTAGATGAGGCGGCCCACGTCCTCGGAGGAGGTGACGTAGTTGCGGGCCGGGTCGAGGTGCTCCAGGTCCAGGCTGGAGAGCACGTGGAGTGTGCCCCCCTTGCTCGCGGCCCCGCCCTGCCCGTCGCCGCCGTCGGCTCCCCCGCAACCGGCGACGGTGACGAGTACGAAGGCGGCAGCCATGACCATCCCGGAACGTCGTGCTCTCACGATGGCTCCCTATGCGATGTGACATTTCACTGTGCCAGGGGTCAAGGTTGTAGGCGGTCGGCCGCCGCAGCCAGCTCTCAGTTCCCCAGAACACCGGGTTATGGACGCTGGTCTTGGCGCTGTGCAGCCGAACTCGCCGTGCAGCCGAACTCGCCATGCAGCCGAACGCCGTGCCGGATCAAGGGTGCAGGGGGTCGTGTCCCATCGAGCGACGTGGAAGGTTCGGAGGGGCGGCGGCGGTCGAAGGCCTGCCACTCGTCGTGGAGTTGGGCCAGAACGGCGGCGGCGAACCGGTCGAGGGAGACCGGGTTGGGGGGACCTGAACGACGTCGGCCCTTCCCAGCCGGCACTGGCGGTTCCGCCCTCAACGCCGACCTCGGCTTGGGCGGTTGGCGATCTTCTCCGGAGGATTCCCATCGACGAGGCAGGCGTCGACGGCACGATCCGTGCACGCGGACGGGGTCTGCGAGGCATACGCCCCGTGGCCCTGGCCCTTGCGTACCAGCAGTGAGCTGTTCGCCAACTGCCGGTTCACGGCTTGGGCGTTCTCCAGCGGGGTCTGTGGATCACCGGTGGTGTAGGACACCAGCAGCACCGGCGGCGCGCCTGCTGCCTCGATGGGCTCGACCTTCCCGGTCGGGGCGATCGGCCAGGTCGCGCAGTCCAGCATCTGCCAGGCGAAGGCGCGTCCGAACAACGGCGACTTCCTGGCGAACTCGTCCGCCACGTGAAGCATGTCCTGCGGGGACTTCGGCGCGCCGCGGGAGTCCAGGCACAGCACGGCCGGGTTGCCGATGTCTTCGGTCCGCTCCGCCTTCTCCTGCTGCGGTGTGGGCTTCTCGTCGCCGCCGCCTTCCTCGCCGGCCCCTGCGGCGCCTTCTTCCTCCATGTGGTCGAAAGCGCCGGCGTCGCCGTTCATGGCGGCCAACAGGTCGTCGGTCAGCTGGCCCCAGTGCTCCCGATTGGTCACGGTACGCAAGTAGCCGGACACGGTGGCACCGGTCAATCGCCGGTCCCCGGGGCCCTCCAGCGGCGCGCGCTCCAGATCCGCGACGAGGTCGGTGATCCGTTGGACAATCTCCCGGCCCGTGGCTCCCAGACGTAGGTCACCGCGTGCGACGAGATCGTCGGCGCAGCGACGCAGCGCCTCCTCGGTGGTTCTGACGTCGAGCAGGACGACCTGCCGCATGTCGCGGGCCGGGTTGACGACACCGTCGAGCACCATGCGACCGGCCCTGTCGGGGAACAGCTTCCTGTACTGCTGGCCGAAGAAGGTGCCGTACGAGATGCCCGTGTAGTCGAGTTTGTCGTCCCCCAGGACACTGCGCAGGACGTCCAGGTCGCGTGCGACGCTCGCGCTGTCCATGTGTGCGAGGACCTTGCCACTGCCCCTCTGGCAAGACCTGGCGAACTCACGCGCCCCGGCGAAGGCCTTCTTGGCATCCGCCACCGTCCGTGGCGGCTCCTCGGGCTGTGCCGGCTCCTTGCCGGAGCAAGAGATCGGCGCGGAGGCGCCCAGACCGCGCGGGTCGAGGCCGACCAGGTCGTAGCGGGTACGAGCCTTCTCACCGGCCGTCCAGCTGCCGTCGGCCACATCCACGACGCCCGGAGCGCCGGGACCACCGGCGTTGTAGAGCAGCGATCCGAGCCTGCGACCGCGGTCCCGTGCCTTCACGCGCTACACGCGGAGCTTGATGGTCTCCTTGTCGGGGGCCGCGTAGTCGACGGGCACCTCGACCCAGCCGCACTCCGCACCGGCGACCGGTTCGGCAGTGACGTCCTCGCAGCCCGACCAGTGGATCTTCTGCTGCGGGAAGCGCGCGGGAAGCGCAGCCAGGGACACACCCTTCCTCTCGCGCTCGCGTCGCAAGGCTCCGTCGGAACACGCGGTCACCACCGGAGTGACAGCGGCGAGGGCACCCGCCGTGAGGGGCAGGGATGACCTGCGCGATATCCGCATCTCCGTTCTCGCTCTCTCGTCACCCCCGAGACATGCGCGATCGCCACCACCATGCGATCCGTCACCGGCCGATCGTGGTTGGGCATCCGGGGCACACCACTGTCACCCGCGGATTCGGCAGCCGGATCCCACAGAAGTCACACAGACACGGCGATCACGTGATTACCCGTCGGCCCTCACCGCTCAGTTACGTAACACCCCCAGTTCAGCGGGCACACGGAAAGATCCATCCACGTGTAGATGGTGTCCCCCATGACCGTCGAGATCCAGAGGTCCGCAGGGCCGTCCGCTCCGCTTCCGTGGCCGAACCCCTCGACCCCGAACCAGTGACCGCTGCGAGCGGTGTCGTCTGCAACCACTGGCCGGTTGCCGGGTCTGCTGGTTGACGTACGCGGTCAAGGGCAGGGTTCTCGAACCACTCACGCGGCCGCAGGGGCGCGTGACCGCTCGAACGGTCTCGGCAACACGGTCATGGGCCGTGGTTCCGTCCGGGCGACGCGGCGGGAGCTGGTCGTCCGGACGGGGAACCCGGCCTGGCGGGCGGTGCACTTCCGATACGCGGTTTGCGCAAGGAGGAGTATGGGCCGCTTGTGTGCCGCCGGAGGAGATATCAGAAGTCCATAACTCGGCGTTATGGGCAATGCGTCGACAACTCCGGCGGATTACGGCCGACGATATGTGACCGGCATCTGACGGCTTGTTCGACTGCCCTCACACGGCCACACGGACCCCGTGTTCCCGCACGTCACCACGGTAGCCGCGCATCGGGAGCGCGGATTACGGACCTTCTTCATCGCGCTGCCAGGGGCCGCGCGGGGCATCCGAGCGCCAGGGCAGCCTGATGGGGACGCCTCGTCCTCCTGGTAAACCCAGCCGCGCGAAACCGAATTGAGGCTATGCGAGCCGCGGGCTCACCCTCTACGCTCACCCGCGTCCTGTGGTGGCGGGAGCACCGCGCGACACGAAACGCGCTCTGATGCCCAGGAGGCATGTGATGCTCCCACGCTCCAGCCTGCTCGTGACCGCCATGGTGGCCACGGCGGTTCTCACCGGCGGCACACCCGGTGTCGCGGTCCCCGGATCCCACCATCCGTCCGCCGACCGCCAACTCGCCGCGCTCGCCAGGTCCGTGCACCTGAGCAACACCGGCGGCATGAAGCCTGCCGACGACGGCGGCGATCCCGACGACCCGGTCGCCGGAACCCTCCAGTTCGCCGCGGCACGTACGGCCCCGTCCGCCACGGTCTCCGGCGCCGCCCTCGCCGCGGGAGCGGCCGCCGGTGACCGGCTCCCGGTGCGTGGCGGCACCTGGTCCGAGCTGACCAGCGGTTCGACCAGCAGCGAGACCCCCGGTTACGCCGACCCGAGCTTCTCCGACTACGGCTCCGGCTGGGGCCTGGTGACCGGCAGGGCGACCGCGCTCGCCACGGACGGCCCGTGGGTGTACGCCGGGTTCGCCGACGGCGGCGTCTGGCGGTCCAAAGACACGGGCAAGACCTGGACACCCGAGTTCCAGCACGCTGCCACGGAGTCGATCGGCTCGCTGTGGGTGAATCCCGCCGACCACTCGCTGTGGGTCGGCACCGGCGAGGCCAACACCAGCGCCGACGACTACACCGGCCAGGGCGTCTACCGCTCCGCCGACCACGGCAGGACGTTCCAGCGGGTCGGCGGCTCCGAACTCCTCAACGCCCAAGTCGCCACGCTGACGACGAACGGATCGTACGTGTTCGCGGCGACGAGTCACGGCCTGTGGCGGCGCCCGCTCGCCGGCCGGCTGGACAAGCCGTGGCAACTCGTCCTCAGACCCGACCCCAACCCGGGCAAAGACCCGACGCGGACCTCGATCATCTCCAGCGTCACCGTCCGCCCAGGGGGTCATGGCACCACGGTGCTGGCCGCACTGGGCTTCCGCAACGGCACCCCTTACGACGGTCTCTACCTGTCCACGAAGGGCGGCGCACCGGGTACCTTCGAGCGCATACAGCCGACCGGGCTCGACAACTCCGACATCGGTCGCACCAGCCTCGCCTACGCCCCCGACAGCAGCGCCCTGTACGCGGTGATCCAGTCACCGGCCTACGCCGCCGGCAAGCGCCCCTCGCCGATGCAGTCGACCTCGCTCAAAGGCGTGTACAAGTCGGCGACCGGTGACCCGAACGGGCCGTGGACGCTCGTCGCGGACGCCGGGACGCTGGGCAGGTCCGGATCCGCCCAGTCGTTCCCGTCCACCTACGAGCCGGGCGTGGGATCCTGGTACAACCAGTACGTCAAGGTCGACCCACGCGACCCCCAACACGTCTACGTCGGCCTGGAGGAGATCTACGAAACCCGCGACGGCGGCGCGAGTTGGACGACGATCGCACCTTTCTGGAACTACACACTGCCCTGCCACGGCACCACCACAGGCTGCCCGCCCACCGTGCACACCGACCAGCACGCCATCGCGATCAACGACGACGGCCGGCTGTACGCGGGCAGCGACGGCGGTGTGTGGTCCCGGCCGACGTCCGATCACGCCACGGCAGGCTGGCAGGACCTCAACTCCACGCTGCACACGCTCCAGTACTTCTACGTCGGCGCAGGTCACGACCCCGAGGGCGGAACGGCACTGTGGGGAGGTCTGCAGGACAACGGCGCAACACTGGTGCGAGGCAACTCCCACAACGTGATCCAGCCGTTCGCCGGTGACGGCGGCGACGTCATCGTCGACCCGGACAACGCCGACCACGCGGCCGTCGAATACACCTACGGCGACATCGCGGTGACCACCGTCGGTGGCCGCTCCGACGGCGCGGCCGCGGCATTCCGGGAGATCAGCCCCGGCTGCCAGATCAGTGCGCCGATCGCCGGCTGTGATCCGAAGATGCAGTTCATCGCCCCGTTCACCGCCGACAGGGCGAACGGCAACCGCTGGGTGATCTCGGGCCGGTACGTATGGGAGTCCCAGAAGGGCTTCGACACGGTCTGTGCGAAGACCGCCGGGACATGCGACTGGAAACCGGTCCACGACCTCGGCGACACCGCCTCGACCACCGCGGTCGAAGCCGACAACGGCGTCGACTACGTCGGCTGGTGCGGCCCGTGCGTGCCGTCGGACGAGGACGGAGGCGGCTTCAAGAGCGGCATCGCCACCAACTACGGAGGCACTTGGCACACCATCGTCGCGCCGAACCTGCCGAACCGCTACATCACCCGGCTCGTCGGCGACCCGGCCAACCCTGCCCATGTGTATGCCGTTTACGGCGCTTACTCACGCAAGTGGATCCCGGGTGGCGGCGTCGGGCACGTCTTCGAGTCACTGAATGGCGGGGCGACCTGGAGGGACATCAGCGGCAACCTGCCCGACGTCCCGGCGGACGCGATGGTGATCGCGAAGGGCCAACTGATCCTCGCCACCGACCACCTCGTCTACGTCGCCGACGTCAGGAACCCGACCCGCTGGGCCCGGCTCGGCCGCGGCCTGCCCAGCTCGGTCACAACCGACATCACCCTCCTCCCCTCGGGTGACACCGTGGTCGCCGGCACACACGGGCGTGGTATGTGGAGGCTCAGGCTGAGCGATTGACTGATCCCCCCAGGCTTCCACTCGACTCCAGCAGTCGCCCGGCCGAGCGGCCGGTCAGCTCCTACCACAGGTACGAGCCTGCCAGCGCCTCTTGCAGGGCCTTGACGAACCGTACCGCCTCGGGCGGTACAGCCGCCGGGGCCCGGGGCAGAGTGTTGGCTCTGGCGGTGAGCAGAGCATGGACGACGTCCCCGGCGCCACGCCGATCCAGCGCAAGGGTCGGCGTGCGAGTCCATGTGCAGAGGTGGGTGCAAGCGGACATACAGAGCCGTCCGTAGGAGCCGAAGGCTCACCGGCAGAGAGCTACTCGTCGTCTTCTGGGACCTTCTCCGGCCCCGACTGGACTGTCACAATGCCGACATGCACACTCGGGGGGATGCGCCGCCGTGCCTGCGGCCGTTCGCGGCCGGGCCGGTCGGGGGGATCGCGGCTGCGGCCGCAGCGCTGCTGATCGCGCTGTCGGGCCGCTACGGTTTCCACCGCGACGAGCTGTACTTCCTGCTCGCCGGCCGGCACCCGGCCTGGGGCTACCCGGACCAGCCACCCCTCACCCCGCTGCTGGCCAGGCTCGGCACGGAGGTCTTCGGCTTCACCCCGACCGACGTGCGGATCCTGCCCGCGCTGCTCACCGCGGTCACGATCACGCTCACCGCGCTGATCGCCCGAGAGCTGGGCGCCGGACACGGCGGGCAGGTACTCGCGGCAGCAGCGGCGGCCTGTTCGGGCTATACGCTCGGGATCGGCCACCTGCTCTCCACCGCGACCTTCGACCTGACGGTCTGGCTGGCGATCATTGTGCTGACACTCCGGCTGCTGCGCACGGGCGAATTCCGCTGGTGGCCTTTACTGGGAGCGTTGGTCGGGATCGCGCTGCTGAACAAGCTGCTGGTGCTGGGGCTGTTGCCGGCCCTGGCATCGGGCGCGCTGACGGCCGGACCGCGCGGCTTGTTCGTACCGCGTCCACGCGCGCTGCTGAGCCCGCTGACCGCCGTCCTCGCCGCGCTGCCCTTAGCGATCCCGACCCTGTGGTGGCAGGCCGTGCGCGGCTGGCCCGAGCTGACGGTAGCGCACACCATCAGCGCCGACGTCGGAATCGGCGGGCGCCTGCTCACCCTGCCGATGCAGCTGCTCCAGTTCTCCCCGGTGCTGGCACCCCTGTGGCTGACCGGGCTGAGCCGGCTGCTGCGCCGACCGGAACTGCGCTGGGCCCGACCGGTCGCGGTGGCCTGGGTGGTGCTGTGCCTGCTGGTGCTGGCCGGCGGCGGCAAGGGGTACTACCCGATCCCGCTGCTGTACGCGATCAGCGCCGCCGGCTGCGAACCCTACGCCCACTGGATCCGCGAGCGCCGCGCCAAGCTGGCGGGCGGACTGGTCGCGGCCCTGCTCACCAGCGCCCTTGCCGCCCTGCCGGTGCTGCCCGCATCGGCGCTGACCGTGCCGATGGCCGTTGACCCCGACCTCGGCGAAGAGGTCGGCTGGCCACAGCTCGCACGCGCCACCGCCACCGGCTGGGAGGCGATCCCCGCCGGCCGGCGGCCCACCACCGTGTTGCTGACCGCGAACTACGGCGAGGCCGGGGCCCTCGCACGGTACGGGCCCGCCCTCGGCCTGCCCGCACCGTACTCCGGCCACATGGGCCTGCACGCCTGGGGCCCGCCGCCGGCCACCGCCACCGGTCCGGTGCTGCTCGTCCACCCAGCGAACCACCCCGAGTTGGAGCAGCACTTCACCGCCTGCCACACGGTCGCACGCGTCGACAACGGGCACGGCATCGCGAACCAGGAGCAGCACGCGGCCGTGGTGCTCTGCGCAGGGCCGGACCGGCCATGGCCCATGCTCTGGCCGCTGCTGCGCCGATACTGAACAGCCACGTTCCTCGACCCACCGGTCATGGATGCGATGTCGTTGTGCAGGCTGACTGAGTGCACGAATGCGTCCAGGGCGGTACGGAACTCCCTGCTCAAGGAACTGCGGGCGGCGGACGCCAAGGAGCTCACGGCACTGCGATCCGATGTCGAGGCCCCGGTTCGCGCCCTGCACAAGGCTCAGACGGAGAACCGGCAACTGCGTCAGCAACTCGCCGCCCCGGATCCCAAGGTGCGCTCGCTGCCCACCCAGCCCCGGCCGCGAGCTTCCCGGGGACGTTCCTGAGCCGATGGCACCGGCAGCTGCGCACGTCGAGTCGTACGCGCTTCGAGACCGACGGGTTCGAGGATGGCGGTGTCGAGCGCCGTACCGGTGCAGGCCTTGCCCGCCGCGGGAGCGAACATCACGGCGATGGCGACGGCGGTCCAGGCGATCCCCAGCGGCGCGTGCCCAGGGTGGTAGCCAAGACCAGGGTCGACTGCACCAGCGAGTAGAGGGCCAGGCCGGCGAAGGCGATGCCGATCACGCGCAGGGCTCGCAGCCGACGCTCCTCGCCGGTGCCTGACAGCTCCCGCAACACGACGGTCGAGGCGCCGATTTCGATCAGGTGTCCAGGCCGAACCCGGCCAGCGCAACCGACCGTGTGTTGATGACGGCGTCGGCCCGGGTGACGATGCCGACCACGTTGCAGCCGAGCGTCGCCCATTCCAGGGCGACGCCCCGGCGGAGCAAGGCGGTGCGTGAGGTGTCGCCGGCGCTGGTCACCAGCGGAGTCTTCCGTGAGGGACTCGCAGAAGGGTCGGTGCGGGCGAGCTGGCCGAGCAGGAAGATGTCGAAGCCGACCCAGGCCATGCGGTAGTGGCCGGAGAGCTGTCGCTGCGGCAGAGTGTGGGAGAAGTAGATGGTCCAGGGCCGGAGGATGGTGCTGAGCGTCAGGTAGAGGGGCCGACCCAGCGGGGCAGCCGGGACCGTACTGCTGGCGGTGGTGTCGTCGCAGGGGTGGTCACGTGGTGGTTCCGGGGTCGGCGTAGCCGTGGGTGTAGGCGTAGCGGATGGCCTGGGCGCGGTCGCGGCTGCCGGTCTTGGTGAAGATGCGGTTGATGTGGGTCTTGACGGTGGCTTCGCTGACGACGAGTTGGCGGGCGATCTCGCGGTTGGAGCGGCCTTCGGCGATCAGGCGCAGCACTTCGGCCTCGCGGGCCGTGAGGTCGTCCGCGGCGGAGTCGTCGGTGGCGGCCGCCACCGGTTTGCCGGTGGCGGCGGCGAGCAGGGTGCGCTGGGCCGCGGGGTCGAGGAGGGAGTGGCCCGCGGCGGCGGCCTTGACGGCGCGTTCGATGTCCGCGCGGGTCGCGGATTTGGTGAGGTAGCCGAGGGCGCCGGCTCGCATGGCGTTGAGGATGGAGGTGTCGTCCTCGTAGGTGGTCAGGACCACGACCCGGGTGTCGGGGCGGTCGGCGAGGATGTGGGCGGTGGCGTCGATGCCGTCGCGGCGCGGCATGTTCAGGTCCATCAGCACCACGTCCGGTTCGAGGTCATGGGCGAGTTCGGTGGCGGTGGTGCCGTCGTCGGCCTGGCCGACCACCTCGATGCCGGGGATGGTGCCGAGGAGCAGCGCGAGCCCTTCTCGGACGGCGGCCTGGTCGTCGGCGATGAGAACTCGGATCGGGGGCGTCGTCGTACCGGTCACGCGGGAATTGTGACGCACACCCGCCAGGTGTTGTCCACGGGGCCGGCCTCGAAGGCGCCGCCGGCCAGGAGGGCGCGTTCGCGCAGCCCGGTCAGTCCGTAGCCGCCTCCGCTGGTGCCGAGGGGCCGGGGAGTGCCTGCGTCGGGCAGGGGGTTGGCCGCAGTGAGCGTGGTGCGCTCGGCGGTGTAGGTGAGGGTGAGTGTGACGGGCTGGCCAGGGGCGTGCTTGGCCGCGTTGGTGACCGCTTCCTGGACGGTACGCAGCACGGCGAGGGTGGCGTCCGGCTCCAGGCGTCGGACTCCACCCTCGACGTGCAGGGTCACGGCCGGGCCGGTTGCGTTCGGCTCGGTGCCGGTGGTCAGGCCGGTCAGGAGTTCGGGAAGCAGGGCGCTGTCCTCGCGCAGGGCGTGCACGGCGCGGCGGGTCTCGGTCAGGCCGGAGCGGGCCAGGTCGCCGGCCCGGTCGACGCAGCGGAGCGCTTGCCCGAGGGCCGAGTCCTCCCGGGTGGCGGGGTGGTCGTGCAGCAGGGCGTGCGCGGCTTCCAGTTGCAGGGACAGCGCGCCGAGGGAGTGGGCGAGGATGTCGTGGATCTCGCGGGCGATGCGGGTGCGCTCGTGCAGGACCGCGGCGTCGGCCTCGGCCTGCTGGGCACGGCGGGTCTGCTCCAGCAGTTCCTCGGCCTGGTCGGCACGCTGGACATAGCCAAGGCGGATGAACCCGGTGCCCAGCCCCGCTCCGATCAACACCAGGTAGCCGAGGAAAGTGGCAGTCTGGCCGCCGACGACGATCGTAGTGACGCCCAGCGCGAGGGCGGCCGCCACGGCGATGGCGATCGAGGTCTCGGGCGCCAGGGCCGCTGCAGCGACCATCGCTGCCACCGGTGCCGCGACGATGCCGACCGCGTGCGGGTCGAGGCCACCCAGTGCGCCGCCAGCCAGCGCTGTCGCGGCGAGCGCGATGGTGAGCAGCCGCAGCCGGTGTTCCGCGATCAGCCACAGCAGCCATCCCACCGTGGTGACCACAAGCGCGCAGGAGATCGCCAGGCCGCGGCCGTGCCAGCCGGCCGGCGGGCGGGCGTGCGCGGTGCTGGACAGCAGAGCTGCCAGTCCGGCGAACCGCATGACGCGGATGCCCCACCGGTAGGCGGGCCGGTCCCGGAGTGCCGGGGCGGCAGCAGGCATGGAGGCTCCCGGATGTGGCAGCGGGCACCGGCCGGCCCGCTCAGCCGTGCTGGCGAGCGCTGACCGGTCGCCTTACGGGGACCCTACCGCGCTCGGCCGGAGGACCAGCCCGACCACCGGGCGCTCGGCAGGCGCGGTGGGTGTCAACCCGGTCTCCACCCGCGCTCAACTGCTGGTCTGACGCACCGGCCCCGCTCACAGACCCAGCATGGAAACCACTCCACACCCCCAACACCGCCCACCGTAAGCGAGTTCAGCGATGCTGATCCGTCTCCTCATCCGCCTCGTCAAGGCGCTCAAGCGCTCCGACTGAGCCGGCCCCACGCAACCGCGCCCACCCATCCCCGGGCGCCCCCATCGGAAAGGAGATTCCCATGCTGATCGGTCTCGTGGTCCGTCTCGTCAAGCGCCTCACCTCCCGAGGTTGAGCGGCAACCCGCCAACCACCACCCCGAGCGCCCCTGGGATCAGAGCCCAGGGGCGCTCGCACGTGCACCCGCGGTCCGGCCCGGAGGGCATCCGCCCAGTTCAGCGGTGTCAACCCGACCTCTACCCGGCCCCCACCCGCAGGCCGACGAACCGGACTCGCCCTCGCTCGTAGCTTCGAAGACGTCAGCCCGACCCCGGCACCACTCCTCCGCAAAGGACCCGACATGAACGCCAGCGTCTGGATCGTCAACCTCGCCGTCCTGGCCACGGTGCTCCACGCCGACCTCGGCTACAAGAAGATCGGCTGGCTCCGCCTCGCCCGCCCGATCCTGCTCGCCATCGCAGTCGTACCGATCTTCGCCAAGAACATCGCCACCCACGGCAACGGACTCACCCTGGAGATCATCGGCGCCACCGCCGGCCTGCTGCTCGGTCTGCTCGCTGCCGCACTACTCAAGGTCCGCCACGACCAGGATCACAACGCCGCCTACTCCACCGGCCGCGCCCCCTATGCCGCCCTGTGGGGCCTCGTCATCGGGGCCCGCCTGCTGTTTGCCTACGCCTCCGTGCACGTCTTCCCCGCCCAGCTCGGCCACTGGATGCTCACCAACCGCATCACCGGCGACGCCCTCACCGACACGTTGATCTTCATGGCCATGGGCATGCTCGTCTCCCGCACCGCCGCCCTCCTCGCCAAGGGCACCCGTGCCACCCACGCCCACCTCACCCGCACCGCCACCGCACCCGCGCAGCTGCACAACGCGGCCTGAAATGCCAGAGATCACCACCCGTGGCGCGAGCCCCGCCCCCTTTGAGGCGGGACCCGCGCCGCCCTCAGGCGGGTCACGCGCAGCGCGATCCGCTCGTCAGCGTGTTCCTTCAACGCTCGCAGAAATAGGGCCTTCGAGACCATCACACGGGTGGTGACCTCGGACAGTCACGCCAGCATCAGCCGCGGGCGGAGAATTCCTCCGGAAGCAGTCGGCAATGCTGGTTACCTCGGTTCGCCATACGTGGCGAGATCCCGTGCGGCGTCGCTCGTCGCCTCGCCTCGACGCGCAGTCCACCTAGCACCGGCATCTCTGGATCAGGTGCGGCCGCGGTCTGCTCGACGCCACCGTCCGGATGCGGATCAGGATCGTGTGCAAGGCCCGCGGGTGGTCCCGCGACAACCTCGCCGAACGCGCCCGCATCAGCCCGTCCCAGCTCAGCCGCATCGAGACCAGCCACGAAAGGCGCTGCAAGTTGATCAGCACTGCGCCTGCCGCGCCGTCTTCATCATCCGCACCCCACTCGCTACTGACGCTGAGCGTGGTGAGGGAGCCGGCACGGCAAGCGGGAAACGCGAACCGACTGGTCAGCAGTGGTTCGTGCGTGCGGGAGCGATGCGGGAGCGGACAGTCCGGCACGAGGCACCAGCAGCGAGATTGGGCACACGGCCACGGCGCGCTGACGGTGGAACAGCTCCACTCTGCAGCGTCCGGCACCACCCGGCAAGGATTCGATCCCACTGCCCGGGCGAATCCGTATGGACCAAGTACGCCTACACCGTCGGCGACGACGAGTGGAGCAACTGGTTCCAGAAAGCCGTCCGCCTGCCGACCGAACAGCTCGAAGTCCAGGCCGTCTTCCCGGCCGACCTCGACCCCGTCGTATGGGACGCCGAGACCTCCATGACCGCCGAAGCCTCCCTGGTGCGAATTACGCCATTGACCGCTGGTGCCGGGGGTCAAGCCTGGTGGATGGCCGGTCAGACACACGCGGTGGGTGACCGTCGATGTCCTCGCGTACTGGCTGCGGGCCGGCTGTGCCTGGG
>NZ_MQUS01000030.1:0-100550 GCF_001953885.1 Streptomyces sp. IMTB 2501 | reverse complement strand
CATGGCTACGACGGCGGTGAGAAGGTCGACGGCATCAAGCGCCACGTGCGGGTGGTCATCCTCGGTACCGTCTCCTGCGGGCCTGTGTCAGCCCGGCCGACGTCGAGGGCCGGGACGGCGCCGAAGTACTGCTGCGCCAAGCGGCCGACAACTTCCCACGCCTCCAGCACATTTGGGCCGGCCGGGGCTATACCGCGACGCTGGCTTCCACGCCTGGGTCCGGCAGGCCACGGGCATCACGGTGCGGGTCGTGCGACGCCGGGACGGCGGACTTCGCCGCACCTGGGCCAAGGCCGGAGCACAGCCTCGTGAAGTGCCCTGCTTCGCTGTCGTCCCACGTCGGTGGGTGGTAGAGCGTCAACAAGTAGGAGAACGTCATCCACCTCGCCATGGCCATGCTGCTCCTACGGAGACACGCAAAAGTGCCCCGCTGACACGCTTTTCAGACGCCATCTAGCAGCCGGAAGGCTGCATTTCGAGCACGGCACCGGCGGCGGTGGCCATGAGCAGGATCACCGCGAGGGCGCGCCGTACTGCGGGGGGCCACTCGAACACGGAACTGGCGGCCGCCATGAGCACGGTCCCCGCAAGGGTGCGCCGTACTGCGAGGGGCCGCTCACGCCACGTTGCGGGTGGCCACCCGGGCCAGGTCGCTTGTGCCTGACCGGGGCCGTAGAACCCGTTGGCCCCGGTCCTGCGGCGCGGTGCGGACTTCGGCGGTTCCTGCCGAGGAGCGCCCGACAGGGTGCCTCCGCTGGTCGCGGGCCTCGTGTCCGCTGTGCCGGACAGTGCGTTCTTGTGCCCGCGATATGCCTCACCCGGCCACCATCCCAGCAGCCGCCGGGGCAACTCGTTGGCCAGGTGGGACCGAAGGAGGTTCAGCCGGGTGCGTACGGTTCGGCAGGTGGCGCAGCTGCGCAGATGGGCGTAGGCGTCGCCGTGCAACGGCAGGTATGCGGAGATCAGGATGTCCTCTCCGTGCAGCAGGCAGTCGGCGTGGCCGCCCTGCTGCAGATGGATGGCGGCCTGGGCCCGGCGCAACGCCGCCAGCGCGGACCGGCACCGACTGGGCAGCTGGGCACGGGGCAGCCCCGTCACACCGGCCACCGCGTCCGGAGATTCGTACTCGACCTGCGTGTGCCAGAGGAGGCACCGGTCGACGGCGGGCAGTCGCTGGTAGGACTGCACGAGTCCGCAGTCGTCGTCCAGGGGCCACAGCGCGCCGTACGACACCCACGTGCGGAATCCGGAGGACAGCTGGTGGGGATCGATCTCGACGGCCGCGCGGCGCACCGAGGTCAGCAGTTCCACTCGAAGGCAGGTGCCATGCAGGCCGGTCGCGGCGCGCGACCCTCTGGAGACCTGATCGCGCAGTCGTGAGAAGGCGTGCGCCGACAGGTATCTTGCCAGCTCGGGCTGGGCCACGCAGGTCAGAGCGTACGCGTGGACCGCGGCGGCATGGCGGTGACGGACGGCCTCGAACCAAGGGATCCGGTCCAGGTCGACCGCTCGCAACAGGACGTGGTCGCCGGGGAGTTGGACGCTGGACGGCGGGCGGGGGGTGGCAGTGGTCATGGCTGCTCTCCGGAGGAAACGTACACGGCCCGATCTGGTTCATGGTGTCCGGCGGAGCGGAGCCATCGCAGTGGCTGCTCCAAGTGCGACAAGAAACGGGACTCTTGAATGCCTGGCCGGGTCTTCCCAGCCCAGCGGATGATCCCCTGGACCTTCGTCGCGGCTTCACTGCGTCCCGTCCGGCTTCGAAGATGGGTTCCGAGGCAGGGGCAAGACGCCGACGACCGTTCGGCACATCAGCCTTCAATGGAGATACCGGTCGCGACGGAAGTGTCATCGGGGCGCATGCGGCAGCTGTGGGAAACAGCGGCTGCGCAGGGCCAGTTCCAGTGCGAGGCAGGTGTCCGGATCGGACAGAGCCTGCCCGAGCAGGGCGTGCAGTCGGCGCATGCGGTAGCGCACCGTCTGCGGGTGGACGTTCAGTGCCCGGGCGACCTCCGGCGCGGCACGCCACTGGAGCCATGCCAGCAGCGTGGCCTCCAACTGCTCCCGACGCAGCGGAGTGCACGCGTCCAGCGGTTCCAGCAGGGCCGCGGCGAGTGATTCCGCGACCTTCCGGTTGTGTGCGAGGATCCAGCCGGCCGGATGGTCCACGGCGTGGTGGACACCTTGCGCGGTCCGTCCCAGCTCCGTCAGCACATGCTCCGCCCAGCGCAGCGACATTCCGGCGAGTGCGAGGGGGACGTTCGGGCCGACGACGGCAGGGGAGCCGCAGAAAGCGGGGCCGAGTGCGGTGGCCGCGTTGCGGCCGGGGCCGGATTCGGATTCGGCGACGAGCACACGTACCCGGTCCATGGACACCTGCCGCAACACGCGACAGCCGTTCGGGACATGGATGCTCGCACGGATGTCGCGGGAGACGACCGCCTGCACTGACTGGGGCAGCGGCCAGCGGGCGGCGGCCGCCAGGTGTTCCAGGTCGCACCGCTGGAACGTTTCTTCACTGGTGAGGGCCGCGAACAGCCGTTGCCGGGCAGCGCACATCTCACCGTCGGAGGGCGGTGCCGACGGATGGGGTGATGCGTCCTCGGGGCCCTTCGAAGGGCGGGAGACGTGGGGCATGGGGACAGGGCGTGGGAACAGTGGGGGGCTCCCTGGAGTGGCCGGTCATGAAGTGGTGCCATTACCTCAGGCCTCGGGAGACACTGTCAGCGGTCTTGGGACGCGCTGTGTTGAATGTGTTGAACATCCGGATGCGCCTCAGGGGAGGCAGGACCGCCGTCAATGGCCGTAGGGGCGCGGGCGTGCCGGCGCCGGGCCCTGCGGCAGCAGGCCCCGCGCCTGTTCCAGCAGATCGATGGCCGACCTGGCGCGACCAAAGGCCCCCACCTGGCGCAGCAACTCCTGCAGTCCGCCCGCCATGTCGGCGCTGCGGAGCAGGGAGAACTCGGTGAGGAGCCGCCTGAGCGTGGCACATCCTTCCTCCAGGCGCCCCAGCCGGAGCTGGGCATGAGCCGTGCTCAGCATGAGGACGGCGCGGAAGCGGCGGTCCGTCGGCGGGACGTGCCGCAGTGATGTGCGCAGCAGCGGCAGCAACTTGCCGGGCCGGTGGTGAAAGGCGAGGACTTGAGCCCGCTGCCAGTGGTACACGGCCAGCTGCCACTCGGAGGTGGTGCAGCGGGACAGGTTCTGCTGGGTCGCGTCCAGGCAGCGATGCGCGGCGCGCACATCGTCGACGGCCGCATACGCCATCGCGAACTCGCCCTGGGCGAAGGAGACCGTGTCCGGAGCACAGGCGGTGAGCAGGACCTGGGCCGAGTCGGCCAGGTGCGCCGCCTTGCGGTACTGGCCCAGATCGAGCGCCAGCGTGGCCGCCCTGGCCAGTATCGTGACATACATCGTGCGGTCGTCCGCGCCTCGGGCCAACTGCGCCGCGATGCCCACGTAGCGCTGGGCGAAGCCGTAGTGGCCGTTCTCGAAGTGCATCAGCGCCAGCCGCAGCGTCAGTTCCGCAGCGCTGGACATGAGGGCCGTACGAACGCCGTTGGCCATGGGGGAACGCAGCCAGACGGCCACGTCGTCCGCGAGGCAGGCGGCGAGCGCGCTGGTTCCGTGACCGCCGCCGAACGCGTCCCAGACCTCGTGATAGAACCGGCCCATGGCTTCCAGGGCATCGACCTCACTCGCCCCGATCCGCCAGGACGGACCTGCGGTGGGCGGCAGGTGCACCGGACCGCGAAGGCAGGTGCCGCCCGGACCGCCGTCGTCCGCCCAGTCCGTCGACGGCCAGCCCTCGGCCAGGAGTGTCCGGCGCATCGACTCCCTGAGCACGGGGTCGAGATGAGCCTTTCTGAGTTCTCCGAGGCTCGCCGCGGGATCGGACGCTCCCGGCAGCGCGGCTCCCGGCGTGCCTGGGGGCGCGAGTCCGGTGTCCTCGACGGTGACGGTCCGGCCGAGCTTGCGCGAGAACGCCTCCGCGGCCAGCTCAGGGACAGGCGGCCGGGGACAGGCGCCTCGGACCCAGTGGGCGACGGTCGTCCGGTCGTAGCGCAGCCTGAGTCCGGATGTAGCACCGAGGGTGTTGACGGCGCGAGCCAGCGCCTCGTAGGTCCAGTCCGACTCGCGGATCAGCTCGCGCAGCCGGTCGTTCGGAGTGCGGGGATCGGTTTTACTCATGGCCTGTCCTGTGGGGGAGAACGGCGTCGGAAGCGGAGGAACGAGCGACCGCATGCCCCGAGGGGCTTGCGGTGAGTGGCGCTCCATGGATTCTGCGGTGGTCTCCGGCTGCCGGAGCATGCCCACCGTCTGCGACGATTATCTAGGTATGTCAAGCCTTGGTGCTGGTCAGGACTCTTCCGATGTTCAAGGGAAGTGAGGCATGTTGGGCCCGGCCGTAGGGCGTGGTGGGCCCAACGATCTTTGCAGCCGGTCACGTCCAGCTGGGCGAGGACGGCCGACAGCGCCAGGACAGCCGATCGCGCTTCTGCGGCGTGACCAGGTCTGTCGCGTGCCGAGTGTCCTTGGTCGTCATCAGTCCTTCCAGCATCCCAGGGAACAGAGCGATGCCGGCCGCGGTGGCCAGGGCCGGATCCCACTGGATCGCGCGGAGTTCGTCCGGCTCGGCGACGCCCGTCCAGGTCAGCACCTCGACCCTGGGTGTCGTCTCCGCGTCGGGTGGCAGGTCGGTGACGGAGGCGTTGTCAACTTGAGTGGCGTGTCGTGGACCCGGGTTGATCGCCGGGCTTTCTGATCTTCTCGGAGCGGTGGTGTGGCCGGGTCGGGGCAGCCCTGTGCCGCAGCCGGCGACAAGTGCCATCTCGATGATGTGTTCATCAAGGTCAACGGGATGCGGCAGTACTTGTAGCGGGCCTTGGGCCAGCACGGCAACGTGCTGGACATCCTGGTCCAGTCCCGGCGGGACGCGGAGGCTGCGAAAGGGTTCCCGGCCGAGCTCATGATGAAGCAGCACGGGGTGCCCAGAGTACTGGTGACCGACAAGTGCCACTCCTACGAGCCGGACACCGGGAGCTGCTGAGCTGCGGAGCGTGCACGGCGAAACCCCGCCTACCTGGTCTGCTGCCTGAATCGCGCCATCGCAGTGCACATTTCTGATCGAAATCCGGGGAGATTGAGCAACTATTGACATTCGAGTTGTTCATGCGTCACCGTGCCGTGCATGAGTCCTGCCGCAGGGGCCACTACAGGTTCGTGAAGAAGGCGGTCCATGTCATGAACAAGCGCGTACTCCCACTGTCCGGCGCCTGCGTGGCGGGCGCGCTCACCCTTTCCGCGTGCGGTGGGGGCAGCGCATCGGGGGATGGGGAGGTGACACTGAAGCTCGTCGCGGCGGATTACGGCGACAAGGCGTCGAACAGTTCATCCCTCTACTGGAAGGACGTGGCCAAGAGATTCACAGCCGCGAACCCCAAGATCAAAGTCGATGTCCAGGTCATCAACTGGAATGGGATCGACGCCCAGGTCAAGACCATGATCCAGAGCGGCGACATGCCCGACATCCTGCAGACGGGCGGGTACGCCGACAAGGTCGCCGACGACCTGCTGTACCCCGCGCAGGACGTGCTGTCGGTCAAGACCCGCGGCGACCTCATCCCCGGCTTCGCCAAGGCGGGCGAGGTCAGGGGCGTCCAGTACGGCATCCCCTTCGTCTCCTCCGCCCGTGCCCTGTTCTACAACAAGGCGGTCTTCAAGCAGGCAGGAATCGTCCAGGCGCCCAAGACCTGGGCCGAGCTCACCGCGGACGCCCAGAAGATCAAGGCGAAGGTCCCCGGTGTCACCCCGTACGCGCTCCCGCTCGGTCCCGAGGAGGCCCAGGGCGAGGGCCTGATCTGGGAGCTGGGCAACGGCGGCGGATACACCGACGTGACCGGGAAGTACACCCTGGACAGCCGGCAGAACGTCGACACCTTCAAGTGGCTCAAGTCCAGCCTCGTCGGCCCCGGCCTCACCTACGCCCACCCGGCCACCACCGACCGCAAGACCGCCTTCGCCGACTTCGCGGCAGGCAAGGCCGCGATGCTCAACGGCCACCCTTCGCTGATCCAGATGGCCAAGCACGGCAACGTCGACTACGGGGTGGCACCCATTCCGGGCAGGGACGGCGTCCTGCGGTCCACGCTCGGTGTGGCGGACTGGATGATGGCGTTCAAGGACAACGGCCACAAGGAACAGATCAGGAAGTTCCTCGACTTCGCGTACTCCAAGGAGAACACGCTGAAGTTCGCCGAGACCTACAACCTGATGCCGGTCACCCAGGACACGCTCGACGAGATGCAGGGCAACGGCAAGCACAAGGACCTGCAGCCCTTCTTCAACCTGCTGCGGAACGCCGTCTTCTACCCGCTGGGCGACACCACCTGGGACGCCGTCTCCGCGGACATCAAGAAGAACGGCGGCACCGCCGTCAGCGGTGACCCCGTCAAGGTCCTGGGCGACCTGCAGAAGTCTGCCGAAGCCACGGTCGCCGACCAGAAGTAGTCGGCTCGCCCACCCCACCGCAGACACCGGAGGGTCCTTGTGTCCACCCACTCGTCCACCTCGCCGGTCCGCGCGGCCCGAAGCGCCCGGGCCAGCCGGCGCTCGGGGTTCGCCCGGCTCGGACCACTGCCCTGGATCGGCCCCGCCGTGCTGCTCATCCTGCTGGTCGTCGTCTGGCCCGTCGTCGAGATGGTGCGGACCTCGTTCCTGCGCATCAGCATCAGCGGCTTCACCCGAGGCTCGGCCGGACTCGACAAGTACCGCAAGCTGTTCGACGAGTCCTCACTCCCCTCCGTGCTCCTCGCCACCGTCCTCTGGACCCTCGCCGTGGTCGCACTGACGATGGTGCTGTCGCTGGCACTGGCGCAGTTGTTCCACCAGAAGTTCCCGGGCCGGCGTGTCACTCGCTGGGCGCTGATCGCCCCGTGGGCCGCCTCGGTGGTCATGACGGCCATCGGTTTCAAGTGGATGCTGAACCAGACCGCCGGCGTCCTCAACACCGCCATGACCGACCTGGGCCTGGTCGACGGGCCGAAGGACTGGCTCGGCGAGCCGGGTACGGCCTGGCCGTGGATGATGTCCGTCGCGGTCTTCGTCTCCCTGCCGTTCACCACGTACACGTTGCTGGCCGGTCTGCAGACCGTGCCGGAGGAGGTGTACGAGGCGAGCCGGGTGGACGGCAGTGGCACCTGGCAGACCTACTGGCGGATCACCCTGCCTCTGCTGCGGCCGGCCTTCCTCGTGGGCGTGGTGATCAACCTGATCAACGTCTTCAACTCCTTCCCCGTCATCTGGAGCATGACCCACGGCGGTCCGGGCAGCGACACGGCCACCACCACCGTCTTCATGTACCAGTTGAAGGACTCCGACATCGGCGAGTCCGCGGCCATGTCCGTCGTCAACTTCGCCCTGGTCGTGCTCATGGTGGTCGCGTTCCTCAAAGCCAGCCGCTGGACCGAGGAGGAGAGCTGATGGCCCAGCACACCGCCGCCCCTGACGTCCGCGCCACCGCCGCGCACCAGCGTGCCCACACCTCCCACGCAACCCCGCCCCGCCGCGGACCGCGTCCGCGGACCATCCTCGTCGCGGCCGTGGCCTGGCTGCTCGCCGTCGTCTTCCTGCTTCCCTACGCCGAGATGGTGATCACCGCGCTGCGTCCGGCCGACGAGTTGCGGGATCCGTCGTACCTGCCCCACCACTTCGAGTGGGCCAACTTCATCGACGTCTGGCACGACTCCAGCCTCGGCGCGAACCTGCGTGTGACCCTGCTCGTCGCCGTCGGCTCCACCCTGCTGGTTCTGCTGGTCGCCCTGCCAGCCGCGTACTACACGGCCCGTATGCGCTACCGCGGCCGCAGGCTGTTCCTGCTGCTGGTCCTGGTCACCCAGATGTTCCAGCCGACGTCCCTGTTGGTCGGCCTCTACCGCGAGTTCTACCAGCTCGGCATGCTCAACTCGGTGTGGACGCTGATCCTGTGCAACGCCGCGTTCAACCTGGCATTCGCCATCTGGATCCTGACCGCCTACATCGGCTCCATCCCGGTGGCGCTCGAGGAGTCCTCGATGATCGACGGGCTGAGCCGCGTCGGCGCGCTGGTCCGGATCACCCTGCCACTTGCCCTGCCCGGCGTGGTGACCGCGATGATCTTCACGTTCATCGCGGCCTGGAACGAGTTCGTGATGGGTCTGACCTTGTCGACCGTGCCGGAGAGCCAGCCGCTCACCGTCGGCATCAACAGCTTCATCGGCGACTACACCGTGCAGTGGAACTACCTCTTCGCCGGATCGGTGATCGCCATCGTGCCCGTCGTCGTCCTCTTCGCCTTCATCGAGCGCAAGGTGGTCTCAGGCCTGACGGCCGGGTCCGTCAAGTAGCCCGCCGGTCCGCCGGTGGCGCCCATCCGCACCCCCCAAGGAGACCCTTCACATGTCTGTCCAGGACGCATCCCTCACCTCGGCCGAGATCGCCTCACAACCGGACGTCTGGCGGCAAGCAGCCGCAGCGGGCGTCTCCCTCTCGCAGGATCTGCCCCGTCGCGGTGAACGCGTCGCGGTCATCGGCTGCGGCACCTCGTGGTTCATGGCCCACGCCTACGCGCGGTTGCGGGAATCGGGAGGGCACGGCGAGACCGACGCGTTCGCCGCCTCGGAGTTCCCCGGCCACCGCTCGTACGACCGGGTCCTGGCCATCACCAGGTCCGGCACGACGACCGAGGTCCTGGAGGCGCTCGGCGCGCTGAAGGGCAACGTGGCCACCTGTGCGCTGACCGCGGCCCCGGCCACGCCGGTACTGAACGTCGCCGGGGCCGTCTCCGTCCTGGACTACGCGGACGAGGAGTCGGTCGTCCAGACCCGGTTCGCCACGAGCGCGCTGGTGCTGCTGCGGGCCCATCTGGAGGCGGAAGGCGCCCTGTCGGTGGGGGTGCGGCCGGTTGCCGACGCGATTGCCGACGCGGAGACGGCCCTCGCCGAACCGCTGGGTGGGGAGCTGACCGGCAGTGCGCAGTTCACGTTCCTCGGCACCGGCTGGACCTATGGTCTGGCCCGGGAGGCCGCGCTGAAGATGCGGGAGGCGGCGGGCGCCTGGACCGAGTCCTACCCCGCCATGGAGTACCGGCACGGACCGATCAGCATCACCGGTCCCGGCCGCGCCACCTGGGTGTTCGGCCCGGTACCCAAGGGGCTGGCGGAGGACGTGGAGCACGTTGGCGGCACATTTGTCGCGCGCTCCAGCGACGCGGCGGGCGACATCGATCCGCTGGCGGACCTCGTACGCGCCCAGCGGCTCGCCGTCCTCATCGCCCAGGCGCGGGGCATGAACCCGGACCGTCCCCGCAACCTCACCCGCTCCGTGATCCTGCAGGGCAACGATGCCTGACCAGCCGGTTCCGGCCGACTGCGTGATCGCACTCGACGTCGGCGGCACGACCATGAAGGGCGCGGTGCTGGACCGTACACTCACACCGCTGGCCACCCTGCACCGCCCGACGTCTCGGCACGCCGGTCCCGACGCCGTGGTGGCCGCGATCACCGCCGCGTTGTCCGGGCTCACGGACCGCGCGACGGCCCTCGGCCGCACCGTCCGGCAGGCGGCGGCCGCCGTACCCGGCATCGTCGACGAGACCGCCGGCCTCGCCCTGCACGCCGCCAACCTCGGCTGGTCGAACCTGCCGCTGGCACAGCACCTCACCGAGGCCCTGGGGCTGCCGGTCGTCCTGGGCCATGACGTGCGGGCCGGAGGGCTTGCCGAGTGCCGGGTGGGCGCCGCGCGCGGGATCACGGACTTCGTGTTCGTACCGGTCGGCACCGGCATCGCCGCCGCCGTCGTCTGCGACGGCCGACCGCTGCGAGGCCTTGGGCACGCGGGCGAGCTCGGCCATGTCGTCGTCGATCCGAAAGGTCGCCCTTGCGCGTGCGGTTCATGGGGCTGCCTGGAGACCGTCGCCTCCGCCGCGGCGATCGCGGCTGCGTACACCGAGCGCACCGGGCACCACGTCTACGGGGCCGCCGAAGTGGCGAAGCGGGTCACGCGGCGGGACCCGGTGGCGGTGGCCGTGTGGAACGAGGCCGTCCAGGCGCTCGCCTCTGCTCTCGCCGTGGTCAGCACCGTCCTCGCCCCCGAACGGATCGTCGTCGGCGGAGGCCTGGCCGAGGCCGGGAACCTGCTGCTGGCCCCCCTGCGGACGCACCTGGAAGAGCGCCTGACGTTCCAGCTCCGGCCCTCGGTGGTCCCTGCTGAGCTGGGCGACCGGGCTGGCTGCCTGGGCGCCGGCCTCCTCGCATGGCAGGCCGTCGGCCACGAACCGTCCGCCGTCTCCGGCCGGGCGGGACAGCGATCGGAGGCCATGGCACCGTGATCCTCACCGTGACTCTGAACGCGGCACTGGACGTCACCTACGTCGTCGACGCGCTGGTACCGCACGCCTCCCACCGGGTGCGCACCTACTACGAGCGCGCCGGCGGCAAAGGCATCAACGTGTCCTCCGTGCTGGCCGCGCTCGACGTGCCGACGGTCGTCACCGGACTCATGGGTGGCGCCACCGGCGAACTGATCCAGGACGGGCTGCGGAGGGCAGGCCTGCGCGACGAACTGGTACCCATGTGGACCGAATCACGCCGCACAGTCACCATCGTGTCGCGCGCCGATGGCGACGCCACCGTCTTCAACACCCCCGGCCCGGAGGTCAGTCCCACCGTTTGGGCGGGATTCACCGCCCGGTTCGCCGAGCTGGTGCACGAGGCGACCGTGGTCGTCCTGTCCGGGAGTCTGCCGCCGGGACTGCCGGCAGACGCCTATGCCACGCTCGTGCGCCTGAGCAGCCAGGCCGGGACCGCGACCGTGCTGGACACCAGTGGCCCGGCGCTACTGGCGGCGCTGCCCGCCGGTCCCACCCTGATCAAGCCGAACGCGGCGGAACTCACCGAAGCCACCGGAGAACAGGACGTGGCCGCCGCAGCCGAGGCACTGCGCCGCCTGGGCGCCCGCACCGTCGTCGCCTCGCGGGGAACCGAGGGCCTGTACGTGGCTACTCCGCGGGGAACATGGCAGGCCGCTCCCCCGCGCCCGGTGTCCGGCAACCCGACGGGTGCCGGGGACGCCTGCGTCGCCGCCCTGGCCGCCGGACTGCACTACGGGACGCCCTGGCAGCAGACCCTGGCGGAGGCGGTGGCCCTGGCGGCCGCTACGGTCGCCTGTCCGACGGCCGGACAGGTCAACAAGGCCGTCTACGAGGAATTCCGTACCACCGTCTCCGTGGAGAGAACCCATGCCCCTCGTGGCCACTGACCACATCACCGGCCCCGCACGCGCCGGTTGCTCGGGCGTCGGGGCATTCAACGTCGTACAGGTCGAGCACGCAGAGGCCATCGTGGCAGGGGCCTAACACGCCGACCTGCCGGTCCGGCCACCTCGACCACGCGGAGTCGGAAGCCCTAGTGAACGATGCGGTCGAACTGGGCTTCACGTCCGTGATGTTCGACGCATCGAAGCTGCCCTACGAGGAGAACCTGGCGGCCACCCGGAAAGTCGCCGCGCACTGCCACGAGACGGGTGTGTGGGTGGAGGCCGAACTGGGCGAGGTCGGCGGGAAGGACGGGGCGCACACGGCGGGGGTCCGCACCGATCCCGGGGAGGCCCAGGCGTTCGTAGCGGCGACCGGTGTGGACGCGCTGGCGGTGGCCGTCGGCAGTTCGCACGCGATGCTGACCCGCGACGCAGTCCTCGACTTCGGCCCCATCGCCCGTCTGCGCTCGGCCATCGCCTGCGGCTGGTGCTGCACGGCTCCTCGGGCGTGAGTGACGAGGATCTCGCCAAGGCCGTCGCGGCCGGCATGACCAAGGGATCATCTCGACCCACCTGAACAAGGTCTTCACTGGGGAGGTGCGCGCGGCTGACCGCAGCGCCGAAGGTCCCGGACCCGCGCAAGTACCTCGGCCCGGCCCGGGACGCCGTCGCGGCGGAGGTGGCGAGACTGCTGGTCGTGCTGGCCGGCCACTGAGCACCGAAGTCCTGAACCGCCGTCGGCGGGCCTGTCGGCCTTGCTGCGAAGTATCGCCCGTACGACACGCTCGTGCTCCGCCGTCGTGCGGTGCACATGTGCGCCGAGGTACGCGACGGCTACCCGAATGAGACGGCCGCCCTACAGGCGTTGGCGGAGGAGTCCGCCCAGATCAAAGCGCTGAAGAAGGAGAACGCGGAACTCAAGCGGATCGGCGGACTCGCAGAAGCAGGCCAGGTGCCGGGCGAGGGTGTCGTTCGTTTCTGTTCGTCCACGGCTGCCGGGCATCCGCGTGGGGCTGGTCTCCGCGTCGGCTACCGCTGGTTTCGCTCCTACGTCGAGCACACGATCTTCGCGCCGGCCGCTAACCGGGCCACCGCCCCTCCTCCTGGCTTGCCGCCCCCGACTGGCCGCCACTGACCAGGTGATCCCGGGCCTGGAGGCACTCACGGAGCAGCGCGCATACCGCGCGTTGGACCTCCGCAGCAAGGCCGACACCCAACGCGTCGAGCAGGGAGCGGTGTTCCCTGCGCTTGCCGCCGATGCCGACGGCCTGCATGGGCTGGTCGAGCAATGCTGCGGCAGGCCCATACGGGGTGTCACGGAGCGGGCGGGGTGCCGAAGGGGGCGCTCCAGGTCTGGTTGGGCTGGTGGTCGCCGCAATGGAAAGTGATGACGGCGGCATTGGCATCGTTCAGGGCGCCACCGGAGATGTCGGCGCACAGGCCGTTGGCCTGGAGCTGACCGGCGCGATTGTAGGTCCAGACCTGTTTGGGGTCACCGCTGTTGCAGGGGGAGAGCTTGAGGCCGTTGCTCTCGCCGGAGACGCACAGGCTGCTGTCGCCGAGGGAGACGATCAGGCCGTCGCCACGGCGTTGCCACTGCTGGTTGTTGTCGCCGGTGCAGGAGTAGAGGCCCACGGTGGCGCCGTTGCTGGCGCCGTGATGGGCGTCAAGGCAGTAGGCGAACTGTTGGAAGCCGGGCTGGGCGGCCTGGATCTGGCCGACCGGAACGGCCGCACCGCAACTACCGGGGGCGATGGTGTACATCGCGTTGTCGTGGGAGCCGATGGTGGCGGTGATGGAGCCGGTCACGGAGCTCGTGGTGCCGGTCCAGAGGTTCTTGGCGGTGCGTGTACAGGCGAGGTTGGCGAAGCCGACGCGGGCCAGGTCGAGGGTGTAGGTGGTGGCGGTGGCATTCTTGTTGAGGACGACCACGGCGCGCGAGCCATCGGCCAGCGGCTTGACGACGACGTCGACGCCGGAGGAGTCGGTCGTGCCCTGCCGGGAGGCGAGGTACCCGCCGGCCGTGGTGTCCTGGTCGACCGCGATGATGTCGGCGTTCTTGAGGATGCTCAGCTGCGGGGCGTAGGTGACCGGGTCGGCAGCCATCTTGCGCACGTCGGTGCTGATCATGAGCGGGGAGCCCATGGCCGACCAGAGGGCGAACTGACTGCGCTGCTCGGCGAGGGTGAGCTGGTTGTTGTCGCCGATCAGCAGCATGTCGGCGTCGTTGTGGTTTCCCGGGCCGTTGTAGCGGGCCAGCGCGACGGTGTCGGTGAAGTTCTGCAGGACACCGCCCTCGTAATAGTCGCCCCCGTGCGGCCAGTCCCAGGCGGACTTCATCGGCTTGGTTTCGTGCCAGACGGCGATGTCGGGGCTGACCCGCCACATCTGGCCCAGTCCGCGCACCCAGTCCATCACGCTGTACTTGGTGCTGGACTCGGGGCCCGCGCCTGCGGGAGCCGACTCGTTGAACAGGATCTTGCGGGAGTTGGAGGAGGTGGCCGTGTTGAGGGCGTTCGCCATGGCGGTGAACTCCTGCTGACGGCTACTCTCGGTGGTCCCGCAGTTGTCGAGCTTGAGCGAGTCGATGCCCCAGTACGCCAGCGAGTTGGCGTCCGACTGCTCGTGCCCCATGACGCCGCCGGGCACGCCCTGGCAGGTGTTCACACCCGAGGTGCTGTAGAGGCCGGCCTCCATGCCGAGGCTGTGCACGCGGGAGGCGTAGTCGGTCAGCTCCGGGTCGAAACCGGGCTGGGTGGAGCCGCCCCAGCGGGCGGCGCCGTGCAGGTAGCCAGCGCTGTTGCGCTGCATCCAGCAGTCGTCCACGGTCAGGTTGGTGTAGCCGGCAGCGACCAGGCCGGTGTCCTTCATGGCCTTGGCCTGGTCCTGCATGAACTGCTGGAATGAGTAGCCCTCCCGCGTCCCGTCCAACCGGGCCTGAGCGGTGCAGCCGAATCGGGCCCAGTTGTTGAATCCCATCATCGGCTTGGCGCCGATCGGGGCGTTGCTGTTCGCGGCCACGGTGTCCGCCACCGCCCGTCCGGGGGCGGCGCCCGCCAGTCCGGCGGCGGTGAGCAGGGCTGCGGATCCGAGGCCGACCAGTCGTTGATGCCATCTCATACGGTGCTCCGAGCATGGGGATGTGAAAGAACCTGCTCAATATGGATGTCGATCGAGCAATTTTGAGCAAACCATGGCGGTTGGCGAGGGGGGAGTCAAGGGCTTCGCACCGGGGAATTGTCCGACCGTGCAGCTGGCGCACAGGCCTCTGGCTGACTGTGCATGGGTGAGGTCGCGGAGCCTGCCGGGGAGGCGACGAGGACTGGACCGGTCGAGCATCGGCTCCGGATGCCCCTGAAGATCCTGGACCGTGCGCCGGCGGCAGAGCTCGCGCGCCGGTGCGGTACGGCGCGGCAGCCCTGTCCGAAATAGGGCGCACGTCGCAGATAGCCTCCTCCGCCAGGCGCACGGGTGCATCGAGGCGAGAGGGTGCAGAGCACGGCCGAGATCAGCCCTCTTTGGGGTACGAGATCGAATGGTGTCGCGTCAGCTTGCAGTGACACATGTACCCGCGCGTGAACCTTGGCCGGCCTTCGTCCGAAGTCCGGCCTACGGGCAGCGAGGCGGTCGCCGCGCTCGGCACATATGTCTTGGCCGGACGCCAGCTGGTCCGAGGTTCACCGATCAGCGAATTGCGTGCCTGACCTGCAGTTTTCCACGTCTCTCCTCCAGACCGCGACAGGGGACGTGATCTGGTCGGACCGCCCCTGAACCGGCCCCATGCGGAGTCGCGAACGCACCGGCCGTTCGACGGTGCACCCGAGCCCGGCCCGCAACGACCTGGCCACTCATCGGGTCCAGGTCCATCACCGTGTCTATGAGCGATGGCGACTGGACGCGCCGACGCAAAACCGCACCCGCCGCCCTGCCCAGGGCCCGCAGCGGCACGGCCGTCCTCGCTGCCGGCGAACCGGTCGAGGTCGACCGCAAGGTCCTGCGCGACGGGATCGTCTGCCTGGCCGGGGCCGCTACCAGGTCGGATTCGCTCTCGCCGGCCGCACGATCATCCTCCGCCTCGACGGGCACCTCATGCACGCCATCGCCGACAACGCACTGATAGGAACCTGGCCCTACCCAGTTCCGGCCGACCTTCTGAGGAAGATCCCGGGGCACGGACGGCCACGTCCCCGCTGCCTCCACCACCCCTGCCGGCCGGGGCCGTCCGGGCCTGCGCAAGGTCCACGGGAGCGGCCGCTTCATGATCAACGGTCAGTTCATCAAGCTCGGCCCGCGGCATGCCGGAAAGTTCGTCACAGTCGTCGTCGAGGACACCCACTACCGGATCGTGCAAGGAGAGGACGAACTCGCGGTCAGGCTCCGCAGGAGCCTCGTTCCGATCACCAGGCTCTACATCAAAGGCATGGGCACCGAGAAGGACCGTCAAGGATCTCCTGACGACAAACCGTCAAAGAAGTCCTGAGCACTCACACCGACGCCCCCCACCCGGAACACATACAGCGTCGACCCAGCGCTCGCCCCGGCAGGCCGCCATCTGACCAGGCCGCCAGCCTCCAGACGGCGGGCACCAGCCCCAGTCGCTGACCGAGCCGTCAGGTGGTCAGCACCTTGACACCTGCTTCCGTTAGCCGGTCCGTCATCTCCTTGGACACCTTGGCGTCCGTGACCAGGGTATCTATGCGCTCCAGTCCGCAGATGCGTGCGAAGGCGCGCTGGCCGAGTTTGGAGGAGTCGGTGACGACGACGACCCGGTGCGCCCGTTCCGCGAGGAGCCTGCTGACGCTGGCCTCGTCCTCCTGGTGAGCCATGATCCCCATCTGCAGATCCACCCCGTCGACCCCGAGCATCACCACATCGAGAACAACTTCGTTGAGCACTCCGGTCGTCAGCGGGCCGACGAGTTCAAAGGTTTGCGGGCGTGCGACTCCGCCGGTGAGTACGAGCTTGATCTGGGGTCGCACGGCCAGTTCGGACGCGATGTTCAGCGCGTTGGTCACCACGGTCAGGGCGGGCCCGTTCACATTGCCCTCCCGGCCGCCGCTCATCCGCATCGCGAGCACGCGCGCAACCTCGGTCGTGGTCGTACCACCGTTCAGGCCGACCACTTCGCCCTCGCCGATGAGAGCGGCGGCAGCGGCCGCGATGCGCTGTTTCTCCGGCGCGTGACGGGAGGACTTGTAGCGCAGGGGCAGCTCGTAGGAGACCCCGTGGGCGACGGCACCGCCACGGGTGCGCACCAGCATCTGCTGCTCGGCGAGTTCGTCGAGGTCCCTGCGGATGGTTGCACCGGAGACAGCCAGGGCGGCAGCGGCCTCCTCCACGTCCAGTCGCCCCTGCGCGGCCAGCAACTCCATCAGTGCGCTCCAGCGATCATGCTTGGCCATGGGTGAGCTCCTCGTCGGTGCGGGTTCGACTGCGCACGTCGATCGTACGGATACGGGGAGTCGCAGAAAGGCCTGGTTCACCTGTAGCGATGGCCATATCCCCTTCCTTCGACGCGCTCTTCTGCTCGAAAATCACCACAAACAATCAATTTTAAGCATGGACTTTGTGTATCACCATGCCCGAACATGATCCCGTAGCAGGGGCTACCGCAGAAGAGCGGACAGCCGCTACTTCCTCGCGCGTGCCACTGCCATGAACTGCCCGACCGGTTTCGGCCCACGACACGCCTGATGCGACCCAGCCCTTGAAGCCAGGTGTCGAGGACTCCGGCTGGAGCGGGCAGTACGCCACCGCCGCGGAACGCACCGCGCTGTGAAGCTCACGGCGGAGGCAGCCGTGTAGCCGCGACCGGACACCGGCTGGCCGTCCAGGAGGCGCTGCAGTAGCTCCGAGAAGGCCGTGGACGAGTTCGCAAGCGTCGAGGGGAGCCTGAGCGCAGGTCGAGGCGTAGGCGTACACCGCCGATGGGCAGTGTCCGTACCAGAGGCGCGGACAGGAGGCCGGCCGTCATCACTGCTCCCAGAGAGCGGCTTGCTCCGTGAGGGCGAGCGTCGCCCCACACATCAGGCCTGCGGCTTCACTTGCTCTCTACTCCGGCTCTCCGAGGCGTCGGCACGAGCTTGCGTAAGCCTCGTCCGTACGGCCCCCAAGGCAAGGACGGACGGCAGGAGGAAGGCGCGCACGACCATGGCATCAAGCAGTACGGCGAGCGCCACTCCGATCCCCAGCATCTTGACGCTCGTGATGCGGGAACCTGCCACTGCGAGCATGCTCGCTGCCAGGATCACGGCCGCGGAGGAAATCGTTCCTCCCGTTGTCCGGACCGCCTCCTCCAGCGCTGCAAAGGGCTCGATCCGCCGACGGCGCTCTTCGGCCAGGCGGGAGATGAGGAAGATCCCGTAGTCCATCGACAGACCGAAGGCAAGGACACCCATGAGGACCGAGACGCCGATGTCCAGCGAACCGGTGGGCGTGAACCCGAGCATCTGCGCCAGGCTTCCATCCTGAAACCACCAGACCTGCGCGCCGAGCATGGCCGCAAGGCTCAGAGCATTGAGGAGAACTGCCTGAACTGTGAGCACAGGGCTCCGCGTCAGACGAAGAATGAGCAACAGGGTCATGGTCACGGCGGCGATTGCCGCGTACGGAAGTACCTCTCGTATGGAATCGCGCGTATCCAGGTTGATCGCCGCCACGCCGGTGACATACCGGTCGGCCGGGGCCCCCACACCGCGCAGTCGTCGGACGAGGGCCTCCAACTCGGCCGGCGGCGTCCGCGGTCGCGCGCTCACCGATATCCATGAGCTTCCGCCTGACGAGCGCGCAGGCTGCCGCGGACCGGTGAGCAGCCCGTGGGCATACCGCCCGGTGGGAGCGTCCACCGTGTCCACCGTGGGCAAGGTGGACAGACGGCGCGCGTAGCCGACGACAGCCCGCTGATCTGCGGAGCCCAGGATGATGTCCACGCTCTGCGTCGGAAAGACCGATGTGATGCGCTCTTCGGCGACGCGCGCCTGGGCTCGCGAGGGCAACTGCCTGACGTCACTCACGTCGAAGCGAGCATGCAGGAACGGGGCGCCGAACAGGACCAGGATGACGATAGTGGTGGATGCGACCGCAAGAGCGTGCCGCGCCGTCCAGCGCACTGCCGTGACCCAGCCTTCCCCGCCGACGGACGGCACCGCATGCCGCGGACGGCGCGCCCTGGGCAAAGCGCCCACCGTGTCGATCCGCTGACCGAGTTGGACGAGCACCGGGGGAAGCAGCGTCACAGTGGCGAACGCGGCGAGCGTGACCGTGGCGATACCCGCGTATGCCATGGAGCGGAGGAATGGCAGGGGGAACAGCAACAGCGTCGTCAGCGCACTGACGAGGATGGCCGCAGAGACGACGATGGTGTGGCCGGCTTGGCTCACGGAGGCGATGACGGCCTCGCGTTTCATCCCGTACGTCAGCACCTCTTCGCGATACCGGCGTACCAGGAGGAGACCGTAGTCGACTGCCAGACCGATGCCCAGGGCAGTGGTCAAGTTGAGCGCGAAGACAGAAACCGACGTGAAGGGAGCCAGTGCCCGTAGCAGAGCGTTGGCCCCTTCGACGGCGAACACGGCGATCAGGAGAGGCAAGGCAGCGGCGACCACGCTTCGGGAGACGAGCAGGAGAAGAGCGATCACGACCGGGAAGGCCATCAGCTCCGCAATGCCCAGGTCGTGCAGAATGGTGTCCTGAATCGCTTGCCCCACCGTGGCCGAGCCGCCCATCCGGACCTCCAAACGCCCGCGGGCGGACTCCAGATCCCGCGAAACCGCATCAAGGGTGCGAGGCAGACGAGCCGAGCTTTCATCGACGTGCGCAAGGATGAGCGCGTGGTGACCGTCGGCGGACATCAGATCAGGCCGGCGCTGGTCCCCATAGGATGCGATCACCCGCACTCCTGGCTCGTGCATGAGCGCCTTGGTGAGCCTCCGCCCGTATAGGCGTGTTGTCGGGCTGTCGACTTTCCCCGGCGTGCTGACCAACAGTGTCAGATTGGACTGCGAAGCAGAAAAGTGGTCACGCAGCATGCGAGCTCCGATGCTCGAATCGGCCCGCGGATCGCCTTCCACATCGCCGTCCAAATGGCGACCGGCACCGTGGCCCACCAGAAACGCGACGAGTGTGAGCAGTGTCCCGGCAATCAGCGTGACGCGCACGTGCGTTGTGGTCACCTCCGCCCATTTCCCCAGCGCCGAGCCACCTTTCCGGCGATGTGCGAGTCCCACACCGACTCCTAACAAGTGACAACTGCCAACCGCTGCCCATAGGTGACGAATCCATTACGCGTGAGCGTCTCGCCTGCATGAACTCGACCGCGACACCCTGCGAGGTTCCCTCGACAACGTCATGAGATGGAGGGGCATACGGTGCGGCCGCCGTTGGGAGACGTACTGGATATGCGGCACGGCAAGACAGGAGGAGAGACATGCCGCTGGGCGCGCCAAGAGCACGCGGCGGCCGCGACGGTCGACCGAGCCACGCCGTTCTGCCTCACCTAGGCCCGGGAAATCAGCGGGAGGCGGCGCGGCACACTCTGTTCGCCGTCCTCGCTTCCTCGCACGTTCCAGTACCAGAGATAGCTGAGCGACTTGGCGCGGCAGGCCGTCGGGCACGAACCCGCACGCATGCAGGCGATTCCATGCGGCCGGCACGGGCCCTGGCCACAACTGACTCCCTGGGCCCGGATCGCTCACTCCGGTAACGGTGAATCCCGCATGTTCCTGCCGACGGATTCGTGCCCGCAGTGGCAGTCCTCGGCCCACGAGTTGTTCCGGGGGACCTGGGCGGTCATCGCTCCGGCGGTGGCCCTTGAGCGCGCTGGAACCTCGCTCGAACTGACCAACGCGCTCCGGACCGCGACTTGTGTCCACGGCGAAGAAGGCCCTGGCCGGGTACTGATTGCGGTCGATCACCTGACGCGGCTGATCACCGAACAGGCTCCTGACCTGCCGGGTGTTCTCGAAGAGGTTCTGCTGGCGCCGATGAACAGCGCGACCAAGCAGCGTCGACGCAGCCTTGCGGAGATACTGCTGGCTTGGCTCAAGTGGCGAGCCGCGCCCGAGACAGCCAGGGAACTGCACGTTCATCCGCAGACGGTGCGGTGTCGACTTCGGCAGACAGGAGGGCTCTTCGGCGCGGCCCTCCATCGCCCTCACATGCGTTTCGCCCTGGAGTACGCGCTGCGGGGCCTTCAGTAGCGGAGACAGTGGCAAGTCAGCGGCGAACGGCCCCGGCTCCGATGACGGTCGGGGCGGACACATCTCGGTCTCGGTCATATCGTTACCGTTGGCTGCGTAGGGCATCGCGTAGAAACCAGGGGTCCGCGTCACAGGCAGGCACGTGGTGTTTGACGTCGTGGTAAGGCACGCCCGGCCACCACCCCAGGAGAATCCGAGGAAGGTGCCATCTGACATACCCCTCCATGGTGAAACGTTTCTCCCAGTAGTGCGGGCCGTGGAGGCCGTCCAGCCTGCCGACGGGAACGCCATCACCCGCCGGCTGGAAGTGATACAGAAGCGAATCGAGTACGTCGGCACGCGCCTGCGGTACGTGGTGAAGGGCCAGCCCAGCGATGGCTGCCACGATGGAAGGAGCCTCCGCCTCCACAACCGCGTGCCACAGCACCAGCTGCTGCCGTAGCGAGAGCCGCCGGAAGGCGGTCAGCCACCTTTGGTCGTCGGTGACCGGCCACACCGCTCCACGTGCCACCCAGGCTTTGAAACCGGCCCCGCCCATGCACATCTCACTTCGCGTGAGATGCTGAACCGACATGTTGCGTACGTCGGTGAGCGTTTGGAGCCGTACGCATCCCGCGTGTCTGGACGTCTGAGCAGGTATCGACGTCAGCTGACAGAACAGGGAGTGAAAGGCCTGCTCGGTCACTTGCGCGGCATGAGCGCTGTCACCGAGACAGCAATATGCGTAGGAGAACGCCGCAGCGTAGTGCCGCCGGTAAAGGTAGCGGAAGGCGATGAGCCTGCCGCCGCGCAGCCGAAAGATCAGCCGCGCATCGGGGCGCTGTGCACGGTGGGAAAACGTCATTCGGCTCCTCCGGGCCAGAAAGATTGTCTGACGTGTCGCCGACGCGGCATGTGGCTCACCTGGACGGGTGGGTCACTACCAGAGTGAACGGCCCGTACCCATGCTCTGATCACGGATCAAGGAAAACTATCCGAACGTGACAAAAACGAAGACACGCATGCATCGATCGTCAATCCTGGCAGTATGGTGACACCACGATTCTGATCGGCAATGCCGTCCACAGCGTCTGGCAAGCGGAAAGGCGGCGTGCCACGCAGTGTCACCGATCGAAGAGACGCCAGACTCCTTCCAGGATCTGCCTGCCGAGCAGCAAGTACCTGGACATGCGAGACCCGCTGACGAACGCTTCTGGACGTGACGCAGGGCTCCGCCCAGGCGGGTGCTCGTCAGCACGCTGAATACTCCAGGGCCGCTGCCAACCTCATCTTCGACCCGGACCCACCCACCCGTCACCGCTGAGTGATGGCCCGCCGCAGCTTAGGGCCCGTCCGCGGGCGGTAGCGCAGGCCGCGAAGGCGCCGATCTGCCAGTTGTCGATCCTTCCGGACGTGCCGGCGCACAGCCGGCACGGTGACCAAGTGCCAGGCGGGGGCGTCCTTGCAGCCGGCCTCGGACACAGCCTCGGCGGCGATCGGCTGGCGCTTGTTTCTCCCCAAGAGCCGGGACCCCACCTCGCCGCAGGCCGATCTCGCCGAGGTGGCCCGCCGCGAACGGTGCGGCATCCCGACGGACGTGCGCCATGTCGAGAAGTGGCAACTGGCACTGGACATGATCGACGAGACCCGGTCCTGGGGCGTCGATGTCCCCCTCGCCGTGGCCGACGGCGGCTATGGAGACACCGCAGCCTTCTGGCCTGGCCTGCAAGAACGTAGGCTGCACTGCGTGGCGGGCGACTCGACCACCGTCACAGCGCGCCCGCACGACGCAAGGCCGCACGCCCCGCCCCACAGCGGCCGCGGGCGCCCGCCGCAGCCTGCATACCCCGAGGCGCCCAAGAGCGTGAAAGAGCTGGTCATCGCCCCGGGGCAGCAGGCAGCCCGGCCCCTGCAGCGGCGGGAGGGCTCCCGTCCCGGCACGGCCGCAGGCCGCTTGGCGCAGCAGCACTTCGGCGCCGTCCCGGCCCTCGACGTCGGCCGGGCTGACACAGGCCCGCAGGAGACGGTACCGAGGATGACCACCACCACATGGCGCTTGATGCCGTCGACCTTCTCACCGCCGTCGTAGCCATGNNCCCAGGCACAGCCGGCCCGCAGCCAGTACGCGAGGACATCGACGATCACCCACCGCGTGTGTCTGACCGGCCATCCACCAGGCTTGACCCCCGGCACCAGCGGTCAAAGGATCTCCCACTCCAGGTCGGAGAGGCCCGTCGACTAACGGGCACGCGGCTCGCCCACCCCACCCCGAAAATGCGCCACCGACCCGCTACCTGCCCGTATGCCCCGCTGACAGGCCTTTCAGACGCCCTCTAGCGGGTCTACAGGGCACGCCGAAGGATGTCCCGGCGATCACATGAGGGGCAGCGCATACCGCTGGTGCGTCTCGCGCCTATCGGACACGAGGTCGACCCCGATAGGGATGTCCCTGGCCAACGACCCACCGGACACGGCCTAATACAGGGCCTCGCCCATAGGGGAGGCGTCGCCGATGACGTAGGAGCGGATAGACGCCAGGTACTCATCACGACCCACCCGGCCGTCGCCGTCGGCATCCAATGCGTTGAACGCGGCAGCAGCGTTTCCGGGCTCATTGTTGAGTGCGGTGCGCAGCAACGTGAATTCGGCCTTGTCCAGGGCGCCGTCCCCGTCGGCGTCGGCGAGGTCGAACAGTGCGCCCAGGGCGAATCGGCAGACGCTGTCGAACTTTTCGGCGCCGACCCATGCGTCGTATTCCTCGAAGGTCAGCTTCCCGTCGCCGTTCGCGTCCATCGCCCCCCACGCCTGGTGGGCTTGCCCGCGGGCGGCGACGACAAGCGGGTCGTCCTCCGAGCGTCCCGTGGCCTGGACGGCCCGGTCGACCCGGGACAGGTAGTCGTGCGCCGAGATTACCCCGTCCCCGTCCGCGTCCATCATGGCGAAGATACGCCCTCTCGCGACGGTGGCGGCTGCAACGGTGGTACGGCCCACTGGAGATCTCCTCCTGCTCGTTTCCTGCTCGACGAGAACTCGTCCGGCGCTTGCTACCCGCCGTGTTCCAGGTTCCATGCGTCCGCGGCCGACCCGATGAAGCCCGACGGGAGTACAGGCACACATGACCGCGCACGGATCGAGGTGTGCGCGGTCACGCGCTCCGAGACGCCGGGGTACGGGATGCCCACCTGGGTAGGCCAACGGCCGTTACTGATACAGGACGTATGGGAGGGAACATGTTCGGTAGGCGTGGTGTCGCGGTGACCTTGGGGTCCGTGGTGCTGGCGGGATCGTCGTTGGTGTGGGCGCCGGCCGGTCAGGCCATGACGGGCGAGGAGGGGAGCGTCGGCTGCATCGGGCACAGTGAGAGCCGTTACGACCCGCCGCTCACGCTCCTGGCCCGGCCGACCCATGTTCACGCGGACATCACGTACACCTGCGGTGCCCACGGTCGGACCGTCCCCGCCACCGGCTCCTTCGACTCGGACCTACCAGTTGCCTCCTGCGTCGCCGTGTCCGGCGGAAGCGGGACGGAAACCCTCCGGTATGCCGATGGCGGCAGGTCGCTGATCGTCTACGACAGTGCCACGACCTTCCGCGTCGCAGGGGTCCTGGTTGTGATCCAGCGGGGCCGGGTCGTCGAGGGACGTGGCCAAGGGCACCCCGTACAGCGGACCATCACCGGGCTGCCCCGCGAACTGCCCACGGACTGCCTCACATCCGGCCTCCAGGGCGGCGGTAACGAGGTTCAACTGGAGATTGAACCGTAGCGCTCAGGCCATGGGTCGGCGTGCGAACGCTGATTCCAAGGCAGGCTGGGAACGGGCGGTGGCGGTGGCTGACCCAGCGTCCGCCTCGCACCCCAACGCGAGCAGAAACCGGACCGGCCAGGCCCACAACGCCCGCGCCCCCTGGCCATCACGTGATCCGCCGCGCAGGGCCCGACGGGTCGTGCTCCCAGAGTCTTTGGCAGCCCGCGTGGGGTGGAGAGCCCCTGGGTTAGTGTCGCCGCCTGTGACTGAATCCTCCCCTATCTCAGTGCGACAGCGGATGCCTACGACGCCGTCGCCGTCCGTTACGCAGACTTCGTCCGAAACCGCCTCGACCAGCTGCCGCTGGATCGCGCAGTGCTCGCTGCGCGATCCGCCGAGTCCGGGCAGGCAGCTGGTGCCGGGCCTGTCGTCGAGCTGGGATGCGGCCCCGGACATGTGACGGCGCAGCTGCGGGACCTGGAACTGGACGTCTCCGGCGTCGGCTTGTCCCCGGTGATGATCGACCTTGCCCGCCAGGCCAGGTGCTCCGGCTCCAAGCGGTCAAGACGGTGCTTGCCGATACCCGGGACGAGGTGGACCCCAGAGGGCCACCTCGTAGCCGGCGTATGTGTTCTCAGGAGGGTCGGGGACGATGTGTTGCCGCTGCTATCCCCGGCGCTTGACGAACGTCATCGGAACCGAATTGCCGGGCGCCTGGATCAGGACACGGGCCGGGATGAGGACCAGCTTCTGCTTCTCGTTGCCGCTGCCGTCGACGAAGTCGAGCTTGTAGACGATGTACCCGATGTACTTGCCGCCGTTGGCACGTCCCTCGACCCAACCGGACACGCCGTCCGGGACGTCGTAGGTGTTGTTCTGCTCGGTCATGGTCGTCCACTTGTTGGTGGTCGTGGTCGACTCGCTGTAAGTGAAGTTCAGCTCCGTGCCGCCCGTGCCGCCGCCAGGCCCGCCGGGTGTTGTCAGCTCCGAGCTGACCTTTCCGCCGACGGACCAGCCGCTGGTCTGGCTGGTGTCCTGGCCGACCGTGGCCTGGGTCTTGTAGGAGAACTGCGCCTTCCCCATCACCGCCGCCGACGTCTGCATGGTGGGGTACTTCGTGTCGAGCACGCCGACGAAGCCGCAAGGCATGGGCTTGCCGTCGGGATTCTGGTTGGGCTGGCCGCACAGCGACTTGGCGTCCCAGTTGCTCAGCCACGGCTCCTTGTCGTCGCTGGTGCTCTTGCGGATGTCGGGGCCCTCGGTGGTGATGGACGGACCGCCCTCGGTCGGTGCGGGCTGTGCGAGGTCGAATCCACTGCCCAGTTTGGACGGGACGTCCTTCAGCGCCTGGTCGTGCGGGTAGACCTTCTCGACGTCGTCGAGCTTGACCTGCTGCGAGTCCAGACCGTTGACAGGGTAGCCGTTGACGGCCTCTTGCTGGTTCAGGGGCGCGCTCTGGCTGAGGAAGTCGATGACTTGCTGTTCGGTCTTGAAGTAGGTGTTGCCGTCTTCGGCGTGGGCAGGGGTGGACGAGCCGACCAGCGATATGCCGGTGAGCATGGTGGTGGCGAGTGCGGCCGCCGTCAGAGCGCTCCTCCGTCGGCCTCGACGGGCAGGGGTGGTGCACTGTGTTGTTGACACGCGAATCTCCTTGACTTGTCGGGAACTTGCTCGGAACTTCTCGGGCGCCGGCCGCCGATCGGCCGCGCCGCTCTTCAGAGGGCTTGTGGGGGGCGTGTTCAGGTGGTGGCCACGCGGCCGCCAGGCGCTCAGGCGGGGTGCCGCCCTTGGGCTGACGGGCTCAACTCGCCTGGATCGACCGCAGCATGTTCAGGTGGGCGGCTCGGCGGGCCGGCCAGATGGCGGCAAGGACACCGGTCATCAGGGCCAGGACCAGGAAGATGCCGAGCCTTCCCCACGGCAGGACGGTCTCGTAATCGTGCATCGAGGTCGTGGTCAGACCGCCTGCGGCCCAGGCCAGGAAGATGCCGGTGCCGATACCGAGGACCGCGCCGAACAGTGAGATGACCACCGACTCCAGCCGGACCATCTGCCGGATGCCGGAACGGTCGAGACCTATGGCGCGCAGCATCCCGATCTCGCGGGTACGTTCGAAGACCGACATGGCCAGGGTGTTGACGACGCCGAGGATCGCGATGACGACAGCCATGCCGAGCAGCCCGTACATCATGCTGAGGACCGTGGTGACCGACTCGTTGTTGTCCTTGATCAGCTGCTCCTGGGAGCGGACCTTCAGCAGCGGGCTGTCACCGAGCGCGGCGCGGATCATGTGCTCAAGGCCGCCGGCCTTGCCGGGCTCGGCCTTGACCAGCAGGTTGTCGAACTGCTTCGTCACGGAGTATGGGAGCACGTCGGCGCGCGTACCCAGCGCCTCGTCGACGGTGCGGGTCTTGGCGTAGATGCCGACGACCGTCAGCTTCCGCTTCACGGCCTTGCCGCTGTCCATGCCGCCGCCCATCTCGGCGTCGAGAGTGGTACCGACCTGGAGCCCAGCTCGCCCTGCGAACTCGTCGGAGACCGCGATCCTCCCGGGGCCGATGTCGTGCAGCGAGCCGGCGCGGAAGTCGAGCCGTGCAACCTCGCCGAACGCCTTCGCATCCGTGCCGGTGATGACGGCGTACTCGCCGTGGGTGCCGAGCTGCGCCGTGGTGACGGGGGCGGCCGCGGCGACCCCGGGCAGCCGGGCGATCTTGCCAGCGGCGTCCGGGGCGAGCCCACGGGCGGTGCTGTAGTTGACCTTGTAGTCGGCGGTCAGGCCCTGGGTGGCCTCCTTGGCCATGGCTTGCTGGGCGGAGTGGGCGCCGACGGTCAGACCAGTGATCAGGGCGAGCCCGATCATCAGGGCGGATGCGGTGGCGGCGGTGCGACGCGGGTTGCGCAGCGCGTTCTGTTCGGCCAGCTTGCCGCTGACGCCGAAGAAGCGGGTAGTGACCTTGCCGGCCAGCACGATCAGCGGCCGGGAGACCAGCGGGGCCAGCACGATCACTCCGCCGAGGGTCAGTACACCGCCGAGCATCGCGGCCATCAGGTTCGACTCTTTGCTGGTCCTGAGCGTGGAGACGTAGAGCATCACCAGCGCCCCGGCCCCGGTGAGCACGGCGCCGAGCACGTTGCGGACCCTCAGGGCGCGGGCGGGCGGGGCCTGGTCGACGCTGCTGAGCGCCGCCACGGGGGCGATCTCTGCGGCCCTGCGAGAGGGCAGCCAGGCCGCCAGAACGGTGATGACGACGCCGACCGCGAGCGAGGCCAGCGGGGCTGCGGGCGTGATGACCAGCGGTCCGTCGGGCAGTGCGGCACCGGTCGTGTTGAGCAACGGGCGCATGGCGGTGGCGATGCCGAGGCCGAGCGCGAATCCGCAAACGGAGGCTACGAGGCCGAGCAGACCCGCCTCGACGAGGACGGAGCGGACGACCTGGCAGCGCGAAGCGCCCACGGCCCGCAGCAGCGCGATCTCCCGGCTGCGCTGAGCGATCAGCATGGTGAAGGTGTTGGCGATGAGGAACACGCCGACGAACAGCGCGATGCCGGCGAAGACCAGCAGCGTCTTGGTGAGGTATCCGGTGTTCTTGGCGATCTGGGCGGACTGCTCGGCGGCCAGTTCGGTGCCGCTGATGGCCCTGGCCCCGTTGCTGGGGAGCAATGCCTGCACCTGGTCGGTGAGGGCGTGCTCGTCGGTCCCCGCGCGGGCCTCGACCGTGATCTCGTCGAACCGGCCGGGATGGCGGAACAGTTTCTGCGCGGTTCGGGTGTCAAAGAGGGTGAGGGTGCCGCCGGCGGTGACCTGGGGGTCGTCGGTGGCGACGATTCCGACCAGCTTCTTGGTCAGGGCGGGCCCGTCGGTGGCGAAGCGGACGGTGTCGCCGATGCGGTAGCCGGCCTTGGCGGCGGTCCTGGCGTCCAGCGCCAGCTCGTCCTCGGCAGCGGGGCCGCGCCCTTCCCGCAGCGGGAAGCGGCTGTCCTTGCCGTCTCTGCCCGGCAGGTAGTTGGTGGCCAGATTCTGCCCCTTGGTGTCGGCGTTGACCGGGCGGCCGTCCTTACCGGCCAAGGTGGCCTGGCCGTGGACGATGGGGCGCACCGAGTCGACGCCGGGCAGTCGGCGGATCTTCCGCGCCAGCGCGATGTCGAGGGCGGTGGTCGATTTGCCGTCCTCGCCGCCCGTCATAGCGGGAGCGGTCGTGACCTCATCCGCTCGCACCGAGACGGCCACGCCCTTGAGGCTCTGGGACGAGGCATTGCGGAAGGCGTTCGCTGTGGTGTCGGCGAAGACGAGGGTGCCCGAGACGAAGGCGACGCCGAGCAGCACCGCGAGCGCTGTCATGGTCAATCGGGCTTTGTGCGCAAGGACGTTGCGCAAGGCGGTACGCAGCATGGTGATCGGTTCAGTCCTGAGTGCGAGGTGACGGAGCGCGGAGGCGGGAGACGGGGCGGTGAGCGGCTGCGGGCCACGTCAGTTCGTCCGCTCCTTGGCGTCGAACAGCGGCATGCGGTCCAGCACGGACTCGGGGGTGGGATCGGGCAGTTCGTCCGTGACGCGTCCGTCGGCGAGGAAGACCACCCGGTCCGCGTAGGAGGCGGCCACCGGGTCGTGCGTGACCAGCACCACCGTCTGCCCCAACTCGCGTACCGAATCCCGTAGAAAGCCCAGGACCTCCGCGCCGGAGCGGGAGTCGAGGTTGCCGGTCGGCTCGTCCGCGAAGATGATCTCCGGACGCCCGGCCAGTGCACGGGCCACGGCCACGCGCTGCTGCTGGCCGCCGGAGAGCTGCGCGGGACGGTGCCGCAACCGCCCGGAGAGGCCGACGGTCCCCACGATCAGCTCCAGCCACTCCTGGTCGGGCCTACGGCCGGCGATATCGAGCGGCAGCGTGATGTTCTCCAGGGCATCCAGCGTGGGCAGCAGGTTGAACGACTGGAAGACGAAACCGATCTTCTCCCGACGGAGCCTCGTGAGCTGACGGTCCTTCAGTCCGGACAGCTCGGTGGCACCGATCTGAGCAGACCCGCCGGAGACGGCGTCGAGGCCCGCCATGCAGTGCATCAGCGTCGACTTGCCCGAGCCGGACGGGCCCATGATCGCGGTGAACCGGCCGCGTCCGAACTCCACGGTCACCGAGTCGAGGGCGACGACGCGGGTCTCGCCCTCGCCGTAGACCTTGGTCAGCCCCGTCGCGCGAGCGGCAACGGAGGGGGCGCGGAGGCGGGTGGTGGCAGTGGCATGCGGCGGCATAGGTGCTCCTGGAAGGGCTGCGAAACTCCCGACCATCGTGGCGGCGGCCCACCCGCGAATCCGTCGCCCTCAGGTCGCGAATACGCCGCCTGCCAACAGGCAGACCCGCCGCTGCCACGTCGCCCTCACGGACCACGCCCCCCTCTACCAACAGAGAGAGCCGCCGGCTCTCCCCGGAGACAGGTCAGGCAGCCCCAGCCAGGCGCTTCAGCCCATGAGCCCGGCCTGGTGCGCCAGCAGCCCCGCCTGCACCCGGCTGCCGCAACCTGTCTTCTCCAGGATCGACCGGACGTGGCTCTTGACCGTGCCTACGCCGATGCCGAGCCGCCTGCCGATCTCCGGGTTCGAGATCCCCTCTCCCAGCAGGACCAGCACCTCCCGCTCCCGGCCGGTCAGCCCCGCCATCCTGCTCTCCGGGGCAACGGTCCCGCCGCCGCTCAGCATCCGCCGGATCACCGTCCCGGTGACACCCGGCGAGAGCACGGCATCCCCCGCAGCCGCCGCCCGCACCGCGCGGATCAACTCCTGCGCCCCCTCGTCCTTCAGCAGGAAGCCGGTGGCGCCCGCCCGCAGGGCCCGGGTGACGTTCTCTTCGTCGCCGAAGGTGGTGAGCATGACGACCTGCGGCCTGGGGTCGAGCGCGATCAGCGGTTCGATGGCCGCCAGCCCGTCGAGGACGGGCATACGGATGTCAAGGAGCACCACATCGGGCCGGTGCTCGGCGGCGAGCCGGACGGCCTCGGCACCGTTGACCGCCTCGCCCACCACGTCGATGCCGTCGGTGTGCCGGAGGATCAGCCGGATGGCGTGCCGAATCATCTCCTCGTCATCGGCGAGCAGCACCCGGATCCCGGAACCCGTCCCGGAACCCGCGGAGTTGGCTCGGTCATTCATGTGTCCTTCTCTCATGCGGTGGTTCGGTCACCTTCTCCGTGACCATCGGAACGGTGAATCGGTCGATCGCGATCAGAGTGTCGGCCCGGAAGCAGTAGCGGACGATCTCCAGCCGCCCGCCCTTGGGCCCCTCCCCCTTGTCCACATAGGGATACAGGCAGTCCGTGGCGGACGCCGGCCGCGCCGGCTCACGCCCTGCGGCGGCAGCGCGCACCGTATCGGAGTCGAAGGACACGGCCCGCTCCACCCGCTCCCGTGACATCCCCACCCGGGGCTCTTCGCCGCTCCGAGGGTGGGAAGCGAACTGCGCATCGTGCACAAGAACGAGCCCGAACAGCATCATCACACCCACGCCAGCCAGGCCGACCAGCCCGATGACGGCACCGCCGAGGCGCCGCTGGAAGGCGGAGAGCCCGCGGCCGGGCTCCTCGACAGGGACGCCCGGCCCCTCCTCATACGGCTCGGCCGCCACCGGTTCCGCACCGGGCCCGGACTCGGCAGGGATATCGGCGGTCACGGCGAAGCCGCCACCAGGCGTCCGCCCCGCCTCCAGATCACCGCCCAGCAGCGCCACCCGCTCCCGCAGCCCGATCAGCCCACGCCCGGTGCCCAGCCCGGTCACAGCGGCGGGCGGCACCGGAGGCACACCGTTACGTACCCGCACCTCCACCCGCTCGCCGGCGTGGCGGACACAGACGGTCACATGGGCTCCGACCGCGTACCGGTGGACATTGGTCAGCGACTCGCGCACCACGCGGTGCACCGCCCGCCGCACCCTGGCCGGCCGCGCGTCGAGATCAGGTCCTTCCCAGCACAGCTCAACAGGGATGCCGGCGCCGCGGGACTCCTCGACCAGCGCCTCGATGTCCCGGCGCGTACCCGTCGCATCCGTCAGCGCATCAGTACCGGTGTCCTGCCCCAGCGGGCCCAGGACCCCCAGCACCTCCCGCAGCTCCCGCATCGCCTCACGGGCGGTACGACCCACCACAGCGGCCTCGTCCCGCAGCGCGGGCGCCTCCTTGCGCAGCGCCAGCTCCAGCCCGTCCGAGTACAGGGAGACCACGCTCAGCCGGTGCCCGACCAGATCGTGCATCTCCGCGGCGATCCGCGATCGCTCGCGCACCCGCGCCTCGCTGTCTGCCAGTCGCCGCGCCTCCTCAGCGGCGGCCGTACGCTCCCGCAACGCCCGAAACAGCCGGTCCTGCTGCCCCGCAGCAGTGCCCACCAGGCCAGGCACCACGACCGTGGTCACCGCGAGCACCGCACCCAGTGCCAGACCGAACACCCAACTGGCCACCTCCAGCACGGGCGCGGACATCGCACATGTCACCGTCGCCACACCGGCCGCCCCCAGCAGCAGCCCCACCCGCCGCCGCGGCGTCTCCCATTGCCGGGCCGCGGTGTAGGCCGCCACCGCGGTCAGCAACGCCGCCGCCGGCGCTACCCCCATCAGTGCCGCGAGCCCGATCACACCAACCACCGGAAAACGGCGCCGCACCAGCACCAACGCGATGCCGATGACCGCCAGAGCCGGGACCCGACCCGCCAGCCTGGCCTCGATCCACGACTCGACCAGGTAGGTGAGAAGCACCACCACCGCGGCCAGAACCGCCTCACCCCCCGCCCGCCAGAGCTGCCGCCCCCGCTCTTCGGGCCCCGTGAAGGGACTACGGGCCAGGCGTTTCTCGACAGCTGGTGGTGCGCTCGACGACATGACGTCGATTATCGACAGCTCCGTGAGGGGATCCCCTGCGCCTTACGGACGACCCGCCTCTACCAGAAGGCAGAGCCACAGCGGCATTTGTCCGCCTCGCTCCGCTGCCGCGCCGAAGGAGGCGGTCAGCCACGGGCAACCGGAAGCACAGGACCACAGCCCTGGCAGGCTGCACCCGACCGCACTCCGGGCCACTGACCTGCTGTGACGCATCCAATGCCCATCAGGCCAGGCCGGCGGCCCAAAACTCCCGAGCCGCACCCTCACCCCAGGGGGTTTTCCAGGGAGTTCGAGTACGAATCCAGGGAGTTTTCAGGGAGTTTCAGCACGGGACGGGCCGGGACGCGGAGGGCTTTCGATTCCGTACAACGGTGCAGGTCATAGCACTGACTCACGAAAATCTCTGCAGGTCGGCGGGGCGTCCGCTGCCCGAAGACCGTTAAACGCATGAATTCCGCTACATACGCGATGACCTGCATGTTTCCAGCCTCTCACGCCCCGTATGACCGTCAGGGGGTTTCCAGGCAGTCGCCTCCCCGCTGAACCAGGCAATCCAAGCGTAGGTGTGGCGCAAGGCATGGAAACCGAGCTCGCGTGACGGCTCCCACTTGGCCCCGCCGGAATCGGGGTCCATTCTGCCGATCAGCCCCGCGGAGGCGAACGCGGACTTCCAAAGGCGCGTGTTCCATGTGTCGCGGTTGCGTGGGCGCCGCTGCCGGGTAGCCAGGAAAGTGGGTAAGCACGCGGAGCCCCGTCGACGCGCCGCCGTTCGTTCTGAGGTTCGTGGGACTCTCCCACGGGAGTTCCACCACGACCGGCGGCCAGCGCTTCGCGTGCTGTTCGATGCCGGTCAGGGCGCCGGGCGCCACATGGACTCCCCGCGTCCTCCCACACTTGGCGAGCGCAAAGAAGAGGTGGCCGTCGATCATGCAAACCTGACGCCGGACATGTACGACCCCGTTCTCCGCATCGAGGTCCTCCGGGAACAGCCCGAATACCTCGTTCTGGCGCAGGCCGAGCCCCACCCCCAAGTCGACTGCGAGGCGGTACCGCTCCGGGAGTCCAGCGCGCACCCGCATCGCCTGCCCGCGCGACCACGCCCTCGCCTTCTGCGCAGGCTTGGCCGGCGGCCGGGCGGTGCGACTCCCCTTCATCGGATGCTTCACCACCCTGCCGTCCTCCCCTCCACGGCGGCCTGGAGGATCGCAGAGAGATGCCCCCAAGTGGTACGGATCGTCCCAGGCGGCAAAGTCTCCTCCATCCGGCAACCCGTTCAACGCCTGCCTGCTCGGACCCGCCCTCACCCGCCTGCCCGAAACCCGTAACTGCGCCGCCGTCAGCGGCCCTCACAACCTCATCCTCCAGGCCAGCCTGCACTCCGTCAGCGACGTCCTGCGCCTGGAATCCCAGCTCACCACCGCCCACCCGAGCCTCGACATCGTCGACCGCGTCATCACCCTGCACCAGGACAAGCTGCTCGACCACCTCCTGGACCCGACGGCCGCTCCACCGGCATCATCCCGCCCGACCTCCGGGCGGAGACGACGATTTGACCGGTCGTCTGCCATTTGCCTCAGTATCGCGGCGACGGGATCCATCTGATCAATCGGGACCTGATGAGCCGATCCCCTGCTCGACCAGGCATCTTGCGGCCTTCAAACACACACGAACCGCACTGCCCGCCATCGCCGTAATCCGACACGCACCTCGCACTGGCCGCACCCGTGCTCGGAGCATCCCCTCCGCCTCCACACGCGTGAGCGGATGGCGGAGCATCCTGCCGGACGGCGCTGACCTGCGAGTACGGCATCACCGGACATGAACCAGCACCTTCGATCAAGGATTCGATCCCGCTGGAAGCGCGCACAAGATGTATCGGGTTCGCTCGGCGTTGGCCGAGCTACTCGCTGCCATTCATGCGCTGGGAGTGGACGGAGGGATGGATAGATGGGTCAGGCGCGCGGTACGCGGGTCAGCCGGCACTTGCCTGTCTCGACCCTGCTTCCAGGAGCCCGTCGGGATCCCGAATGTTCCTCCCGGCAATCGCCGTCCGACAGCAGCCGACGCCGCCCACCGTCGGCCTCTCCGGCGTACGTGCCCAGCACCCTGACCAGCAAAAACCCAGCACGCTAAGATCCCCGGCAAGACCCAGGGCAAGAAGAAGTACGCGGTAATTGATCGAGCCTCCTGCTTGTGGTTTCTGCGCGAGGAGGGGGGCTCTTCAGTGAGCTGGCGCAGTCAGCAAGGAACAGGCCGGAGCGGTTCGTGGAGTTGACCGGGATACGTCGCACCCTGCTCGTCGTCCTCGGTGCGGTGCTCACCGTGGGCGGCTGCACGTCCGGCACGGCAGGTAAGGCTGACAAGGCCGGTCATGCCGGCGGTACGGCCGGTGCTTCGGTGACGCCTGCGGCGGGTCCGGCGGCGACGCCGATGATGGATGACATCACCGCGGTATTCGAGAACGGTGCCGCCGTTCCGCAGTACGCCTACATCACCGATCTGCACGACGGCTGCGGCTACACGGCGGGTTGGATCGGGTTCTGCAGCCAGAGCGGCGACATGCTCGGGCTGGTCAAGAGGTACGACGCCGTCGCACCGCACAACGCGCTCGCGAAGTACACCACCGTCCTTCAGCGACTGGCCGACTCGGCGAGCGACGACACCGGCGCGCTCGGCGATTCGTTCGTGCGCGACTGGAAGAAGGCCGCCCTGGACCCGGTCTTCCGGAGGCTGCAGATCCAGGTGGGACACGACACGTACCTCGTCCCTGCCGTGAAGCTGGGCGCGCAGGAGGGGGTGAAGAGCGAGCTCGGCCTGGAGAACCTCTACGACACCGCCCTGATGATGGGCCAGACGTCCGACGACTGCGACGGCATGCTGAAGATCGCCCATGAGACCGACAAGATGCTCGGGGGCAACCCGGCCTCCGGTGTGAACGAGGCGACATGGCTGGCCCGGTTCAACACCGTCCGCCGGAAGCACATGAAGCACCCCTGCACGGACGGCCGCGAGAACGACTGGCCGCAGGCGGTCGACCGGTCGCAGGCGCTGCAGGAGCTCGCGGACCGTGGCGAGTGGGATCTGAAGGCTCCGCTGACCGTGGGCGCCGACTTCAAACTGACCATCAGCAGGCCGCAGGACTGACGTACTTCACGGCGCCCACCGAGCCGACCCGCTCATCCGCTTTGCGGACTTTTTCCGCGAGCTTCAACGGTTTCTGTACTGCAAGCAGTTTTAAGCCACTAGTGTCTGGATCTCGTGCAGACCATTCCGGAGGGCTCGGCGCCCGCCGGGGACGAAGTGACGTATGACACGTCACCGTCTCCCGATGTCCCCATTCAGCAGCCGACCCAGGGGCCTGCCGTGGCTGGCTCCCCGGCCGAGCCCACCGGCGACACACCAAATCCGAGCGGCCTGCCGATACGACACCCCGCCCCCAAACCCATCTTCGTCGACATGTCAGGAGGCCGCCGCAGGCGGCTGCGCATCCTGGTGGCCGCGCTGGTGACTCCGGCAGCGGCCTACGTCGCCCTGCTCGTCAGCACCTTCCTGGGCGGCCCGACCCTGCCGGCGCTGCTGCCGCACCCCCTGCGGCCCAAGCCGGGCGCCGTCGCCGCGCACGCGCACGAGGCACCCCGGGCCGGGGCATCTCCGACGGCCGCGGCGGCCGACACCGCCCAGCGGCACCGGAGCTCGGGCCTGGCGACGACTGTGGCGAAAGCCGTCGGCGGCGCGTCCGCCAAGGCGAAGTCGCCCTCGACGGTGAAATCGTCCCCGACGGCAAAATCGTCCCCGCCCACGATGCCGTCCTCGACCGCGACGCCGTCCCCGAGTCCGACGCGGACCAAGGGGCACAAGCCGTTCCCGCACCCCAAGGGGACCCCGACCGCGACGCCCTCCGCCCCGCCCACCCACGGCACGCTCGGGCTCTGACGGTCTGCCAGGACCCCCATCCCCCGGGCCGCGCCCGCAGTTCCGTTCCAAACTCGTCACTCATCCCAGAAATCACCGATGTGAGCTCTTCCCCACGGCGTGGCCGCAGCGCCCGCGAAACTCCGGTACGCACCCACTGGGTGCTGCTGGTGACCATGGTGCTGACCCTCACCCTCACCCTGCTCATCGAGGGTTACACGCAGCACATGTTCGGCTTCCAGGACGACGGCGGGAACCCTCCGCAGGGACCCGTCGACCAGGTGCCGCCGTCGGTCGAGAACGGCGGCCCGGTGATCTCGTCCAGCGGATCCACACCGGTCTCGCTGACCTCACCGGCGCACACCGTAGTGCTCACCTTCGACGACGGCCCGGACCCGACCTGGACCCCCAGGGTCCTGGCGGCGCTGGAACGGCACCACGTGCCCGCGACCTTCTTCCTCGTGGGCACCGGCGTGGCCACACACCCCGACTTGGTCGCGCGGATGGCGAGGGATCACGACGAACTCGGCCTGCACAGCTTCACCCACCCCTACCTGCCCGCCCTGCCCGGCTGGCAGCGCACGCTGGAGATGCGTGAGGACCAGCTCGCGGTGGCCGGCGCCGCGGGTGTCACCAGCAGCCTCTTCCGGCCCCCGTACTCGTCCAGCGCCGACGCGGTGGGCAACGCCGACTGGGCCACGATGCGACAGCTCGGCAAGCAGGGCTATCTGACCGTGCTCGTCACCCAGGACAGCGAGGACTGGCAGAAGCCCGGCGTGCGGAGGATCGTCCGAAACGCCACCCCTCCCGGGTCCACCGGCCAGGTGATCCTCTTCCACGATGCCGGCGGTGACCGCGCACAGACCGTCGCCGCGCTGGACACGCTGATCCCCAGCCTCAAGGCGCGCGGCTACCGCTTCCAGACGGTCAGCCAGGCATTCCACCTCACCGGCGCCAACCGCCCCGCCTCCACCGGGCAGTACCTGCTCGGCCTCGGGCTGCTATGGCTGCTCAAGGGGGCGCTTTGGGGTCTCGACGGACTCGACCTGCTGCTGCTCGTCGCCGGACTGCTGGGCATCGTGCGTGCGGTGATCTCCATGATCGCCGCGGCCAGGCACCGGCGCCATGCCAGGAAGGCCTGGGGAGCGCCGGTGACCGAACCGGTGTCGGTGATCGTCCCGGCCTACAACGAGTCGGCGGGTATCGAGGCGACCGTCCGGTCCCTGGTCGCATCCGACCACCCGGTCGAGATCATCGTCGTGGACGACGGCTCAACCGACGGCACCGCCGACATCGTCGAGGCACTCGGTCTGCCGGGCGTACGGGTGATCCGCCAGCAGAACGCGGGCAAGCCCGCCGCGCTCAACACGGGGATCGCCGCCGCCTCGCACGAGATCGTGGCGATGATGGACGGCGACACGGTCTTCGAGCCGGACGCGGTCCGCCATCTGGTGCAGCCGTTCTCCGACCCGGGGATCGGAGCGGTCTCCGGCAACGCCAAGGTCGTCAACCGGAGCGGTCTGCTGGGCCGTTGGCAGCACATCGAGTACGTCGTCGGCTTCAACCTGGACCGGCGGCTGTTCGATCTGGCCCGGTGCATGCCGACGGTGCCGGGCGCGATCGGTGCCTGGCGCCGGGCCGCTCTGGTGCGCGTCGGTGGTGTCTCCGAGGCGACACTCGCCGAGGACACCGACCTCACCATGGCGATCTGGCGTGACGGCTGGCGCGTGGTCTACGAGGAGAAGGCCATCGCCTGGACCGAGGCTCCCGCTTCCCTCGGCGCCCTGTGGCGGCAGCGTTACCGCTGGTGCTACGGGACCCTGCAGGCGATGTGGAAGCACCGCCGCGCCGTCCGCCAGAGCGGAGCGGCCGGCAGATTCGGCCGGCGCGGGCTGCTCTTCCTGCTGCTTTTCCAGGTGCTGCTGCCGCTGTTCGCACCCTTGGTCGACGTGCTGAGCGTGTACGGGCTGATCTTCCTCGACCCCGTCCACGTACTGCTGCTGTGGTGCTCATTCCTGCTCATCCAGGTCGTCACCGGGGCCTACGCGTTCCGGCTCGACGGCGAACGACTCGGACCGCTGTGGAGCCTGCCGTTCCAACAGTTCGTCTACCGCCAGCTGATGTACCTCGTGGTGGTCCAGTCGGTCGCCACGGCCCTGTCCGGCAGCCGCCTGCGCTGGCAGCGCATGGAGCGCTACGGCTCCCACCAGGAACCACCGCTGTCACCGGCAACGGGGGCCCGGGGCTGACGGTGGCGGAGTGGCCCACTTTTCATCCTCCGTACGCGGCTGCGTTCACCCGTTGCCGAGAACAACCGCGCTCACGGCTTCACAGGATGCGGGGCGAACTTGTCAAGCCCGCCCGCGGCGTTCCGGTCGTTGTTCAAACTTGTTTGGTCATGCGAAGTTTCGTTTGAAAAGAACTCACAGAGTCTTGACAGTCTTGAGTGGGGGCGCGATACAACTACGGCATTGGGCACGACGCGTAGACAGCGGTACCAGATTCACACGCCCCTCCTGCCGAACCCGAGGCGAGTTCGCCGGCGTAGCGATCACGGGTTCCACCACGATGTCCTGGCCGCAAGCGCCCTGCCCGGAAATCACGCGATGCCGACCGCTCGCCGCTCGGCCTCATCGAAGCGCCCTGCTCAGGAAGGACGATCGTGATGCCCACCAGAAGGCACCCACATCCCGACTGTACGAGAGCCCCGCGCTCCTGGGCGGCAGTTCTCGCTGTCATCAGTCTCTGCCTGGTACTGGCCACTGGCATGGCACCGACCCGCGCTCACGCCGCGACCGCAACCACGATCAGCGTCGACGGCAACTCCCGGGGCCGCACGTTCGACGGCGTCGGAGCCATCAGCGGTGGCGGCGGCAACAGCCGCCTGCTCGTCGACTACCCCGAGCCGCAGCGCAGCCAGATCCTGGACTATCTCTTCAAGCCCGGCTACGGCGCGTCCCTGCAGATCCTGAAGGTGGAGATCGGCGGCGACACCAACACCACCGACGGTGCGGAACCCAGCATCGAGCACTCGCCCGGCACCATCAACTGCAGCAACGGCTATGAATGGTGGCTGATGCAGCAGGCCAAGCAACGTAACCCGCACATCAAGCTGTACGGCCTCGCCTGGGGTGCTCCGGGCTTCCTCGGCGGCGGCAACTTCTGGTCCACCCGCTCACCGTCGACGGTGGACTACCTCATGAACTGGCTCGACTGCGCCAAGCAGCACAACTTCGCCATCGACTACCTCGGCGGCTGGAACGAGAGGTACGACAGCAGGCAAAGCCCCGCCTGGTACGAAGCCCTGCACGCCGCCCTTGCGAAGCACGGCTATGCCACGAAGGTGGTCGGAGCGGACAACGACTGGGCGATAGCGGACGACATCGCCTCCAACTCCGCGCTGTCCTCTGCCGTGGACATCATCGGCGCGCACTACGTCTGCGGCTACCGAAGCAGCCAGACCAACTGCTCCAGCTCGGCCAACGCGCAAGCCTCCGGAAAACAGCTGTGGGCGAGCGAGAACGGCTCGGACGACGCCGATGCCGGAGCCATGGCGATGGCCCGGGGCATCAACCATGGTTATCTGGACGCCAAGTTGACCGCCTACATCAACTGGCCGATCGTCGCCTCGATCTCCCCCAACCTCGACTACAACGGGGTGGGCCTGATCCAGGCTAACCAGCCCTGGTCCGGCGCCTACAGCGTCGGCCGCAGCGCCTGGACAATGGCTCAGACCAGCCAGTTCACCTCCCCAGGGTGGAAGTACCTGGACGCATCCAGCGGCTATCTCGGCGGCAACCGGGCGGACGGCAGCTACGTCAGTTACGCGGCCCCGGACAAGTCCGCCTGGAGCACGGTGTTCGAGACCATGGACGCCACCGCCGACCAGACCGTCTCCCTGTCCGTCGCCGGAGGGCTGCCCGGCGGCGCCCTGCACGTCTGGACCACCGACCAGAGCGGCGAGCATCCGCGCATGGTGGCCGCGCCCGACCTGACGGCCACCGGCGGCACCTATCAGCTCACCCTGGAGCCCAAGCACCTCTACACCGTGACCACCACCACGGGGCAGGCGCCCGGCACCACCACCGGTCCGCGCCGCACCCTGCAAACGCTCCCGTACTCGGACAACTTCGCCGACTACCCCACGGGCAGGGAGGCCAAGTACTTCGCCGGCATGAACGGCGCCTTCGAAGCGGCGCCCTGCGGCGGGGGGCGTAGCGGCCGATGCCTGCGCCAGATGACCACCACGGCACCGATCCGGTGGACCAACGAATCCAGGAATCAGCCCTACACCACAACGGGCGACGTCAACTGGTCCAACTACACCGTCTCCGCGGACGTGCTGATGGAGCACTCGGGAGGCGGAGCCGACCTGCTGGGTCACGTCGGCTGGCAGAGGCAGAACAACAACGGCCTCAACGCCTACCACCTGACCCTGGACACCGCGGGCAACTGGTCGCTGCAGAAGAGCGACCAGTCATGGGGATTCACCACCCTCCCGGGTGCGAGCGGCAAGCTCAAGACAGTACCGGGCACCAATACCTGGCACCGCCTCTCCCTCACCTTCCAGGACAGCACCATCACCGCGAAGATCGACGGCATACAGGTTGCGAGCCTCACCGACAGCAGCTACGGCGCCGGACAGATCGGGCTCGGCACCGTCTGGGACTCCACCACAAAGGGGTACTACGGCGTCCAATACTCGAACCTGTCCGTCACACCGGGTACGGCATCGAGCCTGAACGGGACGTACAACCTCGTCAACGTCAACAGCGGCATGCTGCTCGACGCCTCCGGCGGCGCCACTTCGGACGGGACGCCGATCATCCAGTGGCCGGCCAACGGCGGGGCGAACCAGAAGTGGACGCTGACCGCCAACGCGGATGGCTACTACGCCATCACCGGCATCGGCAGCAACAAGGCACTGGACGTGCCGGCGGCAACCACGTTGCCCGGCACCCAACTGAACCTGTGGGGAGCAGGCGGCGGCACGAACCAGCAATGGGCGGTGACACCGTCCGCCAACGGGGCCTACACCATCGAATCCCGCGACAGCGGCCACTTGGTCGATGTCTCCGGCGCTTCGACCAGCCAGAACGCCCCCATCATCCAGTGGAATCCGAACGGGGGCGCCAACCAGCAGTGGAAGCTGGTGAAGGCAGGATGACCGGTCAGCACTGACTTCTCTCCGGTCGCTGGTTCCCTTCCCCCGCCCCCGTGGGGCGGGGGATCCGGCCGACCAGCGCAAGCAGTACAGGCCGCGCGTCCGCGCTGACACGAACGCGGGGACACCGGTCCCTTGCAACGCGCCCAGCCCGCCGTCACGTCGGGCTCCTCCCCCGCTCCCCGTCCCCCGGGTGTTGGCCAGTGGGCCACGCCGTAACAGCGACCAGATGCCCTCGGCCGGGTTCAGATCCGGTGCGTATAAGGGCAGTTGAATGACGGGGAGCCAGTCGTGTGCGGCGGCGTACTCGCGCATTCCGGCGGCCCGGTGTGTGTTGAGGTTGTCCCAGATCAGGACGATGGGGGCCTGGAGCTGGATATGGACGCGGACGATCAGGTCGCGGCAACCGCTCCAGGCGAAGGTGTCGCATCCTTTGCCCCGGTGCTTGCGGTGGCGGCGCGGCCGGTAGACGAGCCCAGAGGTCTCGCCCGGTTTGAAGCAGCACATGGCGGCGCTCGACCAGCGGCGCCAGGAGCGGCCCCGCACCCGCACGACCGGTGTGTGCCCACGCCGGCCCCATGTGCCGGCGCGCGGTGGTGTCATCGAGAACCCAGCCTCGTCCTCGAAGACGACGTACGCCCCCAGCGCCGCCGCGGTCATTCCGCCCGCGGCCACACATCCTTCTTCCACAGACCCACCGCACGCTCGTCGCGCCCCACCGCCCGGCGGGCAGGACACTGCCAGGGCCAGCCATGCCGATGCAGCAACCGCCACACCGCCGCCGACGAGCAATCCAGCCTGAACGTCCGGGCAATCAGAACCCTGAACCCGGCCAGCGTCCAGTGCGGGTCCTCACTCCCCGCCGTGTGCGGTCGGCCCCCGAGCCAGCTCCTTCTCCAACTCGGCGAACTGCTCATCGGTCAGCTTGGCAGTTTCGGCGGTCCAGCAGAGGCGAGCGCGGCCGTTCCGCCCTCTCGCCAGGCACGACGCCGGCGTTCCACCGACCGCTCACTGACCCGCAGGTTCTCCTCGACATCTCCGGCCTCAGCGTCAGAGGTCGTGGCGGCGGGCAGGACAGAGGGGCGTCCCAGCGCGAGGAGGTGCTCGGAAGCCCTGCCGGGGCTGACCTCGATTCCCTGCAGCGCTTCCTCCTGTGTGATCCCCTCACGCTGAGTCTCGTGATGGACTCTGGAGCTGTTCAAGGACCTGATGTTCGTCGCGTTGGTCGCCCTGTTGACCCATCCGTTGGTGGGTCGTCCGAGCGCCTGGGTGGCGCTGACGATGCTGATGCTGTTGGGCCCGGGGTGGTGGATGTGGGCGTCCTCGATCGTCTGCACCAGCCTGGTTCGGCGAGGGCGGTACGGAACGCCGTGTCACGGTCATGAGCCAGATGGCGATCGTTTCGCGGGCGCTTCTCTACCCGGAGGCAGCCCTGGGGGGAAGGCCGAGAGGCCGTCCCTGCGGACAGGCAGACCGGCTTTGACCCGATCGGCCTCCGCGCGCTTCTGCTCGATCCATGGGGTCCCTCATCGTTCCCCCGCCGACTCTCGCGGACGCCTCCAAGGGCCGTTCATGACACCGGTTGGCCGTCCTCCTCAATGCGCCGAATCGCAACAGAGCGGATGGCTGACGGGCCAACACCTCGCCGGCGACGCGCCAGGCAGGCGGGCCGGGCGGATGGGGCCGGGGCGGGTGGTCAGTCGGTCCAGTGGGCCAGGACCTTCTGGCGGATCTCTGCGGGGTATGCCTGGGCGAAGGAGCTGTGCGGCAGGCGGCCCGAGCCCAGTGCGGGCTGGAGGGCGTTGTGGACGACCACCGGGCCGCGGCGGGTCTCCTTCTCCTCGGGTGTGTAGCAGCCCAGGAGAGGGTGGATACGGCCGTCCCACGCCTCTGCGTGCTGGACGGGGTGGACGCGAGTGGCCAGGGCCCACAGCAGATCGTCGTCGTCGGCCGGGTCGATGTCGTCGTCCAGGACGAAGACGTTCGAGGTCACGCGGCCCGCGCGGGAGGCGGCCAGTACCTCGCCGATCCGGTGGACGAACGCGTCCGCGTCCGTGCCCGGCAGCCGGTCGCGCCAGTCGGCGGGCACGGTCACCACGGACCAGTGGGCCGCTGCGCGCAGCGGCAGCCACACGGTGCTGACGGGCAGACCGGCGGTACGCAGGTCGGCGAGCATCTCGGCGGCCTCGCCGACGCCGGTGACGGTGTGGTACTCGTCCACCGGGCGGCCTTCGGCGACCAGGGGCCAGATGGGGTCGTCGCGGTAGGTGATGGCGTCGATGCTGTAGACGGGCTGCATCGAGGTCTCGTCGGAGGCGTATCCGGCGAACTCGCCGAACGGGCCCTCCAGTGCGTCACGGCCCACGGACAGGTGTCCCTCGATGACGATCTCGGCGCCGGCGGGGACGTCGAGGTCGTTGGTCTCGCACCGGACCACGGGCAGCGGTTCGCCGTGCAGGGCGCCGATGTAGCCGGCCTCGTCCATGCCCTTGGGCAGTGGGATGCCGCCGACGAACGGGACGGCCGGGGCGCCGCCCTGGACCAGGGCGTAGGGCATGGGCTTGCCGATCTTCGCCCATTCCCTCCAGATCAGGCCGATGTGCTGCGGCGGGACCACGAGACCGGTCATGTGCCGGCCGTCGAGCATCATGATCCGGGCGATGGACCAGTTGGTCCACCGGCCGTCGGGCGTGCGGGCGACGATGATGCCCCAGGTGTTGGTGTACCGCTCGCCGTCGGCCTGGTGCACGCGCGGTACGGGGAAGCGGTCGAGGGTGGCGGCGTCGCCGAGCAGCACGTTCTGCTTGACGGGCGCCTCCTCGCGCGAGACGCGCTTGGGGGGTACGGGGGTGGCGTGCCGGGTGCGGGCCAGGTGCTCGACCAGTTCGGCGGCCGTGGTGTCGGCGGGCAGACCGGCGGAGAGCGCCACGCGGGCCAGCGGCTTGTCCGGAAGCGAACTGAGCCCGGCGGGGGCGCCCAGCAGGCGGAAGCCGGGCTCGACACCGGCGACGTTCTCGAACAGCGGAGCCGGGGAACGGCGTTCGTAGGAGAGCCGGGTGATGGCGGCGGCCTCCAGGTCGGCGCTCACCTCCCGGTCGATGCGCCTGAGGTCGCCCAGGGCGTCCAGCGCGTCGAGGTACTCACGCAGGTCGGAGAGATGGGTCATGGTTCAACTCCCTTGCGTTGCTTACGGAAAGGGCTTCGTCGACCGGGACGAGGTCTGAACATGCGCCGTCGACGGGCGGGCCGGTGGGCCGGGTGGCGGCGGCGTGCCGCATGCCCTGCCAGCGCCGGGCCGCGCCGGATTCGATGCGGAACTGGTCCAGCACCCGGGCCACGATGTGGTCGACGATGTCGTCCACCGTGGCGGGGTGGTTGTAGAAGGCGGGCATGGGCGGGACGATCGAGGCACCCATGCGGGCCAGCGCGAGCATGTTCTCCAGGTGGATCTCGTTCAGCGGCGTTTCCCGGGGTACGAGGACGAGCCTGCGCCGTTCCTTGAGTGTGACGTCGGCGGCGCGGGCCACCAGGCCCTCGGCGTACCCGGCGCGGATCCCGGCCAGGGTCTTCATGCTGCACGGGATGATCACCATGCCGTCTGCGCGGAACGAGCCGGAGGAGATCGCGGCACCCTGGTCTTCGGGGGCGTACGTGACGTCGGCGAGCGCAGCCACTTCGCGGGCGGCGAGCCCGGTCTCCGTCTCCAGCGTGGCGCGCGCCCACCGGCTGAGCACCAGGTGGGTCTCCACGTCATCGTGGTGGCGCAGCTCGGTGAGCAGTCGTACACCGAGCACCGCGCCCGTAGCTCCGGTCATCCCCACGATCAGCCGCATGTCGACACCATCCACATTCAGTACCCTGAATATCAGGGTACTGAATATACTCTTCCTCGTGACGAACGCAAACTCCCGCAACTGGCTGCAGCTCGACGAGTCACTGCCCCATCAGCTGCGCCGGGCCACCCAGGCATGGACGATCAACTGGCAACACCGCGTACCGGACCTGACCTCCCCGCAGTTCGCGGTACTGCTGGTGCTGCGAGACCACGGCAGCATGGACCAGACAGCCCTGGGCACCCTGACCGCCGTCGACCGCACAACGATCACTCAGCTGCTCGACCGCCTGGAGGCCCGCGAGCTGGTGACCAAGGAGGCGGACCCGGCCAACCGCAGGCGCCGCATCATCACCCTCACCGAGGCGGGCCGCCGACACCTTGAGACAGCCGTTGCCGAGGCCGCGCGACTGCACGAACGACTGCAATCGATGTTCGGCGAGGAGGAACTGCAGCGGCTGGTGGACATGCTGCGCACGCTCGGCGACATGCCGCTGGAAGCCGTGGACGAGTCCTGACGGATGCTGTCGCGAGGGGGATCCAGGCGCGGGCGCCCTTCAGATCGTAGAACGATCTCCCTGTCCTCACCCGGCGGTGAGTCACCTGACGACTGCTTCGGCCACTGCCCTCGCGCTGAACGGGTTCTGGCCTGTGATCAGGCGCCCGTCCTCGACGACATACGGGGCGAACGGCTGGGCGACCGTGCTGTAGTCGGCGCCGAGCTTCTTCAGCTCTTCCTGGACGTTGCAGGGGACCGCCTCCGCCCGGTTCGCCAGTTCCTCTTCGGGCCACGAGAACCCAGTGACCCGCTTGCCCTTGACCAGAGGATCACCGTTGCTCAGGGTCACGTCGAGCAGGCCGGCCGCACCGTGGCAGACGGTCGACACCACACGGCCGGTTTCGTAGAACCGGGCGATCAGGGTTTCCAGGTCCTTGCTCTGCGGAAAGTCGAACATGACCCCGTGGCCGCCGGTGAGGTGGATGGCGTCGTAGTCGTCGATGTGCGCGTCGGAGACCTTCATGGTGTCCTTCAGGCGGTCCATGAAGGCCCGGTCCAGGTATCGCTTGCCGGTGCCCTGGTCATCCAGTATCTGCCGCGTCAGGCTCTCCGGGTCGAGCGGGATCTTGCCGAGGATCTTGTTCGTGGCTACGGGCATGCCATCCCTCTGACCGTTGATTGCCCCTGTCTGGGGAGTTTCGACGGACAACCTCGCGTCGGCGGGTACACATCACTGCGGGCCCGCCATCCGCTGGCGCGGAGCACCGGCCCGGCGCCCGTCACCGCAGGCGATGTCAGACGGTCAGGACGATCTTTCCTCGGGTGTGGCCCGCCTGGCTCAGGCGCCACGCCTGGGCCGCCTCGGCCAGCGGCAGTGCGTGCTCCACGGGCACCGTGAGCTTGCCCGCGTCGGCGAAGTCGGCGAGAGCCGCAAGGTCGGCCGCGTCCGGGCGGACCCACACATAGTGGCCGCCCTTCGCCGCTGCCTCGCCATCGGTGATGGAGGCGACCCGGTCACGCTTCTTGAGCAGCTGTTGCGACACATCCACCGCGCCGTCGCCGACGAAGTCGAGGGCCGCGTCCACGCCGTCGGGCGCCAGTTCCCGTACGCGCTCGACGAGCCCGTCCCCGTAGGTGACCGGCTCCGCGCCGAGCTCGCGGAGGAAGCCGTGGTTGCGCTCGCTCGCGGTACCGATCACCCGGGCGCCGAGGGCGACGGCGATCTGGACGCCGAGCGAGCCGACACCGCCTGCCGCGGCGTGGATCAGCACGGTCTCGCCCTTGCCAAGGCCGACCCGCTTGATGCTCTGATAGGCGGTGAGCCCCGCGAGAGGTACCCCCGCGGCCTGCTCCCAGGTGAGCGCGGCAGGCTTCCTGGCCAGGGTGCGGACGGGGGCGGAGACCAGCTCGGCGTACGCGCCGTTCTGCGCCCAGTCCTTACGGACGTAGCCGAAGACCTCGTCCCCCACGGCGAACTCGCCGGCATCGAACCCCACCCGTTCCACGACGCCCGCGACGTCCCAACCGGAGATCAGCGGAAACCGGACCTCCATGATCGGATCCAGGTACCCGGCGGCGAGTTTCCAGTCGACCGGATTGACCCCCGCCGCCTTCACCCGGACGAGGACCTCACCGGGCGCCACCTTGGGATCCGGCAGCTCGATCAGCCGCAGGTCATCGGCCGAACCGTACTGTTCAAGTGCAATCGCCTTCATGATTCACGGTCACTTTCCGAACGGTCGGCACATCCCGGCCGAGTGGGGGCTGGCGCGTGCGAGGTCGGGTGGCTGGGTGCTTTGTGCCTCGAATCTAAAACCGCCGGCGTATCCGCACCAATGGAAACAGCGGTATCAGGTATCGATGAACCGATGCCTGATGCGGGGACGGACGGCCGCTCGCTGCCACACGGATCTCGTAGTCTCGACACCACGAGCGATCAGGACTCCCATGGGTCCGGTCCGCTGAACCTCAACCTGCTGCGCACCTTCCTCGCAGTGCACCGCCTGGGCTCCTTCACCGCCGCGGCACGCCGGCTGGGACTGTCGCAGTCCACCGTCACCACGCAGATCCGGGCACTGGAGAACCGCCTGGGCCATGAACTGTTCGAAACGCCGGGCGCGGGGTGTCACCCCGCAGCCTCAGGCGGACGAGCTCGCGACGCAGCTGTCGGTTCCCATGGACCAGCTGGCCGGCATCACCGGCGCGGGGCCGAGCGACCACCCGGCACCGGTGCTCCCGATCGGATCCGCACCCCAACCGCACCAGGTCGAGCCGGGCACAAGCTGAGGGTGCTGGGCGGTGACCATGCTGATTACTCGGAGGCATCTTCAAGGTCATCGGCGCAGGCCGTGCCGTGTCTGGCGCTCTCATCAACGAAGGCGCAGAGCCGGGCGACGAACTCACGGTGGCTGTCGGGGGTGCCGTAGTCCTTGCTGGGTGGTCCGTCGATCCATTGCTGCCACAGGCCGCCCGGGGTGAGGAACCGGGCCGCCGCACGGCCGGCACCGAGCCTGGCGTCGAGCAAGAGGAGCGTGCCGAGGGCGGCTGTCTGGTCGTAGCAGAGGTCGGGGCGGAGCAGGTAGCGATCGAGGTAAGCGACCAGGAGGTCGGCGTCGGAGGGGGTACCGAAGGTGGCCAGAGCAACGCAGTACGCCTGCCCTGCGTAGGGTCCTTCGCTGGCGAGCAGGAGTTCGCCGAGCCGTTTACGGAACTCGGTTCTTCCCGCAACCGCGATGAGCCAGGCTGCCGTCTTTCGCTCGCGCCATCCCCCGTCGAGCAGAATGCCCAGTTCACGAGGGCTGATTTCACTGGCGGCCTCGCCCAACTTACGTGTGAAGTGGGCGCGTTCGTGCTCACTCATTCGGAGGAGGCTGCCACCGAGTTTGAGGTAGCGCCGGTCGGGCGTGACGTAGCGGCTGATCAACTTGAGCAGTTCGGACTCTTCGTCGGCCTGTCGCATGGCGGCATCCTGTCGGGGATGAAGCTGGTCGACCAGCGATTTGCCGGTCCGGCGACTCGCGCGGTCGGTTTGTCGCGGGATTCGCTGAGGCCTTCGACGAGGCTGGTGATGTGGTCGATCAGGCGTTGGTCCATCGGCGTGTGGGAAGCCCACGCCCCGGGGGGGCAGACGGCGCCGTGTCGACGGGCCGGTGGGCACTGCCGGCCGGGAACCACGGGCAGACCGCCTCACAGAGCCGGTCGCACCGACCGTGGCTCTCCTGCTCGACGCGGCAGGTGTGCGCTGTCAGTCGTCGCAGTCCGCCTGCGGGACGGCGCCCTCGGGAAAGCCAGGGGCTATGGTTGCTGACCATGCCGTTAGGACAGCCGCCCGGGGGCGAGCAGAACCCTCACAGCCAGAACCCCTACCAGCAGCCGAGGAGGCCGCAGCCGTCGAGTGGCGGGGGCGGCGGGAACCGGGCAAAGGTCGTCGCGATCGCTGCCGTCACGACCGTGGTCGTGGCCGTCGGCGTCACCGGCTCCCTGCTCCTGGGCGGCGGCAAGGACGACAGCGCGGACGGCCGCGGCGGGAACGCGAAGGCGTCGGCGAGTGCCTCGCCGAGCGCGTCGGCCTCGGCGTCGGCGTCCGGTCACCCGCAGGCCGGGGGGACCGAGAGGCCGGCCGTCCCGGGCTGGAAAGTCGTCGTCAACCCCGAGTGGGGCACGGCTTTCGACGTGCCGCCGGACTGGGACGTCAAGAAGCCGAGCATGCTGATCGGCTTCGACGACAGCAAGGTTGACTACAACGACCCCCACAACTGGGGCAAGGCCGTCATCGTCATGAGCGGATCGGCGATCCTCCAGGAGAACTGGTGCGTGTCCGTCGACGACAGGGACGGTCTCGCGTCCAGCACCTGGCTGGCGGGGGCGGGTACCAAGGGCGCCAAGGGGGCCAGGAGCACCGGCGATGCCGCCTTGAGCCAGGTGGAGCGGTGGGTGTACGGCGGTTACACGCAGCCGGACGAGAAGAGCATCGTCTCCGACAGGACGGCGACGCCGTACACGACCAAGTCCGGCATCAGGGGCAGCATCGCCTGGGCCCGGTCCAGGAACACACCCCAGAAGGGCAAATGCGCGAGCGACGGCAAGGCCATCACGTTCGGCTTCAAGAACTCCGCGGGTGGCCTGGTCGCATGGACCCTCTTCTGCGCCACGGGCGTGCGGGACGAGCTGCCGGACTCGACGATCATGAAGATTCTCAGCACGGTACGCCTCCACGGGAAGCCGAAGACATCCTGAGCCGGACGCCGGTAAGTACAGTGGGAGGGGCGACGACGGGGGCGGACGTACATGGCGAGGCAGACGGGCTCCGACGGCCGGCCGCACAGCACCAACATCGCGGTCGACTGCACAGCCGAGTACCTGATCCAGATCGGGATCCTGGAAGGCGATCTCAATCTGACCCTGCGTGTGGAGCCCCCGCCGCCCGATGACGACGCTCCGCTGGCCGCGGCCGAGCGGAGACTGGCACGCAGTCTCCTGTACCGGTGGCGCACCGAGGCCGACGCCTGGGACATGACCGACCCCGAACCGCTGCCCGTGCGCTGGACGCCCAGCCGGCAAGTGCGGTCAGCCGGTGAGCACGTGCCCGCGGGCTCCGGGGCCGACACCATCGCCGGGACGTTCCTCGGGCTCCCGCCCCGACGGCGGCTGGTCGTGCTGGGCACCGCCGGGTCCGGCAAGACCGTGCTCTCCGTCCTGCTCACCCTCGAACTCCTGGCCCGTCGGCTCACGCAGGGTGAGGACGGCGTGCCGGTGCCGCTCGTGCTGTCGCTGGAGTCCTGGGACACCCGGCGGCAGTCGCTCACCGAGTGGCTGGTGGACCGGCTGCGCCAGGACCACCCCGGTCTGCCGCCCGTGGACGGCGTCCACCCGGCCCGCCGGCTCGTCCTGGAGCGGCGGGTGCTGCCCGTCCTCGACGGCCTCGACGAACTGCCCGAGCACCGCCGCGCCGAGGTCCTCGACGCGCTCAACGCGGGCCTCGGCGGCGAAGGGGACGCGGTGCTGGTCTCCCGCACGGACGAATACGCCCGTCTCGACCAGGAGGGCAAGGGGCTGCGGCACGCCACGGTGATCGAGTCGCTGCCGCTGCGCCCTGACGAGGTGGCGAACTACCTTCGCAGGGCCCGGCCTCCGGCCCGGGCCGCCGCTTGGGCACGCCTGCTGGAGACGCTCCAGAAGGAGCCCTCAGCGCCGGTCGCCCGGGCCCTGAGCAGTCCGCTGATGGTGTGGCTGGTACGCCGGTCGTACGAGCGACATCCGGCCGATCCAAGGGAGTTGGTGGACCGCGAGCGGTTCCCGACCCGGGATGCCGTCGAGGCGCACCTGCTCGACAGGATCGTGCCCGCCGCGTTTCCGCCGCTGCCCGCGAACCCCGGTCGGCTGCACCCGCCCCGCACCTGGGACGCCGAACGGGCCGGCGCCTGGCTTTCGTACCTGGCTCTGCTGCTGAGCCGTCGCGAGGAGTCCGAACTGGCCTGGTGGCGGCTGCACATGGCGCCACTGCCCCGGCTGCTCGCCCTGCCCGCGCTGCTCACGACCGGCATCCTGCTCTCGTTTGTCATCAAGGCGGGCATGTCCGGCTATGCGGATGCCTCACCGTTGGGCGACATCAGCGTCACGTACGCGGTGACGGGCGGGGTCGTCTTCGCGGCCGTCGCGCGGTCCGTGACCGCCTCCTGGTTCGGTCAGCGGCTGGCCGAGCCTCGGCGCAGTGCGAATCCGCTGCTCTTCATCCAGGCCCTGCGCTCTCTCGACCGGCACGCGCGAGTGGGTCCGCAGGTCCGTCTCGCGGCGCTCACGGGCGGTCCCGTCCTTGTCGTCCTCCTCCTCGCCCTGTACGTCTTCGTGGGGCGGGACCCCGCCCTGGTGTGGTTCTCCGTCGGCGGCGTACTGCCCGTCCTGCTGATGATCGTGTACGCGGCTCCCGCCGACACCGTGGACGCCGCCACCCCCGACGAACTCCTGCGCGGCGAGCAGAGTGCGCTCATCACGACGGTGACTCTGGTGGCCCCGCTGATCGGGGCGGGCGCGGGTGCGTTCTTCTGGCTGAACGGCGGGAGCGGCGGCTGGGAGGCGGCGGTCGGCTCCTGGGCGGGTGCCTCGGCCATGCTGGTGCTGCTCAGTCCGTGGAGTCGCTGGACGCTGGCCAGGTGCTCGCTCGCGGCGACGGGCCGGGCGCCCTGGCCGCTGATGGCGTTCCTCAGGGACGCCCGCACGGCGGGCCTGCTGCAGGTGTCGGGCGGCACCTACCGCTTCCGTAACCGCAGGCTCCAGGAGCATCTGGCGGGGCAGCGGGCTGAGGAACGGGGAACGGCTGCGTCCAGCGAGCCGGCCCCCCTGCCCGCGCTCGCGGACTCCCGCCGGTTCACGGTGGAACGCACAGCGGACCACTACCGCCTGCGCGGCCGGTCGCGGCGGCTTCCGCTGGCCCACTGGACCGCGTTGGGCACGATCATGGGCTTCTTCGTCGTTCGGTTCAGCGTGTCCGGACAGTGGCAGGACCCGGCCACGTGGCTGGTTCTGCTCTTCTGGCCCTTCGTCGGCGCCCTGATCACCGTGGCCGGGTTCCTCATGCCGCGGCGACGGATGGAGCTGGAGCTGACCCGGGACGGCGTCACCTCCGTGATCGGGCGCGGCCGACGCTCCTACGAGTGGCGGCACGTCGAGGAGATCACCGTGCGCCGTGCGATCGTCCGCGGCCGGGACGCACGCTTCTACGCGCTCCAGGTCCGGCTGCTCGCCGATGCCCCGCGCCCGCCGCGCCGCTCCCGCATGGGCGAGGGCTGGTTCTTCGTCCTGCCGCTCGGCCTCTCGTCGCGCGTGGATCCCCAACTCGCAGCGGCTCTGGCCGACTTCGCCGGGCCCCGGTGGACATCGTCGTCCGGTGGCCGCTGAGGTTTCAGCAGAGCGGCTCGGCTGCCCCGGAGGCCGTGAGGAGAGCCAGGCAGCGTGCCGTCACGGTGTGGTCGTCCTCGGTGATGTCGACGGCGTAGGCGACAGGGGCGCGGCCCGTGGTTCCCTTCGGAGCCGTGATCCGCCAGCGCGCCTCGTACGTGTCGTGCGCCCCCAGTATCCGGGGCGGGCGTCCGACAGGGGTGGCGTGCCAGCCCGCGGGCAGCAGGGGCGGACGTACGGTGATGGCGAGGTCGCGTGCGGTGGCGTTCTCCACGGTGAGCCCTCCGCCCCCCGTCGGGTGCAGGCGCAGGGCGTCGGAGCTGGACCAGCGGATGTTGAACTCACGCAGGCGGAGCCGCTGTTCCTCGCGGTTGTCCTTGTCGAACACGGAGCCCAGGCCGATGCGGACGGAGTCGACGGCCTCCGGCACGGGATCGTCGAAGCCGTACTCCTTTGTGAGGTAGGTGCCCTGCTGCTTCTCGTGAGGGTGCCCGGACGGAAACGTGACGGTACGGGTGCCGACCTGGCCCTCCACATCGGCGCCCGGTGAGAAGATCGACGTGACGCTGTCCGGGTCGAAGTCCACCGACACCTCGCTCAGCGGCAGCGGCATCCCGAAGTCCACCCTCAGCCAGTTGTCCTTCCGCGGGGAACCCTTGACCGACCAGTAGCCCCCGTGGCCCGGCAGAGCGGCGGACGGCGGATGTCCCGGTGCCGAGTAACTGGCGCTGAGCTGCGGCCAGTCCCGGGTGGCGGCCGCGGTGAGGTCGACCTGGTGGACCGAACTGGTCAGCGGATGCTGCCACTTGTCGTACGCCGCCGGCAGGCCGAAGAACGCGGACGGCGGTAGCGCACCCGTCTGAAGGAGAACCAGGGCGAACGGTATGACCACGTACCCGGCGAGGTGGGCGAGCAGAAGGGTGTGGCGGGCGATGCGGTGCCGGGGAAAGCGGAACGTGGTGTTCTCCGGTGGGCCCACGGGCGGAGGCGCCATGCTCTCGCCGGAGCCCGCGGTACCGGCCGTACCGGCGAGCCACCGCACCGTCCCCGCGAGAGCCGCGGCCGGAACGCAGCGCACCGGGATGCGCGTGGCATCGAGCGCGCGCAGCAGATGGCCGCCGCCGGCCTCGTCCAGCTGCGCGCGCACGGCGGTGGCGTCGTCCCGTACGGCTTGGGTGTACAGCAGCGCGAGACGGTGCGGACGAAGGCGCGGGGGCAGGGCGGTGAGGACGTGCAGGACTCGGATGACGGCGTGCACGGCATCGCTGTGCGCGGCGGGGTCGTCCACCACCAGCAGCAATCCGTGGGCCCGGCGCAGTACGTCCAGCGCGGCCGCCGACTCCTGACTGCCGTACGCGTCACCGGGCGGGTCGTACCACAGGACGGGCGTTCCGGCCGTGCGCACGAGCGGCGGCTCGATCCCGGGCGTGGCGCCCAGCTCGGCCAGTCCCTGCCGGTGCACCCCTGCGCGCTGCGTGGCCGAGCCCCCGACGAGCACCACGACGCGCGCCTGTTCGCATCCGGCAGGCAGTGCCTTTCCGCAGTGCGGACAGCACGCGTCCAGGCGGCGCCCGCCGAGGACGGCGGGCAGGCGGGTGCCGCAGCGGCAGCGGTGGTGGAAGACGCCGTACCGGCCCGGCACCAGCTGCCGGTGCCGGGCTCGGCATGTCGGGCACAGCCTGACCGGGCGGTCGATGGTGCGCCCGCAGTCCGTGTACGGGCACGGCGCCGGCCAGCCGCGCAGCGCGCGCCCCGTCCGCGCGACCGCCGCCCCCACCGCCCACCACAGGCTCCACAGCGCACAGCTCAACGCCCATACCAGCAGTGCGAACAGCAGCGGAAGGATGCTGAGCGCCGTCGCGGTCAGCACGACGGCGACGGCGGTGAGCAGGAAAGCCGGGCGCAGGAAGACCATCAGGCAGCCCTGGCCCCTGGTCCCGCCCCGCTGCGAGCTGCGGAACGCGTCGCTCACCCGGCCCACCACGAACCGCTCGGCGTCGCCCATCAGCCGTTCGTGCTGCTCAAGTCCGTCCCACCAGGTCGCGCGCAGGTCGCGCGGGCCGGTGACGCGAAGGTAGGCGGGGATGGCCGGCTCGCCCTGCGGGTCGGGTGGGGTCTGTGCCGCCCGCCCGAAAGTCCGCCAGACGGTGTGCAGTTGGGCCCAGACCAGCCTGGGCAGGGTGACGAGGACGCCGTGGCCGACGACGAGGACGACCAGCAGTGTGATCGCCAGGAGCAGGATCACGGGGTTCGCCACGGCTCACTCCTTCTCACGGGCCGGTCCGCGTCGTCGCAGCAGCCATGGCGCCCGATCCGGCTGTCGCTTGTCGGCCGCCACCAGTTCGCGCAGGGCCTCGTAGGTCTCCGTCTCCTCCCACAGTCCCTGCCGGAACAGCCGCAGGATCCGCAGGGCGGCCGGCCGCGGCTCCCCGGGTGCCCGGCGCAGTGCGTACAGCGCGGTGGCCGGGCCGGCGGCGAGCAGGTCCGGTGCTTCCTCCACGAGGGTGGCGAGGGAGGCGCACGCCTGCGCGTCCAGGGCGGCGGTCCGCAGTTCGGCGGAGGTTTCGAGGGCGCCCAGCAGCCCGGCGAGGACGGCCCGCCGGTACGGCTCGGGCAGCGGAGCGGTCGCGGCTCGTACGTCGCCGAGCGGTGCCGTCCCGTCGGCGAGATGACGCGCTACGGCGTCCCTGAGGCGCTCGGGTGCCAGTCCCGCCTCCTGCGGCCGCAGCTCCGCCACGCCTCGCACGAAGCCCACGAGCGAGGAGCCCTCCCCGCCGAAGGCACCCGCATCGCTGTCCCCCGCGAGCAGGGCACACCCGGCCCGCAGCCGCCGTACGCCCGCCTCGACGTCGTCCGCGGGGCCCGCGTCCCACAGTTCGGCGACGGCGTCCAGGGCGTCGAGGCGCCCGCTCCCCAGCGCCCCCGCGAGGAAGCGTGCCGCCGGGCCGGGCTCCGGGCACCCGGTCACGGTCAACCGGCCGAGGTCGAACACCGGACCCGTCACCCGATCCCCGGTCTCCGGCCGCGTCCCGGTCAGATGGTGATGGTCGTCCTCCGGCCTCGCGGTGTACGTCGTGAACGTCAGCCGGGCGGCCAGGCCGGCGGGCAGGGTGTAGGAGGCGGCAGCTATCCAATCGACGACACGGTCCGGATCCGCGGAGACCAGGGTGGCAGCGGGACCCTCGCCGCCCAGCGCCCGCAGGGCGGCGGTGAGCAGCCGCTCCAGGAGGCGGACGCCGGGAACGCCGTGGCCCGCCAGCAAGCGGGCCGCACGGTCGGGTCCGACGGCGCTGCCGGGAACGAGCTGGGTGAGATCGGGCAGGCCGCCGTCGTCGCACGCCGGCGCCGGGGCCCAGTCAGGGCTGTCCCAGAGCTCGACGGGGCGCAGACCGGCCAGTTCGTCGGGGGTGGCGTACCAGGCGTGGCAGAAGTGGTTGCCCCAACGGCCGCTGTAGTCGTGGCCGGTGAAGACCGTGCGGGTCAGCACGGCCGCGTCGTCGTCCGGCCGGTCGTAGGCGAAGGCCACGGGGAAGTGGTGATGCCGGTCCGTGCGAGGAGGCCGCGCGTATCCCGTCAGCGGACGCAGGACGTCGAGTACGGGGCGTGCCGTCGGGGAGACCGCGGTGAAGCGGAAGCCCCCGTGGGGTGCGCCGGCCGAGGGCGGGGCGGAGGTGTAGTGCGCCTGTCCTGCCATACGCGTCATCCCCGTCTCCGGTCGAGGGCACCGAAGCGGTGCAGCAGCCACATCAGGGGGTCCTCGGCCCGGTGCGGGCGGACCACGCCGCCGAGTCCGAGACCGCCGCCCTGCCGTGGCGCGGTACCGAGCATGGACAGGGCGAACAGCTGGTAGTCGGTGCAGAACTGCATGAGTCGCGCGTCGAGTTGGTGTTCCTGCCAGCGCCGCAGCAGAGCCCGCAGCTCGGCGTGGACGACGGCCCGGTCGTCGGCGTCGAAGACAGGGCCGGGACGGCGGGTGCGGTGCAGCGCGGAGTTGTCCGGCAGGTGCGGCCACAGGAGGTCGGCCTTGGTGAGGGCGACCGCGACCGGCACGGTCACCTTCCCGCCACCGCCCAGGTGGCCCAGCACCCGGGCGAGTACGTCCCCTGACCGGCCCGGCACCCCGTCGCCGTCCTTCACAGGCGCTCCGGGCAGGTCCTGCGGGTCGACGAGGACGACGACGGCGTCGGCCGCGCCGAAGTAGCGCAGCTGGGTCTCCATGCGGTCCCGCGAGGCGAAGTGCTCGCCTGCGGTGTCGAGGAAGACCAGGGTCAGCACCTGCTCGCGGGTGTGTCCGAAGCGGCCCCGACGGGTGCGGCTGAGGCGGTGCACGAGGGGCCGGCCGGCGTCGTGCTCGGCGGTTTTGGGAACGGTGTGCCGGTCCTCGTAGAGGTGCCGTTCGTACTGTTCGTGGTAGTCGGCCATCGTGTCGTCGTCGCAGGGCAGCAGCGCGGCGTCGAGTTCGGCACCAAGGCGATGCAGCAGTTCGTGCACGAGGACGCCGATGTAGGTGCTCTTGCCGGAACTCACCGGTCCGGCGAGCGCGACCAGCTTGCCGGGGTTGCGCAGATAGCCCTCCGGCAGCCGCCCGGCGCAGGCGGTGCAGCGCAGCCGGGTGGTGGTGCGGCCACAGGTGCCGCACACCGCCGAACCGGCCCGGGGGTCGGCGGACGCGAGGCCGCGGTCCTCGGCGCAGGCGCCGCCGCTCGCGCAGAGGTACGCGATCTGCGCTCGGGAGATGCTCCGGAAGCAGTGCGGGCACACCCAGGTGCGGCGCCACGGCATTCTCACGTGCACTCCCTTCAGGTGACCTTGAGCGTGTGCTGCGGCGGGTCGCGCAGCACGATCGCCTCGCCGACGGCGAAGCAGCGCAGCCAGCCGCTCGGGCCACGGGCAAGGCGCGCCGACAGGCTCACGTCCTTCCCCGGGCCGAGCGTCACGTCGGCGGCTTCCGCGAGGACGTCACCGTCGGCGGGCTCCAGCGGCCAGACCGGGCCGCGGGAGCGCACCAGCAGCAGTCGCTCGGCCCGTACGACGGTGTGCGCCGTGAACACGGCGGTGGCCGTGCGGCGTCCGGGCAGACCGTGCCGCTCCAGCCGATAGTCGGCTTCGGCGCGCGGCGGCAGTACCGCCGTGCTCGGCGGGCCATGGACGGGCAGCCCGCCGAGCACGGTGATCGGCCGCACCTCGACTTCCACCCCGGCGCCGTCCACGACCGGCAGGCGTACACCCCCCTCGTGCCGGTAGGCGGCGCGGGTGACGGCCCGCCGTTGCCCGCCCGTCTCGCCGGGGGTCCGCCAGGTGACCTCGACCTCGTCGCCGCTGTCGGGCGGCCAGTCGAAGACGACGGTCACGCCCGTGCCGCCGTGCCGGGTGAGCGTGGGGGTGCCGAGCGCCGGCGGGGCGGTCGCGGCGTGCGCACCTATGACGGCACGTTCCCCGACGACCGTGACCGCCACCACCAGGGTGGGCCGGCCCGGCGGCAGGAACCTCAGGCCTTCCGGTGCGGGTTGCGCCGCGATCGGGCGCCCGGGAAGCTCGGCCGTGCGCAGCCAGGTGCCCGCCGGCCACGGGGGTAGGTCGTCGAAGCCGTACAGGCGCACCTCGCCGCCCGGCAGCGGGTCGAGGCGCGCCGAGAGGTAGCCGTCCACGAGGTGGATGTCCAGGCCGGTGACCGGCTCGGGCGGCGCGAGCGGCCTGGCGGTGCGCCGGATACCGGCCGTACGCAGGGGCGTTCCGTCGTCGGTGCGGTAGACGACGCGGATGCGGTAGCCGTACGTCGTGCCGTTGGCGAGCCCGCCGTCCGTGAAGCCGTCGCGACGGGCGGCGACGCGCACCTCCGCGCCGTCGGGGGCGGTGCGGACGACCTCGACGCACTGGGCGCGGTCCGGGCATGTCCAGTCGGCAGTGATCTGACGGTCCCCGGGGCGCAGTTGGGCGTCGGTGACCTCGGGCCAGTGCACGAGGGGTCCGCTCACCAGGAGCGGCGAGGTCGCGCTGCAGGGTTCGGCGGCCCGGCGTACGGCGACCGCGTAGTACAACGGGACGCAGGCCGGAGGCGCGCCGTCGATGTACGACGTGGCACGCGGCGAGGCCAGCGGCAGCACCGTGCCGTCGGCGGCGTCGCGTGGTGGGCGCCGCTCGGTGCGCAGCAGCACGTATTCGGGCTCGCCGGCCGTGGACGGCGAGGGCCGCCACCGGACCGTGACGCCCGCGCCGCCCGGGGCCGTGGTGAGTCCGGACACCGGGTGAACCGCGAGGCCGCGGCGCACGGCGTCGGTTCCCGGCAGATCGCGCACTGCCGCCTCCGCCTGTTCCAGCAGGTCCCAGGCCCGGTCCGCCTCCGCCGGCGGCAGCCGGCGCGCGTGATCCACCACGGCGCGCGCCTCAGCGAGTTTCCCACGGACGTGCTCGGCCAGTGCGCGTACGTCCTCGGCGAGCGAGCCCGGCGGCAACCGGTCCGCCACGGCCGCCGCCTCGGCGAGCCGCCCGTCCGCGACCAGGCGGCGCAGTCGCTCCGCCACGGGATCCCCGGCTGCCTCGTGCAGCACTGCGAACACCAGTCGCCGCGCGTCGTCCTCGGCGACGGACAACTCCCCCACTGCGTACGCGAGGAGCGTGGCCGGAGTGGCGCGGGCGGCACACCGCGTCCGCAGCGGCGTCGCCAGTTCATGCAGGAGGATCCGGGCGAGTCCCTCCGGGCCCTGCTCGGTCAGCACGCCACGGACGGCGGCGATCACGGCCTGGGCCGCTGTGTGCGCGGCGCCGTGCGGCAGCCGGCCCCAGCGGCGCGCCGCCGCCTCGACGATCGGCGCATCGACCGGGAGCGCGTGGAAGACGTGTACGGGCTGCTCGGTCCGTCCGCCGGGTGTGCCCGTCGCGAGGAAGTCACCGAGATGCCGCAGCCCCAGCACCTCCAGGTGGCCTGCGCAGCGCGCATACGCCGGGTGCGGCACGGACAAGGGCAGCGGTTCGGGTTCGACGATCCGCAGCCCGAGGGCGGGCAGCAGCTCCCGTACCTCGTCCTCGCGGACCCGGTGGGCGGCGGCGATCCGCGCGGCCGTGCTCTCGGCAAGCATGCCGAGCCCGCCTGTGGCCTCCTCCAGGGCCGCGCGCAGCCGGTCCCGCTCGGACCGGGCGCGTCGGCCGTGCGCCGCGAGTGCGGCCCGCAGTGGCCCGGGATCCCCGGCGGCGGCCGCGTCCAAGAGCGGCCGGTGGGAGAGGTATCCGGCCTCCAACTGCTCGATCACGGCGCGGTACTTGAGCCGAGCCCGGCTCCGGCGCCAGCAGGCGCGGACCGCGGTGACCGCCTCGGCGACCGCGGCCCCGTCGACGGACTGCGGCAACTGGTAACGCGTGCGCAGATCCTCGGTCACGGGCAACCCGGCGTCGAGCACCTCGCGCCGGTAGCGCGACTCGTCGAAAGCCACGAGCGTGTTCCCCCGTCCTGCCGGCGATCAGCCGATCCGCTGGCGGCTCATCGCGACCCGCGCCTCGTCGACCGCCTCCTGTGACAGCCCTCCGATCTGAATGGAGATCTCGATCTGCTCGCCGGACTCCCGTTCCGTGGCGACGACGGTGAGGAGCCCGGAGCTGTCGAGCGTGAACACGCACTGGAAGGGCCAGCGCGCGGGTTTGCCGGGTGGGATCCTCAGCGTCCCCTGCGCGACGGCGGTGTTGTGTGCCAGCTCCTCCGACTCCACCGCGCCCGCCTGTTCCATCACCTGGATCCGGACCTGCCGCTGGCCGTCGCGAATCGTGTAGAAGTCGTCGGTCACCGACGCCGGCAAGCCGTCGTTGGCGTGCACGAGGTGGGTCACGTACTCCCGGCCGGTGTCGATGTCCGTGACCCTGATCCCATAACCGCGCGAGGCGACGGTGGAGATCTCGTAGGGGCGGTGAGTGAGGCCGGTCTCGGGTACGTCCGGTGCTTGTTCGTCGGAGAGTTCGCCGCTGGAGACCATGTACGCGGCCCGGTCGAGGGCGTAGAACGCGGCGCCGCGGGCCACCGCGAGGTCGGGGTTGTGCAGCCTGGGCTCGAAGCCGAACTGGGTGCGCAGGGCGGCGGCGACGGCGGGCATCTTGGTGGCGCCGCCGACGAGCAGCACGTCGTCGAAGGACGACACTCCGCGTTCCGCGGCCAGTTCGACGGTGCGGCGGGTGATGTCGACGGTGCGGTCGAGCAGGTCGCGGGTCAGCTCCTCGATCAGCCCCCGGGTCAGCTCCACCGCTTCGACCTTGCCCTGGTGCATGACGCGGACGGTGTAGCGCTCACGGAAGGACAGCGCCTTCTTCGCCTCCTCGGCGTCCTTGCGCAGCTGTGTCTCGGACTGGGGGTCGGACAGCGGGTCGTCGGCATCCGGGAACCGCTCGCGGAACCGCTCCACCAAGTACGCCACGATGCGGTCGTCGAAGTCGCTGCCGCCCAGCTCCTTCGCACCGTCCGTGCACAGCACGGTCAGCTCGCGTCCGCGCAGGGTGAGCACGGTGGTGTCGAAGGTGCCGCCGCCCAGGTCGTACACGAGGACGGCACGGTCGCCGCGCTCCTCGTCTCCTTCCAGGGCCCCGTAGTCGAGTGCGGCCGCGATGGGCTCGGCAACGACGTCCAGGACGCGCAGGCCGGCGATCTCGCCGGCCTTGCGGGTGGCGTCCCGCTCCGCGAGCCCGAAGTAGGCGGGCACACTGATCACGACGTCGCGCGCCTCTTCGCCACCTGCGGCCTTCGCGTCCTCGACGAGTTTGCGCAGGATGCGAGCGGAGATCTCCTCGGGTGAGTAGGTGTGGCCGTGGAACTCGCGCGGCACCACATCGCCCATGTCCCGCTTGATGAGCTGTACGACGTGGTCGGGGTCGAGGACGGTGGCGTCCTTGGCGCTCTGTCCCACGACGACGCTGTCAGCGCTCTCGAAGTAGACGACGGACGGTGTGGTGTCCGCCCCTTCGAGGTTGCGCAGCACGGTCGGTCGGCCGACGTCGTCGATCCGTGCGATGCAGGAGTAGGTCGTGCCAAGGTCGATGCCGTAAACGGCCATACGGTCTCCCGCCACCGGGACGCCCGCGCCTGCGCCCGTCCCGTCTGTTGTCCGTCACATGTCCTGGTAAGTCGTGCCCTGTGGGCCCGCCGAGGAAGGAGACGTTCACGGGGCATCCGGTTCCCACCGGGAAACCACGACGTCGGCCTTGCGCACGACCCGTTCCCCCTGAACGAATCCGGCCGCCACGACGCGCGCCACCGTCCGGTCCGCCTCGGGACCTTCGGCGGCGACACGGCCCACCGGACGTTGCAACACCATGTCGAATGCCTCGCCGGGCCCGGGGACGTACCGCTCCACGCCGGTCCTGGCCACGGTGTCCGCCGCTTCGTCGGCCAGCGCGGTCAGCAGGGCACGCAGTTCCTCGACGCCGAGCGGGGCGGTGACGTGTTCGGCCTGGCGCAGGATCTGGTCGTGGAGCCGGATCAGGGAGTGGCGCACGAGATCGAGCGCTGTTTCCATCTCGCCCCGGCGCAGCCGCTCGACCTCGTCGTGCAGCCTGGTCACGATGTCCTCGCGGCGCTCGGCGAGCTCTTGCTGACGAGCGAGCGCCGCGGTGAACTCGCTTGCGAGCGCACAGGGTTCGACTCTTTCCGACACGTCGCTCACAGTAGACCACAGGGGCCCGACGCGTCAGCGGAGCCTGTCACGACCGCCTGCCGGGCCGGAACTGTCGCGTTGCCCTGCGGCGCCCTGTTCTCCCGTGCGCCACCCGAGGACGCACGACCCCGTCAGCCACCGAGGTTGATGGAACCGTGAACGTCCCGCGCCTGGATGACGGTGGTCTGGGTGCCCCCGGAGACGACGTTGCGCACATCGCCCGAGCCGGTCCGCGTGCCTTCCAGGGCTTCGGCCTCCCGTCGCCAGGCCGCGAGAGCCTGGGCGAACGCGGGGTCCTGCCGGGCGCGGCGAGCCAGTACCTCGGCCAGCTCGGTGGCGCGCTCCGCGTTGCCGGGCGCCTCGGCCAGGGCGGTCAACTCACTCTGGTCGCCCGGCTCCCCGCCCGAGTGCCGTCGTCTGACCAGATCCCGCAGGGACGTCCAGATCTGCTCCCCCGCCGCACCCGCGGTTCCTCCGGCAAGGGCCATGAGCAGTTCAGGTGCAATCTGGTCCACGAGAGCCTCCACCGCTTCCAACGCTCGGGTCGTAGGTCGAGCGTAGGCCACGGTGGGCCCGCGGAGACCCGCATCCGCGGGAGAATCCCTCCGTCACTCGGATGTGCCCGGCAGGACGTCGGGGGACAGCGCGCCCGCACGGGCCGGGGAAGCGGTCATCCGGCGGAGGTGACGGCGGCGGCACAGCACCTCGTAACCGGCCTCCTCCACCGGGCGGTTGGCGTCGCCGACGACCCCATGGGCGCCATCGACCACCAGCTCGCGTGGCGCGTGATGCCGTCGGCAGCGAGTATGCGCGCCCACTCCCGTGAGGCCCGGCCCTGCGGAGTGAGACCACCGCCCTGCGCGCACCTCATGGCCACGAACCACCGCGGGGATCAAGCGATGTCACCCCCGACAACTCAGCGGAAAGGTCAGTAGGCACGCTGATCCGTCACACCCCGTGTGGTCTTCGTCGGCCGCGGCCCACAGGCGCGTATCAGCTGGAAAGCCGGATCAGGCGGGAAGCCGGATCTTCCCCACCTCGTACACCGGCAGACCCTGCTCAGGGCTCTCCGTGTTCTCGAACAGGGCGCCCGCCGGAATGCCGGGGACGGTCCGCACGTGCCGCCGGCCCTGGTCGAGGTAGTACGCGTGGAGGCCGGCGTTGTCGGTCCAGGCGGTCAGGCGGACCACCTGGGCGCCGTCGGCGGCGGCACGGGCGCGGGCCCAGTGCTGGAGGGTCGCCCCGATGCCGTGGCCGGCGTGCGCGCGGGTGACGATCGCCTTGCGGAGGTAGCGGGCCGGCACGGCCAGTTCGTCCGTGGTCCACAGGCGCGGGTGGCCGTGCGGCACCAGGGTGAGGGTGGCCACCGGTTCGCCCTCGGGTTCGAGCATGGCCATCATGGTCGCGCCCTGCTGGATGAGGGCCAGGGTGAGCTTTGGGCGGAACGGTTTCGACCACTGGTCGGAGCCGTGCCGCGCGGCCAGCCAGCCCGCGGCCTCCCGCCGCCAGCGGCGCAGGACTTCCAGGTCCTCCGGTACGGCCCGGCGGACGTAGAGGGGCGGCCGGGTCAACTCCGCTCCTCCCCGAACGAGTAGCGATCCCGCAGGGCTTGGACGAGACGGCGGCCGTGGTCGTCACGTGCCCCTTCTTCAGCGGCACGCCGAAGCGGGCCACGGTGCGGGCGAGCCAGGCGATGGCGAGGACCGGGTCACCGAGCACGGCGTCGCTGCGGCCCTCGGCCAGCAGCTCGCCGCCGCTGGTCAACCGGGCGTCGATCGCCTTCAGGTCGAGCTCGCCGGGGGCGCGGCCCTCGCCGATGACGTATCCGGCGGAGGAGGCGTTGTCCGCGATGGTGTCGGCGATGGCGATCCGCCAGTCGCGGATCCGGCTGTCGATCAACTCCAGGGCGGGTACGACGCGTTCGGTTGCGGCCAGCACATCCGTCTCGGTGCAGCCCTCGTCCGGCAGGTCGTCGCCGAGGACGAAGCCGACCTCGACTTCGACGCGCGGGTAGCAGTACCGGGAGACGGGCGCCGGGCGGTCCGGGCTCAGCTCCATGTCGTCGAGCAGATGGCCGTAGTCCGGCTCGTCCACCCCCATCATCCGCTGCATGACGGGGGACGACAGGCCGACCTTGTGGCCGCGCACCTCGGCTCCGGCGGCGACGCGGTGCCGGATGTTGACGAGCTGGATCTCGTAGGCGTCCTCGGTGTCGATCTGCGGGAAGGTCTCGGTCAGCGGGGCGACCGGTGTCCGGCTGTGCTCGGCGGAGCGCAGGATCTCCGCGGCGCGCTGCCTCTGGGGGTCCGTGAGCATGGGGTCCTCTGCGGGGCGTTGGGCTGTCCCGGGAGGTTAGGCGGGCTGCCGTCCGAGCGGGGAGCGTGAATTCCCGCTGACCGGGAAACAGTTCCGGCCTCCGCCGTACGACGTTCGCCGACGGCCGGGCGTCCGCTGCGGGCGCCCGGCCTTCAGGCCCTCACGGTCACCGTGCCCCGTACACCGGCTGCGGGGGCTCGGAGTCGGCGAGCAGTTTCAGCGCTGTCTCGCCGGCCTCGGCCGGGGTCCAGCGCGCCCCCTTGTCGGCGGTGGGGCCTGGGCGCCAGCCCTCCATCACGGTGATCCGGCCTGCCTCGGCCTCGAAGACCCGGCCGGTCACCCCGGCACAGGCTGCCGAGCCCAGCCAGACGACGAGGGGTGAGACGTTCTCCGGGGCCATGGCGTCGAAGCCGCCCTCCTCCGGGGCGGCCATGGTGTCGGCGAAGGTCTGCTCGGTCATCCGGGTGCGGGCGGCGGGGGCGATCGCGTTGACCTGGACGCCGTACCGGGCCATTTCGGCGGCGGCGACCAGGGTCAGGCCGACGATCCCCGCCTTCGCGGCGGAGTAGTTGCCCTGGCCGACGCTGCCCAGCAGCCCGGCTCCCGAGCTGGTGTTGACGACGCGCGCCGCGGGCGTACGTCCGGCTTTCGCCTCGGAGCGCCAGTGTGCGCCGGCGTGCTTCAGCGGCAGGAAGTGGCCCTTGAGGTGGACGCGTACGACGGCGTCCCAGTCGTCCTCGTCCAGGTTGATGAGCATGCGGTCGCGCAGGAACCCGGCGTTGTTGACGAGCGTGTCGAGGCGGCCGAAGGCATCCAGGGCGGTGGCGATGAGCGAGGCCGCGCCGTCGGTGGTGGCGATGTCGCCGCCGTGGGCGACGGCATCCCCGCCGAGCGCCCGGATCTCCTCGACGACCTGCTGGGCGGGTCCGGCGGCCCCTCCGGTGCCGTCGAGGCCGACGCCGAGGTCGTTGACGACGACTTTGGCGCCCTCGGCGGCGAGAGCGAGGGCGTGCGCGCGACCGAGCCCGCGCCCGGCGCCGGTGACGACGGCGACGCGTCCGGTGCAGATTCCGGTGGTCATGGGGTTTCCTGCCTTTCAGGACGGGCTGTGGTTGGCGGTGGCGGCGTCGAGGAAGGCGGGGCGCTCCCCGCCGCCGTGGACAAGCAGGCCCGCGCCGCTGATGTACGCGGCGCGGTCGGAAGCCAGGAAGACGCAGGCGTCGCCGACGTCCGAGGGCTCTGCGAGCCTGCCGAGCGGCACGGTGCGGCCGACGGCGTCGATGCCCGCCTCGTCGCCGTAGTGCAACTGGGACAGCTCGGTGCGGACCATGCCGAGGACCACCGTGTTGACCCGTATCGCCGGCGCCCATTCCACGGCCATGGAGCGGGCGAGGTTCTCCAGGCCCGCCTTGGCCGCTCCGTACGCGGCGGTTCCCGGTGACGGGCGGGTTCCGCTGACACTGCCGATCATGGTGATGGAACCGCCCGACTCCTGAGTCCGCATCAGCTCGTACGCGGCGAGGGAGGCGTTCAGGGGAGCGAGGAGGTTCAGTTCGACCACCCGGACGTGCCGTTCGGCTCCGCCCTCGCCGAGCGGGCGGAAGGGGGTCCCCCCGGCATTGTTGACGAGGGTGTCCAACCGCCCGTGCGTATCCCGCACCCGCTCGAAGAAGGCGTGGACCGCCTCTGCGTCACGCAGGTCGACGGGATGGAACTCGGCGGTCCGCCCCGCCGCCTCGACCGTCTCGTCCGGGGGGCGGCGCGCGCAGGTCACGACCTCCGCGCCCGCGTCCAGCAGGGCCCGGGTGATCCCCGCGCCGACCCCCCGTGTTCCGCCGGTGACGACTGCCACGCGTCCGGACAGATCAATGATCGCCGCCAATGGGCACCTCCCGCAGCGGGCGAACCGCTGCTACCTTGCGACCTAACAAATGTTTGGTGGAAAGGTAGCTGATCTGCTCATGGGTGTCTCCACCTCCACCCCGGAAGAGGGCCTCGCCGTCGTCACCGTGGACTTCCCGCCGGTCAACGCCCTGCCTGTGCAGGGCTGGTACGACCTGGCCACCGCCGTACGCGCCGCCGGGGCCGACCCGAGGGTGCGCTGTGTCGTGCTCACCGCCGCGGGCCGCGGCTTCAACGCCGGCGTCGACATCAAGGAGATGCAGCGCACCGAGGGTCATGAGGCACTCATCGGCGCGAACCGCGGCTGCTTCGAGGCGTTCTCCGCGGTCTACGACTGCGAGGTCCCGGTGGTCGCGGCGGTGCAGGGATTCTGTCTGGGCGGCGGGATAGGCCTGGTGGGCAACGCGGACGCGATCGTGGCGAGCGAGGACGCGACCTTCGGGCTGCCCGAGCTGGACCGCGGCGCGCTGGGAGCGGCCACCCACCTCGCCCGGCTGGTCCCCCAGCACCTGATGCGCGCGCTGTACTACACCTCACGCACCGTCACCGCCGAGGAGCTGCACCGGCACGGCTCGGTCTGGCAGGTGGTCCCGCGTACACAACTCCTGGAAGCAGCCCTGGGGTTGGCACGGGAGATCGCCGCGAAGGACGGACATCTCATCCGCCTCGCCAAGGCCGCGATCAACGGCATCGACCCGGTCGACGTCCGCCGCAGCTACCGCTACGAGCAGGGCTTCACCTTCGAAGCCAACCTCAGCGGCATCGCCGACAAACACCGCGATGCGTTCGTATCCGCCAAGGAGGACCGGAGTTGAGGGACAAGACGATGACCCCCGAGGAGGTCGTCGGCCGTCTTCGCAGCGGCATGACGCTCGGAATCGGCGGCTGGGGTTCGCGGCGCAAGCCGATGGCACTGGTACGGGCGCTTCTCCGCTCGGACGTCACCGATCTGACCGTGGTGTCGTACGGGGGCCCGGACGTCGGGCTGCTGACGGCCGCCGGGAAGGTCCGCAAGCTGGTCGCGGCGTTCGCGACCCTCGACTCGATCCCGCTGGAACCGCACTACACCGCTGCCCGGCAGCGCGGCGCGTTCGAGCTGGTGGAGCTGGACGAGGCCATGTTCATGTGGGGGCTGACGGCCGCCGCGCACCGGCTGCCGTTCATGCCGATCCGGGCCGGCCTGGCCTCGGACGTGATGCGGGTCAACCCGCAGCTGCGGACGGTGAGATCCCCCTACGACGACGGCGAGGAGCTGGCCGCCGTCCCCGCCCTGCGCCTGGACGCCGCACTCGTCCATCTCAACCGGGCCGATGCCCAGGGCAACGGCCAGTACCTCGGCCCCGACCCATACTTCGACGACCTGTTCTGCGAAGCCGCCGACGCCGCATACGTCTCCTGCGAGCGGATCGTGGACACCGCCGACCTGCTCAAGGCGGCCGGGCCGCAGACCCTGCTGGTCAAGCGCGCGTTCGTGGACGGCGTCGTCGAGACGCCGAACGGCGCACACTTCACCTCCTGTGCCCCGGACTACGACCGCGACGAGGCGTTCCAGCGCGCCTACGCGCAGGCCGCCCGCGACCCGGAGGCCTGGCGGGCCTTCGCCGACCGGTTCCTGTCCGGCGACGAGGACGTCTACCGGGCCGCGGTGGCGGCCTTCCACAAGGAGGAAGCGTGATCACGACGAAGGCGACGCGGGCCGAGTACTGCGTCCTGGCGTGCGCCGAGGCCTGGCGGGGCGCGGGCGAGGTGCTGGCCAGCCCGATGGGCACGGTCCCGGCGATCGGGGCCCGGCTGGCGAAGCTCACCTTCTCCCCCGAGCTGCTGCTGACCGACGGCGAGGCGCTGCTCGTCGGCGACGTCCCGGCGGTCGGTGCCAAGGCGGAGGTGGTGGAGGGCTGGCTGCCGTACCGCCAGCACCTGGCGCTGGTCGCCACCGGGCGGCGCCACGTGATGATGGGTGCGAGCCAGCTCGACCGGCACGGCAATCAGAACATCTCCTGCATCGGCGACTGGGACCGGCCCGTCCGCCAGCTGCTGGGTGTGCGCGGCGCACCGGTCAACACCCTGAACAACCCGACCAGTTACTGGGTGCCGCGGCATTCACGCCGGGTGTTCGTGGAGCGCGTCGACATGGTCTGCGGCGTCGGCTACGACCGCGCCGCCGCGGCCGCGCCCTCCGCGACCCGCTACCACCGCATCGCGAACGTCATCACCGACCTGGGTGCCTTCGACTTCGAGACCCCGGACCGGACGATGCGGCTGCGCTCGCTTCACCCCGGGGTCACCGTCGAGCAGGTCGTCGCAGCCACCGGCTTCCCGCTCACGATCCCCGGCGAGGTGCCCTGCACCCGCGAGCCCACCGACGGGGAACTGCGCCTGATCCGTGAGGTCATCGACCCCAAGGGCACGCGCGAGCGCGAGGTGCCCCCGGCATGACGGACATCAGGATCGAGACCCCCCTGACCAGGCTCGTCGGAGTCCGGCACCCCGTCGTGCAGACCGGCATGGGGTGGGTGGCCGGACCCCGCCTGGTCTCGGCCGTCGCGGGCGCCGGAGCACTCGGCATCCTCGCCTCCGCCACCATGACCATCGCACAGCTCCGCTCCGCCGTCCGCGAGGTGAAGGGCCGCACGGACGCACCCTTCGGAGTCAACCTGCGGGCGGACGCCGGGGACGCGGCCGAGCGTGTACGGATCATCATCGACGAGGGGGTGAAGGTCGCCTCGTTCGCACTCGCGCCCTCCCGGGAGCTGATCGCACGGCTCAAGGACGCCGGAGTCGTCGTCATCCCCTCCATCGGCGCCCGGCGGCACGCCGAGAAGGTCGCCGCGTGGGGCGCCGACGCGGTGGTGGTGCAGGGCGCCGAGGGCGGCGGCCACACCGGCAACGTCGCCACCACCGTCCTCCTCCCCCAGATCGTGGACGCCGTGGACATCCCCGTCATCGCGGCCGGCGGCTTCCACGACGGCCGCGGCCTCGTCGCCGCACTGGCCTACGGCGCCGCCGGGATCGCCATGGGCACCCGGTTCCTGCTCACCTCCGACAGCACCGTCCCCGGCGCGGTCAAGGCCAGGTACCTGGCCGCGTCGGTCCAGGACGTCACCGTCACCACCAAGGTCGACGGCCTGCCGCACCGGATGCTGCGCACCGACCTGGTCGACGCCCTTGAGCGCTCGGCACGAACCGCCGCCCTGCTCCGGGCGATCCGCCACGCGGCGGGGTTCAAGAAGCACACCGGCATGAGCTGGGCCCGGATGGCGCGCGACGGCCTGGCCATGAAGCACGGCAAGGAACTGACCTGGAGTCAGGTGCTGCTGGCCGCCAACACACCCATGCTGCTCAAGGCATCCATGGTCGAGGGCCGCACCGACCTCGGAGTGATGGCCTCCGGCCAGGTCGCGGGGCTGATCGACGACCTGCCGTCCTGCACCGACCTCGTCGACCGCATCATGACCGAGGCCCGGGCCACCCTGCGCGCCCTGCCGCCGGGCGGCTGAATCCCCCACTCCTGGAGTTGATCCCATGCGTGCTGCCGGCATCCGCCGTGCGACCGGAGCCGTGATCTCCACTGTGGTCGTCTGCTGTCTGCCCGCTCCGGCCGCGGCCGATTCCTCTCCGGCACCGCCCGCGGCCGCCGTCACCACCACGCCCCGTGAGCACGGCGTGGACACCGTCCGCCACATCGCGCTCGACGGGGCGGTCAACGTCCGCGACCTCGGTGGCTACCACACGGTGACGGGCCGCGAGGTGCGCTACGGCCGGGTCTTCCGCGCCGACGCCCTCGGAAAGCTGACCGACACGGACATCGCGAAACTGTCCACACTGCGCCTGCACACCGTCGTGGACTTCCGCACCCCGGACGAGGTCCGGCGCGACGGCGCCGACCGCCTTCCGGACGGCCTCAAGGTGACCTCCCGGCCCGTGGACGACCTCGGGTTGTCCGCCAGGATCCTGGCGGTCATCGGCTCCAAGGACCCGGTCAGGCAGCGGGAGATGCTGGGCGACGGGAAGGCGGAGCAGCTGATGCGCTCCGTCTACCGCACCTTCGTCACCGACGTGGACGACCGCCGTCAGTTCGCCGGGACCCTGCGGGACATCGCGGACCACAAGCGGTCTCCGCTGCTGTACCACTGCACCGCCGGCAAGGACCGCACCGGCTGGATGAGCTATCTCCTGCTGCGTGCCGTCGGCGTCCCTTCCGGGACCGCCGAAAAGGACTACCTGCTCTCCAACGACTTCCGTGCGGAGGCCGACCGCAGGACCCGCGAGGGGCTGGAGAAGGCCGGCCTGATGGAGGACCCGGACCTGCTCATCCCGCTCCAGGAAGTCCGCGAGGACTACCTCGCGGCGGCCCTCGACCAGGCCGGGCACGACTACGGCAGCCTCCACGGCTATCTGACGCAAGGCCTCGGCCTGGACACGCCGACCCTGGCGAAGCTCCGCGCCGGACTGCTGAAGTGAGGGATCACCCCGCATGCTGAGACTGGGCATGATGGCGCCGTTCGGCGACGGCCTGATCACCTCGGGCGGCTTCCTGCGCGACCTTGCGGGCACGCTGGAGGAGTGCGGCGTCGAGTCGCTGTGGACGGTCGAGCACGTGGTCATCGCCGACGGCTACGAACCGCTGTATCCCTACCCCCGGGACGGGCGGATCCCGGGCAGTTCCAGGTCCGTTCCCCTGCCCGACCCGCGGGAGACCATCACGTTCCTCGCCGGCGCGTCCGGCCCCCTGCGCTTCGGCACAGCCCGGTGGTCCTGGCCAAGCGCGCCGCGACGATCGACCGGCACTCCGGCGGCTGGCTGCCGCTGGGGCTCGGCATCGGCTGGCAGAAGGAGGAGTACGCCGCCGTCGGCGTGCCCTACCGGGACCGGGGGCGCCGGCTGGGGGAGTGCGTGGGCGCGATGCGCGCGCTGTGGGCCGGCGGCCCCGCCTCGTACCAGGGGCGGCACATCTCCTTCGACGGTCTGCGCTCCCTGCCGGGACCTGAGAGCGAGGTGGTGCCCGTCGTCCTCGGTGGGGACAGCGATCCGGCCGTCCGCCGGGCGGGCCGCATCGGCGACGGCTGGTTCCCGTACACGATCGGCCCGGAGGACTTCTCCCGCCAGGCCGGCCTGCTGCGCGAGGCGGGGCGGACCGAGGACGCCGTGGAGATCACGGTGTGGACCGGCTCCTTCGACCGCGCCCGCGAGTCCGACCCGTCCTGGGTGCGCGGCTTCACCGAGGCGGGCGCGACCCGCCTTGTCATCGCCCCCCGTATCCGGGGCGCGAACGGCCTGTCGGGCCCGCGAGGGCTCGCCGCACTGCGCGACCAGGCCGACCGCTACCGTGCCACGGTCCTGGAGAAGCTGTCATGAGCGGGGTCCAGGTCATCGACACCGTCGTCCTCGCGGGCGACCAGGTCGCGCGGTGACCGCTGACGCGACGTGTACGTTCCGAAAACGTTCCTGATGCGCCATCAGGAAGCAGGTGTGCGGCGGTCGTACGTCAGAGGCGCTCGATGATGGTGACATTGGCTTGGCCGCCGCCCTCGCACATGGTCTGCAGGCCGTAGCGGCCGCCGGTGCGCTCCAGTTCGTGCAGCAGCGTGGTCATGAGCTTGGTTCCGGTGGCGCCCAGGGGGTGTCCGAGGGCGATGGCGCCGCCGTTGACGTTGACCTTCTCCGGGTCGGCGCCGGTCTCCTTCAGCCACGCCAGCACCACGGAGGCGAAGGCCTCGTTGATCTCGACCAGGTCGATGTCGTCGAGCGTCATCCCGGCCTTCTTCAGCGCGTATGCCGTGGCCGGTATCGGCGCGGACAGCATCCGGATCGGGTCTTCGCCTCGTGCGGACAGGTGGTGGATGCGGGCGCGCGGGGTGAGCCCGTGCTCGCGTACGGCCCGCTCGGAGGCGAGCAGCATCGCCGAGGCGCCGTCGGAGACCTGGGAGGAGACGGCGGCGGTGAGCCGGCCGCCGTCGATCAGCGGCTTCAGGGCCGCCATCTTCTCCAGGCCGGTGTCACGGCGGGGGCCTTCGTCGGTGGTGACGTCGCCCCAGGGCACCGTCTCGCGGTGGAAGCGGCCCTCGTCGATGGCGCGGATCGCCCGCTGGTGCGAGCGAAGGGCGAACTCCTCCATGTCGCGGCGGGATATGTGCCACTTCTCGGCGATGAGTTCGGCGCCGTGGAACTGGTTGACCGGCTGGTCGCCGTAGCGGGCGCGCCAGCCCGCGGAGCCTGCGTACGGGCCCTCGGTCAGCCCCAGCGGCTCGGCGGCCTGGCGGCTGGCGAAGGCGATGGGAATCTGCGACATGTTCTGCACACCTCCCGCAACCACCAGATCCTGGGTGCCGGAGAGGACACCTTGGGCGGCGAAGTGCAGGGCCTGCTGGGAGGAGCCGCACTGGCGGTCGACGGTCACGCCGGGGACCTCCTCGGGCAGTCCCGCGGCGAGCCAGCAGGTGCGGGCGATGTCGCCGGCCTGCGGCCCGACGGTGTCCAGGCAGCCGAGGACGACGTCCTCGACGGCGGCCGGGTCGGCACCCGAGCGCTCCATCAGCGCCTTCAGCACATGGGCGCCGAGGTCGGCCGGGTGGACGGCGGCGAGCCCGCCGTTCCGCCTGCCGACCGGGGTGCGTACGGCTTCGACGATGTATGCCTCGGGCATGCCTGCTGCTCCTTCTGTGAGGTTTCCAGTGTCATTCGCGGACGGCGATGCCCTCCAGCACCATCGACAGGTACTGGCGAGCGATCTCCTCGGGGCTGTGCTGTCCGCCCGGCCGGTACCACGACGCGGCGACCCAGACGGTGTCGCGCAGGAAGCGGTAGGTGAGCCGGATGTCCAGGTCGGCGCGGAAGACCTGGGCGGCCACCCCGCGCTCCAGCGTGCCCAGCCACGCCTTCTCGAACCTGGCTTGCGAATCCGTGAGGTAGCGGAATCGTGGCTGGTCCAGCAGGTGCTTGGACTCCTTCTGGTAGATGGCGACGGCGGCACGGTGCCGGTCGATCTCCCGGAAGGATTCCGTCACGAGCGCCTCGAGCGTCTCCCGGGGGCCGAGCCCGGAAGCGAGCACGGCGTCGTACCGGGCCCACAGCTCGTCCAGGAAGGTGGAGAGGATTTCGTCGAGCATCGACTCCTTGGAGTCGAAGTGGTAGTAGAGGCTGCCTGCAAGCATCCCGGCGGCGTCGGCGATCTTGCGGACGGTGGTCGCGTTGTATCCCTGCGCGGCGAACACCTCGGCGGCGGTCGCCAGCAGTTCTTCGCGCCGCTCGGGCGACGGGCTCACGGTGGTCTTCTCGCTGTTCTTCGGCACCCGGCCATTCTCGCCTCATGGGTGCTGGCTGCTGACCGACAGGACCTCCCCGGTCAGGTACGAGGAGTAGCCGCTGGCGAGGAAGACGATGACATTGGCCACCTCCCACGGCTCGGCGTAACGCCCGAACGCCTCACGGGCGGTCAACTCCGCCAGCAGCTCGGGGGTGGTGACCTTGGCCAGGTGCGGGTGCATGGCCAGGCTCGGCGAGACGGCATTGACGCGTACGCCGTACTCGGCGGCCTCCAGCGCGGCGCAGCGGGTCAGGGCCATGACCCCGGCCTTGGCGGCGGCGTAGTGCGCCTGGCCCTTCTGCGCGCGCCAGCCGACCACGGAGGCGTTGTTGACGATCACGCCCCCGCCACCTGCCGTCCTCATCCGGCGCAGGGCGGCGCGAGTGCAGCGGAAGGTGCCGTTCAAGGTGACGTCGAGGACCTTCCCCCACTGATCGTCGCTCATCTCGACCAGCTCGGCGGTGCCGCCGAGGCCGGCGTTGTTGACCACGATGTCGAGCCGGCCGTGGCGTTCCTCGGCGAGGTCGAACAGCGCGCCGACCTGTGCCTCGTCGGTCACGTCGCAGGGCAGCGCGGCCACCCGGTCCGTGCCGAACTCGGCGGCCAGCTCGGCCTCGGACTCCTTGAGCCTGCGGGCGTGGGCGTCGGAGACGACGACCCTGGCGCCCTCCTCCAGCAGCCGCCGGGCCGATGCCCCGCCGATGCCCGCGCCCGCGGCGGCGGTGATGACGGCGGTGCGCCCGGCGAGCAGACCGTGGCCGGGGACGTACGGCGGCCGCGTGTTCGCAACAGTCATGGGCGGGCCTCCTTGGGCAGGCCGAGGACGCGCTCGGCGATGATGTTCCGCTGGATCTCGTTCGACCCGGCGTAGAGGGTGTCGGAGCGGGAGAAGAGGAACAGCCGCTGCCAGTCGGTCAGGTCGTACGGCTCGCCGGCCGCGAGCATGCCGTCGGCACCGCAGACGTCCATGGCGAGTTCGCCCAGCTCCCGGTGCCAGGTGGCCCAGAAGATCTTCCCGATGGAGGCTTCGGGGCCGGGGGCCCCGGCCGCGACGCCCTCCAGCATGCGCAGGGCGTTGAACCGGATCGTCTCCAGGCCCGTCCAGGCCCGGGCGATACGGTCGCGGATCAGCGGGTCCGCGGCCGCGCCGTTGCGCTTCGCCAGCTCGATGACCGCTTCCAGCTCGTGGCGGAAGCCGACCTGCTGGCCCAGGGTGGACACCCCGCGTTCGAAGCCGAGGGTGGCCATGGCGACCTTCCACCCCTCCCCCGGTGCCCCGACGATGTTCGACGCCTCCGTGCGGGCCCCGTCGAAGAACACCTCGTTGAACTCGGACGTGCCGGTCAGCTGGGTGATCGGCCGGATCTCGACACCGGGCTGGTCCAGCGGCACCAGCAGGTAGGACAGCCCCTGATGCCGGGTGGAGCCGGGTTCGGTGCGGGCGAGGACGAAACACCAGTCGGACTCGTGCGCGAGCGAGGTCCAGATCTTCTGCCCCGTCACCGCCCACTGCGCCCCGTGCCGCTCGCCCCGGGTCCGTACGTTCGCCAGGTCCGACCCGGCGTCCGGCTCGCTGTAGCCCTGGCACCACAGCTCCTCGACCGCCACGATCCGCGGGAGGAACCGCTCGCGCTGCCCGGGTGTGCCGAAAGCGATCAGGGTGGGTCCGAGGAGCTGCTCGCCGATGTGGTTCACGCGGGCGGGGGCGTCCGCGAGCGCGTACTCCTCGTGCAGGGCGACCTGTTGCTCCAGGGTCGCACCCCGGCCGCCGTACTCCTTCGGCCACCCGACGCAGGTCCACCCCGCGGTCGCCAAGTGCCGCTCCCAGGCGAGGCGTTCGGCGAAGGCCTCGTGTTCCCGTCCCGGCCCGCCGCGCCCGCGCAGGTCCGCGAACTCACCGGTGAGGTTGGCCCGCAGCCAGGCGCGGATCTCCGCGCGGAACTCCTCGACGCTGCTCATGGCGGTACGTTAACCTACCAAACACTTGTTAGGGAAGGAGGGGTCGATGTCCGCTGCCCACGACGAGGCCCGGGCGACGCCCGACGGCCCGGTGCTCTACGAGAAGCGGGGCCCGGTCGCCACCGTCACCATGAACCGGCCCGACTACCACAACGCCCAGAACTCCGCGATGACCTACGCCCTGGACCGCGCCTTCTACCGCGCGGCCGACGACGACGAGGTCAAGGTCATGGTCCTCGCCGGTACGGGAAAGCACTTCTCGGCCGGGCACGACATCGGCAGCCCCGAGCGTGACGCCCACCTGCCGTTCGACCGCAAGGCCGGACTGTGGTGGGACCACTCGGACAAGGCGGGCGCCGAAGGCCGCTTCGCCCGCGAGTCCGAGGTCTATCTGGGCATGTGCCGCCGCTGGCGCGAGCTGCCCAAGCCCGTGATCGCCTCGGTGCAGGGCGCGTGCGTCGCGGGCGGGCTGATGCTCGCCTGGGTCTGCGACCTGATCGTCGCCTCCGACGACGCGTTCTTCGCCGACCCCGTGGTGCGGATGGGCATCCCCGGTGTCGAGTTCTTCGCCCACCCGTGGGTCATGCCGCCACGGATCGCCAAGGAGTTCCTCTACACCGGCGACCGGATGAGCGCCCGGCGGGCGTACGAGATCGGCATGGTCAACCGGGTGGTACCACGCGAGGAACTTGCCGGCCGGACAAGGGAGTTGGCGGAACGGATCGCCGGGATGCCGCGCATGGGCCTGGCGCTGACCAAGCGCGCGGTCAACCAGGCCGAGGATCTGCAGGGGCTGCACGCCGGGCTGGACCCCGTGTTCGGACTGCATCACCTCGCCCACGCCCACAACGCCGAGACCGCCGAGGACTCCCTCGGCGGCATGGACATCCACGCCATGAAGGCGGCCGGAACGAAGGAGACCTGATGGACCTGGACTTCTCCGCCGCGGAGGACGCTTTCCGGGCCGAGGCCCGCGCCTGGCTCGCCGCCAGCGTCCCGGACGCCCCGCTGCCCTCCCTGGAGACAGCGGAGGGCTTCGCGGCCCATCGGGAGTGGGAGCGCACGCTGTTCGCCGACCGCTGGTCGGTGGTCTCCTGGCCCGAGGAGTACGGCGGCCGTGCGGCCACCACCTTCGAGTGGCTGATCTTCGAGGAGGAGTACTACGCCGCCGGCGCGCCAGGACGCGTCAACCAGAACGGCATCAACCTCCTCGCCCCCACCCTCTTCGAGCACGGCACTGCCGAGCAGCGTGCCCGGATCCTGCCGCCCATGGCGAGCGGCGAGGTGATCTGGGCCCAGGCCTGGTCCGAACCGGAAGCCGGCTCGGACCTCGCCTCCCTGCGCTCCACCGCCGTACGGACCGACGGCGGCTGGCGCTTGAGCGGCCAGAAGACCTGGTCGTCGCGGGCCGCGTTCGCCGACCGGGCCTTCGGCCTCTTCCGCAACGACCCCGACACCCCGAAGCCCCACCAGGGACTGACGTATCTGATGTTCCCGCTGGACGCCGACGGAGTGACCGTACGGCCCATCGGGCGGCTGGACGGCAAGCCCGCCTTCGCCGAGCTGTTCCTCGACGAGGTCTTCGTGCCCGAGGAGGACGTCATCGGCGAGCCCGGACAGGGCTGGCGCGTGGCGATGAGCACAGCGGGCAACGAGCGCGGGCTCACTCTCCGCAGCCCCGGCCGGTTCACCGCCGCCGCCGACCGCCTCACCGCCCTGTGGCACGACCGGGCCGCCCCCTCCGACACCGCGCTGCGCGACCGGGTGGCCGACGCGGTGATCGGCGCCCGCGCCTACCAGCTGTTCACCTACGCGGGCGCCTCCCGACTGACCGCAGGGAGACCGATCGGCGCGGAGTCCAGCCTGAACAAGGTGTTCTGGTCGGAACTGGACATCGCGCTCCACGAGACCGCCCTCGACCTGCTCGGCCCGTACGCAGAACTCGCCGACGGCTCCCAGGAGGCCCCGGCCCACGGCAGCTGGGCCGAGGGCCACACCTTCTCCCTCGCCGGTCCCATCTACGCCGGGACCAACGAGATCCAGCGCGACATCATCGCCGAGCGGCTGCTCGGCCTGCCGAAGGGACGCCGGTGATGCGGTTCCTACTCGACGACGAGCAGCGGGAGTTCGGCCGCACCCTGGACGGCCTGCTGGAGGCGGCCGGCACCTCGGTGGTCGTACGGGCCTGGGCGGACGGGGACACCGCACCCGGCCGCACCCTGTGGGCCCGCCTGGCCGAGGCCGGCGTCTTCGCCCTCGCCGTGCCGGAGCAGCACGACGGGCTCGGCCCGCTTCCCGTCGAACTCGCCGTCGCCTTCGGCGAGCTGGGCCGCCACGCGGTGCCCGGGCCGCTGGTGGAGACGGTGGCCGCAGCCGCACTCCTCGATCGCCTGGACGACGGTGACGTGACGCGGACGTGGCTGCCGCAGATCGCCTCCGGCAAGGCAGTCGTCTCACTGTGTGTCCCGGGAACGGGCAGCCCCTACGCCCTGGACGCGGACGCGTCCGACGCGGTGTTCGTCATCGACGGCGACACGCTGCGGGTGGCCGACGGGCACGGGCCGGTCCAGCCGTCCCTCGACCCGGCTCGGCGACTCGCCCGGCCACACGGCGGAACCGTCCTGGGCCGGGGGCCCGAAGTGATCGCGGCGGCCGCGCACGCCGCCGATGTCGCGGCCCTGGCCACGGCCGCCCAGGCCCTCGGGCTGGGCCGAGCCCTCCTCACGCGCACCGTCGGCTACGTCCGGCAACGCACCCAGTTCGGGGTCGCCATCGGATCCTTCCAGGCGGTCAAGCACCGGCTCGCCGACACGCTCATCGCCCTGGAGTTCGCCGAGCCGCTTCTGCACGCCGCGGCCCTCGCGCTGGCCACGTCGGATCCGGACGCCGGCCGGGAGATCGCAGCGGCGAAAGTCTCCGCCGGCGAGGCGGCGTACGCGGCGGCCCGTACAGCCCTGCAGCTTCACGGAGCCGTCGGATATACCGAGGAGCTCGACCTCTCCCTCTGGATCCGCAAAGCGCGCCCTCTCCGGGACGCATGGGGCACTCCCTCTGCCTGCCGCGCCCGCATCCTCGCCCCCTGAGCAGGACCGGTCACAGCACCGGACCCCGCTCTGCCGCGCATCGAGTCATGCGGTCCGCGAGGTACGCGCCGCCGGGACCGTTGCTGTCCGAGATGTTCCGCGTGATCAGTGCCCTGACCGTCCGGTGCACCGTCGAGACCCGCGGTCGGGACCTGTCGGAGGTGGACTCCGCCGCACTCCCCGCCCGTCGTCGACTCCGCTGGCGGCGGGAGCCCGGATCCACGCTGCGGCACGCCGCTCGAAACCCCACGGAAAGGAGCAGCCGAGTGAGGCTGACGGAGGAACAGCAAGAGTTGCGGGCCGCCGTGCGGTCGCTGCTCGCACGTCATGACGGCGCGGCGGCCTGGCGGCCCCTGACCGAACAGATCGGCGTGGCGGCACTGGCCGTCCCGGACGAGTACGGCGGCGCGGGCTGCGGGTCACGGGAAGTCCACGTGGTCATGGAGGAGTTGGGGCGTGAGCTGTGCCGCGTGCCGTACCTCGGCTCGGCGGTGCTCACGGTGCAGGCGCTGCTTGCGTCCGGCGACCGGGCGGCGTGTGCGCGGCTGCTTCCGCCCCTCGCGGAGGGCCGCACGGTGGGCGCGCTGGCGTGGGCCGAGCAGAGTTCCTGGGACGCCTCGGCGATCCGGGCCGCCGCCGTACCCGGACCCGGCGGGACATGGCGGATCACTGGGGCGAAGCACCACGTGCTGGACGGAGCGGAGGCCGATGTGCTGCTGGTCGCGGCCCGTACGGCTGCCGGGGTCTCGCTCTTCGACGTGGCCGTGGACGGCGCGGGCGTGCGACGCGAAGCGGCCGTCTCGATGGACCAGACGCGGGCCCAGGCCCGGGTCGTCCTCGACGGCGCCGAGGGGCGGCTGATCGGTGCGGACGGCCAGGGTGACAGGGCACTGGCACACGTCCTGGACCTCGCCTGCACGGCACTGGCCGCCGAGCAGGTAGGAGCGGCCGAGCGCTGCCTCGAGCTGACGGTCGCCTACGCCCGGGAGCGCGTCCAGTTCGGCCGCCCCATCGGCTCCTTCCAAGCGGTGAAGCACCGGCTGGCGGACGCGTACGTGCTGGTGGAGTCGGCGCGTTCGGCGGCGCTCGGAGCGGCGTTCGCGGCCGCCGACGACTCACCGGCACTGCCCCGCTACGCGGCCGTCGCCAAGTCCGCCTGTTCGGAGGCGTTTTCCGCAGTCGCGGGCGAGATGATCCAGCTGCACGGCGGCATTGCCATCACCTGGGAGCACGCCGCCCACCACTACTTCAAACGTGCCCACGGCTCGGGCCAGCTCTTCGGCCCACCGGCCTGGCACCGAAGCCGGCTGGCCGCCGGGCTGGGCCTCACCCCGGCCTGACCGAACGCGGCGGTTGACGCACGAGCCCGGCCGGCACCCAATGCAGATATTCCAATTAGAAATATTTCTACTAGGTCTATGAGAGGAAGCAATGTCCATACTCACCCCCAAGGCCGTTCCCCCGCGGACCTCGCAGGTCGATGAGGCGGCGATGCGGGAGGTGCTCAGCAGCTTCTGCACCGGGGTCGCGGTGATCACCGCGACGCAGCCCGACGGACGACCCGCCGGAATGGCCGTCCAATCGTTCTCCTCGGTGTCGCTGGACCCGCCCCTGGTGTGCTTCTGCCCGGCACAGACGTCGTCCACCTGGCCGAAGATCCGCGCGGCCGGGCGCTTCGCCGTCAACGTCCTCTCGGCCGACCAGCAGCAGTTGTGCCGGCAGTTCGCCGTGACCGGCGGGGACAAGTTCGCCGGGGTCGACTGGCAGCCCGGCCTGAACGGCGCACCACTGCTCGACGGGGCGCTCGCGACAATCGAGTGCGACCTGGCGGGGACCTTCCCCGGCGGCGACCACGTGATCGCACTCGGCAGGGTCACCGCGCCGGCGTCCGCTGACCGCGTCCGGGACACCGACCCGCTCCTGTACTTCCGCAGGACCTACGGGCGCCTGCGTTCCAGCTCTTCCAGGTCCGCCAGCATCGCGTCGGCCAGGTCCCGCTCCGAGGCGTAGTACCGCTCCGCCCACTTGAGGGTGAGCACGGGGTAGGCCCACGCCTCCTCGGCACGGCCGCCCTCGGCGTCGGCCTCGGCACGCTGCCGCATGGTCTCGGCGTACTCCCGGTGCCGGGCGAGCACTTCGCGCATCTGCTCCGGTTCCAGCAGGTGGCCGAGCCACAGTCGTAGCATGACGCCGTGCTTGAGCACCGGTGGTTCCACCGGTGCCTCGCGCGCCCAGGCGCGGACCGCCTCCATCCCCTCGTCGGTGATCCGGTAGACCCGCTTGTCGCGGTTGCCGGTCTCCTGCGCGACCATCCGCGAGGTGACGTAACCGGCGTTCTCCAGGCGCTTGAGCTCACCGTAGATCTGGCTGAACGAAGGGCTCCAGTAGAAGAAGCGCAGCGACCAGTCCGCCCACTTCTTCAGGTCGTACCCGGACAGCTCCTCACCGAAGGAGAGCAGTCCGAGCACCGCCCAGCTGGTCGCCGGGAGGGCCGGGCGCTCCACATCGCCACCGCTCTTCGCACCGCTCATCCTCTGGTCAGCCACACCGGCAGTCTACGGAGCCGGTGCGCGCCGTCCCCCGCAGGTCCCGGGGACGGACGGCCGCCGCCCGGCACAGGCTGTACGGGGGCGCGTGCGACTGCGCAGCACCCGCGTGCCGCCAGAAGCGGCCCGGCTCCCGGCTGGACACTCCGCACCGTAGCCGAGAGCGAGGCATCGGCCCTTGTGCGAAAACAAACGGGGCGCGTCGCCCTCTCCGGGAAAGGGACTCCGGCCAGGCGGGCGGCCCCACCGGGTTCGGGTGGTCCGGGCGGAGCGGGTGCGCAGGAAGTTGCGACTGTGTCCTACCCGGCCACGTGCTCGTCGCCCGGCTATGCGGCCGCGAGCCGGACGGATCCTTGTCGGACCCTCGGTTGCCGACCGCGCCAGCGTTGCCACTCCCACCAGCGTCAGAGCTGACCGTACTTCCGAGGCCGAGGCAGGTGACACTTTGTCGGCTGCGCGAGGCGCTCGCAGAAAGACGCCCCTGGCCGTCTTGTGACGGCTCAGTGTTCCATCGTGCAGCAACCGCCTCCGCCGACGGTGTCCGAGACCGCGTCGAGGCGGCAGAAGCAGGACGCCCCGACCGACACGTCCGCCATCACGACGGCGATCTTCAACTTCTGCGCCACGATCTGCGCCTCTCCCGCCTTGCCCAGCCGGACCAGACATTCGTGCAGCCCGTGCAGGGCCCAGACATTGTCCGGGTGCTGCAATGCGCGTGGAAGGGTGTCGTCGAGTCCCAGGTCGGCCCGGTAGACCGCCTCCGCCTCGGCGACGCGCCCCCGCTCCAGAAGCAGGGCGCCGTATGCGTGCCGGGTGGGCTGCATCCATCCCCACGGCTCGTCGTAGGGAAGGTTGTCGTCCAATTCGATCGACCGCCTGAGCGCGGCGAAGGCGGCGTCATGGTCGCCCTTGCGGTATTCGAGTTCACCGTCGAGCATCGCTGACGCGATCGCCAGAATGTCGGCACAGGTGTTGTTGAACAGCATGCGTGTCTGCGGCACCCGGGCGACCGCCTCGCCGAACACCCGGCGTTCGGCCTCGGCCTCGGCGATATGGCCGGTGGCCGCGAACGCGACGCCTCGGGCGTAGTGCAGCATCGCCGTGCTCACGCTGCAGAGCTCCGGGTCGGCGGGCATGGGCGTCCGCAGGATGTCGCTCCAGCGGCCGAAGCGGATCAGTACATGGACCCGCATGGCGAGGAACCCCTCCAGCCAGTCGGCCATGGGCGGGCTCTGCACCCGCAGCAGTTCCTCGGGGATGGACGCCGCCAACTGGGCAGCGGCCTCCAGAGCGGTCCGGAACTGGCCGAGGAACATCGCGCCGTAGATCTTGAAATGGTAGTTGTGCGACCGGTACAGCGTGTAGAAGTTCATGGCCCCGGCCCGCGCGTGGAACTTCTCGTCGGCGACGATCGCGTCGTCGTTGTCCGACACCACGCGGCGGTAGTCGCCGCAGAGCACCTCGATGTGTGAAGGCATGTGCTGCAGATGGCCGGCGTCGGGCACCAGGCCGCGCAGCCGGTCGGCGACGGGCAGGGCAGCCTCGGGCGTCGGGGACATCTCCATCAGGTGGATGTACATGTGCAGGATGCCAGGGTGTCCCGCCCCGGCGTCTGTCGCGGCGGCCCGGTCCAGGACGGCCTTGGCCTCAAGCGTGCGGGCGCCTTCGGCCGGCTCACCGGTCCGCAGGTTCCACAACCGCCAAGGGGTGAGGTTCATCAGCGCGTCGGCGTACAGGGTGGTGATGTCGGGGTCGTCCTGGGCGAGTTCGTAGACGGCTCTCATCCTGTCGGCGTACGGCGCGTTCCACACGGCACAGTCGTCGACGGCCTCCGTCTGCGGATAGCGGGCACGCAACGCGCCGATCAGAGCTCGTTCGACGGGCGTGGCGCCGGCTTCCGCCTTCTCGTGGGCGAGTTCCACGGCGGCGTGGGTGCGTTCGACGGTGCGTACGAGGTCCCGCTCGTCGAAGAACTCCCACGGCTTGTTGTAGTTGGGGCCGAGTGCGTACGCGATGCCCCAGTGCGCCATGGCACAGCCGGGGTCGGCCGCCGCGGCGGCTTCGAAGCAGGCGACGGCTTCCTCGTGGTTGAAGGCGTATGTCCAGACCAGTCCGCGGTCGAACCAGAGTTGCGCCTCGGGCGAGGAAGTCGTCACGGGGCGGCTGTACGTGCCGAGATCGTAATAGTCCATGCATCGCCCCTCACCACCCGACCGCCGAAGCACCGGGAACCGACCGCGCTTTTTACGCAGAGCGTGTAGCGAGCAGCGTAGTGGGCCGAGTCATGACTTGGTCGGCAGTACACGACAGCCGGAGAACGGCCTGCGGCGTCTGCTCGCGGGGGTCGAGCGCCAACGCGTGGCCGCCGAGCGCTGTCTGGTGTCCGCGGTGCGGGAGCTGGAGAGCGCCGAACGCCGGGGCGGCCTGGACTCCGGCCGCAGAGCTGGAGAATCGGCTCGCCCCCCTTCGCGTGCCCGGTGCCACGCGGTCCACGCCGCCCACCGCGCACGGGCGTGCGCCGCTACGGCCCCGGCGGGCGCTCGCCACACGTGCACGATCACGACCCACCCGGTTCCTGGCCGCTGTTGCGGCTTCAGTCCAGGAGCAAGGGATTGGGCAGGTCCGCCGCAGGATGCATGCGCAGGAGCGTGTGCAGGACGCCCGCGAGGCCGGACATGAGGCTGGGCGAGAACGCCTCGCGGGCCAACCCGCCGACGGGGCCACGCTGTTCGAGACCGGTGAGGATCTCCGCGTCGAGGTGCGAGGGGTCACCGAAGCCCAAGGAGGTGAGGAACTCCCAGAGGCCGAGGTCGCCATGGCAGAGGGTATGGCTCCAGCCGAAGCCCTCGGCGGCGCAGGCGCGTGCGGCGCGGTGGGCCATGTCGAGATGGGCGGGATCACCCATGCGCCGGTGCAGGTCGAGCATGCCGATACCGATCCCCGCGCTGCCGTGGCACCAGCTGGTGAAGAAGTCCTCCTCGGCGCCGATCCGGACGTCGAGCCAATTGCCCTGTTCGGGCTGCCAGAGGGACTCCTGGAAGGCGAAGGCTTGCTGCGCGAGGCGCCTCCAGCGGCGGCGTTCGGCCACGCAGCCGGCGTCGCTGAGGGCGAGCCGGGCCAGCGCCCAGCCGATGCCGGTGGCGCCGTGGGCGAAGCCGCCGATGCCCTCGGGGTTGAGCCGGGTCGTCCAGCGGGCGCCGCTCGCGTCGAGCGTGGCCAGCCCGGTCAGCCGGCGCCCGATGTGCGCGGCGGCGCCGAGCCACCGGTCCTGCCCGGTCGCGGTGGCCAGGTCGAGCAGGGGGACGATGGCGCCGGCGACCCCGTTGAGCAGGTCCACCTCGATGTCCTCCTCGACCAGCGGAGCGCCCTCGGCGAGCAGCTGCGCCCGCTCTGCGGCCCGCTCCAGCAGCGAGTCCTCACCGAGCACCCGGTGCAGCGCCAGCCACGTCCACACCTGGGAAGCGGCACCGCTGAACGCCCCGGCCGACGGCGTCGGCGTGAGGTCCTCGGTGCCGAGCAGCACGCGCAGGGCGCCCTCGAACGTCTCGGCCACGCCGGGCATGTCGTCGGCCCGGCCGGCCCGTACCTCGGTCAGGTACTCCGCGAGCGTCAGCGCGACCCCGCCCTGTCCGGTGTAGAGGTCGGCGGGCAGCACCCGGATGGACCAACCGGCGGGAGTGAAGACGGGGCTGATCCAGGTGACCGTACCGTCCGCGCCGCGCACCGCACCGTCGCACAGCCGCCGTACCATCTGCGCGGCCAGGTCCCGGCGGCGCCGCTCCCGGTCGCGGGCGTGCGGGTCACGGGAGGCGGCCTGCACCCGGGCGGGCAGCGAACGCTCGTTGAGGTAGGCACCCACCAGCGCGTCCTGGATCACCGCCTCCTCCAGCGCCAGATCGGCGGTGCGCCAGTCCTCGACCGTGTCGCGTACAGCGGTCGTGTCCACCACGAAAGTGAACATCGGTACGTCACCGGCCAGCAGGTCCGCGATCTCGCTGTCGATGGTCGCGCGGTCGGTGGGCGCGCCGGGCAGCACCTCGGCGTTGCGCAGCAGGATGTCCCGGGCCCGCTCGACGGCTGCCGCCTCGTCGTGCAACGACCCCGGATGCCACAGCATCCGCCCGATGTCGACGTACGCTTGCGTCGGCCGCCGGATACGCCGCGCCCGGGTGCCCTCGAAGCGGCGCAGCAGCCGGTACGGGTCCTGACCGGGCCGGTGCAGATGCGCGGTCATCTCGCGGAAGCCGGCCAGGATCCGGTCCCAGTACGTGCTCAGGACCGGAGTGGGGCTGGGGTGGTTGCCCGTGACGGGCATCGCCACCAGGTCCACCTGGAAGCGGGCCGCCGCAGTGCCGCCGTCCGCGATCACCGGGTTCGGGATCAGTGGCTGCTGACCGGGCAGCGCCCCGACTCCGGAGATGTCCACTCCGCCGAGCGCGAACCCGGTGCCGCGTACGGGCAGCAGTCCGGTCCGCAGCACCGTACGGCGGATCGCCGCCGCGGCCACGTCCACCGCGTCGCCCCGGCCGCTGGGCGGGAACGGCGCCGGGGCGTCGAAGAGTGTCTCCGCATCCACGATCACCGGCAGCGGACCCGCGGCGATCATGTTCTCGGCGTGCATGTCGGTGCCGCCGATGAGCCGGAGGACGGCCAGCCAGTGTCCGACACCGCGGTAGAACGCGGCGAGTTCGGCGTCGTCCACGCAGTACCGGTGGGGGACGAACTCGGCCCAGCCGTAGCCCTCGCGCGCCAGAGTTCGCGGGACACGGATCTGCTCGTCCGCCGCCGGGGCACCGGGGAAGTCCATGAACAGCTCATCGAGCAGGGCGCCCAGTGCCACGTCGATCCCGGACGGCCGGGGCTTGTACATGACACTTCCGCCCGCGAAGTCGACCCGGCTGACGGTCAGTCCGCCCCGGTGGCTGTCGCCCGCGCCGAAGCCGACGGCGCGCATCTCCCCCGGCGATCGGCCCAGCAACGGCGCCAGCAGCGCGCGGTCCGCGGCGAGCCGTGTCGCGAACGCCGCCGTCGCCTCCACCGACGGCCGCGCCACGGACGCGATCCGCCGGCCGAGGCTCGGGTACCGGCCGGCCAGCCGGTCGAGGTAGCCCGGCTCGCTGGCCTGCTCGATGAACGCGGACCACGTCTCCCTGTCGGTGACGGCCGCCCCGCCACCCGCTGTTCCCCCCTCACCTGCCGCCAGACGCAGCGCGTGCAACTCGATCAGGAGCAGGCGGGAGAGCTTGGCGTGCAAGGACCTGAGCAAGGCGGTGTGCCCGGCCTCCAGCACCACGTCCCGCTCTTCCCGGCCGAGTGCGTCCACGTCGGCCAGCCGCCGGGCCAGCTCGTCCCGCCAGGGCCGGGCGATGCCTCGTACGGGTTGGGTGAACCATTCCGCCTGGTCTCGCGTCTCCAGCCCCGAACCGCCCACCGTCCACCTTCCCCGTCCCACCGCGTCGCGCCGTCGAAGGCGCCCGGACGGAGCGTAGGGAATCGTTTCACCGGGCCCGGGTGGTGCTAGCGCCTCACGGGTTCGGTGCAGTGCGGCGGCGCGGCGGCCTGGCACACGATTCCCCACACTCCTGCTCGCAACACTCCTGCTCGTAGAACCTCACTCCGCGAAAGCTCTCCGCAATCGACGGCCCTCTCACAGGCCGCCACATGCCTCAAAGGGCGAGGCAGACCTGTCAGCAGCACCAACTGCCGTGCGAACCGCTCGGGCTGGAACAGAAGCCGTAGAGGGAGTCGCTCGGGTCCGTGAGTGCGGCCTCGGCAGCCGTGCCGCCGACGTACAGGGGCCCGGCGGGGTTGGACTGGCCGTACGCGCTCTCGGCGCCCGACAGCCAGGCTTCGATCACGGCGGTGTGGGACACACGGGTCTGGGGCATGGGTGGCCTCCGGACGTAGGAATGGGGCGGATTGCCCAGCCCTGAGTATGGCCGTGTCCGAACAGACGTCAGATGGCCGATTCGGCCACACTCAGGTGGTGCCGGTGCGGCGCTGCGCCATCCCCGGGGCCGACGAGCCGGTACGACGGGTACACCGTGCCACGTTCTGGGCAAGGGTAGGTCTCGGCGCACGACGCGGTGCGGTTGTGGAAGGTGGCGGAAAGAGGTCTCGACGTTCATGCGGGGTGCGTACAAAGGGGGAGCGACGGTGATGGTTCGGCCAGCGTCATGGTCCCACTCGGTGTTGAGGCCGGCCCCTTCGAGGGCCACGACGACGATCTTGTGGCCGATGGCTGCCGTGGTCTCGGGCGAGCCGTCGAAGCCACCGTAGAGACCGCAGGTTCTGCCCCCACGTGGCCGTGCGAAAGCCACCTGCGGGGACCGGATCCGGCGCGGCCCGGGTGCCCACGGCAACCCTCCGGAAGGTGAACACACGAGATGGATGGGCCCCCGACAGCCAACGGCTGTTTGACGGGTCTTCATTGCCAGTGACCTGAAGGCCCTGCCTGCGCCGCCCTAGTCTCCTACCGCCTGATCAGAAAGGACCTGATCAGTGGACAACCTCCCCGCTTCCCGCTCACACAGGAGGTCCACCGTGTCCTTGCTGTCCCGCATCAAGCGCTCGCGCCGGGCGCTCTCCCTCGTCACCGCCCTCCCCGCCGCCCTGGTCGGGGTGTGGGTCGCCGCGCCCGCCGCGCAGGCCGCCGCTCTTCCCGCCCCCGACCACGTGGTCGTAGTGGTGTTCGAGAACCACTCCTACGAGCAGGTCATCGGCAGCACGAGCGCCCCGTACCTCAACAACACGCTGGTGGCCGGCGGCGGCAACCTCACCCAGTCGTACGCCATCACCCACCCCAGCCAGCCGAACTACCTGGACCTGTTCTCCGGCAACAACCAGGGCATCACCAACGACAACTGCTACACGCCGCAGTTCAGCAGCGCCGCGAATATCGGCTCCGAGCTCATCGCCGCCGGAAAGACGTGGGGCAGCTACAACGAGGGCCTGCCCTCCCAGGGCTCCACGGTGTGCACCAACTCCGCCACCAAGTACGCCCGGAAGCACAACCCGTGGTTCGCCTTCAGCAACGTTCCGCTGAGCACGGCGCACACGTTCGCACAGTTCCCGACGGACTACACGACCCTGCCGAAGGTCTCCTTCGTCACCCCGAACCTGTGCAACGACATGCACGACTGCTCCATCGCGACGGGCGACACCTGGCTGAAGAACAACCTCAGCGCCTACGCGACCTGGGCACAGACGCACAACAGCATCCTGGCCGTCACCTTCGACGAGGACGACAGCTCGCACGGCAACCACATCGCCACCGTGTTCTACGGTGCGCACGTCGCGCCGGGCAGCACCACCTCGACGCACTACAACCACTACGACACGCTGCGCACCCTTGAGGACCTGGCCGGGCTGACGACCCACGCCGGGGCCGCGGCCGGCGCCTCCGACATCACCGGCATCTGGAACTGACCCTGGGGCAGGCTTCGCACAAAGCCGACCCGCAGCGGTGAAACAGGATCAAGGCCGCCGACTCCCACGAGGCGGCGGTCCTGCCGTACCCGGCCGCCAACCTCCCGGAGGCCGCCCGTGGCCTGTGGTACGCCGTGGCCGTGAGACATGCGCAGGCTGGTGGTCCCACTCAGCAGGGCCAGGCCTCGCGGGAGCAGGTGCGCATACCGGCCGCCGACGGCTGTGCGCGGAGTGAGAACGACGCCTTCCTGACGGGGGGAAGGCGACAGGCACTGCGCCCTTCAGCAGTGATGCTCGGGGCGGCTGATCTCTGAGGACGAAGCCGCCGTCTCGATGACGTCGCACCGCTCACGCGCCCGGGCACCGAAAGACGGTATGGCCCTGGCTCGGTCCAACGGCCGGCAGGACATGGGCTGTACGGCCGGCGCACTGGTCGCTGACCTCCCCGCCGGGAGCTGGTCGACTTGTCGGGGTCAAAGTTCGAAGAGCTCCGCCGCGTTGTCGTGGCATACGGCCCGCAGCCACTCCTGTCCGAGGCCCAGCCTTTCCACCGCGTGGAGTTGGTGCAGGTAGGGGTAAGGGATGTTGGGGAAGTCGGAACCGAGCAGGATGCGGTCGCCCAGTGCGGCGAGCCGTGGCAGGGCCCGGCGGGGGAACGGCATGAATCTTTCGGTGAAGTCGGTGAACACCATCGTCGTGTCCAGCCGTACCTGGTCGTACCGTTCGGCGAGGTCGAGAAACTCCTCGTACTCGGGCATGCCCATGTGCGCGATGATCAGCCGCAGTTGCGGGTGGCGTGCCAGCACTCGCGCTATGGGCTCGGGGCCGGTGTGCTTGCCGGACGCGGGCCCGGAGCCGCAGTGCATCACCACGGGAATCCGGGCCTCGGCCAGCATCCCCCAAGCCTGCTGGAGTTGTTCGTCGGCCGGGTCGTACGCTCCCACCTGTACATGAGCCTTGAACACGCGTGCCCCCGCTTCGACAGCCTCGCGGACGTTTGTCTCGACGTCCGGCTCGGGATACAGCGTGGCGGTGTGCAGGCAGTCGGGGGTGCGGCGGGCGAAGTCGGCGGCCCACCCGTTCAGCCACCTGGCCATGCCGGGCTTGTGGGGGTAGAGCATCGCGGTGAAGGACCGGACCCCGAACTCCCGGAGCAGAGCCGTCCGCTCCTCCTCCTGCTTCCGGTAGGTGATCGGCCACTTCGGCCCACCGATCAGCGGCCCGTTGGCGTCGAAGTAGTCCCAGACCTTGTGCAGGACACGCTCGGGCATGAAGTGGGTGTGGACGTCGATCAGCCCGGGAAGGCCGAGCCCGCCCCAGAATCGGCGGACCTCACCGGCTTCCTCGCCCAAAGCGATGCGGGTGGGACTCAACTGGTACCGCCTCTCTCGAACGACCTGCGGCTGTCACAAGGCCGGGAATTGCCGGAATTCCTCGATGAGTTCATCCTGCCTTGGTGTCAGAGCACCTGGTGCAGACACCGCCGGCGAAGCTGTCCTGGACGCGCTTGCGGAGCGCGGGGCTCGCCCGATTCTGGGGCGGCTGGTCTTTCACGTGAATGTTCCCCCTTCGTGTGAAAGCTCCGATCACGATCATCAAGGTGCCCTCCGAGGGCCGGGTCTTGAGGACGGCGCGCGCGGCGAACCGACGGCGAGGTAGATCAGAGCGCAGGCCGCCATGTGCTGCGTGCCCAACAGTGCGGTCCACACGGACTCCCCCCAGAGCCGCGGACAAGCCCTCCGCAACCACCCCATGTTCAGGGTCCCGCCGTTACGGCATCACGTGGCCAGGGACGTGACCAACGCGGGCATGGCCGATCACGCCGAACAGCCCTTGATCGAACGGCAGGGCGGGGCCGAAATCCCAGGCGTCGACGTGCTGTTGGTGCCCAGCCGGTTGCCGGACCTGCCGTTCGTGGGAGCCGGGACCGAGGTGGCACGTCGGCTGCGCCTGAATCCGGGCGGCCCAGGTGTCAGAGGTACGGCGGTCGGGGCTGCGGTCGCCGGGCCCCGACAGCGCCGCCCGTGGCTGCGCCGACCCCCGTCCGTCAGCGAGATCCGCGGGCAGCCTTGCCGGAGGCAGTGCTGGTCGCCGCGCCGGCCGCGACCGGGCGGGCGGAACTGCGGCCGCCCGCCGCCACCGCACCCCCTGTGGCTCCGCCGGATCCCGCGCGACGGGCAGAACCGCGCCCGCCGGCTGCGGAGGTGCCACCAGACGCTGTCGCCCCGGCCGCGGCCCGCCGGTCGGAGCCCCGGCTCCCCGTCCTGGTGGCCGCGCCTGTCGCCGCTTTGACTCCGCCGTCGTTTCGGCGTCGGCGGCCGGATCGCCTGCCGGGCTGGGTGCCGGCCTTTCGGTCCGGACGGGACGCCGTCGACGTCGCGGGCTGGGCGACCTCGATGGTGACGGCCACGCCGGAAGGCTCACGGGCGCCGGTAATGGTGGCCAGCGCGGGGTCGCTCGACGTGACGCGGGCCGTCCGGGGGCGGATGCCCGCGTCCGACATGAGCCGGGTGACGTCCCGTTTCTGGTCGGGCAGGACCAACGTGACGACGCTGCCGGAGCCGCCGGCGCGGGCCGTGCGGCCGCCCCGGTGGAGGTAGTCCTTGTGGTCGTTGGGGGGATCCACGTTCACGACGAGGTCGAGGTCGTCGATGTGTATGCCCCGGGCTGCGACGTTCGTCGCCACCAGGGCGGTGACCTGGCCGTTCTTGAACTGTTCCAGGGTGCGATTCCGCTGCGGCTGGGAGCGGCCTCCGTGCAGTGCCGCCGCGCGGACCCCGACGGCCAGGAGCCGCTTGGCGAGCCGGTCGGCGGACCTCTTCGTGTCGAGGAAGAGAATGACCCGGCCGTCACGGGCCGCGATGCGCGTGGTGACGGCCTTCTTGTCGGTCTCGTCCTGGACGTGGAGCACATGGTGCTCCATGGTGGTCACCGCTCCCGCGGACGGGTCCACGGAATGCACCACGGGGTCGGTAAGGAACCGCTGCACCAAGCGGTCGATGTTGCGGTCCAGGGTGGCCGAGAACAGCATGCGCTGTCCGTCGGGCCGCACTTGCTGGATCAGCTTGGTGATCTGCGGCAGGAAGCCCATGTCGGTCATCTGGTCGGCTTCGTCCAGCACCGTGATGCGTACATGGCCGAGCACGCAGTCCCCGCGTTCTACGAGGTCGTTGAGCCTGCCGGGCGTCGCCACCAGCACCTCGGCACCGCGCCGGAGCGCTGCGGCCTGCTTGGTGATGGACAGCCCGCCGACCACGGTGGCCAGCCGGAGGTTCACCGCCGTCGCATAGGGGGTCAGTGCGTCCGCCACCTGCTGTGCGAGTTCGCGGGTGGGCACCAGCACGAGGGCGAGGGGCGCCTTGGGCTCCGCGCGCAGTCCGGCCGTGCGGGCCAGGAGCGCCAGCCCGAACGCGAGGGTCTTGCCGGAGCCGGTGCGTCCCCGTCCCAGCAGGTCGCGGCCGGCGAGCGAGTTGGGCAGGGTGGCGGCCTGAATGGGGAAGGGGCTGGTCACGCCCTGCGTGGTGAGGGTCTTCAGCAACCCCGGGGGCATGTCCAGAGCGGCGAAGTCCTCGATGGCGGGAAGTGCGGGTGTCGCGCTTTCCGGCAGCCGGAATTCCCGCGGCGACGACGCGGACGGCGGGGGCGACGAGGCGCGCCGGTTCGGCTTCTGGGGCCTGCGGGACATGCGGTTATCTGCCTTCCTGGAAACAGCACAAACCGGGGTCCGCACCATGACGGTGCGGACCCCGGTGAGGGGATACGCGTCCGGGTATCAGGCGGGGACGATGTTCTCCGCCTGCGGGCCCTTCTGGCCCTGCGTGACGTCGAAGGAGACCCGCTGGCCCTCCTGGAGCTCACGGAAGCCCTGGGTCGCAATGTTCGAGTAGTGGGCGAAGACGTCGGGACCGCCGCCGTCCTGCTGGATGAAGCCGAAACCCTTTTCGGCGTTGAACCACTTCACGGTTCCCTGTGCCATGACTTTCTCCTTCTGTAGGCAGAGGCCCCATCCGGAGATGCCGGAAAACAAATAATGCGCCTGAAGGAGGAACATTCCCGTCAGGCGCACATAGGTTCATGGGTACCACAACTGCAACTCCGAAACCGTAGCACAGCTCGGCGGCCCGTGGTGGATCAACCAGGCGCTCGCCGGGGTTCCTCAGCGCCTTTCGGTGATCGTCACATGCGCATGGCCACCGCCTCCGCACACGACCTGCAGCCCGAACCGGCCGTCGGCGACGCGCCGTACTCGGCGTCGGTCCGTGACCGCACACACGCGAACCGGCAGCTCATGAGCTACAAGAGGGCTTGATCCGAAGGGCTCTGACAGCGACTGGAAACTGTCCGTCAGCTCCTCAGAGGCCGCGCGGGGAGTGTGCCTCGCGCGCCCGGGTGCACGCCGGTTGCCACCACCGGTGCGCGGGCGGACGCTGGGTGACTCCCTTTGCGAGTCGTTCTGATGTGGAGGCCGCCTGTGCTCAGTGGCGTGGTGAAGTGGTTCGACCGCAAACGGGGTTGCGGCCCGGCTGTTCGCGGCGACGCGGACCGAGGAATCGTCGCCGACGAGAAGGGGTGCTTCGACATCACCAGCGACACCGCCGGTGACCGGGCGGAGAACATCAGCCGTACGACCAGGGGATACCGCGAACCGGCCGAGAGCCCGGGAGCGGACCGGGGAGTGCGCGAACGGCCCGAGTGGCCGGTACAGACCGTCCTCGGCGGTGACGCAGTGGACACGTGCCCATGGTGCGTCCACATGCGGGAGGCCGACGCACGCAGCGCTACGGCGACGATGCCCTCAGGCGCGGCGTCGGGCGCCGAGGCGGCGAGCCCGCCCCGGTAGACGACCAGCACGGAGCCGAGCGAGACGAGCCGACCGTGCCGGGCCGTGCAGAAGCGGCGTCTCGTCCTCCTTCCCCGCGGGCTTTGCCGCGACCGCGGCGGCCGAAGCCGGCGCACGAAGCGTAGGCGCTGGTGTCCGTCCAGCCGAAGACCTCTTCGCTGCGGGACACACCGGTGACTGCCACGCCTGCCGCTCCAGTGGCCTCGACTCCCAGGATCGCGGAAGCCTCGGGGACAGCGAGTCGCCGCCGGGGACTGCATCGCAGGCATCGGCTTGTGCCGCGCCCCGCCGCACGCCCAGCGCACAGCGCGACCACCGTCGGCTCGCGGAAGGAGCAGGGGCTGCCGGTTCGCGTGGGTTCACCTGTGCGAGTTGGCAGCGGGGCACGACGGACGCACAGCGTGGGAGGCAGCAGGATGCGGGGGGCGTACCACGAGGAACTGACCTCGGCCGGTGGCGGACTGGTGGAAATGGCCCGGCTCGTCGGCTCCGCGATCGGCCGTGCCGCCTCCGCCCTCCTCCGCCCTGCTGGCCCGCCGGCGACCGGTCGCCACGGACCTGCCCACCCACTGCGGATGAGCGCCGATCTGAATCGCTCCGGCCACCTCGCCGCGCACGTGGCCAAGCTCGCCCGGCTGCGCCACCCCGGGCGAGCCGTGCCGGGCGACCTGCACCGCACGATCCTGGAGATGGGACAGCTCGCGCAGCGGCTTATGACCCACGCCGCCGAAGTGCTCGTCGCCCAGGACGTCGAGGCCGCGCTGAAGCCGAAGCAGGACGGCGACCGCGTGGCCGGGCTGCACCGCATGATCTTCCCGCACCTGATGGACGACCGGTGGGAACACGGGGTGGAGACCACTGTCGACGGCACACTGGTCGGCATCTGACGTGTCCCCGCAGCGGCGGCGGCAGCGACGGCCCGGCGCCGGCAGGCTCTCCCTGGGGTGGCGAGACGCATCGAAATCCCCGATGCATTCCCATGCGTATCCCTCTTGGAGGGATGCTCACGGCGGGCACGGACCGTGCCCGCCCGCTCACGGACAGACCCGAAAGGGATGAGCCGCATGACAATTCCGGCACATGTGACGCATGGCACGAGGAGGGCTACGACACTCCCTGCCACGGCGGTGGCCTTCGCCGCCGCTCTCGCCCTGGCCGCCTGCTCCAGCGGGGGCGGTCACGCGAGCGGCTCGGCAGGTTCCGGCGCCGCCAAGGTCAACTCCGGGACGCGAGTGACGGTCACCGAGACCGAGTACGGATTGAAGCTGTCCCGGTCGTCCTTCGCACCGGGCACCTACACCTTTGTCGCGCAGGACGCCGGCAAGGTCGCGCACGCCCTGTCGATCGACGGGCCCGGTGTGGAGGACGCAAGGACTCACGACATCCAGAGCGGCCAGAAGGCAACACTGACGGTGGCTCTCAAGAAGGGCACGTACGACGTGTACTGCCCGATCGACAGTCACAAGCAGCTCGGGATGGACCAGCACATCCAGGTCCGCTGAGCCTACGTGGTCGGGGGCGCCGAACGCGGCATTCGCCGGGCTCAGGGGCGAGGACGGCCCGGAGTCCATTGATCTTGAGGCCGTCGAGTCGGCTGCCGAGGAGGGCGTGCTTCATGTCGCACACCAGGTCGGGTGCCTTTGCGGCCAGCGGGTGGAAGGGGCTGTTGTGCAGCCGCAGTTGGGGCTGCCCCAGGAGTTCGCGCCTGTCGGGGATGCGCGCCCGCAGCAGGCCTGCCGGCTTGCACGAGATGCCCCGTTCGCGGTCATACGGGACCGCGCGCTTGAGTCGCCCGTCGAGCTGTTTCACCAACGATTGCCGGTCGGCACGGGACCTGCATATGCATACGCGGCGATTCCGTGAAGAATTAAATGCCGAGCACGTTCGAATTCACCCGACCTCCATTTCCTTCACGGAATGCAATGCACGGATTAGGGCAGGAAGGTCCGTTCTCACAGCCGACCAGTGGTCGGATATGAGGCAATGAAACGCCCGATTAACTGGCGCGTAGCGGCCGGGAATCCCCCTCTCGGTGCACTCCTGGGCACTGCCTTTCACGCACAGCGTCAGGAGGGGCCATGTCCTTGTTCGCCAGGGCGTCCTGGCCGGGAGATCATCGCGACGAGATAGTGGCCGGTGCGCTGGTCGCCGGGGTCGTCATCGTGCTCGGGTACGCCTCAGGTATCGGCGCACCGGCACCGACGTCCCTGGACACCGCCGCACCGCCCGCAGTCCCGGCCCCGTCCGCCTCCGGCGGTCCGTCGCAGGGGTCGAGTTCAGGGGATCCCGGCAGCGCCGACGCCGATACGGGCACCGGCTCGTCGGGGGATTCCTGGGCGGGTAATGCCGGAGGCGGAATTCCCGTGGCGAGCGGCGCATCGTCCGGCGGCGGGCACGGAGGCGACAATGCGGGCGGTGGAGACGGTGGCCCGATGCCGATGCCCGGCCCGTCCGGTTCGGCGTCCGCCTCTCCCCCACCGGCCCCCTCCCCAAGCCCCTCACCGTCACCGTCGGACGGCTGCCAGAAGGGCGAGGTCCACCTGACGCAGCCGCTGCTGAGCGGCGCGCTCAGCTCCGTCACCGGCCTGCTCGACGGCCTGCTCGGGCCGGACGGCTCCGGAACCACGGCAGCCCCGGCTCCTTCGCCATCACCGTCGGGCACCGGGGTCCCCACAGTGTGCTTGGGCATCGCGCCGTCCCCCTCGGTCCTGCCGGAGGTGCTCCCGTGAGACCCCGTGTCCGGTCCCTGTGCGCCGCGGCCCTGACCGCCCTCGTGGCCCTGCTGCTGTTCGCCCCCGCGGCATCGGCCCACACCGAGCTGGAGTCCTCCTCCCCCAAGGCCGGCACCCGGCTCGCACACACGCCGGCCACGGTACGGCTGACCTTCAGCGAACCCGTCGACCTCCCCGATGTCCGCATCACCTCGGACGGCAGGCAGCTTGCGGTGTCCCGGCCCGAGGGCGGTGACCACCAAGGCAATGCGGTGGACGTCGCCGTTCCGGAAGCGGCGGGTCAGACCCGGCTCTCCCTGGTTTGGCAGGTACGCGACATGGAGGACGGTCATCCGACCTCCGGCACCCTCTCGTTCCCCCTCGCCACAAAGGCGAAGGACGCACCGGGGACCGGCACCACCGTGGCCCCCACGCCCTCCGCCGGCGTGCGCACGGCATGGGCCGCCGTCCGCTGGGCCGGCTACCTCGCCCTCGCCCTGTACGTCGGTGGACTCGCCTTTCTCGCACTGCTGTGGCCACAGGGCGCCCACGACCGGCGTACCCGGCGCATCCTCACGCTCGCCTGGGCCGGCGGGCTCGCGGCAAGCGTGGTCGCACCGGGGCTTCAGGGCGCGTATGGAGCGATGGGCGGCCTCGGCGACGCCTTCCGTGTCGCCACGTACCGCGATCTGCTGGGCACGGAGGTCGGCATCGTGGCTGCCTGCCGGGTGCTGATGTGGGTGCTCGCCGCCGTCGTGATCGCTGCCCTGCTCCAGGGTGGTGAGCGGGCCGCGCGCTCGCCGGGGTGGCGGGTCGGTACTCTCGCCGTCGCGCTCGGGCTGACCCGCACGACCGGCATGGCGGGTCACAACTCCGAGGGAACGCACCCCGGTTGGGGTGAGGTGGCCGATCTGGTGCATTTGCTCGGCGTGTCCCTGTGGCTGGGCGGGCTCACCCTGCTGCTGCTCGGTGTCCTGCCGCGGCGGGTGCCGGAAGAGCTGTCGGCGGCCGTGTCCGGCTACTCCACGCTGGCTTTCGTGTCCGTCACGGCGATCGCGGTGGCCGGGACGGTGCTGGCCTGGCAGATCGTCGGCTCGGTCGGGGCCCTGTTCCACACCGGCTACGGCCGTCTGCTGCTGCTCAAACTCGCCGTCCTGGCAGCCGTGTTGCTGATCGCACAGGGCAGCCGGAGCTGGGTGCGCACCCGGCTCGACATCGCCGTACTGCTGCGCGGTGACCGCGCCACCGTACGGCCCTTCGTCTACTCGGTCACGGCCGAGACGGGGCTCGTCCTCGTCGTTCTCGCCGCGACGAGTCTGCTGGTCACCTCGGCCCCCGGCCGTTGACCGGCACCCCACCCCTGTCATCTCACAAGGGAGACGCATCACCATGCGCACCGACGACACCACCGCGCCACCGCTCCGCGACCGGCACTCCCGGGTGGGCAACCGGGTGCTGCTGGCCACCGGCATCGGCACCGGCATCGCGGCCGCCGCCTGTCTGGGCCTGCTCCAGGCAGCCGGCGGTGCCGCCGCACCGGCGATCGCCGCACCGGCCGCCGAGGCACACTCCATGGCCCAGGCGCAGCCCGCCGCCGCCCAGACCAGGGCCGCCGATCACACCATCGAGATCAAGGACTACAAGTTCGCCCAGCCGGCCCTGACCGTGAAGGTCGGCGAGACCGTGAAGTGGGTCAACGAGGACACCGCTCCGCACACGGTCACCACCACCAGCGGCCCGGCGAAGTTCGACTCCGGCACACTGCACAAGGGCGACAGCTGGTCGTACACCTTCACCAAGCCCGGCACGTACAAGTACTACTGTGCTGTCCACCCCGACATGACAGCCTCCATCACCGTCGTCGCCGATGACGGCGGCGGTACCGGTGGCACGGGCGGATCCGGCGGCTCCGGCGGCTCGACGGGCGGCTCGGGCTCCGGCGGCTCGACCGGAGGATCCACCGGCGGCAGCACGGGCGGCTCAGGCACCGGCGGGTCCACCGGTGGGCACAGCGGCGGTTCGACCGGGGGCGGCAGCGGTTCCGGTGGCACGAGCGGCGGCGGCAATGGCGGCGGCGAGCAGTGCGTCAGCGTCCAGCAGGTCCTGCTGCCGATCCTCCAGCACCTCGACAAGGCCCACCTGGAGGAATCCCCGGGCCAGCAGGTCCAGGACGCGCTGAAGCTCGACAGCTACATCAAGATGCACACCGTGTGGCTGGAGTCGATCCTCAACCCGGCCGTGAACGGCGGCGGCTCGGTCACCGACGGCACCCTCACCGTCATCCTCCAGCACGTGAACTCCGCGCACCTGGAGGAGCCGCTGAGCCAGCAGATCGCGGACATCCTCAACCCCGACCAGTACGTCAAGACGCACACCGTATGGGCCGAGCACCTGCTCGCGCCCACCGTGAACTACCTCACCACGTCCTGCTGACAGGGCTGTACGAACAGGCGGGGCGGGCCGGCCGAATCGCAGTCGGCCGGCCCGCCACCACCGCCATTGTCCCCTCTCCCGCCAGGCGTCCGCCATGAGCCCGAGGTACCGCCATGACCACCGAACCCCCGCCCACCGGGCCGCTCCCGACACACACCTCATCCACCGCCACACTGCCTCCTCGGACCCACCTCGACTGCCTGCCCCGGCCCGGCGCGTACGCGGCCGCCGCCGACCGTTGCATCGTCGAACTCGCCTACAGGATCGGCCCGTTGGTGACCCTGCGCCGACGCCCCGACGTCGCGGAAGCGGCGCTGGCCATCGCCCCGCGGCCCGAGGACTGCGTCCTGAGTCTCGTACTCGGCGGCGACGCGCTCGGCGGCGAGCTTCTCGCCTTCACCGGTACCGGGATCGAACCGGTGGCGCGCGGGGCGCGGCTGCGCATGCCCGGAAGCCTCGGCACGGGCGACGCCACGCTGGAGCCCCTGCCCGCAACGCTGCTGCTGCGCGTCGTCGAGCGCACCGACGACCGCCTCCTCGTCGTCGGCACCACCCGCGTCCCCTACGGCGTGCTGCGCCGCACGACCGGTTTCGCCCTGTCCCGCATACGCCCCGCACGCCACCTCGACCTGCTCCTCGCCGCGGAGTTCACATGGACCGCCTGACCACCCGGCGCCGGCCCGCCCGCACTGCGCGCCTTCTGCCGGCCGCGCTGCTCCTGGCGGGCCCGGCCACGTTCCTCGCCCCAGACCCGGCGCACGCCGCCGCCTCGTATCGCGTGGTGATGTCCGGTTACGCCTTCAGCCCGCGCGCCCTCACCATCACGGCCGGCGACACGGTCACCTGGGTCAACCAGGACCAGGCCCCCCACGACGTGAAGACCACCTCCGGCCCGGAGTCGATCCACTCCCCGCTGCTGGGCAAGGGCGGTACCTGGAGCCACACCTTCACCGCCCCCGGCACCTATGGCTACGTCTGCACCGTGCACCCGGGCATGACCGCCCAGCTCGTCGTGGAGGCAACCGCCGCACCGACTCCCACCACGCACCCGACTGTCCAGCAGCGCTCCGGTTCCGCCTCCACGGCGGCACATCCCGCTCAGTCCGCCGCCGCGCACACCGGCCACAGCAAGGCGGCCGCGGCGCCCAGGGCAGGCAGCCCGTCCGCCTCCCCGGCAGCGGCAGTGCCCACCCAGCCGGCGGCCGCGCCGACCGAGAGCACCGCCTCCGCCTCCTCCGCCCGCCCGCTCGACCCACTGCTCCTCCTCGCCGGGGTCGTCGCCGGAGTCGCCGTACTCTGCCTGCTCCTGGTCGGCTCCCGCTCGGCCGGTGCGGGCAGCCGCGACAGCGGCACTGCTTCTTCGAGCTGACTTCACACTGGCGCCCCGGCAACGACTCGGGCAGGAACGGCCGGACGAACTCCCACTCCGCATCGGATCGGCGGGGCCGGGACGGTGAGGGGCGCCAAGATCGTAGGAGGCGGTCACAAGCCGGCGAAGGCGGACCACGGGCGCGGCAAGGGCCGCTGAACCGTCCGGTCGTCAGCGCGGACGCACAGGGCCAATGCCGACCCGCGGCGGACGGCGTCCCGGCCAACCCGCCGAACCGCCGGGCGGCCCTCTGTGGGGAGGGCCGCCCGGACCACTTTGTTGCCGCTGGTGCGTTTTCCACCTGCGTCCGAGGGGCGGGCCACGCATGCAGGGCCCGCTCTTCGGATGTCCAGGTCAGCGGACGAAGGAGATCTCCGGGTATTTCTTGTCGGGCCCGTCGAGCAGGGTGCTGTGCTGATGACGCAGCTCTTTGTCGAAGAAGGCGGCGAGGTAGACGCGTTGGATCTCGATCGCGCGGTTGGGGTCGATCGTGCCGTACACCTGCTGGAGCTGGGCCGGGGAGATCCTGAGCAGGTTCGCCTCCTGGGGCGCCATCGCCTCGTCGTCGATGAACGACACGTGCGCCGCGCCGTGGAGCTGGATGTCGACCCGGTATCCCTTCAGATGCGACCACAGCGTGCGCCACGACCCGTCGTTGTT
>NZ_MQUS01000033.1 GCF_001953885.1 Streptomyces sp. IMTB 2501 | reverse complement strand
GGCAAGATGCTCGACGAGCGCCTCGGCAAGATCACCTTCTGGACCCTCTTCATCGGCTTCCACACCACGTTCCTGGTCCAGCACTGGCTGGGCGCCGAGGGCATGCCCCGCCGCTACGCCGACTACCTGGCCGCCGACGGCTTCACCACCCTGAACACGCTCTCCACGATCGGCTCGTTCCTGCTCGGCCTGTCGATGCTGCCGTTCCTCTACAACGTGTGGAAGACGGCGAGATACGGCAAGGAGGTCGGCGTCGACGACCCGTGGGGCTACGGCCGTTCCCTGGAGTGGGCGACCTCCTGCCCGCCGCCGCGCCACAACTTCGTCACCCTCCCCCGGATCCGCAGCGAGTCCCCGGCGTTCGACCTGCACCACCCCGACATCGCGATGCTGGAGCACGAGGTCCACGTCCCGGCGAGGCCCGGCCGAGGGCAGGAGTGAACGGTCCGCCGAGGCAGGGCACCGACGGCGCCCTCGCCAACGAGGTGGAGGGATACCTGCTCTGGCAGGCCCGGATCGCCGAGGCGAAGCAGCGCGCACGGGAGTTCGTCGCGCCCATGGAGTGGCTGACGACCGCGCAGCGCGAGGACATCGAGCGCCGGTACGTCGCCGACAGCCTGCACCGCGCCCGGGCGGACCTGGAACGCGTCGCGGCCCGCTGTGTCTCCCTGCGCGCCGAGTACGAGCAGCGCTACCAGGACCTGCGGCGCCGCTGCGTCGGCGTGGCCCTCGCGGTGTGCGCCGGCTGCACCGCGCTGGCGGCCACCCTGCTGCTGATCCTGTGACGGGAGTTGCTCCAGGTTGCTCGGGGGCTGCCCGAGGCGGTCGGCGGGGTCACGCCATCCAGAAGAAGACCGCCGTCATCCGCTTCTCCTCCAGCGTCTTGCCGTGGTAACCGGTCGCGCTGTGCACGAGGTTGGCGTTGTAGAGGAGGAGGCGGTTGTACTTGTGCGGGACGCGGACGTCCTCCTCGAAGTGGTTGCCCGGCACGAACCGGGTGCCCAGGGCCTCCACGAGGTTGTTGTGCGGAGCCTGGACGATGTTGCCGCCGAGCCGGCCGCCGGGCAGTGACTGGCGGTAGAAGGCGGTGCCGCAGTCCTTGGGGACGTTCGGGTTGAGATACAGCACGGCCGCGTACCGGCACAGCGCGCGGGAGTCGGTGTGCGGGCGGGGCTCGCTCTCGCCCTCCCCGACCACCTGGACGCAGTTGTGGTTCAGGGTGCCACCGCCGGGTGCCTGCTGCACCCACAGCTCCTTCGCGCCGGTGGCCTGCTTCACCAGCCGCTCGACGACGGCGAGTTCACCGGGCTCCAGTCCGGGCATGGCCCGCAGCCCGGGCCAGGTCTCGGAGGTGTACGGGTACCCCTCGACCCAGTCGTCCTTGGCCAGACACCGCTCCCGTACGGCGCCGGCCTCGGGCAGGGCGTCGTCGAAGACCCAGTAGTCGCGGCCCTTGGTGGGCTTGCGGTAGGGCAGCACGGGCAGTGCCGCGGGCATCCTGGGGGGCGGCTGTGGGGGCATACGGCGAATCTAGGACAGCGTTTCCCCTCGTCTCTCCCGAGGAATGGTCAACTCTTCTTTACCTGCCGCACAGATACGAACGTCCCCCGCATCCGTACTGCTGTGTGTCCGAACCGCCCCACGCCGTCATGTGGGCGGCTCCCCGACCGGGCAGGAGGCACGGTGCTGCGCTTTTCGCGGAACGCGACGGGAACGCTCTTCGTGGGCGGTGCGATGGCGATGACCCTCGCGGCACTGGCCTACCCGAGCATGCTCGGTCTGAGCAAGGTCGCGAGCGCACAGGACCGTGTCATCGCCAACACCCAGTGGGGGCCGCTCACCGAGCAGGACCGGGACTTCGTGGTGAAGGTGCGCGCGGCCGGCCTGTGGGAGTACCCGGTGGGGCAGATCGGGCTGCAGAAGGGCACGACGAAGACGGTGATCACGGCGAGCCAGCACCTGGTCGACGGGCACGCGGCGCTGGACTCCACCTGCCGCAAGATCGCGCCGATGCTGAACATCACGCTGCCCAACCTGCCGAGCCCCCAGCAGCAGGGCTTCGTCAGCCAGTTGAAGTCGGAGAGCGGCAAGAAGTTCGACTCCGACTTCGCCAACATCCTGCGGATGACGCACGGTTCGATCTTCAACACGATCGCCAAGATCCGCTCCACCACCAAGAACACGCTGGTACGTGCCCTGGCCGAGCAGGCCAACAACACCGTCCTCGACCACATCAAGGTGATGGAGGCAACCGGTCTGGTCGACTTCGACCAGACCGTGTTCCAGCAGACGACCCCGCCGAAGCTCCCCAACTCCGACCTGACCCCACCACCGCCTCCGGCGGGTCAGCCGCAGGTGGTGCTCACGCCGCCGCCCAACGCGACGTCCACGCCCGCCGACATCAACGGGATCGCCGGGGGCGGCGCCGGTGCGTCGCCGGGGGCGAGCCCGGCACCGCCTGCGGGCTGAGTGCCCTCAGGGCGTCAACCACACGCTCGTATCAGGGGGAAGGACCCCGCTCCCGTCCAGTGGCCCACTGGCCAGCAGGACCTCGCCCGGCGGCAACGGCACCGGCACACCCCCGAGGTTGGTGACGCAGCGCCAGCCCGGGGAGCGGGTGAAGTCCAGCACGGCGGGCGTGCTGTCGGCGGACCACGTCAGGGTCTCGCCCTCCAGGAGTTTGCGGCGCAGGCGAAGGGCCGTGCGGTACAGCTCCAGGGTCGAGCCGTCCGTGCCCGTCTGCGCCTCGACGGCGTACGACGCGAAGGACGGGGGCTGCGGCAGCCAGCCGGCGCCGGGGCCGAAGCCGCAGGACGGTCCGGCCACCGTCCACGGCAGCGGCACCCGGCAGCCGTCACGCCCCTTGCGCACATGGCCGGTCTGTTCCCAGATCGGGTCCTGGAGTGCCTCGACGGGCAGGTCGGCGACCTCGGGCAGGCCGAGTTCCTCACCCTGGTAGAGGTACGACGACCCGGGCAGCGCCAGCATCAGCAGGGTCGCCGCGCGGGCCCGGCGCAGCCCGGCCCCGGTGTCGATCGCGGGCGCGGCGCCGCCGGACAGCAGCCAGGCCTCCGGGTCGGTTCCGGGCGGGAGCATCAGGCGGGAGGCGTGGCGTACGACGTCGTGATTGGAGAGGACCCAGGTGGCGGAGGCACCGGCGGTTCGGGCGGTGGCCAGTTCGTCGGTGATGACCCGGCGCAGTTCCGTCGCGTCCCAACGGGCTTCCAGATACTCGAAGTTGAAGGCCTGGCCGAGTTCGTCGGGGCGGGCGTACCGGGCCCGGCGGGCGCCCGGGACCCAGGCCTCGGCGACGGCGCTGCGCGCCGGGCTGTAGGCGTCGAAGACCTTGCGCCAGTCGCGGTAGATCTCGTGCACCTCGTCGCGGTCCCAGTACGGGTGGCTGCCCGGCGGGACGCGCGGCAGGGCCGCCTCGCCGGTGGCGCCCAGGTTCCCGGTGTCCCGCAGCGGCTCGGCGAGATCCTTGGCGAGGCCATGGGCGACGTCGACGCGGAAGCCGTCCACGCCCCGGTCGGACCAGAAGCGCAGGGTGGTGCGGAAGTCGGCGCGGACGTCGTCGTTGTCCCAGTTGAGGTCGGGCTGTTCGGGGGCGAAGAGGTGCAGGTACCACTCGCCGTCCGGGGTCCGCTGCCATGCGCTGCCGCCGAAGACGGACTGCCAGTCGGTGGGCGGGAGTTCGCCGTGCTCGCCACGGCCGGGGCGGAAGACGTAGCGGTCGCGGGCTGGGGAGCCGGGGGCGGCACGCAGGGCCTCCTGGAACCAGGGGTGCCGGTGCGAGGTGTGGTTCGGGACGATGTCGACGACGACCTTCAGACCGAGCCGGTGGGCCTCGCCGACCAGGGCGTCGAAGTCGTCCAGGGTGCCGAGGCGGGGGTCGACATCCCGGTGGTCACAGACGTCGTAGCCGCCGTCGGCCAGCTCGGAGGGGTAGAAGGGGCTCAGCCACAGGGCGTCGACACCGAGGGTGGCGAGATGGTTCAGGCGCTGGGTGATGCCGCGCAGATCGCCGAGGCCGTCACCGTCGGCGTCGGCGAAGCTGCGCGGGTAGACCTGGTAGATGACGGCCTGACGCCACCAGTCGGGGTTCCTGGAGGAGAGGTCTGCCATACGGGTTCCCTTCGGGCCTTCTGGAAGGACGGACGACGGCACAGGAAATCTGTCCACATCACCCGGAAAGGGAACCCCCACCGAAGACGGAGCCGATCGCGAGCACGGGCTAAGGGCGCTCCACCGTGTCCAGGTAGAGCTTGACGTAGCGGGCCACGTCGACCTCCAAGGCCACGTCCACCAGGGCCTGTTCGCGGCGGCCCTCGTGGATCTCGGACTCGCCGGGACGCGGGCGGCGGTCGACGATCGTCTGGCCCCGTCCGGGGCCGGGGGCGAGGGAGACCTCGACCGGCAGCAGGCGCGAGGTGATGCCCCGCGGGTCGGCGACCGCGCACACCGCACCGGCGTCCCCGAGGCCGCCCGCCTCCTCCGCCTCCGGCTCCTCGCCCACCGCGGTCGGCCGGTGCGCGAGGAGTTCGCCGGCCAGGCGGGTGCCGGGGTCGCTGCTCTGCCGCAGCCGGTGGACGTCCGGGGCGTCCACGACGACCTGCATGAACACGTCGAGGCCGTACATCGTGATCGGCACACCGGCCGTGAGCAGGATCGCCGCCGCCTCCGGGTCGTGCCAGACGTTGAACTCGGCGACCGGCGTGGCGTTCCCGATGGCGACCGCGCCGCCCATGAAGACGATCCGCTGGATGTTGCGGGTCACCTCAGGGTGGGTGCGCAGCAGCAGGGCGATGTTCGTGAGGGGCGCGGTGGGGATCAGCGTGACCGGGCGCGGGGAGGCCAGGATCTCGCGGCGCAGCAGGGCCACGGCGTCCAGCTCGGACTTGGTCCGCTTCGGCGCGGGCAGCCCCAGGTCGCCCATGCCGTCGGCGCCGTGCACATGCTTCGCCGCGCGGGCCGGTTCGAGCAGCGGGCGTTCGGCGCCCCGGCCCACCGGGATCTCCGGGGCGCCCGCCTGCTCCAGCACGGTCAGGGTGTTGCGGACGACGCCGTCGACGTCCGTGTTCCCGGCCACGCAGGTCACCGCCCGCAGATCGAGGCCGGGGTGGCGCACGGCGAGCAGCAGGGCGAGGGCGTCGTCGACGCCGGTGTCGCAGTCGATGATCACGGGGATGGGCTGACCGGTCACGCGGACTCCTTCGTCGTACAACACCGATACCGATACCGACTCCGACACCAGAACCCTAGATCAGTCCCACAGCACGGTGCCGCGCGCCGCCACCCGTGCGGCCATCCGGGACAGCAGCTCAGGCACCGGCAGCGCGCCGGGCCGGCGGCCGTCCCGCAGGCGTACGGCGGCCAGGCCCGCGCCGGCCTCCCGGTCGCCGATCACCGCCTGGTACGGCACCAGGCGCGCGGCCCGGATCCGGGCGCCGAGGGTGCCCTCGGCGGGCCCCGCGAGTTCGGCGCGCAGGCCCAGTTCCCGGGCCTCCCGTAGGACGTCCGCCGCCCGCTCCCGCTGCTCCTCGGCGACCGGCAGCACCACCAGCTGGACGGGGGCCAGCCAGGCCGGAAGGGCGCCGGAGTGCGCCTCCAGGAGGTGGGCCACGGCCCGCTCGACGCTGCCGATGATGCTGCGGTGCACCATCACCGGGCGGTGCCTGGCGCCGTCCGCGCCGATGTAGTGAAGGTCGAAGCGGGCCGGCTGGTGGAAGTCGATCTGCACGGTGGACAGGGTGGACTCGCGGCCGGCCGGGTCGGCGATCTGCACGTCGATCTTCGGGCCGTAGAACGCGGCCTCGCCCGCCGCCTCCTCGTACTCCACCCCGGCCTCGGCGAGGACCTGCTTCAGCAACGCGGTGGCTCGCTGCCACAGTTCGGGGTCGGCGACGTACTTGCCGCCCTCGCCGGGCAGCGACAGCCGGTGCCGTACGGCCTCGATGCCGAGGTCGGCGTAGGCGCGGGCGATCAGCTCCAGCGCGTCGCGGGCCTCCTCGACCGCCTGCTCCAGGGTGCAGAAGATATGGGCGTCGTTGAGCTGGATGGCCCGGACGCGGGTGAGGCCGCCGAGGACGCCGGAGAGTTCCGCGCGGTACATGCCGCCCAGCTCGGCGATCCGCAACGGCAGTTCGCGGTAGCTGTGGGAGCGGGAGCGGTAGATCAGGGCGTGGTGGGGGCAGAGGCTGGGCCGTAGCACGACCTCGTCGGACTCATGGGGACCCAGCCGCATGGGCGGGTACATGTCGTCGCGGTAGTGGTCCCAGTGCCCGGAGATCTCGTACAGCTCCCGTTTGCCGAGCGCGGGCGAGTACACGTGCCGGTACCCGGCCCGGCGTTCGGCCTCCCGGATGTACTCCTCCAGGGTGTGCCGTACGACCGCGCCGTCGGGCAGCCAGTACGGCAGTCCGGCGCCCATCAGCGGGTCGCTGTCGAACAGGCCGAGTTCGCGGCCGAGGCGGCGGTGGTCGGGCAGCCGGTCGTTCATGGGGGTCTCCTCACCGGGAGAGGCGAACACCCCGGACACGCAAAAGCCCCGGGGCGCTCGCCCCGGGGCTTCGATGCTGGTCAGGTGTCAGCGCGCCGGGACGGTGTCCGGCGTCGTCGTGCTCTGCGGGCACGGCGGGCACTTCTGGGCGCGCTGCATACGGCGACTGTAACAAGCCCGCATCCACGGATCGAGTCATTTTCCGGCGGCCCGCTCACCCGGATCCGCTGCCCCGCTCACCCGGATCCCCCAGGCCACTCACCCGGACGGCCCGGAGCGCTGGTGGGCCGTCCGGGGCGGTGATGCCGTGAGAGCAGGAACACCAGCAGCGGCACCCACAGGCACCCCACCCCCGGAGCCCGACCGGCTCGCAGTCCAGGAGGCACCTCGGTGATCTCGATGACCTCGTTGACCGACGCGATACGCCCCCGTGGCCTCCGGCTCTCCCTCATAGCCGCCGGCCTGATCACCGCCGGCGGCTGCGCGGCCTTCGGGCTGCGGCAACCGGCGACCGCGCCCCAGCCCCTCCCGACGATCGACAGACCGACCCCGCCGCCGAAGGCCCCCGCGCGGCCCGACGGTTCCACCCTCACCGACGCGCAGGCACAGGCCGCGCTGCTCACCCAGACCGACCTCGGCGCCCCCTGGACGGCGACGGGGGGCGCGGCCCACTGGCGGGACGGGCTGCTGAAGGCGACCACCTCGGCCGGCGAGTGCCAGCGGCTGCTGGACACCCTCTACACCGACGAACTCCTCGGCGGCCCCGCCCGCGCCGTGATCGCTCTGGACGACGACGACAACAACGCCCAGCTGCGCTACCAGATCGCCGCCCGCCGCCCCTCCGACGTCGACGCGGCGCTGTCCTGGCTGAAGACGATGCCGGACCGGTGCGCCCGGTTCACGGCCACCACGGGGACCGGGACCGTGGAGGACATCAAGGTCACCGACGCCCCGCTCCCGCAGGTCGGCGACGCACGCCAGGGCCTGCGCGTCAGCATCGACGCCACGCCGTCCGACAACGAGAAGTACCAGCTCACCCTGGAAGTGGCCGCCGTCCGGGTCGGCCAGGACGCGTTCGCCCTGACCAACGGCGGCCTGGGCGCCGTGGCGAACAACACGACCCAGGCCGCCGTCCAGGACGGCGCCCTGCGCCTGGCGGACGTCCGCAGACAGGGCCGGGCGCAGGTCTGACCGCCTACGACCTGTGGCTCACAGGGGTGGCTGGGCGGGGGCCGGGCCCAGGGTGGTGGTGCCCGGTGTCGTGCGGTGGCCGAGGCCGGTGCGGTAGGCGTCCAGGGCCGCGTCGATCCGGCCCGTGCGGCGCAGCAGGTCGCCGAGGAGCCGGCACAGATCGGCCAGGTCGCCGGCGGCGCCCGCGCGTTCCAGCAGGCTGAGCGCGCGGACGTAGTGCTCCTCGGCGGCCTCGGTGTCCCGGGCGTCCTCGGCGATGATGCCGAGAAGGCGGTGGGCCGCGGCGGCGTGCACCGCGCCGCGCTCGGAGGAGAAGTCACCGAGGACGCCCTCCAGGAGTACGGCGGCCTCCTCCGACTTGCCCCGGCGGTGCAGCACATCCGCGAGTTCCACGGCGGCCTGGCTGCGGTACAGGGCGGCCCGGGACTCCGAGAGCATCGCGTACGCCTGCCGCAGCTCCGCCTCGGCACGCCCCAGTGCGCCGTTCTGCGCACAGACGTACCCGCGCATCCAGTGGCAGTTGGCCAGCTCGGTGCGCAGTTGCAGCTGGCGGTAGAGCTCGGCCGCCTTGACGAGGGAGGCGTCCGCCTCGGCGACCCGGCCCTCGGCGATCAGGGTGCGGGCCACCGAGCGGTGCATCCGGGCGATCAGCGCGGGGTCGCCGGCCTGCGGCGCGAGCGCGAGCGCGAACTCGGCGGCCTGGGCGGCACGGGCGTGCGCGCCCATGTCCATGTACGGGCCGATGACGCTGGCGTAGAGCAGAAGCAGGGCGTCGGGATCGTGCAGCCCGCCCCGGTTCAGCTCGTCCAGGGTGGACTCCAGGAGGTAGACGGCGTACCGGAGCTCCCCGGCGAGGTAGTGCGAGACGGCGCGGCCGCGGACGGCCGGTACGCGCACCGGGAGGGAGTCCTCCGCGAGGTGTGCCTCGGCGCGCTCGAAGAACCGCCGGGCCCGCGCCAGCTCCCCGGTCTCCAGGGCGCATTCACCGAGACCGAGCAGGGCATCGGCCTGCACGCGGTCGAGCCGATGGGTCTCGGCCTCCGCGAGCAGCTCCTCGTACTGGACGGCGGCCTCCTCGGCCCTGCCGTCGGCGAGCACCCGCTGCGCCTCGGTGAGCCGGAACCGCAGATCGGTGGCGAGGTGGGCGGGCCGGCCGACGGCCAGCTCCTCGTAGGCCACGCCGAGCCGGCCGGCGATGTGCCGGAGCGCCTCGTCGGAGGCCCGCACCCGGCCCGCTTCCAGGGTGGAGATGTAGGCGGGTGTGTAGGCGGGCTCCGCCAGCTGCCGTTGCGTCATCCCACGTTGGGTGCGCAATTGCTGTACGCGCCGACCGATCACCGCTGGATCGTCCCGCTCCCGCATCCGCTGGTACCCCTAACTCCCCTGGTGCCCCTTGCCGTTGGATCCTTCAGCCTCTAGGTTAAACGGCGGATTAAGTCTGCTTAATAGGTCGCTGTTGTGTTGCGAGGTCGCCGTGCCCGGACGTACATCCGCACCCCACGAACGGCAGAACACCAAGTACGTCCGTGGCGTCGCCGCAGCGGTGGTGGCCGTGGCCGCACTGATCACGGCGGCGAACGCGGGCCCGGCCCACGCGGCGCCCGCGCCCGCGGCCGCACACATCACATCGGCGGACCCGACGCCCCACCGCTGACAGATGCGTGTCGGGCCATTGATCGGGCCCGGGGGACGGACTCGCGGAAGCCGCCGGGACCGAGAACGCCGCCCGGCTGGTACCGCTGGCGCGCCGGATCACCCCCCGGCTGACCGCGCAGATCCGCCGATAGGGCGCGTCCGGCACCTACGTCCGCCACTGCTCCCGCGTCAGTTCGGTGCCCGCGCGGGCGCAGACCCGCTCGATCGCCCGCCCGGGATCGACGACGTACCGCTGGAGCGGGACGTGCGGCCCGCCCGCGTACAGGGTCGTGCCGTCGGGGGAGAAGGCCAGGGACTCGACACCGTCGCCGGGCGTGGTCCGCCGACCCAGACGGGCCGCGAGCTCCACCCACCAAGGCCGGCGGGACACTCCCCCTGCCCCCGCCGGCGGCCTACGCTTGCGTTTCGTGACCTCCGACGCCGCGCGCACCGCACTGGACCTGACCGCCGACCTCCCGGTGACGGACCTGGAGGACCTCTACCGTGACCTGCACCGCCACCCCGAGCTGTCCCTGTGCGAGCACCGCACGGCCGGCACGCTGGCCGGCCGGCTGAAGGATGCCGGGTTCGAGACCGCCGAGGGTGTCGGCGGCACCGGTGTCGTGGGCCGGCTGCGCAACGGGGACGGGCCGACCGTGCTGCTGCGCGCCGACATGGACGCGCTGCCGGTACTGGAGGAGACCGGGCTGCCGTACGCCTCGCAGGCGGACGGCGTGATGCACGCCTGCGGGCACGATCTGCACGTCACCTGGCTGACCGGAGCCGCCGCGGCGCTGGCCGCCGGGCGGGAGACCTGGCGGGGCACCCTGCTGGTGGTGGGCCAGCCGGCCGAGGAGACCGGACAGGGCGCGGTGCGGATGGTCGCGGACGGGCTGTACGAGCGCTTCGGCCGCCCGGACGTCCTGCTCGGCCAGCACGCGGCTCCCGGCCTCGCGGGCCTGTACCCGCACGCACCGGGTCTGATCATGTCGGCGTCGACGGACGTCGACATCGTCGTACACGGCCGTGGCGGCCACGGCTCCCGGCCGGAGGCGACCGTGGACCCGGTGGTGACCGCCGCCTACCTGGTCACCCGGCTGCAGACCGTGGTCTCCCGGGAGCTCGCCGCCGGCGAGTCCGCCGTGCTGACCGTGGGCCGCATCGAGGCCGGCACCCGGCACAACATCATCCCGTCCGAGGCCCGCATCTCGCTGAACCTGCGCAGCCAGTCCGAGGAGGTGCGGCAGCGGATGCTGGCCGCGATCCGGCGCATCGCGCACGGCGAGTGCCTGGCCGCCGGCTGCCCGCGCGAGCCGGAGGTGACCATCGGCAGCACCTTCCCGATGACCGTGAACGACGCGGCCACCGACGCCATGGTCGCCGCCGTGCACGGGGAGGTCTTCGGCGCGGGCACGGTGTTCGACCCGGGCCCGGCGATGGGCAGCGAGGACTTCCCCGAGCTGGCGCTGGACAGCTCCATCCCGTACTCGTACTGGTTCGTCACGACCACGCCCGCCGAGGTGTGGGACCGGGCCCCCGGCGACACCCTCCCCGAGAAGTTCGCGGCCGTACCGAGCAACCACAGCCCGCACTTCGCCCCCGACCTGTCCACGGTCACCCCGGGCGTCCGCACCCTCGTCTCCGGGGCGCTGGCCATGCTGTCGCCGGCCTGAGCGAGTGACCGGCGAGTGATTACGGCGCCGCCTGAAGCTGACGCAGATGCTGCTGGACGTTCTCCAGCGCACCGCTTCGGCGGCCCGGCACCCGCAGCCTCAACTCGGCGAGCGCGGACCCGAGTTCACGAGCCTGGGCCGGGTCCTTGATCTGCCCCCACTGATGGTGGGCCCGATCCACGGCCGCCTCCACGGCGGCCGAGTCCACGGCCTGCCCGGCCGCCAGCCGCACCCCGGCCACAGCCAGCCAGGCCCGGCAGCTGCGCACCGCGTCCCCCGCGAACATCGCGAGATCGGCCCGGACTTCGGCCCAGTGCAGGGCATCGTCGGAGGCGGGGCCGCAGGCGGTCACGGCCAGTCGCTCACGCTCGGCGGCGAGCGCGTCGGCATCGGCGTGCCGACCGTGCTGAACGGCGCTGCTGATGGCGGCGTGGGGGTCGTGCTCGGTGGCGTGCGGGTCCTGTGCGATGCCGGGCGGGTGGGCAAACAGGGGTCTGGGGGCGGAGCCCCCGGGTATGGCCAGCACCATGCTCCGGCCCGCACTCGAATCGACGACCCGAGCCAACGCCTGCTCGTGCAACCGCGCGAGAGCCGGCCGGTGCCCGCTCCTCAACAACGTGGCCACGGCCTTCATATACGCCGGCTCGGCCAGGCCCCGCCGCCCGACCGCCGGTGCGACGCGACCGTACACGGCGGCGTTGGGACCGCAGTCCAGCCCCCGCTCGGCAACGTACTGCCAAGTCTCCGCATCCGCGTGCAGGTCCAGGACCAGCGCCGTGTCCCCGGCGGAGCGCAACCGCAGCTCCTCCCGGATCCAGTGCCACGGCAGCGCCGTATAACGCACGGTCGCCGGTGTGGTGCGCGCCAGCGCGAGGTGCGGCAGCCGTTGCCGGCGGTCCAGCTGCAGCTGTCCGGCGATGTACACGGTGAGCGGCGCGGGCGCCGCCGCCGCGGCCCGCAGCCGGGTCAGCACGGCCTGCGGCTCCAGCGGATCGACGAGTTCGACCACGTTCGCGGTGTCGGTGCCGGACAGCACGGCGGGGGCGACGGCGGCCAGTACCGGCAGCACACCCGCCGCGTCCACCAGCCGCCCCCGGCCGAGCGGCGCGGCAGCGAGCAGCAGCACGGTTCCGGGCATCGTCCCTCCCCCTGTCGACCCTGTTCCGCCTTCCAGCCAGCACCGTAACCGCTGCGGCTGCAAACCCGCGCCTCAGGACCGCAATCGGCCTCAGGAGCGCAATCGTCCCCCTTCGCGCTCTTCGCCCTCCACTGCCCTGATCCGCCGCACGGCGAACGCCGTGGTGTCGTCGCCCAGTCGGCCACCGCTGTGCCGCAGAACCCCGTCCCGCACCCGCCGGACCAGTGCCCCGGGCCCGGTGCCACCCGGTTCGGCACCGGTCGAGCCGGCGCCCGCGGGGGCGATTTCCCGGGCCAGCGGATAGAAGGCGCCCGTGCGGTCACGGGCCTCGGTCACGCCGTCGGTGACCAGCAGCAGCGTCTCGTCGGCGGCGAGCGGCACCCGGCGCACGGGCGGCACACCGCCCACGAGGTCGGCGAGGCCGAGCGGCACCCCGTCGCCGCTGGGCAGCTCGCGGACCCCGCGCGAGCCGACGGCGAGCGGCGCCTCGTGTCCGAAGTTGACGATCTCGATGGTGTCCAGGGCGTCCTCGGGAAAGGCGATCAGCACGGCGGTGGCGAACCGGTCGCCGTCGGCGCGGCCGAGCGCGGTGGTGTGCGAGCGGTGCCGCAGCATCCGGATCTCCAGGCGTTCGGCGACGGTCGCGAGGTCCTTCTCGTGGTAGCCGGCCTCCCGGAAGGTGCCGAGCAGCGCGGCGGCGGTCTCCACCGCGCCGAGGCCCTTGCCCTGGACGTCGCCGACGAGGACGCGCGTGCCGTGCGGGCCGGGCTGGATGTCGTAGAAGTCGCCGCCGACCCGGGCCTCGACATCGGCCGCCAGATACACCCCGGCCTGTTCCAGACCGGCCCAGTGCGGCGGCAGCGGGCGCAGCACGGTACGGCGCGTGGTCTCGGCGATGTCCTGGATGTGCAGGGCCCGCTGCTCCTTGCGCACACGCACGCCGGAGGCGACCGTGGCCATCAGGCCGCCCAGCGCGACCAGCACGAAGTCGCCGAGGCCGGCCTGGTACTGGCCCGGCCAGGCGCTGTCGACGCCGATGTACGTCACCACCGCCAGCACGGCGAAGACGGCCGTCGTCCACACCCCGCAGATCGCGGCGGCACTGCCCGGGACCAGCACGATCCAGGTGATGATGCGGAACCGTTCGGTGGTGTTGAGGTCCAGCAGCACGATGACGACGAGCAGCAGCAGGGGAGGCACCCAGGCGACGTTCCGGCCGCGCGGGCGCAGCAGCCGGCGCCGCCGGCCGTACTCCGTCTCCGTCACGGCGGGCAGCGCTCCATGAGCCCAGCGAAGCACGGGAGAGATCCCGCCGCATCCGGGCACCCGTCACCCTCCTGGCCGACTTGCCGGGCCGTGTCCCCAGGTGTGCGCTGGAGGCGGGGGCAAGGAGAGAGGAGTGCTCTCATGGCTCACGCGGCACCCGCGCCCGGCGGAATGTCCCGCCCCGGCGGTACGCCGGAGATCGCGGCCCGGGAATCCGAGCGGCGCGCCCGCCCGCCCGACGTCTTCGACGCGCGCACCCATCGCATCGCCCACATCGCCGGCCCGGTCGTACTGGGACTGGTCTACGGCTACTGGGTGGCGGCCGACAGCCGCCAGGGCGGCGCCATCACCGGCGGGAACCTGCTGCTCGGCTGGCTCAGCGCGCTGGTGTTCGCGGTGGTGTCCATCGCCCTGCTGACGCTGGCCCCGCGGATGCAGCGGGAGCTGCACGCGCTGCTGTGGACGGCGTTCGCCGGTATCGCGTTCGGCTTCCTGTACATCCAGACGGGCCACTCGGTCTGGCGGTCCGTGCTGATGTCGCTGGTCGTCGCGGGGTGCACCTTCGCCGTGTTCTTCTACCGCTACTACACGCGCGAGGACGCGTTCGGGCGCCGGGTCCGCTGAACGCACGGCCGCGCGGATCGTGACGTCGTGTGCGTGGGCCCCGACCGCTCGGCCGGGGCCCACGCACTCCCCTGTGTCCCCCTCTTTCCCTCTCCACCCCGTCACCACGTGCGTCGCTTTCTTCTCCCCAGCACCAGGAAACACCCGTTCGGGCGAACCCTCCACCGGAGACCCGTGCCACCCGTCCGGCCCGGCCCGTCCCCCGATCGCAGGCCCCCCGCTGGCGCCCCCGCCGCCGGGGTCCTTGTCTGGAAGGGTGCCCCCACGCCTCAGGAGCGCCTTGTCGGCCGCGCTGCTCGCCCTGACCTGCCTGCTCGTGCCCTTCGGCGCGCTCGCGTGCTGGGCGGCGTACGACCTCGCCGACACGAGCCGCTACGTCACCACGATGGCACCGCTCGCCGCCGACCCGAGCGTGCGCGAGGCCGTGGCGGACACCGTCGGTGACGGCATCCTGCGCGCGGTCGACCAGCATCTGGACATCCGCCCGGTACCCGGCTCCGTCCGGCCGTTCCTGCGCGACGTGGTCCGCTCGTTCACCCAGACCGAGGCCTTCCGGCTGGCCTGGGACACCGGCAACCAGGTCACCCATGACGCGGTCCTGCGCGCCCTGCGCGACGAGGGCGACGGCACCACGGCCGCGCACCCCGTCATCGTCGATTTCGCCCCCGTCACCGACCAGGTCAAGCGTCAGCTGGCCCGGGACCATGTGCCACTGGCCGCGCGCATCCCGGTGCAGCACACCGCGGTCTCGGTGCTCCCGGCGGGCGAACTGGTCTCGCTCCGGAAGGGGTACCACGTGCTCGAAGTCGCTGGTTTCTGGCTGCCGTTGGCGGCCGTCGGCTGCGCCGCCACCGGGATCGCCCTGGCCGTCCGCCGCCGCAGCGCCGTCGTCGCGACCGCGCTGGGCACGGCCCTGGGCGGCGGGCTGCTCGCCCTGGCACTCGCCGTCGGCCGCAGCCTCACCCTCGCCGACCTGCCCGCCGACGTGCCCCACCCGGCCGCCGGCGCGGTCTACGACGCCCTCACCGGCACCCTGCGCACGGTCTGCTGGCTGCTGCTGGGCCTCGGCCTCACGGTGGCCCTCGCCACCTGGCTGACCCGGTATCTGCGTGCGGGACGTCCCGCACGGCGCCGGCGCACCACCGTCCCGGCTCCGACAGCGACCGCTGCTCCCGCTTCCCCTCCCGCCCCGGCCGAGGAGCCGACCCGCGCCCGGGTCTGACCGCGCCCGGCCGCCCCGGTGTCCCGGCGCGCGCCGTCCCCAGCCTGTGGATGCGGCGACGGGCGGATCTCCACAACCTGTGGATGTCCCCAACCTGTGGGCATCCGCGCCGGATTGAGACGCCCCTCCCCCTGACGTCCCGACGTCTCGACGTCCTGGCGCCCGGCGGACGCCCGGCCGTAGGCTCGCCCCGTGACCCGACGCCCCGGACACAGGCTCGGCGCCTGGAGTGCCGGACTGCTGCTGGCCGGAGTCGGAGTGGTGGCCGGCTGCCGGGCCGCCGACACCGACGGCGTCACCCCCGTACCCCAGCTGCTCGCCTTCCTGCCCTGGCTGCTCGTGCCGACCGGCGTGGCCCTGCTGTGCGCGCTGCTCGCCCGCTGGTGGCCCGGCCTGGTGTGCGGGGTCGCCGTACTCGGCCTGCTCGCCTGGTACCTGGAGCCGTACGGCAGGACCGCCGAGCCGGACGGTCCGCCGCTCGCCACGCTGCGCGTACTGACCTCCAACGTGGAGTTCGGGCACGGCACCCCCGCGCTGGTCCCGCGGATCCGCGGCCTGAGGCCGGACATCGTCTTCGTCGAGGAGTGCGAGTACACCTGCCAGGCGACGCTGGAGACCGACTTCGCGACCGCCTACCCGTACCGGCAGGCAGTCCGCGCGGCCGGCTCCCACGGCTCCCTCATCCTCAGCCGCCATCCCCTGAGGCCGACGGCCGGTGTCGCCGGCACCATGGGCATGCCCGGCGCCGTGGCGGACGTACGCGGGCACGCCGTACGGCTCCAACTCGCCCACCCCATGCCCCCGCTGCCGGACCAGGTCGGCCTGTGGCGGCGCGAGCTCGGCAGGCTCCGCGCCTTCGCGGCCGCCGGCCCGCGCACCCCCACCATCCTCGCCGGCGACTTCAACGCCACCCAGGACCACGCGGCCTTCCGCCGCATCCTCGACACCGGTCTGACCGACGCCGCCCGCCTCGCCGGACACGACCGCGCCGCCAGCTGGCCCGCGCGCACCGCCTCGGTCATCGGCACCCAGATCGACCACGTCCTGCTCTCCGCGGACTTCACCGCGACCGGCGCCCGCTTTCTGCGCGTGTCCGGCAGCGACCACCGCGCCCTGGTCGTGGACGTCACCCTCCACCAGCGCGGATGAGCCGGGGCGGACCGGGGTGAACGACGGTGAACGGCGATAATGACCGCATGTCGCGAGAGTTCCCCATCGGCCTGACCCCTCCTGACTGGCTGGTCCGGAACCTCCGCCCCGAGCAGGCCCCCGTCAACAAGGCGGCCGTGGCCCGCGCCGCCATCGCGATGACCCTCCCCCTGGCGATCGGCCTCGCCGCCGGCCATCCGGCGTACGGCGCCCTCGCCTCCATGGGCGCCCTGTCCGGCGTCATCGGCGACACCGCCGACGCCTACCGCATGCGCATCCTCAACATCGCCGTACCGCAGCTCTTCGGCGCGATCGGCGTCACACTGGGCACGCTGGTGTACGGCCACGGCTGGTACGCGGTGGCCGCCGTCACCGGGGTGGCGCAGCTGTCGGGCATGATCTCGACGATCGGCGCGGTGGCGTCGGTCTCGGGCCTGCTCCTGCTCCTGAACTGCGTGGTGGGCGCGGGCCTCCCGCTCCCCCGGCCCTGGTGGCTGGCCCCCGCCCTGATGACGGGAGGCGGCCTCCTGGTCCTCCTCCTCGCCCTGCTGGCCTGGCCGCTGCGCTCGGGCGTGCCCGAACGCACGGCGGTGGCGGCCACCTACCGGACGGTCGCCGCGCTCCTCACCGTCTCCGGCACGGACCGCGCCGAGGAGTACGAGGACGCCCGCCGCACGGTCACCCAGTCCCTCAACCAGTCCTACGACCTGATCCTGGCCCGGCGCGCCCGCCACCACGGCCGCAGTCGTGAACTCACCCGTCTCCTGGCCCAGTTGAACGCCGTCACCCCGGTGGTGGAGGTGGCCCCCGCGGCCCACCTGGCGGGCCGCCCGCTGCCCCCGCAGATCCCGGAAGCGGTGCACCACCTGGCCCAGGCGGTCGAGGCGGGCTGCACAGACCCGATAGCGCTGGACCTCCCTCTCCCCACGACCGAGACGGCACGCGCGGTGGACCACGCCCTGCGCCACACGGCCGAGGTCGTCACGGCTCCCGAGGTCGACCCCCGAGGCATCGACGACCGCCTGGGCCGCCCCGCGGCGCTCGGCATCCGCACGGCAAGAGCGGCCCGCAATGTGACGCTGTCGGCCAACTCCTGGCGCTACGGCCTGCGCCTGGCGGTCTGCATCGGCATCGCCCAGGCCCTGGTCTCCCTGATCCCGGTCCCGCGCTCCTACTGGGTGGCCCTGACGATCACCTTCGTCCTGAAGCCCGACTTCGGCTCGGTCTTCTCCCGCGCCCTGCTGCGCGCCGCCGGCACGGTGGTGGGCCTGGTGATCGCGGCGGTGGTCCTGGCGGAGGTCCCCCTGGGCTGGTGGGACGTCCCGGCGATGCTGGTCCTGGCCCCGCTGATCCCGGCGCTGACTCCCAGGGGCTACGGCTACCAAACGGCGGCGATCACCCCGGTGATCCTCCTCCTGTCGGACATCCTGAACCACCAGGGCACGGCACTGCTGCTCCCCCGTCTGACGGACTCGCTCCTGGGCTGCGCGATCGCGCTGACGGCCGGGTACCTCCTGTGGCCGGAGAGCTGGCGCACCCGGGTCGGCGCCGGCCTGGCCGACGCGGTGGCGAACGCGGCGGCATACGTGGAGACGGCGTTCGACCCGGCCACCACCCCGTCGGCCCGGGCCCGTATGCGCCGCCGCCTCTACCGCGACCTCTCGGTCATCCGTACGGAGTTCCAGCGGGCCCTGACCGAACCACCGCCGACCGGCCGCCGCGCGGCCGCCTGGTGGCCGCTGGTCGTCGCGGTGGAACGCATCATCGACGCGACCACGGCGGCCCGCGTCCGTGTGAAATACGGGGCGCCGCCCCCGTCCCCGGCCGAGATCACCCAGGTGGTGCTGCAGCTCAGGGAGCTGTCGCAGGGCGTACGCGACGCCGAAACCCTGATCCCGGTCCGCACGGACCTCACCGGCCCCGCGGGCAGCGTTCTGGAACCGCTCCGCCAGGAGGTCGCCGCGGCCCGGTCGATCGCTTCCCCACACTGACCCCTTCGCTAACCTTACGTGTCCGTCCTGGCCAGGGATCGACGGGCATCAACTCACCCGAAGGGTTGCGCATATGGGCATTCTCACTCTCCTGCGGAACGCATTCGGCCGCTCACGCAAGTCACGCGCCGCCGAGGCAGAGGGTGCGGACCGCCTGCCGGTGCAGCCGACCACCCCGCAGCCGACGCCCACCACAGTCCCCGAACCCCGCCGCTCGTCCCCCGACGAACACGAACTGGTATCAGCGGCCTTCGACAACATCCAGGTCCCCCGCCCCACAAACCCCACAGAGCCACTGCCTCCGGCAACGGAGTCAGCGACCCCCGCAACTCCGTCCGGGGACCCCGAGCCACAGGCCGACGCCGAAAACCCAACCGCCCAGAAGTCAGCCCCCCAGACCGACACCGAGGAACCGGCCAAGGAAAACCCCGAAGCCCAGACCGACACCGAGGAACCATCCGAGGAGAAGCCCACGGCCCACCCCGAGGGTGCGGAGTCCGCCAAGGACGAGCCCGAGACGCAGGCCGACACCAAAGAACCGGCCGAGGAGAAGCCCGCGGCACGAGCCGACGACGAAGACCCGGCCAAGGCGGAACCCGCGGCCCAGGCTGACAGTGCGGAGTCCGCCGAGGAGAAGCCCGCCGCCCAGGCTGACGGCGAGAAGCCGACTGAAACGCAGGCGGAGACAGCCAAGCAGGAGCCCGCAGCACAGGCCAGCGATGAGGACCTGGCCGAGGAGGAGACCGCAGGCCAGGCCCACGCCGAGGAACCGGCCGAGGAGAAGCCCGCGGCGCAGGCCGACGGTGCGGAGTCCGCCAAGGACGAGTCCGAGGCGCAGGACGGCGACGAGGGACCGGTCGAGGAGACGGCCGAGGCCGAGGCGCCGGTCGCGGAGGAAGCTGAGGCCGAGCCGGAGGCTGGGGCTCAGGTGGGCGTGGACGTGGTGGCGGCCGAGGCCGATGAGCCGACCGCCCCGCAAGCCGCCGACGGCGAGAACGCCCCACAGGGGCCACCCGCACCCGACAACGAAAGCAGTACGGGTGGTGCGGGTGGGAACACGGACGCCGAAGGCGAAGCCGAGGCGAACCGGGCACCCGAACCAGCGGCACCCGAACCAGAGGCACCCGCCGAGGCGAACCCGGCGCCCGCCCCCACAACCCCCGCCACCCCCCTCACCAAGGTCAAGTCCCGCACCCCCTCCCTCACCACCGCCTACAAGGCCGCCACAGCCGCCCTCAAGAAGGCCGACCTCACCGGCACCCGAGCGAAGCTCTACCTCGTGCTGGACCGCTCCGCGAGCATGCGCCCGTACTACAAGGACGGCTCCGCCCAGGCCCTCGCCGACCAGACCCTCGCCCTCGCCGCCCACCTGGACCCCGAGGCCGGAGTCCACGTCGTCTTCTTCTCCACGGAGATCGACGGCACCACCGACCTCACCCTCACCCCGGACCACGAGACGAAGATCGACGACGTCCACGCCGCCCTCGGCCGCATGGGCCGCACCAGCTACCACGCCGCCGTGGACGCCGTACTCACCCACCACGACAAGAACAGCACCCCCGACACCCCCGCCCTGGTCGTCTTCCAGACCGACGGCGCCCCGGACGCGAAGACCCCCGCGACCCAGTCCCTCACCGCGGCCGCGACCACGCACCCCGCCGTCTTCTTCTCCTTCGTCGCCTTCGGAGACCACGACAACAAGGCCTTCGACTACCTCCGCAAACTGAAGACCGACAACACGGCCTTCTTCCACGCGGGCCCCACCCCCCGCGAGCTGACGGACACCGAGCTGTACGAAGGCGTACTGGCCGCTTGGCGGCCGTAACCGGCCATAAACCGCCATTACCGGTCGTAACCGTCTATAACCACCCAGCACCCCACCGGGCCGCCCCCTTCCCACCCCGTTCCACCCAGCAAAACGGGAAGCGGGCGGCCCACCCCGGTCGGCTACGATTTCAAGGTTCGAAACCGCAGAAAAAGCAGCGACCTGGGAGCAGCCACGATGGCTCGACACCTCATCACCAGCGCCCTTCCGTACATCAACGGGATCAAGCACCTGGGCAACATGGTGGGGTCCATGCTCCCGGCGGACGTGTACTCCCGGTACCTCCGCCAACGCGGCCACGACGTCCTCTACATCTGCGCGACGGACGAGCACGGCACCCCCGCCGAGCTGGCCGCGAAGGAGCAGGGGCTCCCGGTCGACACGTTCTGCGCCCAGGCGCACGACGCCCAGAAGGCGGTCTACGACGGCTTCGCGCTCGCCTTCGACTACTTCGGCCGCAGCTCCTCCGCGCAGAACCGCGAGATCACCCAGCACTTCGCCCGCAAGCTGAACGAGAACGGCTTCATCGAGGAGCGGGCGATCCGCCAGGTCTACTCGCCCACCGACGGCCGTTTCCTCCCCGACCGCTACGTCGAGGGCACCTGCCCGCACTGCGGTTACGACAAGGCCCGCGGCGACCAGTGCGAGAACTGCACCCGTGTCCTGGACCCGACGGACCTGATCAACCCGCGCTCGGCGATCTCGGGCTCCACGGACCTGGAGGTCCGCGAGACCAAGCACCTCTTCCTCCTCCAGTCCAAGCTGGAGAACGAGGTCCGCGAATGGGTCGCCCGGCACGACAAGGACTGGCCGCAGCTGGCCTCCTCCATCGCCCACAAGTGGCTGACCGAGGGCCTGCACGACCGCGCGATCACCCGTGACCTGGACTGGGGCGTCCCGGTCCCGTCCGACACCTGGCCGGAGCTGGCCGCCGAGGGCAAGGTCTTCTACGTCTGGTTCGACGCCCCGATCGAGTACATCGGCGCGACGAAGGAGTGGTCCGACCAGGACCCGGAGAACCGGGACTGGAAGTCCTGGTGGTACGAGGCGGACACCGGCGAGAACCCCGTCCGCTACACGGAGTTCATGGCGAAGGACAACGTCCCCTTCCACACGGTGATGTTCCCGGCCACGGAACTCGGCGTCCGGGAGCCCTGGAAGAAGGTCGACTACGTCAAGGCCTTCAACTGGCTGACGTACTACGGCGGGAAGTTCTCCACCTCGCAGAAGCGCGGTGTCTTCACCGACCAGGCCCTGGACATCCTCCCGGCGGACTACTGGCGCTACTTCCTCATCGCCAACGCCCCCGAGTCGGACGACTCGTCCTTCACCTGGGAGCACTTCACCGCCACCGTCAACAAGGACCTCGCCGACACGCTCGGCAACTTCGTCAACCGCGTGCTGTCCTTCAGCAAGAAGCGCTTCGGCGAGGAGGTCCCGGCCGGCGGCGAGCCGGGCGAGGCGGAGGCCCGCCTCGGCGAGGAGATCGCCCGGCTGCTCGCCGAGTACGAGCAGCAGATGGAGGCGCTGCAGTTCCGCAAGGCCGCCGCGGCCCTGCGCGCCCTGTGGTCGGCCGGCAACTCCTACCTGGAGGAGAAGGCCCCCTGGCTGCAGATCAAGACCGACCAGGACGCCGCGGCCCTCACGCTGCGTACGGCGATGAACCTGATCCACCTGTACGCGGTGGTCTCCGAGCCGCTGATCCCGGCCACGGCGAAGGCGATGCGCGAGGCGTTCGCCCTGGCGGACGACACCGCCTGCTGGGTCACCACGGACGAGGCGAAGGCCCTGACCGCGGTCCCCGTCGGCACCCCGTTCACGGTCCCGCCGGTGCTGTTCGCCAAGCTGACGGACGAGGACCTGGCGGCGTACAAGGAGCGCTTCGGCGGCGAGGAGAGCTGATCGCGCGGAACTGATCCATGAGAAGGCGCCGAGCCCATGTGCTCGGCGCCTTCTCATGATCCGGCCGGTTTACTTGAGAACCCCGGCACCGGTCGTCGTAGCCAGCTCCGCCCGCAGGTTCTTCGCGGACGTCTCCAAGCCCGCCGTGAGCGTCGGCGTCCAGTTCACGGTCGTCTTGATCTTCTTCGAGCTCGCGGCGTTGTAAGCGGCGACCAGGTCGGTGGCCGGCGGCCACGACAGCGGCGGACACGGCGAGGGTGCGCCGCTTGCGGAGGGACCGGCGGTGGGAGGGAACAGCCACGGAGGAGTCCTTAGGGAGTGCTGAACGTTCCTTACGACTCCTCAGTGGCCGCCGCCCAGAAGGAAGTTGCCGCTCACCGGAGGGAATCCCGGACGCCCCGGCTCAGCCGAGGAACCCGAGGACGAGCGCGCCGACCACGGGTGCGGCGTAGACGAGCGGGAACGGGATGTGCGAGTACCAGCGCGCCCGCGCCACGGTGACGGCGGCTCCGACGAAGTAGACCACCAGCCCGATCCCGGCCAGCACCCCGATCACCGGCACGAACAGCCCGACCACCAGCCCCACGGCCCCGGCGGCCTTGGCCACCCCCAGCAGGGTCCACCACCCCTCGGGCACCCGGTAGTCGGTCAGCGCCTTCACGATCCACTGGGCCCGCATCAGCAACACGGCACCGGAGAAACCGGACATCAGCGCGGCGAGCAGGGTGACGACGATCTGAGCGGTACGCATGAGAGGCTCCCATCGAGCATCGAGCGGGCGAAGAGCTACGGACACCCCTTTGAACCCCCAGCCCGCTCCCGTGTGACAGGAACCCGGAAAAAATCTTGAACCTCCCCGAACCTCACCGGCGGCTGCTGGCGGACGTCGTCGCGGCGGGCGGCACCTACGGTCTGGTCCTCGCCGGCGGCTATGCCCTCCAGGCACACGGCCTGGTGCGGCGTCCGCACGCCAATCTCGACTTCGCCACCGAGAGCGCCGAACCGATGGACCGGATCGCCGGTGCCATCGGCGCGTCCCTGGAGGCGCGCGGCCGGGCGGTGCGGGCCGGGGCCGGCACCGCGCTCACCGCCCAGCTGACGGTCACCGACCCGCCGAGTGGCGAGTCCTCGGTCCTGGCCCTGCACAAGGAGGCCTTCTGGCAGCCGCCGGAACTCACCGAGTACGGTCCGGCGCTCTCGCTCGAAGACGCCGTCGGTACGAAGATCCGGGCGCTGTACGACCGGGGCGCGGCCGTCGATCTCGTCGACGCGCGGGCCGCGGCCGCCCGGTTCGCACTGCCCGAACTGGAGGAGCTGGGCCGCCGGCACGCCCACGACCCGTTCGACCTGCCCACCCTGCAGTCCCGGCTGACCGGCACGGACTTCTACGCCGACGTGGACTTCCTCCGGTACGGCCTGACCGAGGAGCAGGTCACCGCGCTGCGCACCTGGGCCCAGCAGTGGTCCGACGACATCGCCGAGCGACTGCTGGAGGACGGCGCGTCCCCGGACCCGGAGGGCGAGCCGGGCGAAGAACGGGACTGAGACCGCCTGGGAGCGCGCGAAGGGCCCGGGACCGGGGTGGTCCGGGGCCCTTCGGCATGGCTTGTGTCCTACTTCGGCTGCGGCTTCCTGATGTTCAGGTGCAGCTCGCGCAGGCGGGACTCCTCCAGCTCGGTGGGAGCGCCCATCATCAGGTCCTGGGCGTTGCCGTTGAGCGGGAAGGAGATCGTCTCGCGGATGTTGGGCTCGTCCGCGAGGAGCATGACGATACGGTCCACGCCGGGCGCGATGCCGCCGTGCGGCGGGGCGCCGAAGCGGAACGCGCGGAGCATGCCCGCGAACTTCTCCTCGACAGTCTCCCGGTCGTAGCCCGCGATCTCGAAGGCCTTGAGCATGATCTCCGGCTCGTGGTTCCGGATCGCGCCGGAGGACAGCTCGACGCCGTTGCAGACGATGTCGTACTGCCAGCCCAGGATGTCCAGCGGGTCCTGGGTCTGCAGGGCCTCCAGGCCGCCCTGCGGCATCGAGAAGGGGTTGTGGGAGAAGTCGATCGCGCCGGTCTCCTCGTCCTTCTCGTACATCGGGAAGTCGACGATCCAGCAGAAGCGGAAGACGTCCTCCTCGAACTGCCCGGCGCGCTTGGCGGCCTCCACCCGCACCGCGCCCATGATCTTCGAGACCTCGTCGAAGTCGCCCGCGCCGAAGAAGACGGCGTGGCCGGGGGCCAGCGACAGCCGCTTGGTCAGCTCGGCGACGTTCTCCTCGGTGAGGAACTTCGCGATCGGGCCGGACAGCGCCCCGTCCTCGCCGACGCGGACCCAGGCCAGGCCCTTCGCGCCGAGCGAGATCGCGAACTCGCCGAGCTGGTCGAAGAACTTGCGCGGCTGGTCCTGGACGGCCGGGACGGGCAGGGCGCGCACGTGCTTGCCGGCGAAGGCCTTGAACTCCGAGCCCTCGAAGACATCGGTGATGTCCACCAGCTCCAGCTTGGCGCGCAGGTCCGGCTTGTCGGAGCCGTACTTCAGCATCGCCTCGCGGAACGGGATCCGCGGGAAGGGGGAGGTGACGTGGCGGCCGTTGCCGAACTCCTCGAACAGCTCGGTCATCAGCTGCTCGATCGGCTGGAAGACGTCCTCCTGCTCGACGAAGCTCATCTCGACGTCGAGCTGGTAGAACTCGCCCGGCGAGCGGTCGGCGCGGGCGTCCTCGTCGCGGAAACACGGCGCGATCTGGAAGTAGCGGTCGAAGCCGGAGATCATCAGCAGCTGCTTGAACTGCTGCGGAGCCTGCGGCAGGGCGTAGAACTTGCCCGGGTTCAGCCGGGAGGGGACGACGAAGTCACGGGCGCCCTCGGGGGAGGTCGCGGACAGGATCGGCGTCGCCATCTCGTTGAAGCCCAGCGCCGTCATCTTGTGCCGGATCGCCGAGATCACCGCCGTACGCAGCATGATGTTGCGGTGCATGCGCTCGCGGCGCAGGTCCAGGAAGCGGTACTCCAGGCGCCGCTCCTCGTTGACCCCGTCCTCGGCGTTGATGGTGAAGGGGAGCGGGGCGGCGGCGCCCAGCAGCTCGACCTCGGCCACCTCGACCTCGATCTCACCGGTCGGCAGATCGGGGTTCACGTTCTCTGTTCCACGTGAAACAACGCGGCCGTCGACGCGGACCGTGGACTCCTTGGAGATCGTGTCCAGGGCCTCGTACGCGGGCGTGCCCGGGCGGGCGACCAGCTGCGTGATGCCGTAGTGGTCACGCAGATCGATGAAGAGGATGCCGCCCAGGTCGCGCCGATTGTGCAGCCAGCCGCTCAGCCGGACGTCGGTGCCGACGTCAGAGGCGCGGAGCTGGCCGCAGGTGTGGGACCTGTACCGATGCATCGTCGTTCATCGTCCTTCGTGTGTGGGTCTGCGGCGGGGTTGCTCTCCCCGGCGAGAACGGGCACGGGGCCCGGACCCACCAAGGGTACCGGGGACCCCAAGATCGGCTCCCCACCCTTTTCCGCGCCGCCCCCTGGAGGATCCTCCGTATATCAGGGGGTACAGGATCCTCTGTTTCTACGGTGGCACCGTTCGGCCGGATCTTCCTAAAGTGGGGCAATGCGCACAAGCGAGCCTCTCCCGGCCCTCGGGGACGTCCTCGCCGCCCTCGCGACCGGGCTGTGGCACTGGGACACGGCCGCCGGAACGGTCACCGTCGACGCGGAGGCGGCGCGGCTGCTCGGGCTGCCCGCGGAGGCGACCACCCTTACCGAGGCCCAGACCCGGGCCCGGCTGCACCCGGCCGACTGGAACGAGATCACCGGGGTGGTCCCGCTGGCGGTCGCCGAGGGCACGCTCGCCGAGGTACGCATCCGGATCATGGACGAGCAGGGGAACGTCCTGCGGGTCGTCCGCAGCCGCTCGAAACCGTCCTACGACCCCGAGCGGCACGCGTACCAGTTGATCGGCACCCTCCAGGAGGTCACCGAACCGACCCCGGGCAGCCGGGCAGCCCGCAGCGCGGTCACCGGCGACTGGCGGCGCTCGCGCGAGGCGTTTCTGCTGGACGCGGGCCGGGCGCTGGCGGAGGCGGAATCCACGGCGGAGGTGCTGAGGGTGGCCGGCGGCCTGTCGATGCCGGGGTTCTCCCCCGACGGGCTGGTGGTCTTCGGGGTGCAGGGCGACCGGCTGACGATCATCGGCCAGCACGGGCACCAGCCCGACGACCTGGGCCCCTTCTCGAACATGGCGCTGACCACCGACTATCCCGCGGCCCAGGTCGCCCGCACGGGCCGCGCGGTCTATCTGTCCTGTCCCGAGGAGTACAAGGCCCGCTACCCGGCGACCTGGCCGCTCGCCCGGAACTTCGGCCGCAGTTCCTGGGCCTTTCTGCCGCTGACGGTGGCCGGACGCACGATGGGCGCCTGGCTGGCGGCCTTCGCCTACCCCGTGGCCTTCACTCCCGACGAGCGCGCCGTCCTCGCGACGGTGGCCCGGATGCTCGCCCAGGCGCTGTCCCGGGCGGAGGTCACCGAGTCGGAGCGGGAACTGGCGGCGGGCCTTCAGCGCTCCATGCTGCCCTCGCTCGGCCCCGATGTACCCGGGATGCAGGTGGCCGCCCGCTACATCCCGACCGGCGGCGGCCTCCAGGTCGGCGGCGACTGGTACGACATGATCCCGCTGCCCTCCGGCCGCATCGCGCTGGCCATGGGCGACGTACAGGGCCATGACGTACGGGCCGCGGGCCTCATGGGCCAGCTGCGTATCGCCCTGCGCGCCTATGCCTCCGAGGGCCACCGCCCGGACGCCGTGCTCTCCCGCGCCTCCCGGTTTCTGCACGGCGTCACCCATGACGACGAGATGACCGATCTCCGCTTCGCGACCTGCGTATACGTGGAGGCCGACCCGGTGACCGGCAGGCTGGAGATCGCCCGTGCCGGGCACCCGGACCCGGCGATCCGGATGGCCGACGGCACGGTGATGATGCGGCCGACGGCGGGCGGGCTGCCGCTGGGCATCGACCCGGACGCGGACTATCCGACGACCCGGTTCACGCTGGAGCCCGGCGAGACGCTGATGCTCTGCACCGACGGCCTGATCGAGACGGGCGGACACGACCTGGAGAGCGGCTGGCGACGGCTGCGATCGATCCTGGAAGCCCACCGGTTCGATGAGGGCGCCGATCTGGAGTCGCTGGCCGACGCCCTGGTGCAGGGCGTGCACGGACCGTCCTCGCATCACACCGTCGGCCCCCTGACCGACCGGCGCGAGGACGACATCGCGCTGGTGCTGCTGTGCCGCCCGGGGGACGGCTGCGGCTGCGGCGCCACAGTGACCGTACGGCCGCATGTGCGGCGCACGCTGTTGTCGGTGGCGCAGGACGAGCCGGACCGGATCGCCGAGGCCCGCCAGCACCTGCGCGAGCTGCTGCACGACTGGGCCGGCGCCGAACAGGTCGACTCGGCGGTGCTGCTGGTGTCCGAGATGGTCACCAACGTCCTCGTCCACACCGACGCCGACGCGCTGCTGCTCGCCGAGGTGACCGGCGAGGCGGCGGAGCGACGGCTGCGGGTGCAGGTCACCGACGCGGGCGACGACCTCCCGCACAGGCGCCGGCCCGGCGAACTGGCCTCCTCGGGCCGCGGCCTGATGCTGATCGAGCTGCTCGCGGACGCCTGGGGGGTGGACCCGCGGGGCGAGGGCAAGAGCATCTGGTTCGAGCTCTACGAGTCGGAGGCTGCCGTGGGAGGCGGTGTGGCCGAGTTCGAGGAGCCCGGGGACGAGGAGTCGGAGGGCGCCGCGTAACGGGTCCGCAGCTCCTGTACGACCCCGAAGGCGGCCGCGGTCAGCGGTACGGCGAGGAGCATGCCGAGGATGCCCGCGACGGAGGCCCCGGCGGTGATGGCGAGCATCACCACGGCCGGATGCATCTGCACGGTCCGGCTCTGGATGACCGGTTGCAGCACATGCCCTTCCAGCACCTGTACGGCCAGCACGACCCCGAGCGCCCACAGCGCGATGACGAAGCCCCGGTCGGCGAGGGCGACGAGGATGGCCACCGCGCCGGAGATGAAGGCGCCGAGATAGGGGATGTAGGCGCCGACGAACACGAGCGCGCCGAGCCCGATCGCGCCGGGCACCCGCAGGATCAGCAGGCCGACGGTGATGCACACGGCGTCGATGAGCGCGATGACGGTCGTCCCGCGCATGAACCCCTCCACCGCTTCGAAGGCGCGCCGGGCGATGGCCTCCAGGGTGTCGGCGGTGTCGCCGGGCGCGACGGACCTGAGGGTCTCGACGGCCCGGTGGGAGTCGCGCAGGAAGAAGAAGACGAGCAGCAGGGCGAGCACCGCCATCGCGATGCTCTCGGCGGCGACACTGACCCCGCTGATCACGTTGGACGCGGCCGTGCCGCCGAACTTGCTCAGCAGCTTGCGGGAGTTGGCGGCGAGGTCGTCCAGGCCGGTGCCGGCGGCCCCGAAGTGCTGGGAGACGGACTTGGCGGCTTCCCGGAGCGAGGCGATGATCTGGTCGCCGGTGTCGATGAGCGCGGCGACGACGATGTACACGGCACCGCCGACGACGGCCACGACGGCGACACAGGTGAGCCCGGCCGCCACCGACGCCTGCACGCCGGTCCGCACGAGCCGCCGGTACAGCGGGCCGAGCAGCGCGGTCCCGAGCAGGGCCAGCAGCACCGGCGTGACGGCCGTACGGAACTCGCCGCACAACCGCACCGCGACCCACCCCACCCCGGCGACGAGCAGCAGCACGGCACACCAGGCGGCGACACGGCGCACGGGGTCGGGCAACAGCTGCACCCGTCCAGCGGATCACGGGCACCGGCGGGTGTCCTGCCGTACGGAGCCGGGCGGGTGAGGGCCGTCGCGCCGCGCCGTGGCCGGCACAGGCGTGAGCGGCCGCCCCGGGGCAGGGCAGCCGCTCACCCGATGACCGGTCAGGTACTGCCGGCGCTTCCTCAGAGGACGCCGAGCAGGCCGTGCAGGAGGCAACCGAGGCCGAGGAGGCCGCAGTTCTCGTTGCCGTTGCCGTTGCCGTTGTCGTTGCCGGCGAGGACCGTGGCCGCGCTCTGCTGGGCGACGGCCGTCGGTACCTGGGCCTGGGCCTGGGCGGGGGCGGCCAGCGTGACACCGCCGACGGTGAGGAGGGCGCTGGCCGCGGTACATGCCATGGCCCTGCGGATACTGCTCATATGTGTCTCCTGATCTGGTTGAGTGCGAGGTGTCGACCACCAAGGAGCGACCACTCAATGCGCGCCGTGGAACGACCAGCGCATTTGTGACGCTATGGGGCCGATCGGGGTGACGCCTTGCGGAGTTGGGCCATTCGTGTCGGCGCGCCGTCTTGCGCAGGGCACACGCGAAGCCCCGTCCGGGGGCCGGACGGGGCTTCGCGTCAACCAGTCGGCCCAACCGACCGGCTCAACCAGTTGCCTCGATCGATCGGCGGGGGCTTACTGCCCCCGCGGGCCGCTCTCGGTCATCCCGTGCACCGCCGGGACCGTCCCCAGGCGGCCCTTCTGGAAGTCCTCGAAGGCCTGCATCAGCTCTTCCCTGGTGTTCATGACGAACGGGCCGTAGTGCGCCATGGGCTCCCGGATGGGCTGTCCGCCGAGGAGGACGACCTCCAGGTCCGGCGTGTGGGAGTCCTGCCGCTCGTCCGCGCGGACGGTCAGCGCGGACCCGGCGCCGAAGACGGCGGTCTGGCCGAGGTGGACCGGCCGGCGCTCCGCACCGACGCTGCCGCGGCCCGCGAGGACGTAGGCCAGGCCGTTGAAGTCCTCACGCCAGGGCAGGGTGACCTCGGCGCCCGGGGCGACGGTCGCGTGGACCATCGTGATCGGGGTGTGCGTGATGCCGGGGCCCTCATGGCCGTCCAGTTCGCCCGCGATGACGCGCAGCAGCGCACCGCCGTCCGGTGTCGTCAGCAGCCGGACGCTGCCGCCGCGGATGTCCTGGTAGCGCGGGGACATCATCTTGTCCTTGGCCGGGAGGTTCACCCACAGCTGCAGGCCGTGGAAGAGACCGCCGGACACGACGAGGGACTCCGGCGGGGCCTCGATGTGCAGCAGGCCCGAGCCCGCGGTCATCCACTGGGTGTCGCCGTTGGTGATGGTGCCGCCACCGCCGTTGGAGTCCTGGTGGTCGAAGATCCCGTCGATGATGTAGGTGACGGTCTCGAAGCCGCGGTGCGGGTGCCACGGGGTGCCCTTGGGCTCGCCCGGCGCGTACTCCACCTCGCCCATCTGGTCCATCATGATGAACGGGTCGAGATGGCGGTAGTTGATCCCCGCGAACGCCCGGCGGACCGGGAAACCCTCGCCCTCGAAACCGCTCGGAGCGGTCGTGACGGCCAGCACGGGACGCGCCACGGCGTCGGCGGGAGCGGTCACCCGGGGCAGCGTCAACGGGTTCTCGACGGTCACTGCAGGCATGGTTGGTACCTCCTTGTGCGCCCACTTTAGTTGAGCATTGAACTTTCTGCCAACCCCCAACAGAAAGAGCCCGGAGGGAATTCCCTCCGGGCTCGCACAGGCGCGATGGACCGGTCAGCCGTACATGCGCCGCATCGCGAAGTCGACCATCTGCTCGACCGCCTTCGCGTCGAAGACCATCCGGTGCTCGCCCTCCATGTCCAGGACGCAGCCGTAGCCGGTGGGCAGCAGGTCGATCACCTCCGCGCCGGTGATCACGAAGTACTTGGACTCCTTGCCCGCGTACCGGCGCAGCTCCTTGAGCGAGGTGAACATCGGGATCACCGGCTGCTGCGTGTTGTGCAGGGCGAGGAAGCCCGGGGTGTCGCCGCGCGGGCAGTAGACCTTCGACGTGGCGAAGATCTGCTGGAAGTCCTCGGCGGACATCTGCCCGGTGGTGAAGGCGCGCACCGCGTCCGCGAGCGAGGGCGGGGACGGCTCCGGGTAGAGCGGCGGCTGCTGGCCGTACCCGCCGACACCGCCCGGCATCTGCTGCTGGGACGGGCCGTACTGCTGAGCAGTGCCACCATCCATGGGCTGGCCGTATCCGTACATAGGCGTAGCGTACCGAGCGAGAGCGGCGCACCGGCGCCCGCAAGAAATTAAGGGAGGAGTAGACCCTTCTCACACTCGGGCCGATAGGGGTTGCTTCTTATTACCGACGGGTAGCATCATCGTAGCTACTTGTTGGTACGTGAACTAGGTGCGAGGAGTCAGTGCCTCGCCGATCCCTCTACGGAGCCGTGGCCATGGGGCACTACAAGTCGAATCTCCGCGACATCGAGTTCAACCTCTTCGAAGTACTGGGGCGCGACAAGGTGTACGGCACCGGCCCGTTCGAGGAGATGGACGTCGACACCGCCAAGAGCATCCTGGAGGAGATGACCCGCCTCTCGGAGAACGAGCTGGCCGAGTCCTTCGCCGACGCCGACCGCAACCCGCCGGTCTTCGACCCGGAGACCAACACCGCGCCGGTCCCGGCGTCCTTCAAGAAGAGCTACCAGGCCTTCATGGACTCCGAGTACTGGCGGCTCGGCCTGCCCGAGGAGATCGGCGGCACCACCTCGCCGCGCTCCCTGATCTGGGCCTACGCCGAGCTGATCCTGGGCGCCAACCCGGCCGTGTGGATGTACTCCTCGGGCCCGGCGTTCGCCGGCATCCTCTTCGAGGAGGGCACCGAGGTCCAGAAGCACATCGCCAAGATCGCCGTGGAGAAGCAGTGGGGCTCCACGATGGTGCTCACCGAGCCCGACGCGGGCTCCGACGTGGGCGCCGGCCGTACCAAGGCGATCCAGCAGGAGGACGGCTCCTGGCACATCGAGGGCGTGAAGCGCTTCATCACCTCCGGTGAGCACGACATGTCGGAGAACATCCTCCACTACGTGCTCGCGCGTCCCGAGGGCGCCGGCCCCGGCACCAAGGGCCTGTCCCTGTTCCTGGTGCCGAAGTACAACTTCGACTTCGAGACCGGCGAGCTGGGCGAGCGCAACGGCGTCTACGCCACCAACGTCGAGCACAAGATGGGCCTGAAGGCCTCCAACACCTGCGAGATGACCTTCGGCGACCAGCACCCCGCCAAGGGCTGGCTCATCGGTGACAAGCACGAGGGCATCCGCCAGATGTTCCGCATCATCGAGTTCGCCCGCATGATGGTCGGCACGAAGGCGATCTCCACGCTGTCCACCGGCTACCTGAACGCGCTGGAGTACGCCAAGGAGCGGGTCCAGGGCCCGGACCTGGCGAACTTCCTGGACAAGAGCGCGCCCAAGGTCACCGTCACCCACCACCCGGACGTGCGCCGCTCGCTGATGACGCAGAAGGCGTACGCGGAGGGCATGCGCGCCCTGGTGCTGTACACGGCCTCCGTCCAGGACGCGATCCAGGTCAAGGAGACGAACGGCGAGGACGCCTCCGCCGAGCACGCGCTGAACGACCTGCTGCTGCCGATCGTCAAGGGCTACGGCTCCGAGAAGGGCTACGAGCAGCTCGCGCAGTCGCTGCAGACCTTCGGCGGCTCCGGCTTCCTTCAGGAGTACCCGATCGAGCAGTACATCCGGGACTCCAAGATCGACACCCTGTACGAGGGCACCACCGCGATCCAGGGCCAGGACTTCTTCTTCCGGAAGATCGTCCGCAACCAGGGCGCCGCGCTGAACTCCCTCGCGGAGGACATCAAGAAGTTCCTGGCGCTCGGCACCGGTGGCGAGGAGCTCGCCGGCGCCCGTGAGCACCTGGCCAAGGCGGCCGTGGAGCTGGAGGCGATCGTCGGCCTGATGCTGACCGACCTCGCCGCCACCGAGCAGGACACCAAGAACATCTACAAGGTGGGCCTGAACACCACCCGCCTGCTGCTGGCCTCCGGTGACGTCGTCGTCGGCTACCTGCTGCTGAAGGGCGCCGCGATCGCCGCCGAGAAGCTGGCCTCGGCCTCCGCCAAGGACCAGGCGTTCTACACGGGCAAGATCGCCGCGGCGAAGTTCTTCGCGGCGAACGTCCTGCCGGGCGTCACGCTCGCCCGCAAGGTCTCCGAGGGCGTCGAGCTGGACCTGATGGAGCTGGACGAGGCCGCGTTCTAGAACACCCTTGTAGATACCCTGTGCGGGCCCGCTCCCTTTCCGGGAGCGGGCCCGTGCACGTCGTTAAGGTGAATCCCATGAGCGCACCAGCCCGCTTCGACCGCGGCCACACCGACGACCTGATGTCCTTCCTGGCGGCCAGCCCGTCGCCGTACCACGCGGTGGCAGTCGCCGCCGAGCGGCTGGAGAAGGCAGGCTTCAGGCAGGTCGCCGAGACGGACGCCTGGGACGGGTCGAGCGGCGGCAAGTACGTGCTGCGCGGCGGCGCGATCATCGCGTGGTACGTCCCCGAGGGCACCGAGGCGCACACACCGTTCCACATCGTCGGCGCGCACACCGACTCCCCGAACCTGCGGATCAAGCCGCGGCCGGACAGCGGGGCGCACGGCTGGCGTCAGGTCGCCGTGGAGATCTACGGCGGCCCGCTGATGAACTCATGGCTCGACCGCGACCTGGGCCTGGCCGGCCGGCTGAGCCTGCGCGACGGCTCCACGGTGCTGGTCAACGTGGACCGGCCGCTGCTGCGCGTGCCGCAGCTCGCCATCCACCTGGACCGTTCGGTCAGCAGCGAGGGGCTCAAGCTCGACAAGCAGCGCCATCTGCAGCCGGTCTGGGGCCTCGGCGACGATGTGCGGGACGGCGATCTGATCGCCTTCCTGGAGCAGGAGGCCGGGCTCGCGGCCGGCTCGGTCACCGGCTGGGACCTGATGACGCACCCGGTGGAGGCCCCGGCCTACCTCGGCCGGGACCGGGACCTGGTCGCCGGTCCGCGGATGGACAACCTGCTGTCGGTGCACGCGGGCGTGGCCGCGCTGGCCGCCGTCGCCACCTCCGGCGCGCCGCTCACCCGGATCCCCGTGCTGGCCGCCTTCGACCACGAGGAGAACGGCTCCCAGTCGGACACCGGTGCGGACGGCCCGTTGCTCGGATCCGTCCTGGAGCGCTCGGTGTTCGCCCGCGGCGGCTCGTACGAGGACCGGGCCCGCGCCTTCGCCGGCACGGTGTGTCTGTCCTCCGACACGGGCCACGCCGTCCACCCCAACTACGCGGAGCGGCACGACCCGACGCACCACCCGCGCGTCAACGGCGGCCCGATCCTCAAGGTCAACGTCAACAACCGCTACGCCACGGACGGTTCGGGCCGCGCGGTCTTCGCCGCGGCCTGCGAGAAGGCGGACGTGCCCTTCCAGTCGTTCGTCTCCAACAACTCCATGCCGTGCGGCACCACGATCGGCCCGATCACCGCGGCCCGGCACGGCATCCGGACCGTGGACATCGGCGTGGCGATCCTCTCCATGCACAGCGTCCGCGAACTGTGCGGCGCCGACGACCCGTTCCTCCTGGCGAACGCGCTGGTGGCGTTCCTGGAGGGCTAGCTAGGAAGTCTTTCGGTAGTTCCTCCGGTGGTGGTCGAGCGCCACCGGGCGGCCTCCCGCAGGTGGACCGGGTCGACGGCGCATTCGGACGTGGCTGGCCCCGGCACTGGTCGGGGAGGGGCCCTACTCGTCCATCCCGGCCAGCACCAGCGGCAACCGGTCCGCCCCGCCCGCTGTCAGCCGGACCGGAACGCCCCAGTCCTGCTGATGGACATGGCAGGCGGGGTATTCGTTGGCCGGGTCGTCGTCACAGGACGCGGCCATGGCCGAGACGTGCAGGACGCCCTCCGCGACGGCCGGGTCCAGCTCCAGCTCGCGGCTCAGGTCCGTGTCCGCGCCCTCACCCTTGAGCAGCAGTTCGGGCGGGGTCGAGGAGACCAGCAGGCGGGTCGAGGGGCCGTAGCGGGTGTCGAGCTTCTGGCCGGCGGGGGCCTGGAAGATCACGTCCAGGCGGAGGCGGCCGGGGACGACCTCGGTCGCCGCGCGCTGGGTGCGGTGCGCGACCGACTCCACGCGCACCGCCTCCTCGGGCAGCCGCAGCCGGGTCAGCCGGTGCCGGGCCGACTCCACGACCACGATGTCCTCGCCGGCGAGCACGGCATCGCTTGGCTCGCGCAGATCGGTGGCCAGCGTCGTGACCTCCCCGGTCGCCGGGTCGTAGCGGCGCAGGGCGTGGTTGTAGGTGTCCGCGACCGCCACCGAGCCGTCCGGCAGGGCGGTGACGCCCAGCGGGTGCTGGAACAGCGCCTGGCCGGCGGCGCCGTCGCGGTGGCCGAAGTCGAACAGACCGGTGCCGACCGCCGTACGGACGTGTCCGTCGAGGTCCACCCAGCGCAGGGCGGACGTCTCGGAGTCGGCGAGCCAGAGCCGCTCGGCGGTGGCCGCGAGGCCGGAGGGCTGGGCGAACCAGGCCTCGTCGCCGGGGCCGTCGACCAGGCCTTCGTTGGTGGTGCCCGCGGCCACGGCGACGGTCTCGGTGGCGGGGTCGTACGTCCACAACTGGTGGACGCCCGCCATGGCGATCCACACCTTGCCGCCGAAGACCGCCACGTCCCAGGGGGAGGAGAGATCGACCTCGCGGGCCGGGCCGGAGGCCGGGGACCCCTGCCACCACTGTCTGCCGGTGCCTGCCAGGGTGGTCACCGCGCCGGTGGCGAGGTCCAGGCGGCGCAGGGCGTGGTTGACGGTGTCGGCCACGGCCACCGAGCCGTCGTCGAGGAGGGCGAGGCCCTGCGGCTCGCTGAAGGACGCCTCCGCGGGGCCGCCGTCCGCGAACCCGCGCGTGCCGGAGCCGATGCGCCGTACGACGGTCTCGGCGTCCTCGGCCAGCTCCACCAGCTGGTGCCGGGTGGTGTCGCTGACCAGGAAGGTCCCGCCGGGCAGCGACAGCGCCTTGCCCGGGAAGCGGAGGGTGGTCGGCTCGGGCTCCGGCGGTACGTACGGACCGTCGCCGCGGCGCAGGGTGCCCTTCGCCCCGTGCTCGGCCTCCAGCTCCTCGACCAGCCGCTCGATGGCGTGGGCGTGGCCCTCGCCCGCGTGCTGGGCGACGACGTACCCCTCCGGATCGATCACGACGAGCGTCGGCCAGGCGCGCACCGCGTACTGCTTCCAGGTGGCCAGCTCCGGGTCGTCCAGCACCGGGTGCGCCACGCCGTAGCGCTCCACCGCGTCGACGACCGCCCGGTGCTCCGCCTCGTGCACGAACTTCGGGGAGTGCACGCCGATGACCACCACCGTGTCCCGGTGCTTCTCCTCCAGCTCGCGCAGCTCGTCCAGGACATGCAGACAGTTGATGCAGCAGAAGGTCCAGAAGTCCAGGACGACGATGCGTCCGCGCAGGTCGGCAAGGGTGTACGGGGTGTCGCCCGTGTTCAGCCAGCCACCCTTGCCGATCAGCTCGGGGGCGCGGACACGGACGCGTCGGGGCGCGGATTCGGTCATGGCCCCAAGGGTGCCACCCGCCCCCGACAGCCGCTTCGGCGCCTGTGGACAACCGCCGGCAACCGGTTCAGGCCCGGAGAACCGTCAGTTCAGGGCGTGCCCGGTGGTGGCGTCCACGTGGTCCGGCACCTCCTCGTGCCGGTCGCCGACCGACAGGGTGCCGCTGGGCTCGATGACGAGGATCTCGGTGGGCACGCGCGCGTACGGCTTGTGCTCGGTCCCGCGCGGGACGGTGAACACCGAGCCCCTGGGCAGTACGACCGTGCGCTCTCCGGCCGGCTCGCGCAGACCGATCCGCAGTTCGCCGTCGAGGACCAGGAAGAACTCGTCGGTGTGGTCATGGACGTGCCAGAGGTGTTCGCCCTCCACCTTCGCCACGCGCACGTCGTAGTCGTTGACGGTGGTCACGATGCGCGGGCTCCACTGCTCGGTGAAGGACGCGAGGGCCTGGTCGAGAGAGAGCGGCTGTCCGGGTTCGAAGATCGGTTCCATGGGTTCATCGTGCGGGTGGCCGGGGCCGTCGTACGAGTGCTAGGAATCGCATATGCCGCAAGAATCCTCTCACCGGCGTCCGCATCGGGTCGCCGTGATCGTCGACGAGGGCACCAACCCCTTCGAGGTCGGGGTCGCCACCGAGCTGTTCGGGCTGCCCAGGCCCGAACTGGGCCTCCAGGGACGGCTGTACGAGGTGACGCTGTGCACGCCCACCCCCGGGGTGCGGATGAACCACGGCTTCTTCACCCTGACCGGTGTGCCCGGCCTGGAGGCTGCGGACGAGGCCGACACCCTGGTCGTACCGGGCCGCCCCGACAACGTCGTACCGCGCGGTGCCGATGTCCTGGACGCCATTCGGCGCGCCCACGCGCGCGGGGCTCGCATCGTCAGCTTCTGCACGGGCAGCTTCGCCCTCGCCGAGGCCGGGCTGCTCGACGGGCGACGGGCCGCCACGCACTGGATGTGGGCGGACACCTTCCGGGAGCTGCATCCCAAGGTGCTGCTGGAGCCGGATGTGCTGTTCGTGGACGAGGGCGACATCCTCACCGCCGCCGGCAGCGCGGCCGCCCTCGACCTCGGCCTGCACCTCTGGCGCCGCGACCACGGCGCGGAACTCGCGAACGCCGTCTCGCGGCGTCTCGTCTTCGCCGCCCACCGGGACGGCGGCCAGCGGCAGTTCGTGGAGCGTCCGGTGCCCGACGTGCCCGACGAGTCGATCGGCCCGCTGCTGGCCTGGGCGCAGGAACGGCTGGGCGAGCCGCTGACGGTGGCGGACCTCGCCGCCCGCGCGGCCGTCAGCCCCGCCACCCTGCACCGCCGCTTCCGCGCCCAGCTGGGGACGACGCCACTGGCCTGGCTCACCGGCGAGCGCGTGGCGCTGGCGTGCCGGCTGATCGAACGGGGCGAGGAGCGCCTGGACGTCGTCGCGGCCCGCAGCGGCCTCGGCACGGCGGCCAATCTGCGGGCCCGGCTGCGCCGGGAGACAGGGCTGAGCCCCTCGGCCTACCGCAGGCGTTTCGGCCCGCGGTCCCCCCTCCTTCCGGTTCCGTGATGATCGCGCCGCGACGGGGAACGGTTAACCGCATGAGACTCCTCGTACGCGACCGGCTCCTCGGTATCGGTGACGACTACTGGATCGAGGACGAGCACGGCCGGAAGGTGTTCCTCGTCGACGGCAAGGCCATGCGGCTGCGGGACACCTTCCAGCTCAAGGACGCCCACGGACGCGTCCTGATCGACATCCACCAGAAGATGTTCGCCCTGCGCGACACCATGGTGATCGAGCGGGACGGCGAGGGCCTTGCCACCATCAAGCGCAAACGGCTGTCCCTGCTGCGCAACCACTACCGGGTGTCCCTGGCCGACGGCACCGTGCTGGACGTCAGCGGCAAGATCCTCGACCACGAGTTCGCCATCGAGTACGACGGTGAACTCCTCGCGGTGATCTCCCGCCGCTGGCTGCACCTGAGGGACACCTACGGCGTCGACATCGTGCGCGACGACGCGGACCCGGCCCTGCTCATCGCGGTGGCGGTGTGCGTGATCCACCTGGCGCAGAAGGAGCGGGAGGACGACTAGGGCCCGGGTGGTGTGTTCAGCGGCGCGGTGGCTCCAGGCCCAGTACGCGGTCCTTCAGCGCCGGGAACTGCTCCCGGGTCGTCGCCACCTTCGCCGGGTCGAAGTCGACGGTGAGGATCTGCTCGTCCGGGCCCGCCTCGGCGAGCACCTCGCCCCATGGATCCACCACGATCGAGTGACCCGCCTGCGGAACTCCCGCATGGGTCCCGGCCGTTCCACACGCAAGCACGAACGCCTGGTTCTCCACCGCCCGCGCCTGAGCCAGCAGCGTCCAGTGCGCGCGTCGCCGCTCGGGCCAGCCCGCCGGGATCACCAGCGTCTCGGCGCCGGCGTCGACCAGTGAGCGGAAGAGTTCGGGGAAACGGAGGTCGTAGCAAGTGGCCACGCCGAGCGTGGTCCCGGGCAGCCGGACCGTCACCAGGTCACGCCCGGCGCCCATCAGCACGGCCTCGCCCTTGTCGAAGCCGAAGCGATGGATCTTGCGGTAGGCGGCAGCCAGTTCACCGGAGGGGGAGAAGACGAGAGAGGTGTTGTAGAGCGGGCCGTCAGGGTCCCGTTCGGGGATGGATCCCGCGTGCAGCCACACACCCGCGTCACTCGCGGCCTTGGCCATGACCTCGTACGTCGGTCCTTCGAGCGGCTCGGCCTCCCGGCCGAACTCCTCGTAGGCGAACGCACCGGTCGTCCACAGCTCGGGCAGGACGACGAGGTCGGCCCCGGACTGCTGCCGCACCAGCGCGGCCACCCGCTGCCGCCGGGAATCAACCGATTCAACCTCGTTCACGGCGATCTGGATCAACGAGGCGCGCACACTACCACCGTCCTGACATTCGAGTCGTCCACACAGGCCTACGATCGTCACACGAAAGCACTGCCGGGGTGCCTGCAGGCAGCGTAACTTGGGGGTCCCCCCGGTTCGAGCGCAGTCGAGAACCAGGGGGAGCCTCAGACACACGCCGCCGTGCCGTCGCCGCCGCCCGCTGACAACGCCGCCACAACCTGCCCGTGTACCGACCGCCGAGGGGTCCCGTTCCGTGAGTCTGCATCCCACCCTCCAGCCCTACGCCGACGCCTGGACGCACTCCATCGAAGCGATATCCGAGATGGTCCAGTCGCTCGCCGAGGGCGAGTGGAACCGGCGGACCCCGTGCCCAGGCTGGTCCGTGCGGGACGTCGTGTCCCATGTGATCGGCCTGGACTGCGAGATGCTCGGCGACCCGCGCCCGATCCACTCGCTCCCGCGTGACCTCTTCCACGTCACCACCGAGCACCAGCGGTACATGGAGATGCAGGTCGACGTCCGCCGCCACCACACGGCGCCGGAGATGACGGCCGAGTTGGAGTACACGGTCATCCGCCGCAACCGCCAGCTGCGCAACGAGTCCCGCGACCCCGGCACCACGGTGCGCGGCCCGCTGGGCACCGAGATCACGGTGGAACAGGCCTACCGCGCCAGCGCGTTCGCCGTGTGGGTGCACGAACAGGACCTGCGCACGGCCCTCGGCCGCCCCGGCAACCTGGACTCGCCGGGCGCGCATGTGGTCCGGGACGTCCTGCTGGAGGCACTGCCCAAGGTCGTCGCGAAGGACGCGGACGCGCCGCGCAGTTCGGCGATCGTGTTCGACGTGCACGGCCCGGTGGAGTTCCTGCGCACGATCCGCGTCGACATCCAGGGCCGCGGCAGCCTGGAAACCGCCCCGGCCCTCGGCCCCGCCGCCACCCTCACCCTCGACTGGGAGACCTACGTCCGCCTGGCCTGCGGCCGCGTCACCCCGGAGGCAGTGACAGACCGCATCAAAACAGAGGGCGACCCCACCCTGACAACGGCCATCCTGAACAACTTCACGGTGACGCCGTAGGCGAAGCTCTGACGGGAAGTCGCCGACGGCGAGGACCCGGGCAGGTTGTCCGGCCTCTCGGCCGACTGGAAACGGGTGGTGCGCGGGTGACGCGCGGAGGGGAGAACTCGGCTAAGCCGCCGGCACGTGCACCGTCTCCACCCGGCTGGCCACCAACCGCTCGCGCTCACGCCGCGCAGCCCGCCCACGAAGCCGCAGTATCTGCGACACCCCGAGCGCCTGCAGCACGAACACCGCGCTGAACGCCACGTCGTAGTCGTCCCTCGTCGCATCCAGCAACACCCCGACCGCGAACAACGTCGTCATCGAGGCGATGAATCCACCCATGTTGGTGATACCGGACGCGGTCCCCTGTCGCTCGGGCGGGTTGGCCGGCCGCGCGAAGTCGAACCCGATCATCGAGGCCGGCCCACACGCCCCCAGCACCGCGCACAGCACCACCAGCAGCCACATCGGCGCGTGCACCCCCGGGTACACCAGCGTCGAGGCCCACAGCAGCGCGGTCGCCCCCACCGTGCCCAACGCCAGCGGCAGCCGCGCCGCATGGTGCCGGGCGACGATCTGGCCGTAGACCAGCCCGATCACCATGTTGGACAGCACGACGAGCGTGAGCAGTTCACCGGCCGTGGCCCGGCTGAGCCCCTGCGCCTGCACCAGGAACGGCAGACCCCACAGCAGCAGGAACACCATCGCCGGGAACTGGGTGGTGAAGTGCACCCACAGCCCGAGCCGGGTACCCGGCTCCCGCCAGGCCGCCGCGATCTGCCGGCGGACGTAGGCCGCGCCCTGATGCGGGGACGGCTCCGGCTCGAACCCCTCGGGGTGATCCTTCAGGAACAGCAGCGTCAGCACGAGGACGACGACACCCGCGAGCGCGCTGCCGGCGAACGCCCAGGTCCAGCCGACGCCGTGCAGCAGCCGGGCGAGGACCAGGGTGGAGACCAGGTTGCCCGCCATGCCCACCAGCCCCGCGAGCTGTGCGACCAGCGGCCCGCGCCGGGCCGGGAACCAGCGGGTGCCGAGCCGCAGCACGCTGATGAAGGTCATCGCGTCACCGCAGCCCAGCAGGGCGCGGGAGGCGAGGGCTGTGCCGTACGACGGCGAGAAGGCGAAGCCCAGCTGCCCGGCGGTGAAGAGGACCGCTCCGATGCCGAGGACCTTCTTCGTGCCGAGCCGGTCGACCAGCAGGCCGACGGGTATCTGCATGCCGGCGTAGACCAGCAGCTGGAGTATGGAGAACGTCGACAGGGCGGAGGCGTTCACATGGAAGCGGTCCGCCGCGTCCAGTCCCGCCACACCCAGTGACGTACGGAAGATGACGGCGACGAAGTAGACGGCGACACCTATGGACCACACGGTGATGGCACGCCGGCCGCCCGGCGGATCACCCGGAAGGGTGACGTTCCGCGTCGGACCGCTCATCGGACCTCACCCCGGGCGAGGTGCTCGAACCAGCTCACATGCCGGTGCACGACCTCGACGGCCGCCTCCGCGTCCCCGGCGCGCAGCGCCTCAAGTATCTCCTCGTGCTCGGTGAGCGTCTTGGCGATCCGGTCGGGGTGGGAGTGCATGACGGCGACGCCCATCCGCAGCTGCCGGTCGCGCAGTTGGTCGTAGAGCCGGGACAGGATCTCGTTGCCGCCGCTGCGCACGATCTCGGCGTGGAAGGAGCGGTCGGTGACCGCGGCCGCGGCCAGATCACCCGCGGCGGCCTGCGCCTTCTGCAGCTCCAGCAGCTCGGTCAGCCGCTTCAGCAGACCGGGCGGGGCGGGGACGGCCTTGCGGGCGGCGTGCTCCTCGACCAGCTGGCGCGTCTCCACCACATCGGCGATCTCCTGTGCGGAGACGGGCAGCACCAGGGCGCCCTTCTTCGGGTAGAGCCGGATCAGGCCCTCGACCTCCAGCCGCAGCAGCGCCTCCCGCACGGGCGTACGCGAGACCCCGACGGCCTCGGCCAGCTCGCCCTCGGTGAGCAGGGTGCCGCCCTCGTAGCGGCGGTCCAGAACGCCCTGTTTGACATGGGCGTACACCCGGTCGGCGGCGGGCGGCGGCTTCGCGTGCGGGCGGGCGGTCTGCGGTACGGCCGTCTTCATGCCCACAGGATAGATACAACACGTACGCATGAGGCAGCGGCGTCCAGCATCCGGACGTGGCGGAAATCGTCCGCAGCATCAGCACAACCTTCTGTGCTACTTACGTGTCTCACACGTGCGGCCCCCTGCACTCGCCACCTCAACTCGGCCGCACCTCAGGGGCATTCAACATAATCGGGGTACATCACTTTGATTACCGGCATTAAGGGCACCCGCATCACGCGTATCCGCAGAGCCGCCGCTGTCGCCGTCACCTCCGGCGCGGTGCTCGCGACCGGTGCCCTCACCGCGGCGCCCGCTCAGGCCGTCACCGCGCCCTCGATCGTGGCCAAGGGCGGCTACGTGATGAACAACACGAGCGGCTCGACGTTGTACACCAAGGCGGCGGACACCCAGCGCTCCACCGGCTCCACCACCAAGATCATGACCGCCAAGGTCGTGCTCGCGCAGTCGAACCTCAACCTCGACAAGCAGGTGACGATCCAGAAGGCGTACAGCGACTACGTCGTCAAGAACAACGCCTCCCAGGCACACCTGATCGTCGGCGACAAGGTCACCGTCCGCCAGCTGCTGTACGGCCTGATGCTGCCGTCCGGCTGCGACGCCGCCTACGCGCTCGCCGACACCTACGGCTCCGGCTCCACCCGCGACGCGCGCGTGAAGAACTTCATCGGCAAGATGAACGCCGCCGCCACCAGCCTGGGCCTGAAGAACACCCACTTCGATTCGTTCGACGGCATCGGCAACGGCAACAACTTCTCGACGCCGCGCGACCTGACGAAGATCGCCAGCAGCGCGATGAAGAACGCCAACTTCCGCGCGATCGTCAAGACGAAGTCGTACACCGCGAAGACGATCACCAAGACGGGCAGCACCCGCACCATGCAGACGTGGACCAACACGAACACGCTGCTCTCCAGCTACGGCGGCACCATCGGCGTGAAGACCGGTTCCGGCCCCGAGGCCGGTGCCTGCCTCGTCTTCGCCGCCACCCGCAACGGCAAGACGGTCATCGGCACGGTCCTGGCCTCCACCTCGTACGCACAGCGCGCGACGGACGCCACGAAGCTCCTCGACTACGGCTTCGCCAAGCTCGGCTGACGCACCAGCGGACAAAAGAACGGGCCCGTCGCGACCAGCGGCGGGCCCGTTCTGCTGCCCACCCGCTGCACAATGAAGCTGATGGTGCTAGTTTCATTAGCACCATGCTGCTGCGTCTGGACAAGACCGACACCCGCCCCCTGCACGAGCAGGTCGCGGCGGCGATCCGGCGGGCCGTCGCCGAGGGCGAATGCCGCGCCGGCGACCGGCTGCCCTCGGCCCGCGATCTCTCCACGGCCCTGGACATCAACGTCAACACCGTCCTGCGCGGCCTGCGCGAACTGCGGGACGATGGCCTGCTGGAGTTCCGCCGGGGCCGCGGGATCACCGTCGCCGAGGGCGCGGCCCAGCGTTCCGGACTGCAGATCAGGGTGCGAGAGCTGATCGCGGAGGCTTCCCGGCTCGGCTACAGCCGCACCGACCTCATCGACATGATCCGGGGGACGACGACATGACAGACACAGACGGGGACATGCCCAGCGGGGACAACGGGGCAGGCGGCCGGAGCCGCACCGCGCTCTGGGGACGCGCGGGATGCACGGCGGCCGTCGCCGCGCTGCTCGCGGGCCTGCCCTGGGCCGCGCACGACCGGCTGCCCGACCGGCTCGCGACCCACTGGAGCGGCGGTGACACCCCCGACGGCTCCATGCCGCTATGGGCGGCCTCCCTGTTCCCGGCCGGCATCTGGCTGCTCATCACCCTCGCGGTGAGCGTCCGCTGGCGCCGCTCCTGGCCGGCCGTACTCCCCTGGCGAGCGATAGCACTGGCACCCACAGCGGCCGTACTGGTCTGCGCGCAGGCATCCATCGTCCACGCGAACCTCGACCGCGCCGACTGGCACGAGGCCCGCGAACCGGGCCTGGACATCGCGCTGATCCTGGCGTCGGCAGCGGTGGCCGGCGTGGCGGCCTGGCGCTGGAGCACCCGCCCCACCGCCACACCGGCCACCGCCACCCCCGCGCTGAACCTGCCCGAGGGCGAACGGCTGGTGTGGTTCTCCCGCGCGGCCAACCCCTGGCTGCAGCTGCAGGCCACGCTGACCGGCCTGGTCACCGTCGGCGCCCTGGTGGCCCTGGCCGTCGGTCTGGCCGACCCCACCTGGCTGTGGTTCGTGTGCGCGCTCTGCGCCATCGCCACGCTCGCCGGTGCCGCCTTCTCCTCGGTCCAGGCGAAGGTGTCGGAAGCGGGCCTTGAGGTGTCGTTCGGCCCGCTCGGCTGGCCCGCCCGCCGCTGGTCCCCGGCCGCCATCGAGTCCGCCCGCGCCGAGCACCGGCTGCCGTCCCAGGTCGGCGGCTGGGGCTACCGCCTCAGCGGCCTCGGCACCACGGTCATGCTCCGCGCCGGCGACTGTCTGGTCGTACGCCCGCGGGGCCGCCGTACGGACTTCGCGGTGAGCGTGGACGACGCCGAGCGGGGCGCGGCCCTGCTGAACGCGCTACGGCCGCGGGGCTGAGCCGGGCATGGCCGTCCGAATTCCCTCCCTACTGTCGTCGTCGCCCTTCGTCCGGAGTCGGTCGTAGGTCTTGAAGGTGTACGAAGCGTCGTACGACAGCAGGTTCCCCGTGGCAGCCGGCAGGCCGAGCCGTCTGTTGAGGGGTCCGGTGATCGGCCCGCAGTGTTCGGCGGCCGGGGCCGTGAACGTGTCGTCGTACGCCGAGAACTCGATCACCGGGGGATCCTGGGAGACCCACTTCGAGGGTCCGGAGCGCTTCAGCTGGAAGTCGACCGGTTCGTCCGCCCCGATGGCGCAGCCCTGCGGCACCAACGGGCCGACGAGCCGGAAGCGGAGGCTGAACTGCCCGGTGTAGGCGTCGAACCGGCCCCCGTACTCCGGCTGTATCGCCAGCCCCAGCACGGCCGCGCGATCGCCCGCGGGAGTGCCGGTCAGGCCTCCCGGTATGGCGGTGGGGGAGCTGTGCATCGCGCCCCACACCTGCCCATCGCTGCCGTCCGGCAACGGGCCTTCGGCGTGCGTCATGGTGATCGGGGCGAGGTTCACCGTAATGTTTCCCATGGTCAACCGCGGTGCGGCCGTGTGCACTTCGCATCTCCATCGGGCCGGGTCGACGCCGTCGGGGAGTGATGGGCAGTCGCTGAAGTCGGTGGCGGACGGAGCGGCTGCGGACTGATCGGCCGCGGCGGGAGTGGTGTTGCCGGACACGGCGTACGCCGCACCTGGCGCGGCCACCGCCGCCGTACCGGCGAGGACGGCGGCGGCGCTCGCGAGGACGGCGGCACGGCGGGCGGGCACACGACCGGCGGGGGCGGCTGAACCGGGGCGAAACGCAGCGGATTTCGTCATGTCACCAGCGTGCCGCCGTAGCCACTCCACCACCATCCGTGACATCCCCGACGCCACCCTGAGCACCCCCTGATCCGGCGTCAGGGACCGGTGGAGATGGTCAGAGACCGAGGCCCGGAATCCGTCGGAGTTCACCGACCTTCAGCACCTTGGCCAGCAGCCCTGTCCCGAGGGCGGCCGCCTGCAGGACCTGCCGGATCAGCCCGCCGGCCCGGGAGACGACGGTCCCGCCGGCCATGAGGACAGAGGCCCGCCCGACCCCACCGCGCGCCGCAGCCGGAGGCTTCGCATGCCGAGCCGCAGTCCTCTCTCCCCCGTCACCATGCCGTAAATCTACGGCAGTTGTGAGGAGACAAGGAGCAGTAGCCGTGGTGCTCGAATCGGTCGCTGCCCGTACGGGACTTTCCGTGCAAGGAAGAGGTGGCGGCCGCAAGTCGTAGTCGCGGCCGCCACCTCAACGCTTCGAGGTCACCCACCCGGGACCGTCACGCCCAGGTGATCAACCGCTTCGGCTGTTCCAGGATCGCCGCCACGTCCGCCAGCACCTTCGAACCCAGCTCGCCGTCGACCAGCCGGTGGTCGAAGCTCAACGCCAGGGTGGTGACCTGACGCGGCTTGACCTTGCCCTTGTGCACCCACGGCTGGAGCTTGATCGCGCCGACCGCGAGGATCGCCGACTCGCCGGGGTTGAGGATCGGCGTTCCCGTGTCGACGCCGAAGACGCCGACGTTGGTGATCGTCACCGTGCCACCCTGCATCGCCGCTGGCGACGTCTTGCCCTCGCGGGCCGTCGCCACCAGCTCGCCCAGCGCCTCGGCCAGCTGCGGGAGCGTCTTCGCGTGCGCGTCCTTGATGTTCGGCACGATCAGACCGCGCGGGGTGGCCGCCGCGATGCCCAGGTTGACGTAGTGCTTGAGCACGATCTCCTGGGCCGTCTCGTCCCAGGACGCGTTGATGTCCGGGTTCCGCTTGATCGCGACCAGCAGGGCCTTGGCGATCAGCAGCAGCGGGTTCACCCGCAGCCCCTGCATCTCCTTGTCCTGCTTCAGCTCCTCGACCAGCTTCATCGTCCGGGTCACGTCCACCGTCACGAACTCCGTGACATGCGGCGCCGTGAACGCCGAACCCACCATCGCCGACGCCGTCGCCTTGCGCACACCCTTGACCGGGACACGGGTCTCGCGTGTGCCGTCGTACGAGGCCACCGGAGCCGGCGTCACGGGCGCGGCGGGGGTCACGGCCGGGGCGGCCGGCTCCGCCGGCTTCGGCGTGGCCGCCGCGTGGACGTCCTCGCGGGTGATGATGCCGTCCGGGCCGGACGGGACGACCGTGGCCAGGTCGACACCCAGGTCCTTGGCCAGCTTCCGCACCGGCGGCTTCGCCAGCGGACGAGGCTTCTCGGCGACCGTGCCGCGGCCGTGGCCGTTCAGCTCGGTCTGGATCGCCTGGGCCGCCGCTGGGACGGTGACCTCGGGGCCCTTGCGGGGGCGGCGTTTGGTGGAGGACGTTGCCACGCCGTAGCCCACCAGGACCGGCTGGCGGCCCGCCGGCTTCGGCTCCTCCGCGGGGGCCTCGGCGGCCACGACAGGCTCCGCCTCCACGGGCTCCGCCGCGCCGCCCGCCACGTCCACGGCGATGATGGCGGTGCCCACGTCGACCGTGGTGCCCTCCGGGAAGTGCAGGGACCGGACCACGCCGTCGTAGGGGATGGGCAGTTCGACGGCCGCCTTGGCCGTCTCGACCTCGCACACCACCTGGCCGTCGGTGACCGTGTCACCGGGCTGGACGTACCACTTGAGGATCTCGGCCTCGGTGAGTCCCTCGCCGACGTCCGGCATCTTGAACTCGCGTACGGACGCTTCCGTCATCGTCGTCACGACCCTCTCCCTCAGTACGCCAGCGAGCGGTCGACGGCGTCGAGCACGCGGTCCAGGTCCGGCAGGTACTCCTCCTCCAGCCGGGCCGGCGGATACGGGGCGTGATAGCCGCCGACCCGCAGGACGGGCGCCTCCAGGTGGTAGAAGCAGCGCTCCGTGATCCTGGCGGCGATCTCCGCGCCGGAGCCGAAGAACACCGGTGCCTCGTGGACGACGACCAGGCGGCGGGTCTTCTCCACCGACGCCTGAACGGTGTCGAAGTCCAGGGGGGACACCGAACGCAGGTCCACGATCTCAAGGGACTTGCCCTCCTCGGCCGCCGCGTCCGCCACCTCCCGGCACAGCTTCACCATCGGGCCGTAGGCGGCCAGCGTCAGGTCCGTGCCCTCGCGGACCACCTGCGCCTTGTGGAGCGGGGCCGGGATCGCTTCGGCATCGACCTCGGCCTTGTCCCAGTAACGGCGCTTCGGCTCGAAATAGATCACCGGGTCGTCGCTCTGGATCGCCTGCTGCATCATCCAGTACGCATCCGACGCATTCGACGGAGACACGACCTTCAGGCCCGCCACATGCGCGAACAGCGCCTCCGGGGACTCCGAGTGGTGCTCCACCGCTCCGATCCCGCCGCCGTACGGGATGCGGATCACGACCGGCATCTTCACCTTGCCCAGCGACCGCGCGTGCATCTTCGCAAGCTGGGTGACGATCTGGTCGTACGCCGGGAAGACGAAGCCGTCGAACTGGATCTCCACCACCGGGCGGTAGCCGCGCAGCGCGAGGCCGATCGCGGTGCCGACGATGCCTGACTCGGCCAGCGGGGTGTCGATCACCCGGCTCTCGCCGAAGTCCTTCTGCAGGCCGTCCGTCACACGGAAGACGCCACCGAGCTTGCCGACGTCCTCACCCATGACCAGGACCTTGGGGTCGGTCTCCAGGGCACGGCGCAGCGACTCGTTGATGGCCTTGGCCATCGCCATCTTCTCGGCCATGTCAGTGACCCCCTTCACCCGCGGCGAAGCCGCTGTCGGACCCGGTCGCGAACGTCGCCTGGTAGGCGGCGAACTGGGCGCGCTCCTCGTCGACGAGCGCGTGCCCGTCCGCATACGCGTTCTCGAAGATCGCGAAATGATCCGGGTCGGGCATCGCACGGACCACTTCGCGCACTCGTTTGCCCAACGCCTCGGACTCGGCTTCGAGTTCCGCGAAGAATCCCTCGTCCGCGTGGTTTGAGGCCTCCAGGTACCGGCGAAGGCGCAGGATCGGGTCCTTGGCCTCCCAGGCGGCGCGCTCGTCGTCGCCCCGGTAGCGGGTGGGGTCGTCGGAGGTGGTGTGGGCGCCCATGCGGTACGTGTACGCCTCGACCAGGGTCGGGCCCTCGCCGGTGCGGGCGCGCTCCAGTGCCCAGCGGGTGACCGCCAGGCAGGCCAGCACGTCGTTGCCGTCCACGCGGACGCCCGGGAAGCCGAAGCCCTGGGCACGCTGGTACAGCGGTACCCGGCTCTGCTTCTCGGTCGGCTCGGAGATCGCCCACTGGTTGTTCTGGCAGAAGAACACCACGGGGGCGTTGTAGACCGCGGAGAAGGTGAACGACTCGGCGACGTCGCCCTGGCTGCTCGCGCCGTCGCCGAAGTAGGCGATCACCGCGCTGTCGGCGCCGTCCTTGGCGATGCCCATCGCGTAGCCGGTGGCGTGCAGCGTCTGGGAGCCGATGACGATCGTGTACAGGTGGAAGTTGTTGCTGTTCGGGTCCCAGCCGCCGTTGTTCACGCCGCGGAACATGCCGAGCAGATTGGTCGGGTCGACCCCGCGGCACCAGGCGACGCCGTGCTCGCGGTAGGTCGGGAAGACGTAGTCATCGTCGCGCAGGGCCCGGCCGGAGCCGATCTGGGCGGCCTCCTGGCCGAGCAGGGAGGCCCACAGGCCCAGCTCGCCCTGGCGCTGCAGGGCGGTGGCCTCGGCGTCGAAGCGGCGGGTGAGCACCATGTCGCGGTACAGCCCGCGCAGGTCTTCGGGGGTGACGCCGTCGACGTAGGCGTCGTACTCGGCGTTCTTGACCCGCTTGCCCTCGGGCGTCAGCAGCTGGACGAGCTCCGGTTCGGTGCTCTTCTTCGCGGCGGCGCGGGTGGTGCGGGTGGTGCGCTTGGTGCCGGTGGCTCCGGATGTGTTTCCGGACGTGCCGGTCTTCGCTCCGGTGGTGCCGGTCTTGCTGCCGGTGGTGCCGGCCTTGCCTGCGGCGCTGCGTCGCGGCTTACGCGCGGCACTGCTGTCCACGGTCACGTGTGCTCCTCCGTCGTTCCGGCCCCCGGGGTTGCCGGTAGGCCAGTGCGGCTCACCTGTTTGACCACCGGGCACGGGGTGGGTGCCACTCGGCCGGGAACAGGCGTGACAGGTGCCCCGGCGAGCGCCCTGCAACCATCACGTTACCCAGTGCTCCACATTTCTGTGAAACCTCATCTGACCTGCGATTTTGCTTGGATTTCCAAGTAAATCGAGAAGGCCTCGAAGCGTGCTGGTCACAGCCTTGCGAAAGGCCGGAGCAACCGCACGTTATCCCGCTGACCCAGCTCACGGGAAGAGTTTGTGTGTGAGACTGATTCCGTGCACGAACCGGTAAAAATCAGGGTATTCCTCCTCGACGATCATGAGGTGGTCCGCCGAGGCGTCCACGAGATGCTCTCCGTCGAGCCGGATATCGAGGTGGTCGGCGAGGCCGGCACGGCGGCCGACGCACTGGTGCGCATTCCGGCCACCCGCCCCGATGTGGCGGTGCTGGACGTGCGGCTGCCGGACGGCAGCGGGGTCGAGGTGTGCCGGGAGGTCCGCTCCAAGGACGAGACGGTGCGGTGCCTGATGCTGACCTCGTTCGCGGACGACGAGGCGCTGTTCGACGCGATCATGGCGGGTGCCTCGGGGTACGTCCTGAAGGCGATCCGCGGCGATGAACTGCTGCGGGCGGTGCGGGACGTGGCCGTCGGCAAGCCCCTGCTGGACCCGGTCGCCACCGCGCGCGTGCTGGAGCGGCTGCGCGACGGCGGCGGCGCACGGACGGACGGCAAGCTCGCGCAGCTCACCGAGCAGGAGCGGAAAATCCTCGGACTGATCGGCGAAGGGCTCACCAACCGGCAGATCGGCGAGCGTTTGCACCTCGCCGAGAAGACGATCAAGAATTACGTTTCGAGTCTGCTTTCCAAACTCGGTATGCAGCGCCGCTCGCAGGCCGCCGCTTATGTGGCCCGTGTGCAGGCGGAAAAGAGCGGCGGAAACGGAAATCTTTGATAAAGCCTGCCGTGTGCGGCCTGTCCTGTGACCGAAAGCGATCAACCGCGACTGCCTGTGACTAGCCCCAGCTCACAGCTACTTTTCGTGCCCTAACATCTGCGGCGTGCCGCGCTCATGTGTACCACTGCTCGTATCCCATGCGCCCCCTCTGGGCGCTCTGCTCCGCCTGTACGCCGCCGGCACCGCCCTCACCTGTGAGCCGGTCGAACAGGGTCTGCTGAACCGCGGTTACCGGCTGTGCACCACCCGCGGCCGCTATTTCCTCAAGCATCACTTCGACCCCGACACCGCCGACCCCGCCGCCATCGAACGCCGGCACCGCGCCACCCAGCGCCTGGCCGACCTCGGCGTCCCGGTCTCCGTGCCGCTCGCGCACCGCGAGGGCCGTACGGTCGCCGTCGTCGGTGGCCATGCCTACGCCCTGCACCCCTGGATCGACGGCAGGCACCGCCACGGCGGCCAGCTCACCCGCGGGGAGAGCGCACGCCTGGGGGCGCTCCTGGGCGCCGTGCACGCCTGTCTGGAGCGCGTGATGCCACCCAAGGGGCGCACACGTCCGGCCACAAGCCCCCACCCGGTGGAGAGCGCCGACCCCACCGACACCTTCACCCTCATCGACGACCTGCTCGCCCATGTCCGCCGGCACCGCCCGGCCGACGCCTTCGACGAGCTGGCCCGGCACCGGTTGCTGGAACGCCGCGCGCTCGTGGAGCAGCACGCGGACCGGCGCCCGCCGCCCGGCGGCTCGGTGGGCTGGGTGCACGGCGACTTCCACCCGTTCAACGTGCTCTACAAGGACGACACACCCGCGGCCATCGTGGACTGGGACCGGCTGGGGGTGCAGCCCCGCGCCGAGGAGGCCGTACGCGCCGCCGCCATCTTCTTCGTACGGCCCGCGGGCACCCTGGACCTGCCGAAAGTGCGCGCCTACGCGCGCGCGTACCGGCGCGCGGCCGGTGCCACGCCCTCCGAGCTGGCGGCGGCCGTGCACCGGGTGTGGTGGGAGCGCCTGAACGACTTCTGGATGCTGCGCTGGCACTACGAACGCGGCGACACGCGCGCGGACTGCCAGTTCCCGGCCGCATCGGCGCTCGTGGTGTGGTGGACACGGGAGTACGAGGCGGTGTGCGACGCGTTCGCGCAGTGAGCGCCGGCGGAGCAGCTCAAGGAGAGGCCGTCACCGGCGCGTGGGTGTCCTTCAACCGGTCGGGGCGCCCGTGGCGCCGACCGCCGTGCCCGCGTTGGTACCGGCGTTCGTGGAGCCCGTGTTCGTGCCGCCGGTCGTCGTGCCGGCGTCCGTGCCGCCGTCCGTGGTACCCGCGTCCGTGCCGCCGTCCGTGGTGCCCGCGTCCGTACCCCCGCTCGTGGGGTCCGTGGACTGCGACGGCGAGGTCTGCGGAGTCGACGGCTGGCTGGTCGGCCCCGTGGACTGCGACTGTGAGGTCTGCGGGTCCGACGGCGTGTACCCGGACCCGCCCGAATTCGAGCCCGAGCCGTTGTCGGTCGCGGTGTCCGAAGGCTGGTCGGTGGTGCCGTCCGACGGGCTCGGGGAGTTCGAGTCGTCCTTCGTGGACTGCGAGTGGGTCGTCGGCGGCTTGGTGTCGGAGCCGGTGCCGCTGCCGCCGCCCGTGCCCTTGAGGGCCAGCGCGACACCCGCCGCGATCGCGATGACCGCGAGAACGGCGAGGATCCACAGCTTGCCGCGGCCGCTGCCCCTGTTGCCGTGCCCCTCGAAACCGCCGTCGTCGCCGTTGCCGTAACCGGACGGCAGGATCGACTGCGGGATCTGCGCGGTCCCGGCGCCGTACTCGCCCGGGTGCTGCATCGCGGTCGTCCCCGTGAAACCGCCCGCCGGGGTGTGCCGGCCGTCGTGCGTGTCCACCGGGCCGGTGTTCCAGGTGCCGGTGTGGCCGCCCTGCTCGTACAGCATCTGCAGGCCGTACTGGACCATGCCGCGCATCTCCTCGGCCGTCTGGAACCGGTCGTCCGGCTCCTTGGCGAGCGAGCGCATGACCAGGCCGTTCAGCTCCGGCGGACAGCCGTCGGAGAACTCGGAGGGCGGGGTCGGGATGTCCTGGACGTGCTGGTAGACCACCGACAGCGGGGTCTCACCGGTGAACGGGGGCCGCAGCGCGAGGAGTTCGTACAGCAGGCATCCGGTCGCGTACAGGTCGGAGCGGTGGTCCACGGCCTTGCCGAGCGCCTGCTCCGGGGAGAGGTACTGCGGCGTGCCCATGACCATGCCGGTCTGCGTCATCGTCGTGGACGCGCCGTGCAGGGCACGCGCGATACCGAAGTCCATCACCTTGACGGCACCGCTGTTGGTGATGATCACGTTGGCGGGCTTGATGTCGCGGTGCACGATGCCGTGCTGGTGCGAGTAGGCCAGCGCCTCCAGCACCCCGGAGACGATGATCAGGGCCTGCTCGGGGCCGGGCGCCTCGGCGTTGAGCAGCAGATCGCGGATGGTGCGGCCCTCGACCAGCTCCATCACGATGTACGGCACGGACTGGCCGCCGACGAAGTCCTCGCCGGAGTCGTACACAGCTACGATCGCGTGGTGGTTGAGGCCGGCGACCGACTGTGCCTCACGCGTGAAGCGGGCCTTGGAGACCGGGTCCTCGGCGAGGTCCGCACGGAGCAGCTTGACCGCGACGGTACGGCCCAGCCGGACGTCCTCGGCCGCGAAGACCTCGGCCATGCCGCCCCGGCCGAGCCGGTGGGTCAGCCGGTACCGGCCGTCGCCGACGAGCCCTCCGTTGCCCCACATCTCCGGCGCGTCCGACATGCCGCCGCCAGTCGCCTCGGGGTCGGACGGGCCCTGGGCGCGCTGCGTCTGTGCCATCAGTCCTCGCCGTCGTTTCTGCCCGCGGTGCGCGCGGTGTTGTTACGGTCTCCGTCGGCCACGCTACAGCCTCCGCGCGAGCCACCGGTCCGGAACCGGAACCGGGACCGGCCGAAGCCAGACCGGCCATGAAACCTCTAGCACGCGCTGTCGTGCAAATTCTGTGGACCGCTGGTACGCCCCCTGTAACGCTTGCGCGACGCTTCTTGCGCGTACGGTCACGGAACGGGCACCGAGCTTGACGTGTCAGTGCCCTGGGGCAGACTTGGCCGGGAATGACACATTCGATCAAGGCCCGTGCGATGAATGAAGGCGCCGGACGGCCAGTGGGGGACACGGAGAGATGAGCCAGGACGGCGCACACGGCCGGTATACGGGGCAGTCGCTGGCCGGCGGTCGCTACCAGCTGCGGGACCTGCTCGGCGAGGGCGGCATGGCCTCGGTGCACCTGGCGTACGACGCCGTGCTCGACCGCCAGGTCGCGATCAAGACACTCCACACGGAACTCGGCCGGGAACAGGCCTTCCGCGAGCGCTTTCGCCGCGAGGCCCAGGCCGTGGCCAAGCTCACGCACACCAACATCGTCTCCGTCTTCGACACCGGCGAGGACGATCTGGGCGGTCTGACGACGCCGTACATCGTCATGGAATACGTCGAGGGCCGCCCGCTGGGCTCGGTCCTCGACGAGGACATCCGCCAGTACGGCGCGATGCCCGCCGACAAGGCGCTGAAGGTCACCGCGGACGTGCTGGCGGCGCTGGAGATCAGCCACGAGATGGGGCTGGTCCACCGCGACATCAAGCCGGGCAACGTGATGGTGACCAAGCGCTCCGTGGTCAAGGTCATGGACTTCGGCATCGCCCGCGCCATGCAGTCCGGCGTGACGTCGATGACCCAGACCGGCATGGTCGTCGGCACCCCGCAGTACCTCTCGCCGGAGCAGGCCCTCGGCCGTGGCGTGGACGCCCGCTCCGATCTGTACTCGGTCGGCATCATGCTGTTCCAGCTGGTCACCGGGCGGCTGCCGTTCGACGCGGACTCGCCGCTCGCGATCGCGTACGCGCATGTACAGGAGGAGCCGGTGGCTCCTTCGTCGATCAACCGGTCCCTGCCGCCCGCGGTGGACGCGCTGGTCGCCCGCGCACTGAAGAAGAACCCGAACGAGCGTTTTCCGACCGCGGAGGCCATGCGCGACGAGTGCCTGCGCGTCGCCGCCTCCTTCCAGGCGGCCGCGCCGAGCATCGTGCCGGGCGCCGCGCCGACGCAGAGCGGCTCGGGCGTCGGCTCCGCGGTGTTCCCGCCGGTCGACCGGACCGCCCAGGCCGCCCCGGGTCCGGTCCAGACGCCGTACCAGCCGGGCCCGTACGGCGCGCCGCAGACGCCCGCCCCGGCGGCCTACGGTTACCCGCAGCAGGGCGGCTACCAGACGCCTCCGGCGGGCTACGGCCCGCAGGGCGTGCAGACCCCGCCGCCGTACGCGGCCGCGCCACAGCCGGCCACGCCGCCGCCCGGGCCGGGTACCGGCGGCAAGAGCAACAAGCCGGTGATCATCGGCTCGGTCGTGGTGTCGCTCGTCGCGGTCGTCGCCCTGGTCGTCGCGTTGACGATGAGCGACGGCGGCAGCGACACCAAGGGCGGCGGCGGTGGCGCGAGCGCCTCGGCGTCCTCCGACCCCGCGGGCTTCCGCGGGCCGGACCGGACCCGGGTGATCGACAAGACCAAGTGCTCGGAGCCCGAGAAGTCCTGGGACGACGAGTCCAAGATCAACCTGCCCGACTTCCGGTACAAGGACCTCAACTCCGTGAAGGCGTGCTTCCAGGCCGCGGGCTGGCAGTACAAGATCACGAAGCAGAACGACAACACCTGGGGCAAGGACACCGTCCTGGACCAGTTCCCGTCCGAGGGCACGGCCGTCGACAAGAAGAACCCGGGAACGATCGAGCTCACGGTCTCGACGGGCGACCCCGCCTGACAGCGGCCGTCTCAGGCAGCATCCGCAGGCAACAGGGAGCCCGGCACGATTGCGTGCCGGGCTCCGTTGGTTGTTCCGCCGGTTACAGGTACGGCCCGCCCGAGCGGCCGGCGGCACGGTGGTCGTCGCCGCCCTCGTGACCGGTCATGCCCGGCGGGAGCGCGCGGCGCATCTGCTCCAGCTGGGCCCGCGCGGCCATCTGCTGGGCGAACAGCGTGGTCTGGATCCCGTGGAAGAGGCCTTCCAGCCACCCCACCAACTGCGCCTGCGCGATCCGCAGTTCCGCGTCGCTCGGGGTGGCGTCGTCGGTGAAGGGCAGGGAGAGCCGCTCCAGTTCCTCGACCAGCTCCGGGGCGAGGCCGTCCTCCAGCTCCTTCACCGAGCTGGCGTGGATCTCCTTCAGCCGCACCCGGCTCGCCTCGTCCAGAGGAGCCACGCGCACCTCCTCCAGGAGCTGCTTGATCATGCTGCCGATCCGCATGACCTTGGCCGGCTGTTCCACCTGCTCCGTCACCGGGATCTCGCGGGAGTCCTCGTCCCCGTTGCCTCCGCCGAGGGCCATTCCGTCCTGGCCCACGACGAGGATCTGGGGATTCTCCGGCGACCGTTCGTTCCTCGGCATCTCCATGCCGCCATTCTCTCGCACGCGTACACCTCACCACCGTGGTGCCCCCTCATGGGGGTGATCCACCGTTTAGACCCTACGGCTCAATCTGAAATGCCCTGTTCACCATGGAATGTGAGGCTTATTTCCGTCGGCCATCCATCGATCACGACATCCGGGCTCCGGGAGGTCACCGACGTGACTCCATGGCTGCGCATCACACTCCGCTGTGTACGGCTGCTCCTCGTCCTCACGACGACCCTGCCCGCGTACGACACCGCCACCGCGTACGCCACCACCCCCGGCCCGTTGACCCCCGCGGCGCCGCCCCACCGGCACAGCCCCGCCTCCGGCAGCCGAGCCGAGCCGGAACACCTGCACCGCCCGGATCCTCCGGACCACACGAAGGCCACGCCTCACGACCCCCCGGACGGCCTCGCCCCCGATCCCGCAGACCTCGCCGATCACAGCCACGTCCAAGCCCCCCACCACAACCACCACCGCGGTTCCCGGGACTCCCCCGCCACCGACCCCTCGCTGACCCCCATGCCCACCGATTCGGCCTCCGCCTCGTACCGCCCGGCGTCGACCGTCGAGCCGACCCGTGCGGGCAGCCGGGCAGGCGAAGGACGGATGCGGCCGGGCCGGCCGGACGGGCCCGCGGCCGAGGTGGAGGGCGACCACGACCCCGTACCCACCCAGGCTCGGGGCACCGGCCGGCCGGAGGAGCCGGAGACGGCGAACCTCCCGTCCGCCACCCCGACCCCCTCGGGCGCCCCCGACCAGGCCGGTCTCCAGCCCCCCACCCGGAACACCGGCCGGCAGGACGAGACCGCCACCGAGCCGGTCCTCCAGATCCTCCCGCTGGGCAGCGGCCTGGTCCTCATCGGCCTCGGTCTGGCCCTGGCCTTCCTGGGTCTGAAACTCCGCAAGGGCTGACAGCAACAAGCGCCAACGGACCGACACTCACCCGGCAACGGCGGCCGGCAAGCGCCCCGCCCAGCCACAGCCCAGGGCCCTCACGGAGCGCCGGCACGTGACACCGCCGTACCCACGAGCTCAGGCCGCCGACGGCGTCACCAGCAGCACCTTGCCCACATGCCCGCTCGCCTCCACCACCCGGTGCCCCTCGGCCGCCTCGGCCATCGGCAGCTCCCGGTCCACAACCGGCCGCACATGCCCCCCGGCCAGCAACGGCCACACGTGCTCCCGCACCGCCGCCACGATCGCCGCCTTCTCACTGAGCGGCCGCGCCCGCAGCGAGGTCGCACTGATGGCGGCCCGCTTGCCGAGCAGCGTGCCGATGTTCAGCTCGCCCTTGACCCCGCCCTGCATCCCGATGATCGCGAGACGCCCGCTGACGGCGAGCGCCTGGACGTTGCGGTCCAGGTACTTCGCCCCCATGTTGTCGAGAATCACATCGGCCCCCGCACCCGCGGTGCCCTGCTTGATCTCGGCGACGAAGTCCTGCTCGCGGTAGTTGATGAGGATGTCCGCGCCCAGCTCGGCGCAGCGCTCCAGCTTCTCCTTCGTGCCGGCCGTCACCGCGACCTTGGCCCCGACGGCCTTGGCGAGCTGGATCGCCATGGTGCCGATGCCGCTGGACCCCCCGTGCACGAGCAGCGTCTCGCCGGGCCGCAGGTGGGCGATCATGAACACGTTGGACCAGACCGTGCAGACCACCTCGGGCAGCGCGGCCGCCCGCGTCAGGTCGACGCCCTCGGGCACGGGGAGCAGCTGCCCGGCCGGTACGACGACCTTCTCGGCGTACCCGCCGCCCGCGAGCAGCGCGCACACCTCGTCGCCGACGGCCCAGCCGGTGACCCCGGATCCGAGCGCGGCGATCCTGCCGGAACATTCCAGGCCGGGATAGGGGGAGGCACCGGGCGGCGGGGTGTAGAAGCCCTGCCGCTGCAGGATGTCGGCACGGTTGACGGCGCTGGCCACCACCTCGACCAGCACCTCGCCCTCACCGGGCACGGGATCGGGGACCTCCGCCCACACCAGCGCCTCGGGACCACCAGGTTCGGGAATCGTGATCGCATGCATGCCCGTGACGCTACTCCCCGCAGATGGCGGGTCCGGAGCAGACCCGCTCGCCCCCGGGGTCCGCAGGCCGCGTCAGTCGCGCTGCAACGGCCGGTTGTCCGAGGTGATCTGGGCACCGGGGGACGCGCGGACGATCGTGATGAGCCGGTCGGTCAGCTGAAGGGTACCGACGGCCGGGTCGTCGTAACCGAGCACCCGATGCCCGCGTACGACGCTCACCACGAGGTCGTCGGTCTCGCGCGTCCGCTTGCCCACCTCGGCGCGGGCCACCGGGCGTTCGACGAGGTCCAGCCCGCTGCCCTGCTGGATCAGGTCTTCCATGACCATGCCGGCGGCGGGACTGAGCACGGACAGGCCGAGCAGCCGGCCGGCCGCGCTGGCGCTGGTGATGACGGCGTCGGCCCCGGACTGCTTGAGCAGCGGCGCGTTCTCCTCCTCGCGCACGGCGGCCACGATCTTCGCGCTCCGGTTGAGCTGCCGGGCCGTCAGCGTGACGAGGACGGCGGTGTCGTCGCGCTGGGGAGCGACGATGATCTGGCGGGCCCTGTGCAGTTCGGCCTGTTTGAGCACGTCACTGCGGGTGGCGTCGCCCATGACTCCCGCGTAGCCCTCGGCGGTGGCCGCGTCGACGGCCTTGGCGCTCGGGTCGACCACGACCACCTGCTCCTGCTTCAGCCCCGTCGAACAGACGGTCTGGATCGCCGACCGCCCCTTGGTGCCGAAGCCGATGACGACGGTGTTGTCGCGCAAGGTGGTCCTCCAGCGCTTTCACGAAAGTACCCTACGGCTATGGACAACGACCTTGTGCAGCGCGCACGTTGGGGAGACTTAGCAGGGCAGAACTGGGCCGGTCTGGTCCGGCTGTCCTTCGAAGTGGACGAGGGCCCCGGTACCGGTGACACCCACGCCCGATCGATGATCCGCATCAGCACGGGCCTTGACGGCACCGAGATCTCACCCATGCGCGCCGCAGAAGCCCGCCTCACTCTGGGAGTTGCCGCCGCCCGCATGGGCGAGATCGAAGAAGCCATCGGCATGGGCACCAGGGCCCTGGAAGCCGACCGCAAGTCCCTCCCATCCCTGCTTTTAGTTCGCTGACGAGCTGGACAAGGAACTCTGGTCCCGGTACCCGCGAGAAGCGGCTTCGCGTGACTTCCACGAAGGAACAGGTCATAACCATCAGACGAGGCGCCGCCAGGCTCGAACTTCCGTTCTGAACCCAACTTTCCTCAACCAGCACCGATCTCAGAGAGCGGCATAGTATCGCGCTCTGGCCCTTGACCACTGGTACACCAGTAGCCGCCACAGCAGCGCGACGGTTCCGAGAAGCGGCGCCCGCGACCCGGAACCGTCATCGTGCCGACTAGTCGTTCAGGCCTCTGCGGGACGGTCTCGCCACCAGCCCCACACGGTGATCCGGTTCAAGCCGACGCGCCTCCGCGCGCAGCTCCCGCACTCCGGGATTCGAGCCCTGCGGGTGATTGCTGAAATCACGTCACCCAAGCCGATTACCCCTCGGGCGTGATGCTGACCGTGACGGCCTGGAATCTGACCTTCGAGGACTTCCCACGTCAGCGGAAGTCCCGGAAAAGGGGCGATTCTGCGCAGATCGTCAGCATTCAGCAGACGCACATCCGGGTGACCGATAAGTTCTGCGACCACGTCTTCGTCGGCACTACCCACATACGCCGAATCGATTCCGCAGACGACTACAGAGTTTCCGACCCCGTATTTCACCGTAGGGGATTCGTTTTTTCCCGAAGGTGGTTGAACGGGGACTTCTAGCCACCGCACTGCGTTCACACGCGGTTCCTCTCCGTCAGTTATCACAGCAGCCGGCGGCCCACTTGCACCACCAGGTGCAGTTGCAGGTGGCGCAGGCGGCGCATTTGACCACGCACACGCCGCACCGGCCAGCGAGACAGACGAGGAAGGAAGCCCAGTCCACTTTCGGGCAGGCGAGTGCGGCGCTGAGGCATACGCCGCCGCAGTCGCGACCGAGGCATCCGGTCAGCGCGTCCCACCAGCCATCTCGCTCCTGGAGCTGGTAGCCACTGGCGTGCACCAGTTCCTTCGCGTCGAGGAGGTCGCCCTGATGCGCTTCTAGGACGAACGCGTCCACCATCTTCAGGCTGGTTCCGGGTGCCTCGAGGACGGTCGCGCAGGCCGCCAGTTGTTCGCCACTCGCACCTGAAAAGGTCCTGGCGAAGAAGCTGCTCTTCACACTCGTGACCTGTTCCCGTGCGGCTACATCAGCAGGCGCGGGAAGCGGGGCGGACAGGTTGGTTGTGGAATCGAAGCCGACGGTCGGCCCCTCAGGCATCGCCGCATCCTGAGGCAGTCGAAGCCGGCTCGGTATGGCGTCGATCAGGGCATTCATGCTGGGCTCGGTTCTCGCGTGGCGGTGCCACTCCGCTGCGGCCGCCTGAGAATTGTGCACCTCAAACGTTGATGACTTAACCGTCGGGGTTGACGTCATTTCTTCGTCCCTTCGCGTTGGCGTCCCGGGAAAGCCGAGTCGGATTTCCCGATGAAATCCAGGTTGCGCAGGGATGGTCGTGTCCGCAACTCAAGAACTCGTCCGTCAATCCGCTTGCTTGGCACCAAAAAGCTTGCAAGTTATGTAGTGCATGATGAATGCCGTGAAAGAAGAAGGGACCGTTCCTGTAACGGCTCGACTCACTTACGGGACGCTGGTTAATCTGCGCGATCTGTTGAATCAGGAACGGAAGCGGCGGATCGCCTTAGCGGCTGAGTCCAGGTGGAGCACAGAACGGCTCAGCCGCCGTCTCGCCACCGAGGTGCGATGGGCTTGGCGCCAGAGACTCACGGCCATACGGCGAGAAGGCGAACTGCTGGACACGCTTGATGCTTTGGTCACCTTCGGTGTCCGGCAGGAGCTGAGGGAACGAGGCTGGGACCACCCGTGGCCGGCTTACCCGTCCCGAGCCCGGAATGCAGGACGCTGGCCGGGATCGAAAGAAGGCGGCTATCCAGAGAAGCTCACCTTCCGAATTCCGGCAGGCCTGGAAAGCCAGGTACGGGCAGCATGTTGGCACACGTCAGCGAGGGCGATCTACGAACTACAGGACTGGCAGGACCGGTATCGGCTCATGCTGTCGAAGCGGCAGTGGGCCCCTGCAAGCCTGGAGCCCGCGCTCGATGTGTACGACCGCCTCGCCGCCAAGGTCACAACTACTGGGGCAATTTGGCGGGGTGGAGTCCGCAGAGGGATAGAGGCCGCAGCCCGGCTGTGTGCCACTGCCCCGAGACCCGCGTAGCTTGCCCCTCAGTGCTGGACGTACAGCCGAGCCGGGCTGTGGCGCATCCAGCAAACCGTTGACTCCAGCGGTTCAGGCGCCATTCCTCCCGGGTGCGTTCGGTGAGGACTTCCAGCGTGGTGCCGACCAGGATGATCAGGAACAGCACGCGCAGGGGCGTGATGACGAAGATGTTGGTGAGCCGGGCGCCGTCGCCGACCGGGGTGATGTCGCCGTATCCGGTGGTGGAGAGCGTCACGGTGGCGTAGTAGAAGGCGTCGAGCAGGTCCACCGAGTCGTCGGCGTTGTCGTGGTAGCCGTCGTGGCCGGCGTAGACGACCAGCGCGGTGGCGACCAGCACGAGCAGGGCCATGAGCAGCCGCTTGACGACCTGGCGGATCGGGCGCTCCACCACTTTCTTCGGGAGTTTCACCCGATGGGTCACCAGATCGCCCGCCTGGCGGGCGATGGCGTCATGGCCCGGAAGTTTCACGTGAAACACACCTCGATCCCCGCGGCTGCCCACGGCAGGTCCAGCAGCTCGGTCTCCTCACCCTGTCCGGCACCGCCGGGCGGTACGACGGCGAGCGCGTCGGCGGCTGCGATCCCGCGGAGCATGGCCGGACCGTTGTAGTGCAGCGGCACGGCCCGGTCACCGCGCAGCACCACGGGGACGAGCCGGGTGTCGTGAGGGTGTCCCTGGATCGCCTCCTTGAGCGGCAGTGTGTACCGCTCGGGGGCCGGGTGGGCGGCCAGGGTCCGCAGCAGCGGCTCGGCGAGCGTGAGCAGGCCGGAGACGGCGGCGAGGGGGTTGCCGGGCAGGCCGACGAGGTGCTGGGTGTCCTTGGTACGGGCCAGCAGCATGGGGTGGCCGGGGCGCACCTTGACGCCGTCCACGAGGAGTTCGGCGCCGATGCGTTCCAGGACGGGATGGACGTGGTCGACGGGTCCGCCCGCGGTGCCGCCGGTGGTGACGACGAGGTCGGCTTCGGAGCCGGTGACGGCCTGGTGCAGGGCTTCGGCGTCGTCGCCGATCCGGCGCACGGCGACGACCTCGGCGCCGAGCGCGCGCAGCCAGGGCGGCAGCATGGGGCCGAGCGCGTCCCGGATCAGCCCGTCGTGCGGCAGGCCCTCGGTCAGCAATTCGTCGCCGAGGACGAGGACTTCGGCACGCGGACGCGGTACGGCGGTGACGGTGTCGTATCCGGCCGCCGCGGCGAGGCCCAGGACGGCGGGCGTGACCACGGTGCCGATGGGCAGCAACTGGTCGCCGCCGCGGCACTCCTGGGCGCGCGGGCGGATGTCCTGGCCGTGCGCCAGCTCCCGGGTGGCGTGGAGCCGGCCCTGTGCGTCGGTGCGGCCGTGCTCGCTGCGCAGCACGGCGGTGGTGTCGGCGGGGATGCGGGCGCCGGTGGCGATGCGGACCGCCTCGCCGTCGGTGAGCGGCTCCGGCTGTGCGTGCCCGGCGAGCACGCCCTCGTCCCGTACGTCCCAGGGGCCGGGCCCAGCGACCGCCCAGCCGTCCATCGCGGAGGTGTCGAAGGAGGGCAGATCGGTCAGCGCGTCGAGTGAGGCGGCCAGGACGAGACCGAGGGCGTTGCCGAGCGGCACGGTGACGGGGGCACGGCGAGCGCGGGCACGGGCGGCGCGGGCGGCGATCTCACGGGCCTGGCGCCATGGGATGGCCCGGTGCTCCTCACCGTGTGCTTCGGGCTGCGGTACGGGCACCTGTCCCGGTTGGTCGTCCTTGGCTTCCCTCACGAGGGCCAGGGCCTCCTCGACATCGAGGTCGTCGCTGTCCTCGGCGGGCGCTGCGGCCCGGGTTCCGGGGGCGGTCATCCGGCGTCCGGGGCGCTCGGGCCCCCGCTGTTCTCTTTCCCGCCCCCGTTGTTCTCTTCCTCCCAGCGCAGCGCGAGCGCGGCCGCCTTGCGGGCGGCCTCGGCGACCGCCTCGGGGCCTCCGCTGCCCTGCGCCGCGGCATAGCCGACGAGGAAGGTGGTCAGCGGGGCGGCGGGCCGGGCCACGCCGTGCGCGGCGTCACGGGCCAGGTCGAGCAGGGCGCCGGTGTCGACGTCCAGTTCGATGCCCAGCTCGTTCTTGACTGCGGAGATCCATTCATCCAACACGTGCCCATGCTCCCTGATGCGTGCCCTGGCGTTGACGAGGTCGTCCCAGGTGTCGCAGTCGAAGGACGCGAGCGGGTCCGGGACGCGGGTGAGGCTGAGGGCGCCGGTCAGCCGGCGCAGGGGCAGTCCGGTCAGGCCGTCGGGCCCGGCGGCGAGGGCGGCCAGTTCGCGGCGGAGCGCGGCGGTGCGGTAGGCGGCCACGAGCGGCTGGTCACGGCCGTCGGCGTCGGTGAGCAGCGCGCCGTCGGCTCCGGTCTCACGCAGGACCGTCAACAGGCGCCGCAGTGTGGCCGGTTGGAGAAAGGGCAGGTCGGCGGAGAGGACGACGGTGTGCTCGGCGGTGGTGAGCCGCAGGCCGGCGGCCAGCGCGGCAACCGGTCCGGCACCGGGCGGCTCCTCGCGCGTCCAGCGCACCGGTCGTGCGGTGGACCGCCGATCGGCCACCACGACGGTGGTGCCGGCGCCCGCGCAGGCCGCGAGCACCCGGTCGATGAGCGCCCGGCCCCCGACCCGCAGACCGGGCTTGTCGGCCCCGCCGAGCCGCCGGGCGGCGCCGCCGGCCAGCACGACGGCGTCGTACGGCACAGGCGTCCCGGTGGCCACGGGGGCGTTGTCGCTCATTCCCCGAGTATGTCCCCAGGGGCCGCGCCTGCGGCGTCCGCGGGGCCCTCCTTCCGGGCCCCGCGGGGGTCACAGCGTGCGCAGGAGCACCGTCGGCTGCTCCACGCAGTCCGCCACGTACCGCAGGAAGCCGCCGGCCGTGCCGCCGTCGCACACCCGGTGGTCGAAGGTGAGCGAGAGCTGGACGACCTGACGCACCGCCAGCTCCCCTTCGTGCACCCAGGGCTTCGGGACGATCCGGCCGACGCCGAGCATGGCCGCCTCGGGGTGGTTGATGATCGGTGTGGAGCCGTCGACACCGAAGACCCCGTAGTTGTTCAACGTGAAGGTACCGCCGGTGAGTTCCCCGGGCGTGAGCGTCCCGGTTCGGGCGGCCTCGGTGAGCCGGGCGAACTCGGCGGTCAGCGACTCGGCGTCCCGCGCGTGGGCGTCCCGGACGACCGGCACGACGAGCCCGCGCTCGGTCTGCGCGGCGAACCCGAGGTGGACGTGGTCGAGCTGGACGACCTCGCGTGCCTCGGCGTCGACGTACGAGTTCAGCTCGGGGAACCGGGCGAGCGCGGCCGTGCAGATGCGGGCGAGCAGCGCGAGGAGCGAGATCTTCGCTCCTCCGGCGGCGTTCATCGCGGCACGCGCGCGCATGAGTTCGGTCGCGTCGGCGTCGACCCAGCAGGTGGCGTCCGGGATCTCCCGGCGGCTGCGGGAGAGCTTGTCGGCGACGGCACCGCGCACGCCCTTGAGGGGGACGCGGATGCCCGCGGCGCGCGCGGCCGAAGAGGTGGGGGCGGGCGAGGGCGTGACGGCGGAGGCCGCCGCACCGGGTGCCTCGGCCGTACGGCTGCTCTGGGCGGCCTTGTCCCGCAGGACGTGCTCGACGTCCGCGCGCAGGATCAGCCCGTCCGGGCCCGAGCCCGCCAGCTGCCGCAGGTCCACGCCGCCCTCACGGGCGAGCCTGCGCACCAGCGGGGAGATCACGGGCACGGGGCCTTCGGCATGGAGTGCGGCCACGGGCGCGTGGGCCGCACCAGAGGCGGCCAGGGTCCCGTTCTGCCGCGCCGTTCCGGCGGATGCCACGGCCGCGCTCCCCTGCCCGGCCGGGCTCGCCCCGGACGACCCGCTCGCGGCGGGGGTGCCGTCACCGCCGGTCCCGTTCGCGTGGGGCGTGCAGTCGCCCCCGGTCCCGGCGTTCGCGCCGCGAGCCGCCACCGGGGCCGGCCGTACCCGTCGGCGGCGCGAGGGCGCTTCCGAGGTGCCGTATCCGACCAGGACGTTGCCCGATCCCCCGGCCTCGCCGGGGGGAGCCGCCGGTCCCACCGCGACGGTCAGCAGCGGTGCGCCGACCGGCAGTTCGTTGCCCTCCTCGCCGAAGCGGGCGGTGACCACCCCGCCGTAGGGGCAGGGCACCTCGACCATCGCCTTGGCCGTCTCGACCTCGACGACCGGCTGGTCGACGGCGACGACGTCACCGACCTGGACCAGCCAGCGGACGATCTCCGCCTCGGTGAGTCCCTCGCCGAGGTCGGGGAGCCTGAACTCCAGCACCTGTGCCATCAGCCCTCGGCCTCCCACTGCAGGCGGGCCACGGCGTCCAGGATGCGGTCGACGCCGGGCAGATGGTGCCGCTCCAGCATGGGCGGCGGGTAGGGGATGTCGAAGCCGGCCACGCGCAACACCGGCGCCTCCAGGTGGTGGAAGCAGCGCTCGGTGATCCGGGCCGCGATCTCGCCGCCCGGCCCGCCGAACCCGGTGGACTCGTGGACGACGACCGCGCGTCCGGTGCGCCGCACGGCGGCACAGACCGTCTCGTCGTCGAACGGCACCAGTGAGCGCAGGTCGACCACTTCCAGGTCCCAGCCCTCGGCCTGCGCGGCCTCGGCGGCCTCCAGGCAGACCGGCAGGGAGGGGCCGTAGGTGATGAGCGTGGCACTGCGGCCCGGGCGCCGGACGACCGCCCGTCCGATGGGCTCGACATCCGTCGGATGCTCGGGGTTCCAGGTGTCCTTCGACCAGTACAGCCGCTTGGGCTCCAGGAAGACGACCGGGTCGTCGGAGGCGATGGCCTGGCGCAGCAGGCCGTAGGCGTCGGCGACGGTGGCGGGCGTGACGACGTGCAGTCCCGGCGTGGCCAGGTAGTAGGCCTCGGAGGAGTCGCTGTGGTGCTCGACGCCGCCGATGCCGCCGCCGTAGGGGACGCGGACGGTGATCGGCAGGGGCATCCTGCCGCGGGTGCGGTTGCGCATCCGGGAGACATGGCTGATCAGCTGCTCGAACGCCGGGTAGGCGAAAGCGTCGAACTGCATCTCCACCACCGGGCGCAGGCCGTACATGGCCATGCCGACGGCGGTGCCGAGGATGCCGGCCTCGGCGAGCGGGGTGTCGGTGCAGCGGTCCTCGCCGAACTCCTTGGTGAGGCCGTCGGTGACCCGGAAGACACCGCCGAGGGTGCCGACGTCCTCGCCCATGACGTGCACGGCGGGGTCGGCGGCCATCGCGTCACGGAGCGCGCGTGTCAGGGCCTGCGCCATGGTGGCGGGCTTGACGGCGACGGTGGTCATCGGGCGCCGCCTTCCGGCTCGCCGTGCTGCTCCTGCTCGGCTTCCAGCTCGGCCCTGAGCAGGGCGCGCTGTTCGCGCAGTTGGGCGGTGGTCTCGGCGTAGACGTGGTCGAAGAGGGCCATGGGGTCCAGTTCGGGGTCGCGGTTCATGCGGTCGCGCAGATCGGCGGCCATCTCCTCGGCGTCCTGCCGGGCGGCCTCGATGGCGGCCTGGTCGAGCAGCCCTCGCGCGGTCAGGTCCGCTTCCAGCAGCTCGATCGGGTCGTGGGCGCGCCAGGCCTCGACCTCGGCGTCTCCGCGGTAGCGGGTGGCGTCGTCGGCGTTGGTGTGGGCGTCCATCCGGTACGTCACCGCCTCCACCAGGGTCGGGCCGCCGCCAGCACGCGCGTGCCGAACCGCGTCGGCGAGGACCTCGTGCACAGCCGCCGCGTCGTTGCCGTCGACCAGCCGGCCCGGCATGCCGTACCCGACGGCCTTGTGGGCCAGGGAGGGCGCGGCGGTCTGCTTGGCGAGCGGGACGGAGATCGCGAAGCCGTTGTTCTGGACGAGGAAGACGACGGGCGCCTGCCAGACGGCCGCGAAGTTCAGCGCCTCGTGAAAGTCGCCCTCGCTGGTGCCGCCGTCGCCGACCAGGGCGAGCGCGACCACGTCGTCGCCCTTGAGGCGGGCGGCGTGCGCGAGACCGACGGCATGCGGCAGCTGGGTGGCCAGCGGGGTGGAGAGGGGGGCCACACGGTGGGTGCCGGGGTCGTAGCCGTTGTGCCAGTCGCCGCGCAGCAGGGTGAGGGCCTCGACGGGGTCGACGCCCCGGGCGACGACGGCGAGGGTGTCGCGGTAGCTGGGGAAGAGCCAGTCGTGTTCCTCCAGGGCCAGGGCGGCGGCGACCTCGCAGGCCTCCTGGCCGGTGCTGGAGGGGTAGACGGCGAGGCGGCCCTGTTTGGTGAGCGCGGTGGCTTGCGTGTTGTAGCGGCGGCCGCGCACCAGCTGGGCGTAGAGCCGGCGCAGCAGGTCCGGGTCGGCCTTGGCGGCCGCCTCGGTGCCGAGGACGCGATAGGGCTCGGCGTCGGGCAGCAGCGGCGCGGGGTCCATACGGGGCTGCCAGGCGGGCGGCGGGGATGGCCGGTACGCGCCCCGCTGCTCCATGACCGTCATGACGGCACCTCCTCGTGGGAGCGGCTACGGGAGGCGCGACGGCTGTGAGGCGCCTCACCAACCGATTGTTCGGTCGTCGGCACATTTTGGCTACAGGCCCCTCCGGGCTGTGGACAAACGGTTCTCCACAGCCTGGAATGAATGCAGGACGTCCACGGCGAGGGAGCGGGGGGCAATGGCAGCTGAACAAATGGCCGACGGACCGCAGGACGGTGTCCCGCTGCCGCCGCCGCGTCCGCTGGACGCCATCGATCAGGACATCCTGAAGATCCTCCAGTCGGACGGCCGCGCCTCGATACGGTCCGTCGCCGAACGCGTCCATGTCTCGCGCGCCAACGCCTACGCGCGCATCAACCGGCTCGTCGAGGACGGTGTCATCCGCGGCTTTCGCGCGCGCGTGGACCACGAGCGGGCGGGGCACGGCACATCGGCGTACGTCACGCTGAAGATCGTCCAGAACACCTGGCGCACGGTCCGCGAGCAGCTCAGGCAGCTGCCCGGCGCCTCTCACATCGCTCTCGTGGGCGGCGACTTCGATGTGCTGCTGCTGGTGCACACGCCCGACAACAGGGCGCTGCGCGAGCTGGTGCTCACCCGGCTCCAGGCGATCCCCGAGGTGCTCAGCACCCGCACACTGCTGGTGTTCGAGGAGGAGGACCTGGAGCCGGAGGCGTGACGAAAGGCGTGACGAAAGGCGTGCCGGCGGCCTGATCTCAGCCTTGCTTGAGGCCTGCGAAGACCAGCTGGACCACCGCGTCGGCCACCTCGCGTTCGCCGACGCCCCGCGGGTCCGGCCGGTACCACTCCACGATCGAGTTGATCATGCCGAAGACCAGCCGGGTGGCCAGGCGGACCTCGACGTCGCCGCGGACGTCCCCGTCGGCCGCCGCGGCCTTCAGCAGTTCCGCGACCCGGTGGTCGAAGTCGCGCCGCCGCTCCAGCGCCCACCGCTCGGTCGCGGTGTTGCCGCGCACCCGCAGCAGCAGCGTCACGTACGGCAGCTCGCGTATGAGCACCTCGACCATGCGCCGCACCACGTGCTCCAGCCGGTCCACGGCACGCCCCACGCACGCGTGCTCCTCGTCCAGGATGGCGAACAGGCCGTCCAGGGCGCGGCTGACGGCCCGGCGCAGGAGCTCCTCCTTGCCGCTGACGTGGTGGTAGATCGACGACTTGGAGATCCCGGCGGCCTTGGACAGGTGTTCCATGGAGGTGCCGTCGTAGCCGCGCTCGTTGAAGACCTGGACGGCCACGGAGAGCAGTGTCTCGGGTGTGTACGTGTCGCGCTTGACCGTGGTCATGAGGTGCTCTCCCGCTTGTCGATGGCGTACGCGTGGCGGTAGAGCGCGAGGGAGGGCGCGTAGCGTCCGGAGGGGTCGCGCTCGTGCATCTCGTCCAGGACGTCGAAGGCGAACGCGCGGCCGAGCCTGCGGTCCCACTCGAACGGGCCGAGCGGGTAGTTCACCCCGAGGCGCATGGCCGTGTCGATGTCCTCCTCGGTGGCGACGCCCTTGGCGACGGCGTCATGGGCGAGGTCGATGATCCGGGCGACCGTACGCGCGACGATCATGCCGGGGGCGTCGCCGATCACGCTGACGTCCTTGCCGAGGGCCTGGAACAGGCCGGTGGCCTCGGCGAGGGTCTTCGGCGAGGTGTCGTGGCAGGCGGACAGGGCGATGCGGGTGGCCGCGCGGTAGTCCAGGGCGAGGTCGAAGTAGACGACGTCCCTGAACTCCACGCAGGTCTGCCCGTCGGCGAGGACCAGCTGGCCGCCGCTCGGCAGGACCAGGCGGGTGCCGTTGTCCTCGTCCTCCTCGCGGACCGGGATGCCCGCCTCGCGGACCAGCGTGAGCAGCTCGGCCGCGGGGCCGAGGCCGCCCTCGGCCACGACGTAGGCGGGCGGCTGCTCCTTGTCGGCGGTGTGTGGTTCGGGTCCCTCGGCGCCTTCGGTGTGGTCGTACCAGCCGTGCCCGGCCTTACGGCCGAGGCGGCCGGACTCCACGAGCCGGCGCTGGGCCAGGGACGGGGTGAAGCGCACGTCCTGGAAGAAGGACTGCCACACGGAGTGGGTCACCGACTCGTTGACGTCCTGCCCGATCAGGTCGGTCAGCTCGAAGGCGCCCATCCGGAAGCCGCCGCACTCGCGCAGGATCGCGTCGATGGTGGCCGGGTCGGCGGCCTGGGCCTCGTAGACCGCGAAGGCCTCGGCGTAGAACGGCCGGGCGATCCGGTTGACGATGAAACCCGGGGTGTCCGCGCAGGCCACCGGGGTCTTGCCCCAGGCGCGGGCGGTCTCGTACGCGCGCGTGGCCGACGTGACGTCGGTGGCGAACCCGGAGACGACCTCGACCAGCGGCAGCAGCGGGGCCGGATTGAAGAAGTGCAGGCCCACGAAGCGGCCGGGATGGCGCAGGGCACCGCCGATGGCCGTCACCGACAGCGAGGAGGTGTTGGTGGCGAGCAGGCAGTCCTCGGCGACGATGTCCTCCAGCTCGCCGAAGAGCTGCTGTTTGACGTCCAGCCGCTCCAGGACGGCCTCGACGACCAGTCCGCAGTCCGCGAGGTCGGCAAGGCTCTCCACGGGCGCGAGGCGAGAGCGGGCCGCGTCCCGGTCGGCGCCGGTGATCCTGCCCTTCTCCGCAAGCCGGTCGAGGCGGGCGCCGATCGCCGCGGCCGCGTCCCGGGCCCGCCCGGCGACGGCGTCGTACAGCCGCACGGGATGGCCCGCGACCAACGCGACCTGGGCGATGCCCTGGCCCATGGTGCCGGTGCCGACGACGGCCACGGGGCTGCTGAGGTCGAGTGCTGTCATGTGCGCGATCCTCCCGCACGACGTTTTCCACAGATGCGGCGGACCCCCTTGTCCCGACCGATCGTTCGGTTACTCTAGCTCTGACTGCCCGAAACCGCGCCACTTTCTTCCCAGGTTGTGAACTCGACGGCGAGTTCTCCAGACGAGGAGTTGGTCCCGCATGGCCGCCGAACTGACCGCCCACGCTCTGATCGCGAAGCACCGGCCCACCCTGGACCAGGCACTGGAAGCGATCCGCACGCGCGCGTACTGGTCACCGCATCCCGAGCATCCGAAGGCCTACGGCGAGAACGGCAGCCTGGACGCGGCGACGGGCAAGGCCGCCTTCGACGCCCTGCTGGGCAACCGCCTCGACCTCGCCGACCAGCCCGGCATCGACGACTGGGTGGGCGACGAGGTCTCCCCGTACGGCATCGAGCTGGGCGTGACCTACCCGCACGCGGACATCGACGTGCTGCTGCCCGCGATGAAGGCCGGCCAGCGCGCCTGGCGGGAGGCCGGCGCGGAGCTGCGGGCCATGGTCTGCCTGGAGATCCTGAAGCGGATCAGCGACCGCACCCACCAGCTCGCGCACGCGGTCATGCACACCAGTGGACAGGCGTTCATGATGGCGTTCCAGGCGGGCGGCCCGCACGCCCAGGACCGCGGCCTGGAGGCGGTGGCGTACGCGTACGCGGAGCAGGTCCGCACGCCCGAGACGGCCGAGTGGTCCAAGCCGCAGGGCAAGCGCGACCCGCTGGCCCTCACCAAGCGGTTCACGCCGGTCCCGCGCGGTCTCGCCCTGGTCATCGGCTGCAACACCTTCCCGACGTGGAACGGCTATCCGGGCCTGTTCGCCTCGCTGGCGACCGGCAATGCGGTCCTGGTCAAGCCCCATCCGCGCGCGGTGCTGCCGCTTGCCCTCACCGTGCAGATCGCGCGCCAGGTGCTCGCCGAGACGGGCTTCGACCCGAACCTCGTGGCGCTGGCCGCCGAGCGCCCCGGCGAGGGCATCGCGAAGGCCCTCGCGACCCGCCCCGAGATCCGGATCATCGACTACACCGGGTCGACGGCCTTCGGCGACTGGCTGGAGGCCAACGCCCGCCAGGCGCAGGTCTACACCGAGAAGGCCGGCGTCAACACGGTGATCGTGCACTCCACGGACAACTACAAGGGCATGCTGTCGAACCTGGCGTTCTCGCTGTCCCTGTACAGCGGCCAGATGTGCACCACCCCGCAGAACCTTCTCATCCCGCGCGACGGCATCCGTACCGACGAAGGCCCCAAGACCTTCGACGAGGTCGCCGCCGACCTCGCCCGCGCGGTCGACGGGCTCCTCGGCGACGACGCGCGCGCGAACGCCCTGCTGGGCGCGATCGTCAATCCGGACGTCAAGGCCCGTCTGGAGGCCGCCGCCGGTCTCGGTGAAGTCGCCCTCGCCTCACGGGAGATCAGCAACCCCGAGTTCCCGGGCGCGGTCGTGCGCACCCCGGTCGTCGTGAAGCTGGACGGCGCCAAGCCGGACGACCAGGCCGCCTACATGAGCGAGTGCTTCGGCCCCGTGTCCTTCGCCGTCGCGGTCGACTCGGCCGCCGACGCGGTGGAGCTGCTGCGCCGCACGGTCCGTGAGAAGGGCGCGATGACGGTCGGCGCCTACACCACCGACCCCGAGGTCGAGCAGGCGATCGAGGAGGTGTGTCTGGAGGAGGCGGCCCAGCTGTCGCTCAACCTGACCGGCGGGGTGTACGTGAACCAGACCGCCGCCTTCTCCGACTTCCACGGCTCGGGCGGCAACCCGGCGGCGAACGCGGCCCTCACCGACGGCGCGTTCGTGGCCAACCGCTTCAGGGTGGTGGAGGTCCGCCGGCAGGCGTAGCGGCAGCTCAGGAGGGTGCGCCCCCCGTGGCACTCCAGTGGTACAGCGTCATCGCCACGCTGGTGGCGAGGTTGTAGCTGGAGACCTGGGGGCGCATCGGCAGCGCCAGCAGGTGGTCGGCACGCGCGCGCAGCTCGGCCGACAGGCCGCTGCGCTCCGAGCCGAACGCCAGGACGGCGTCGTCGGGGAGCTCGGTGCCGCGGATGTCATCGCCGTCCGGGTCGAGGGCGAACAGGGGCCCGGCGGGCAGCTCGTCGACGCCGAGGCGTTCCACGGCGGTCGCGAAGTGCAGGCCGGCGCCGCCGCGCACCACCGTGGGATGCCAGGGGTCGAGCGTGCCCGTGGTGACCACGCCGGTCGCCCCGAAACCGGCTGCCAGCCGGATCACGGCACCGGCGTTGCCCAGGTTGCGGGGGTTGTCCAGGACCACGACGGGCGCGCTGCGCGGGGTGCGGGCGAGCGTGCGCAGGTTGGCCTCGCGCGAGGGCCGTACGGCGAGCGCGGCCACGCCGGTCGGGTGCGGCCGCGGCACGAGCGAGGCGTACGTCTCCGCGGACACCTGCGTGAGCAGCGCGTCCAGCGCCTCCCGTACGTCACCGGCGAGTTCCTCGGCGAGGGCGAGCGCGGCGGCCCGGTCGGTGGTGACCGCCACCGGGACCTCGGCCCCGAAGCGCAGCGCGTGCTTGAGGGCGTGGAAGCCGTCGAGCAGTACGGCGTCATCGGCGTGCGCGCGCCAGCGGGGCAGCGGGTCGGTCATGCCGTGCACCCTACGCGGCCCCCTGCGGGCTCTCCTCCGGCGAGCGCGGCGCGGGCACCGCAGGGTCGCCGCGCCGGACCGTCCGCTCACACGCGCGTGCCACCAGCGCGCCCAGCCGGCGCAGGAACGACGTCGGCAGGAAGACCGCGTCCGCGGTGATCATCGCCAGCGAGAAGAACGGCAGCCCGAGCACGACCGCGATCACCGAGTGCTCGATCATCAGCAGCACCAGCAGGACGTTCTTGACGCGCCGGTTGAACAGGGTGAACGGGAAGGCGACCTGCACCGCGACCGTTCCGTAAGCCACGATCATCATGATCGTGCCGCTGGAGGACATCAGATCCGCGAGTCCGGGCCAGGGCGAGAAGTAGTCCAGGTGGAGCGGGTAGTAGACGGCGGTCCCGTCCTGCCAGCGCGAACCCTGGATCTTGTACCAGCCGGCCGTCGCATAGATCAGGCAGGCCTCCGCCATGATCACCAGCAGGGCGCCGTTGTGCAGGACGTTGGTGATGACGTCCAGCAGGATCCGCGGCTCCGGCGACTTCGCCCAGCGGCCGACGGCCCACCACAGGCCGAGCGCCACCAAGGTGGTCCACAGCAGCGCGGGGATCAGCCAGCCGTTGTCGAACCGGCCGGTGAAGGTGGCTATGGCCAGTGCCAGTCCGAACACCGCCCACAGGGCCGGTCCCAGCCGGTCGGCGGAAACCCACTCCCCACGCGCGTGTGCCGCCTCGGCGCGCGCTGCCCGCCGCGCGTCCAGGGACCACACCTGTCCGCACCGCGTGAACACGAGGTAGAAGGACATCAGGTGCAGCACGTTGTCGCCGCCGTCGCCCACGAAGACGCTGCGGTTCTGCAGCGACAGCACCCCCAGCATGAACAGCACGGACGCGGTCCGGGTGCGCCAGCCGAGCAGCAGCGCCGCGCTGGCGGCGATCGCCAGCAGGTAGAAGCACTCGAACCACGCCTGCCCGTCGGACCACAGCAGAGCCGTGAACGCATGGTTGTCGGCGGTCAGCTCCTTGGCGAGGTTCCAGCCCCACGGTCCGGCCGGGCCGTACAGCTCCTGGCGGTGGGGGAACTCGCGCAACAGGAACAGCAGCCAGGTCCCGGCGAACCCGATGCGGATCACAGCGCTCTGATACGGCCCGAGAGCCGCGCCGGTGGCCCGGGCGATACCGCGCGAGAGGATCAGGGAGAGCCTGTTCACCGAACACCTCCCGCTGCCTCGCCGGCCGTCACGGTCCACCAGGGCAACACGCGGTAGACGGGCTTGTCGGGCACGCGCTCACGGCTCCACTCGGGCGGCTGCACATTGGTGGTGCTGGAACGGATCTGCACGCGCTGGATGACGCCCTCCCGGTCGGCCGGATAGGTCCGGTACAGCCGCATCACCACGATCCGGCGCAGATACTGCTCGGACAGGGAGCCGCGCATGCCCAGGGAGCGGTTGTCAGTGCTGTGCGTGGCGGTGAAGAAGTCCCAGGCGCGGCGCAGCTCGTTCTGCTGGACGTGACTCGGCAGCAGGTTGCCGTCGATCGCGGCCCCGTCCTGGGCGGAGAGGTCGGTCCACCCGGTGGTGCGCAGTCCACCGTCCTTCGCCCGCACCACGGCACGCACCTGGACGGCGATGTTCTGCTGCAGCGGGTTCGGCGCGAACAGCTTCCAGTTCTGCTCGAACTCCGGGTACACCCACTCCTCGACGGCCTTGCCGTGCTGCTTGGTCACCGTGTTCGCGGGGGCGAGGCTGAGGAACACCATCAGCACATGCACACAGGCGGCGACACCGACCACCGCGAGCGCCAGCGCCGCGACGACCTGGTAGCGGGGCGAGAGAGCGGCCACGCCGGTACGGGGCATGCCGGGCGGCAGCGGGGCGCCTGGCTCGGGCGACGGCACCGGGGTGGCCTGGGTGGCGGGCCCGGCCGTCGTGTTCGACCGGGGTGCGCGGTCCGCGCAGCCGGAGTCCCCGCCGCCGTCATCCGTGCTGCCGGAACCCGCGCTGCCCGCATCCGCACCGCCCGCCGCCTCCACACCCGTCGGGGAGTCCACGCGGGCCGGGGGAGTCTCCGGGAGACGCGTCCCGGCCGACCCGTCGGGGCCGGGTCGGGCCCCCGAGTCCTCGTCGTACGCGTCCATTCCGCCCCGTCCCCCGTTTCGGCTCGGTCGTTCGGCTGGATGTCCAGCTCGGTGCTGCGGCGCCACCACGAGCGCCCCATGATTCACGCACGCCACTTCTCGGCGTTCCACGGAACGGTACTCAGCCCCGGCCACCGGGCGCAGCCCCGGGTGCGGGCGAGGGCCGTGGTCCTCCCCACGCGGTACGGCACCGGCACCGGCCGCGCCCGCCCTCCCGCACGTTGTCCACAGGCTGCGCGCCGGAGTTTTCCACAGTGGTTGACACCCCACGGCGCCCCGGCACACCATTGATGCGCACGGACCGAACGATCGGTCGGGACAGATTCACCCAAGAGCCCGAGGTCAGGGGGACCGCATGGCCACAGCAGCCGCGCAGCGCACGGCCCGCACACCGGCGGACGGCGCACCGGACACCGTCGACATGGCGGCCTACCAGCACGCCTTCGACGCGGCCGTGGCCGCCGACGAACGCATCGAGCCCCGCGACTGGATGCCCGACGCCTACCGCGCGACCCTGGTCCGGCAGATCGCCCAGCACGCACACTCCGAGATCATCGGCATGCAGCCCGAGGCCAACTGGATCACCCGCGCGCCCTCCCTGCGCCGCAAGGCGATCCTGATGGCCAAGGTCCAGGACGAGGCCGGCCACGGCCTGTATCTGTACAGCGCCGCCGAGACCCTCGGCACCGGCCGCGACGAACTGCTCGACAAGCTGCACAGCGGCCGCCAGAAGTACTCCTCGATCTTCAACTACCCGACCCTGACCTGGGCCGACGTCGGCGCGATCGGCTGGCTGGTGGACGGCGCCGCGATCACCAACCAGGTCCCGCTGTGCCGCTGCTCCTACGGCCCCTACGCCCGCGCGATGGTCCGGATCTGCAAGGAGGAGTCCTTCCACCAGCGCCAGGGCTACGAACTGCTGCTGGCCCTCAGCAAGGGCACCCCGGAGCAGCACGCGATGGCACAGGACGCGGTCGACCGCTGGTGGTGGCCCTCGCTGATGATGTTCGGCCCGCCCGACGACGCCTCCCAGCACTCGGCACAGTCGATGGAATGGAAGATCAAGCGCCACTCCAACGACGAGCTGCGCCAGCGCTTCGTCGACATCTGCGTCCCCCAGGCCGAGTCCCTGGGCCTCACCTTCCCCGACCCGGACCTGCGGTGGAACGAGGAGCGCGGACACCACGACTTCGGCCCCATCGACTGGACGGAGTTCTGGGAGGTCCTCAAGGGCAACGGCCCGTGCAACGAACAACGGATCACCCAGCGCCGGCGCGCCCACGACGAGGGCGCCTGGGTACGGGAAGCGGCCGCCGCCTACGCGGCCAAGCACACCGGCAGCACCGGTGAGACAGCACACGAGACAGGCGAGACAGGAGCGGAGCGAGCATGAGCACCACCGACTGGCCCCTGTGGGAGGTCTTTGTGCGCTCCCGGCGCGGCCTCTCCCACACCCACGCCGGCAGCCTGCACGCCCCCGACGCGGAGCTGGCCCTGCGCAACGCCCGCGACCTGTACACCCGCCGCGGCGAAGGCGTGTCGATCTGGGTCGTCCCCGCCGCCGCGATCACCGCGTCCTCGCCGGACGAGAAGGACCCGTTCTTCGAACCGGCCGCCGACAAGCCCTACCGGCACCCGACCTTCTACGAGATCCCGGAAGGGGTGAAGCACCTGTGACCGCCACCGGCCCCGCCACCGTCCCGGTGACCGCCGCGCTCGCCCTCGGCGACGACGCCCTGGTGCTCTCCCACCGGCTGGGGGAGTGGGCCGGGCACGCACCCGTCCTGGAGGAGGAGGTCGCCCTCGCCAACATCGCCCTCGACCTGCTCGGCCAGGCCCGGGTCCTGCTGTCGATGGCCGGCGACGAGGACGAACTGGCCTACCTGCGCGAGGAGCGGGCCTTCCGCAACCTCCAGCTGGTCGAGCAGCCGAACGGCGACTTCGCGCACACGATCGCCCGCCAGCTGTACTTCTCCACCTACCAGCAGCTGCTCTACGCCGAACTGGCAGCCGGCGGCGGCCCGTTCGCGCCCCTCGCCGCGAAGGCGGTCAAGGAGGTCACCTACCACCGCGACCACGCCGAGCAGTGGACCCTCCGCCTCGGCGACGGCACGGAGACCAGCCACGAGCGGATGCGCGACGCCTGTGCGGCCTTGTGGAAGTTCACCGGTGAGATGTTCCAGCCGGTCGAGGGCCTGGACGCCGACTGGACCGGCCTGGACCAGCGCTGGCAGGAGTCCGTCGAAGACGTCCTCGGCCGTGCCACGCTGCCCCTCCCCGAGGGCCCGCGCACCGGCGCCTGGTCGGCCGGCACCGGCCGACAGGGCCTGCACACCGAGTCGTTCGGGCGGATGCTCGCCGAGATGCAGCATCTGCACCGCAGCCACCCGGGGGCGTCATGGTGACCGCCACCGCCCTGGAGGCGGAGCTGCTGGAGCTGGCCGGCTCCGTGCCCGACCCCGAACTGCCGGTGCTCACACTCCAGGAGCTGGGCGTGGTGCGCGCGGTGCACGTCCACGGCGGCGACGCGGTCGAGGTCGACCTGACCCCCACCTACACCGGCTGCCCCGCCATCGAGGCGATGAGCGTGGACATCGAACGGGTGCTGCGCGCCCACGGCATGCGTGAGGTCACGGTCCGCACGGTGCTCGCCCCCGCCTGGACGACCGACGACATCAGCACCGAAGGACGGCGCAAACTCCAGGAGTTCGGCATCGCTCCCCCACGCATGCGCGACGCCTCCGGCCCGGTCGCGCTGACGCTCGGCCCGACCCGAACCGCACACGAACCCACCGCACACGCCAAAGCCACCGCACCGATCGCATCCACCGCGCCCGCCGATCCCGTCAGATGCCCGCACTGCGGCTCCGCCGACACCGAGTTGCTGAGCAGGTTCTCCTCCACCGCGTGCAAGGCGCTGCGCCGCTGCCTCGCCTGCCGTGAACCGTTCGACCACTTCAAGGAGTTGTGATGGCGCGCTTCCACCCGCTCCCGGTGGCCGCGGTCGACCGGATCACCGACGACTCCGTCGCCCTCACCCTCACCGTCCCGCCCGAGCTGCGCGAGGAGTACCGGCACGCACCCGGTCAGCACCTGGCGCTGCGCCGACAGGTCGACGGCACCGAGATACGGCGCACCTACTCGATCTGCTCCCCCGCGCCCGACCCGGCCGGCGCGGGTCCGGACACCCTGCGGGTGGGTGTGCGGCTGGTGGAGGGCGGAGCCTTCTCCGCCTACGCGCTGAAGGAGATCAATGTCGGTGACGTGCTGGAGGTGATGACTCCGGCCGGCCGCTTCACCCTGGAACCTGCGCCTGGGCTGTACGCGGCGGTCGTCGGCGGCAGCGGCATCACCCCGGTGCTGTCCATCGCCTCCACGCTGCTGGCGCGCGAGCCGGCGGCCCGGTTCTGTCTGATACGCAGTGACCGCACGGCGGCCTCGACGATGTTCCTGGAGGAGGTCGCCGATCTGAAGGACCGCTACCCCGAGCGGTTTCAGCTGGTGACCGTGCTCTCCCGCGAGGAGCAGCAGGCGGGCCTGCCGTCCGGCCGCCTCGACCGCGAGCGGCTCAGCGGGCTGCTGCCCGCACTGCTGCCGGTCGACCAGGTCGCGGGCTGGTTCCTGTGCGGGCCGTACGGGCTGGTGCTGGGCGCGGAGCAGGCGCTGCGCGAGCTGTCGGTGGACCGCTCCCGCATCCACCAGGAGATCTTCCATGTGGACGCGGGCTCGCCACCGGCCACCACCGCCCGGACCCCCGCGCACAGCACGGTCACCGCCCGGCTCGACGGACGCGGTGGCACCTGGCCGGTACAGGAGGGCGAGTCCCTGCTGGAGACGGTCCTGCGCAACCGTTCCGACGCGCCCTACGCCTGCAAGGGCGGAGTCTGCGGGACCTGCCGCGCCTTCCTGGTCTCCGGCGAGGTCCGCATGGACCGCAACTTCGCCCTGGAGACGGAGGAAACGGAAGCCGGTTATGTACTGGCCTGCCAGTCGCACCCGTTGACGGAACGGGTGGAGCTGGACTTCGACCGCTGAGGGCTGCAGGGCGGTAACGCGGCGCGGGGAAGGGTGGTGGGGAGGGGGAGGGGAGGGAGGGGGAGGGCCCAAGGAACGCCGGAGGCTTCGTGTCGGGCCATTCCCTTCTCCTAGAACCTGTTCTATCTTGACGGACCGTCAGATCACCGGACTCGCCGGAGGGACAGGCCGTGGACTTCACCTTCACCGAGGAGCAGCGGGCGGCGGCCGAGGCGGCGCGCGGGGTGTTCGCCGGCGTGGTGCCGGACGCCGTGCCCAGCCCGGCGCTCACCACCGGTGCCGTGGCCGAGGGATTCGACCGGGAGCTGTGGTCCCGGCTGGCCGAGGCGGATCTGCTGAGCCTGCTGCTCGACGAGGCGTACGGCGGTTCCGGTCTGGACGCGATCGCGTTGTGCCTGGTGCTGCGCGAGTCGGCCGGGGTCCTCGCCCGGGTGCCGCTGCTGGAGCACAGCGCGGCGGCAGCGGCCGTACAGGCCTACGGCGGGCCGGAGTTGGCGAGGCGGCTGCTGGCGCGGGCCGGCCGGGGCGAGCTGGTGCTGACGGTCGCGGCGAACGGCCGCAGCGGCCACGACCCGGCCGAACTGGCCGTCGGCGCACGGCGGGACGGTACGGAGTGGGTGCTGGACGGGGTGCAGACGGCGGTGCCGTGGGCGTACGACGCGGACCTCGTCGTCGTACCGGCGCAGCATCTGGCGGGGACGGCTGCGGAGCGGACCGTGCTCGCGCTGGTGCCGCGTGAGCGGGACGGGGTGGTCCTCGCCGAGCAGGTGTCCACCAGCGGGGAGCGGCTGGCCGAACTGCGGCTCGCGTCCGTGCGGATCGACGCGGGTGACGTCATCGAGGCCGACGGTGCCTGGGAGTGGCTGCATACGCTGCTCGCCACCGGTACGTGCGCGCTGGCGCTCGGGCTGGGCGAGCGGGTGCTGAACATGACCGCCGAGTACACCGGGAAGCGGGAGCAGTTCGGGTATCCGATCGCGACGTTCCAGGCGGTGGCTGTACAGGCCGCGGACCGGTACATCGATCTGCGCGCCATGGAGGCCACCCTCTGGCAGGCCGCCTGGCGGATCGCCTCGGGGGCGTCGGGGGCGCTGCCCGCCGCCGGGGATGTCGCGGTGGCGAAGATCTGGGCGGCGGAGGGGGTGCGCCGGGTGGTGCAGACGGCACAGCATCTGCACGGCGGGTTCGGCGCCGACACCGACTACCCGCTGCACCGGTATCACGCCTGGGCCAAGCACCTGGAGCTGGCGCTCGGCCCGGCGTCGGCGCACGAGGAGCGGCTCGGGGATCTGCTGGCCGCCCATCCACTGGGCTGACCGGCGCTCGGTCCGTGGCGAGGGGCAAAACGTGCCCCCGAGGGCCCCGCGCGGCGATCCCGCGAGGCAGTGAGGACGGCTACAGAACGGACCCGGGCTCGCCCTCGTCCGTGATCACCGGGCGGCCCGCTGCCTGCCAGACCTGCATACCGCCGTCGACGTTCACCGCGTCGATGCCCTGCTGGACCAGGTACATGGTGACCTGGGCCGAGCGGCCGCCGGAGCGGCAGATGACGTGGACACGGCCGTCCTGCGGGGCGGCCTCGGTCAGCTCGCCGTAGCGGGCCACGAACTCGCTGATGGGGATGTGCAGCGCTCCCTCGGCGTGGCCCGCCTGCCATTCGTCGTCCTCGCGGACGTCCAGCAGGAAGTCGCCGTCCTTGAGGTCCGTGATCTCGACCGTGGGTACCCGAGCTGCGAAATTCATGTCCCCGACGCTACCCGAAGGTGCTGGGCGCCGGCGGATGCGAGCCGCGGTTCAGTCCTGTGCCAGCAGGGCCGCCAGTTCGGCCTCCCGCTGGGCGATGTCGGAGCGCAGTCGGCCGGCGATCTCCTCCAGGAGCCCGTCGGGGTCGTCCGGGGCGAGCCGGAGCATGCCGGCGATCGCACCCTCCTCCAGTTCGCGGGCGACGAGGGTGAGCAGTTCCTTGCGCTGGGCGAGCCATTCGAGGCGGGCGTACAGCTCCTCGGCGGGGCTCGGGAGCCGCTCGGGCGGTACCGGGCCGGCCGCCCACTCCTCGGCCAGCTCCTTCAGCAGCGTCTCGTCGCCACGGGCATAGGCGGCGTTGACGCGGGTGATGAACTCCTCACGCCGCTGCCGTTCCGCTTCCTCCTGCGCGAGGTCGGGGTGGGCCTTGCGGGCCAGCTCGCGGTAGAGCTTGCGGGCCTCCTCGCTGGGCCGTACCCGCTCCGGGGGCCGTACGGCCTGGTCGGTGAGCATGGCGGCGGCCTCCGGGAACAGGCCGTGGCCGTCCATCCAGCCGTGCAGCAGTTCCTCCACGCCGGGGATGGGCAGGACGCGGGCGCGGGCTTCCTCGGCGCGGCGGATGTCCTCCGGGTCGCCGGTGCGGGCGGCCTTCGCCTCGGCGATCTCGGCGTCGAGCTCCTCGATCCGGGCGTAGAGCGGGCCGAGCCGCTGCTCGTGCAGCCGGGAGAAGTTCTCGACCTCGACCCGGAACGTCTCCACGGCGATCTCGTACTCGATCAGCGCCTGCTCGGCGGCCCGTACGGCCCGCTCCAGCCGTTCCTCGGGGCGCGGCGCCTGGGACTGGTCGGCTTCCGGGGTCGTCACGTCGAACAGCGTAGCCGCTGCGCCTGGCTCGGGCCGGGGGCGTCTCGCCGTGGTGCTGACTGTCGTCTGCCGGTGCGGGTCCCTCGTGGCCGGTCGCGCGGTTCCCCGCGCCCTGGGTTGCTGCGGCCGGCGTCGGCTCCCTCGCGTCCCCACCGCGGCCACACGCCCACCCCGGCCACACGCCCAGCTCGTCTCATACCCCCAGCTCGGCCGCGATGCGTCCCGCCCGCACCGCCGCCACCAGCTCCGCGTGGTCCGCCTCCGTGCGGTCGGCGTAGGTGACGGCGAAGGCGGCGATCGCCTCGTCCAGTTCCTCGTTCTTGCCGCAGTACCCGGCGATCAGCCGCGGGTCGGCGCTGTGGGAGTGGGCGCGGGCCAGCAGGGCGCCGGTCATCCGGCCGTAGTCGTCGACCTGGTCGGCGGCGAGGGCGGCGGGGTCGACGCTGCCCTTGCGGTTGCGGAACTGGCGGACCTGGAAGGGGCGCCCGTCGACGGTCGTCCAGCCGAGCAGGATGTCGCTGACGACCTGCATCCGCTTCTGGCCCAGCACCACCCGGCGGCCCTCGTGGTCCACCGGCGGTGTCTGGAAGCCGACCGCGGCCAGGTGCGGGACCAGCACCGAGGGCCGGGCCTCCTTCACCTGGAGCACCAGCGGCTGCTCACGGTGGTCGAGGAGCAGCACGACGTAGGACCGGGTGCCGACGCTGCCCGTGCCGACCACCCGGAAGGCCACGTCGTGCACGGCGTGCCGGGCGAGCAGGGGGTGCCGGTCCTCGCTGAGCGTGTGGATGTACGACTCCAGGGACGCGGCGACCGCGTGGGCCTCCTCGTCGGGGATCCGGCGCAGCACGGGTGCGGCGTCCATGAACCGGCGTCCGCCGTCCTCGACCGCCTCGGTCGACTTCGCCGCGAACCGGCCGCTGGTGTTGGCGCGGGCCTTCTCCGAGACCCGCTGCAGGGTGCCGAGCAGATCGTGGGCGTCGGTGTGGGAGACCAGTTCCTCGTCGGCGATGGCGTTCCACGCGTCGAGGACCGGCAGCTTGGCCAGCAGCCGCATGGTGCGGCGGTAGGCGCCGGCCGCGTCCCGGGCGGCCGCGCGGCAGGTGTCCTCGTCGGCGCCGGCCTCCCGCCCGGCGAGCACCAGTGAGGCGGCGAGCCGCTTCAGGTCCCACTCCCAGGGGCCGTGCACGGTCTCGTCGAAGTCGTTGAGGTCGATGACGAGGCCGCCGCGGGGGTCGCCGTACAGGCCGAAGTTGGCCGCGTGCGCGTCTCCGCATATCTGGGTGCCGATCCTGGTCATGGGGGTGCCGGCCAGGTCGTACGCCATGAGTCCGGCCGAGCCGCGCAGGAAGGCGAACGGGGTGGCCGCCATCCGGCCGACGCGGATGGGCGTCAGCTCGGGGATACGGCCGGCGTTGGACTCGGTGACGGCGCGCACCGCGTCGGGGCGGGCGGTGTCCAGGCCGAGGGTGCGGTGTGCGCCGCGCGGCACGCTCGTGCGCAGTGCCTTGCCCTCTTCCTTGGGCGAGCCCTGCCGCGGCCACTGGGCGAAGCCGCCGACCCGGGGCAGCCTGGGCGTGCCCCGCGCCACCGCGCCCACCGCGTCCGCCACTTCCCGACCGGCACCGGTCACCGCGACCGCCTCCCCCGTACAACGCGTACGACATCTACGACATCTACGACGTCCAAGACGCGGACGACACGTACAACCGTCCGCGCGAACATCAACTCGCCCAGACCGTACAGCCGACGGCCGCTGTGCGTCAGACCCGGTGGGGCACGGCAGGCATCGAGTCCGCTCGGCAACGACGGCCGCAGCCGGCCGACGGTTCCTCAACTCCCGCTAGCGGCGCTTCAATTCCCGTTCGGCGACTGCCCGGAAGCTGTGCGGCGGGCGGCCGGTGAGGCGGTGGACGGCGTCGGTGGTACGGTCCTCGGCGCCCTGGGCGATGGCGCGGTCCATCCCGGCCAGCAGGGCGGCGAACTCCGGTGGCAGGTATGCGGCCAGCCGGTCTCGCAGCTGCTCGTACGTCAGCCGGCGGTGGACCACGGGCCGGCCGGTGACCTCCGTGACGAGGGCGGCGATGTCGTCGTGGGCGAGCGTCTCCGGTCCGGTCAGGACCGGATCGGTGTTGGGTGCCCGGTCGTCGGCCAGGGCACGGACGGCTACGGCGGCGATGTCGTCGGCGTCGACGAATCCGACCCGGCCCGCCCCGGCCGCGGTCAGGATGACGCCGTTTTCGCGGATGCTCCGGGCGTGGGCGTGCGCGCCGGTGAAGTTCTGCATGAACCACGAGGGCCGCAGGACCGCCCACTGGCCGAACAGGCCGGGCAGGGCCTGGTGCACCGCCCCTGCCCCCGGGCCCCCTTCGGGGATGGCCGAGGAGCTGAGCAGTACGGCGCGCCGCACGCCCGCCGCGCGGGCCCGCTGGAGGAAGGGCAGCATCACGGCGGCCGGGTCCGGGTCACCGACCGGCGGGACGAGGTAGACGCGTGCGGCTCCGGCGAGGGCGGCGCCGTGGGTGGCGGGGTCGTACCAGTCGAAGCGGACCGCTTCCGCGCCGGGGAGCCGGGTGGCCCCGCGGCTCGCGGCCCGGACGCGGTGGCCGGCGGCGACCAGCCGTGTCACGGTGCGGCTGCCGGTGGTGCCGGTGGCTCCGGTGACCAGGGTGGTGCCGGTGCCGGTCATCGGGCACCGTTCCCGGCGAAGTCCAGGCCGGGCTGCTGGACGGCGAGGGGGTTCCAGTAGTCGCGGTAGGAGGTGAAGCGTCCGTCCCGGGCCGACGCGACGGCGATGTACGTCATGTCGAACGGCGCCCCGGTCTGGGCCAGACGCCCCACACCGCGCATCTCGACCACGATGGTCTCGGGTTCGGTGGTGCGGTGGATGCGCAGGTCGGGGAAGTCGTGCAGGTCGATGTGGTCGGGATGGCCGCGCATGTAGGCGGCGATCGCCTCCCGGCCCTCCAGCCGCCCGGGCCGTCCCGGCGGCGCGAAGGGGAACTCCATGACACCGTCCTCGGCCCACAGGCCGACCCAGCCGGCGATGTCCTTGTCGAGGAGCAGCCGCAGGCTGTGGCGGTAGAGGTCTTCCGGTGCGGTGTACGTGGGTGTGGGCATGGATTCCTCCGTACCGTACGATACGGACCCGCGGTCCGTTTAAATTCACGATACGGACCCCGGGTCCGCTTTGCAACAAGCCGGCCGGCCGAGCCGGCGGAGCCAGGTCGGCCAGGCCAAGGCGGCACGCAAGGCGAGGAACGCAAGGGAGGAAACACGTGACCGAGCGCAGACCCCGCAAGGACGCCCTGCGGAACCGGGCAGCCGTCTTCGCGGCCGCCGACGCGCTCTTCGCCGAGCGCCAGAGCCCCGACAGCGTCACCATGGCCGACATCGCGGCCGCGGCCGGTGTCGGCAAGGCGACCCTCTTCCGCGCCTTCGGCGATCGCACCGGGCTGATCCGCGCGCTGTACGAGGCGCGCCTCGAACCGATCCGGAGCGCGGTCGAGCAGGGCCCGCCCCCACTGGGGCCCGCCACCCCGCCCCAGGTGCGCGTGCCGGCCCTGCTCGACGCCGTCCTGTGCTTCAAGCTCGACAACCGCCACCTCGCGCTCGCCCTGGAGCAGACCGGCGGCACCAGCCCGTACAGCGCGGAGCACTACGCGCGATGGCACACCCTGCTGCGCGAGCTGCTGGAGCGGATTCCGGGTCTGCCCGACGGCGACTTCACCGCCCACGCCCTGCTGGCCGCGACCCGGGCCGACCTCGTCGAACATCTCGCCGGCGAAGAGGCCCTGCCCCGCGACGAGATGCGCGCGCAGCTGGCGGCGTTCACGGCCAGAGTCCTCGGCCCCGAGGCGCCCTCGGCCCCGAACGCCCCTGCGTGAGAGACAACTCACACCCGGCGCGACAAGTAGGGAGAAGTCACGAGAAGTGAAGAACGCCACGTTTCACGACGGCGCACAACGGAGGCACAAAGCGAAACGGTCGGCATCGTGATCACGATGCCGACCGTTCGTCGGTGCGCGAGGGGGGAGTTGAACCCCCACGCCCTTGCGGGCACTGGAACCTGAATCCAGCGCGTCTGCCTATTCCGCCACCCGCGCATTGGGTGTGTCTTCCGGCTCCGTCCCTTTCGGGCTGGCCCCTTCCGACATCCAGAACATTAGCACGCCGTACGGGGTGGATTCACATCCCTTCCCGCCCGGCAGCCGCACCCACCGCATGCGCCCGTCACCGGCGCGGACCCTGCCCGCCACCTGCGCCCCGGCGCCCGCCGCCTGCACGTTCGCCCGCTTCCCGGCGCGGGTGGCGCCGCCTTCCCGGCGCACGTATCAAGGAGACCCGGTTCACGTATCAACCTCGTACCGGTCCCGGGCATCTCCCCAGGAGGCGGACCGGGTCCACAGCCGGGTGCGGGACACTGGTCTTCGCCCGCCTCTACGATCCATGGCAGCGTGAGTACGTACCGGGAGTTCGAAGGGGAGCCGCTGGGGGAACCGGGTGATTGCCCGACGCGTAGATACGATCAGTAAGCAGCACCAGCGGAACAGGCAGTACAGGCAAGGCAGCGGCCACACAGCAGGGCAACGCAACGACAGGGACGGAGGAGGTGCCCCATGGGAGTCCTGAAGAAGTTCGAGCAGCGTCTCGAAGGTCTGGTGAACGGCACCTTCGCCAAGGTCTTCAAGTCCGAGGTCCAGCCCGTGGAGATCGCCGGCGCACTCCAGCGTGAGTGCGACAACAACGCGACGATCTGGAACCGCGACCGGACCGTCGTACCCAACGACTTCATCGTGGAGCTGAGCACGCCGGACTACGAGCGGCTCAGCCCCTACTCCGGGCAGCTCGGCGACGAGCTGGCCGGCATGGTGCGCGACTACGCCAAGCAGCAGCGCTACACGTTCATGGGACCGATCAAGGTCAATCTGGAGAAGGCCGACGACCTGGACACCGGTCTGTACCGGGTGCGCTCGCGCACCCTGGCCTCCTCCAGCAGCCAGCAGGCCCCCGAGGCCCCGGCCACCGGCCGCCCCGCGCAGGGCGCCCAGGGCGGCGGCTACGGCTACCCGCCCGCCGCGGCGCCCGCCGGAGCGCCCCCGATGCCCTCCGCACCACCGTCCGGCGCCCGCGCCGGCGGCTACGGCTACCCTCAGCCCGCCGGCCAGCGGCCCCCGGCCGCGCCCACGAGCGGCGGGCAGACCCGCTACTGGATCGAGATCAACGGCGCCCGCCACCAGATCTCCCGCCCGACGCTGGTGCTGGGCCGCAGCACCGACGCCGACGTGCGGATCGACGACCCCGGCGTCTCCCGCCGGCACTGCGAGATCCGGACCGGAACGCCCTCGACGATCCAGGATCTCGGCTCCACCAACGGCATCGTGGTGGACGGGCAGCACACCACCCGCGCTACGCTCCGCGACGGCTCGCGGATCGTCGTGGGCAGCACCACCGTTATCTATAGGCAAGCCGAAGGGTGAAGCGGGGGCATGTCAGAGCTGACCCTCACGGTCATGCGGCTGGGTTTCCTGGCCGTACTGTGGCTGTTCGTGATCGTGGCCGTGCAGGTCATCCGGAGCGACCTGTTCGGTACGCGCGTCACCCAGCGCGCCTCCCGTAGGGAGGCCGGTCGCCAGCAGCAGGCGCCCCGGCAGCAGGCCGCCGCGCCCCCGCAGTCGCGCAGCCAGCAGCGGGGCCAGCAGAGCGGCGGCCGGCGCGGGCGCAACGCCCCCACGAAGCTGGTCGTGACCGAAGGCACACTGACCGGCACCACGGTCGCGCTGCAGGGCCAGACGATCACTCTCGGCCGGGCACACGACTCGACGATCGTGCTGGACGACGACTACGCCTCCAGCCGTCATGCCAGGATCTACCCGGACCGCGACGGTCAGTGGATCGTCGAGGACCTCGGCTCCACCAACGGCACCTACCTGGACCGGTCCCGGCTGACGACCCCCACACCGATCCCGCTGGGCGCGCCGATCCGCATCGGCAAGACCGTCATCGAGCTGCGGAAGTAGTGCTACATCATGAGTGAGCGCGAGCGGAGCGAGCACGCAGCGGCAGGCCGCCGACCGGCCGCCGGCGCGCTCCCGACCGGAGGGTGGGCAGTGTGGCTCGACACGACCGGCTGTACCCGGAGCCGACTGGCGAGGTGGGCATGAGTCTGTCACTGCGCTTCGCCGCCGGATCGCACAAAGGCATGATCCGGGAGGGCAACGAGGACTCCGGTTACGCCGGTCCCCGGCTGCTCGCGATCGCCGACGGCATGGGCGGCCAGGCGGCCGGCGAGGTCGCCTCCTCCGAGGTGATCTCCACCCTGGTCACGCTCGACGACGACGTGCCCGGCTCCGACATCCTCACCTCCCTCGGCCAGGCCGTGCAGCGGGCCAACGACCAGCTGCGGGCCATGGTCGAGGAGGACCCGCAGCTGGAGGGCATGGGGACGACCCTCACCGCCCTGCTGTGGACCGGGCAGCGCCTCGGCCTCGTACACGTCGGCGACTCCCGCGCCTATCTGCTGCGTGACGGAGTTCTCACCCAGATCACCCAGGACCACACCTGGGTGCAGCGGCTCGTCGACGAGGGCCGGATCACCGAAGAGGAAGCGACCACGCATCCGCAGCGGTCGCTGCTCATGCGCGCCCTCGGCAGCGGGGACCACGTCGAGCCCGACCTGTCCATCCGCGAGGTGCGGGCCGGTGACCGGTATCTCATCTGCTCCGACGGACTGTCCGCGGTCGTCTCCCACCAGACCATCGAGGAGACCCTCGCCAGCTACCAGGGCCCGCAGGAGACCGTGCAGGAGCTGATCCAGCTCGCGCTGCGCGGCGGCGGCCCCGACAACATCACCGTCATCGTCGCGGACGTACTCGACCTGGACACCGGCGACACCATGGCCGGCCGGCTCTCCGACCAGCCGGTGGTGGTCGGCGCCGTCGCCGAGAACCAGCACCACCTGCACGACAACGGCATCATGCAGACCCCGGCCGGCCGCGCCTCCCACCTGGGCCGCCAGGCCCACGGGCACGGCGGCGGCGAGTTCGGCCCGCCCGGCTCCGGCGACACCACCGGCTACGTCCCGGCGGGCAGCTTCGGCGACTACGCCGACGGCGACTTCACCAAGCCGCGCGGCCGCGGCAAGTGGCTGAAGAGATCTCTCTACACAGTCCTCGCGCTCGCCGTCATCGGCGGCGGCCTCTACGGCGGCTACCAGTGGACGCAGACGCAGTACTACGTCGGCGCCAAGGACGAGCACGTGGCGCTGTACCGCGGGATCAGCCAGGACCTGGCCTGGGTGTCGCTGTCGAAGGTGGAGAAGGACCACCCCGAGATCGAACTCAAGTACCTGCCGCCGTACCAGCAGAAGCAGGTGAAGGCCACGATCGCCGCGGGCGGTCTGCAGCAGGCCCAGTCGAAGATCGACGCGCTGTCCGTGCAGGCCTCCGCGTGCCGGAAGCAGGCGGAGCGCCAGTCCGCCGAGTCCGAGCGGAACGCGAAGACGGGGCAGGGCGAGGCCGGAGGCACCACGGGAACCAGCCGTACCGCCTTCACGTCCAAGGCATCACCGACGCCGAACCCGTCAACGGGTACGTCGTCGAAGAAGCCCCCGACAACGTCCTCGAAGCCCCCGACCCCGACCGCCACTCCGAACCCCGGCCCGAGCCTCTCCGAGGATGAGCAGAAGGTCGTCGATCAGTGCGGCAAGCAGTAGCGAAGCCGCGAGAGGCCCTGTCACACGATGAGCAGTACGACTAACTCGCCGACGCACCACACCTCCACGATCGGCGCGATCGGCGCACCGAGCCGCCGCAACACCGAGCTGGCCCTGCTGGTCTTCGCCGTGGTCATCCCGGTGTTCGCCTACGCCAACGTGGGCCTGGCCATCAACGACACGGTGCCCGCCGGGCTGCTGGGCTACGGCCTGGGCCTCGGCCTGCTGGCCGGCATCGCGCATCTCGTCGTACGGAAGTTCGCCCCGTACGCGGACCCGCTGCTGCTGCCGCTCGCCACCCTGCTGAACGGGCTCGGGCTCGTCGTCATCTGGCGGCTGGACCAGTCCAAGCTGCTGCGGTCCATCCACCAGGCCGGCAGCGCCGCGCCCCGCCAGCTGCTCTACACGGCGGTGGCCATCGGGCTGTTCAGCGTGGTGCTGGTCTTCCTCAAGGACCACCGTGTTCTGCAGCGCTACACCTACATCTCCATGGTCGGCGCGCTGGTCCTGCTGATCCTCCCGCTGGTCCCCGGCCTGGGCGCCAACGTCTACGGTGCCAAGGTCTGGATCAGGGTCGCCGGATTCTCCATCGAGCCCGCCGAGTTCGCGAAGCTCGTCCTCGCCGTCTTCTTCGCCGGCTACCTGATGGTGAAGAGGGACGCCCTTGCGCTCGCCAGCCGCCGCTTCATGGGCCTGTACCTGCCGCGCGGCCGCGACCTCGGCCCGATCCTCGTCGTCTGGGCCGTGTCGATCCTCATCATGATCTTCGAGACCGACCTCGGCACGTCGATGCTGTTCTTCGGAATGTTCGTCATCATGCTGTACGTCGCCACCGAGCGGACCAGCTGGATCGTCTTCGGTCTGCTGATGGCCGCGGTCGGCGCGGTCGGCGTGGCGAGCTTCGAGTCGCACATCCAGAGCCGTGTCCAGGCCTGGCTCGACCCGATGCGCGAGTACCAGCTGAGCCGGCAGATCACCCACGACGGCATCCTCCACTCCGACCAGCTGCAGCAGTCCCTGTGGGCCTTCGGCTCCGGTGGCACCCTGGGCACCGGCTGGGGCCAGGGCCACTCGGACCTGATCAAGTTCGCCGCCAACTCCGACTTCGTCTTCGCCACCTTCGGCGAGGAGCTGGGCCTCGCGGGCATCATGGCGATGCTGCTGATCTACGGCCTGATCGCGGAGCGCGGCCTGCGCACCGCGCTGGCCGCCCGCGACCCGTTCGGCAAGCTGCTCGCCGCCGGCCTCGCCAGCGGCATGGCCCTGCAGGTATTCGTCGTCGCCGGCGGCGTCATGGGCCTGATCCCGCTGACCGGTATGACGATGCCGTTCCTCGCGTCCGGCGGTACCTCCGTCATCGCCAACTGGGCGCTCATCGGCCTCCTGATCCGCATCAGCGACACCGCCCGCCGCCCGGCGCCCGCCCCCGCCACGAACCCCGACGCCGAGATGACCCAGGTGGTCCGCCCGTCATGAACAAGCCCCTGCGCCGGATCGCGATCTTCTGCGGCCTGCTCGTGCTGGCCCTGCTGATCCGCGACAACTACCTCCAGTACGTCCAGGCCGGCCAGCTCGCCAGCGACAAGGACAACCGCCGGGTCGCCATCGAGCGCTACGCCCACCCGCGCGGCGACATCATCGTCGACGGCAACCCCATAACCGGTTCCGCCGTGGCCAAGAGCGGCGACTTCAAGTACAAGCGCACCTACAAGAACGGCCCCATGTGGGCCCCGGTGACCGGCTACTCCTCGCAGGCCTTCGACTCCAGCCAGCTGGAGAAGCTCGACGACGGCATCCTGACCGGCAACGACGACCGGCTCTTCTTCCGCAACACCCTCGACATGGTCACGGGCAAGCCGAAGCAGGGCGGCAATGTCGTCACCACGCTGAACGCGGCCGCGCAGAAGGCGGCGTACGACGGGCTGGCCAAGCAGGGCGGCAAGGGCGCGGTCGTCGCCCTGGAGCCCTCCACCGGCAAGATCCTGGCGATGGCCTCCTACCCGTCGTACGACCCCTCGTCCTTCTCGGGCTACTCCGACAGCGACGCCAAGGCCTGGAACAGCCTGAGGGACGCCAAGGCCGACCCGATGCAGAACCGGGCGCTGCGCGAGATCTACCCGCCGGGCTCCACCTTCAAGGTGGTCACCGCGGCGGCCGCCCTGGAGAACGGGCTGTACAAGTCGGCCGACGAGAAGACGAACTCGCCGCTGCCCTGGACCATGCCGGGCACCACGACGCAGCTGAAGAACGAGGGCAACATCCCCTGCGAGAACGCCACCCTGCGGACCGCGCTGCAGTACTCGTGCAACTCGGTCTTCGGCAAGATCGGTTCCGACCTGGGCAACGACAAGATGCTGGCCGAGGCGAAGAAGTTCGGCTTCGACTCCGAGCAGTTGACCCCGGTCCGCTCCAACGCGTCGGTGTTCTCGGACAACATGAACCAGTCGCAGACCGCGCTGTCCTCCATCGGCCAGTACAACACCGCCGCGACCCCGCTGCAGATGGCCATGGTCGCCTCGGCGGTCGCCAACGACGGCAAGCTGATGAAGCCGTACATGGTGGACAAGCTCCAGTCGTCCAACCTGGACACCGTCGAGCAGACCCAGCCGCAGGAGATGAGCCGGCCGCTGTCGTCGCAGAACGCGCAGATCCTGCAGTCGATGATGCAGACGGTGGTCGAGCAGGGCACCGGTACGAACGCCAAGATCGACGGCGTCACCGTCGGCGGCAAGACGGGTACCGCGCAGCACGGTGTGGCGAACAGCGCCAACCCGTACGCATGGTTCCTCTCCTACGCCAAGCTGTCCGACGGCAGCTCGCCGGTCGCCGTGGCCGTGGTCATCGAGGACGGGAGCGCCAACCGCGACGACATCTCCGGCGGCGGCCTGGCGGCACCGATCGCCAAGGACGTCATGCAGGCGGTCATCAATTCGAAGAAGTGACACCCGTCACGTCTACTTCACATCGTTGCACGTTGCGATACCGGTCCTGTATCGGGTTGCGGGCTTGGCCAGGTCATACAAAGCGAGCCGGGTACGGTAGGCCCGGATGGCAGCCTCCGGCAGCGCACGACGGTGCGCAGCCGGGACCGACGGAGAGGGCTGGTAGGTAGCTATGGAAGAGCCGCGTCGCCTCGGCGGCCGGTACGAACTGGGCCAGGTGCTCGGTCGTGGTGGCATGGCGGAGGTCTACCTCGCGCATG
>NZ_MQUS01000018.1 GCF_001953885.1 Streptomyces sp. IMTB 2501 | reverse complement strand
ACGAGTACCGGCAGGCAGGCTGACCACCGACAAACTCGCAGATCCAGCCGATGAAGCCATTTTGAAGCCTACGGGGTCAGGAAGCGGGTTCCGTTACAGACACCCCTCGGCTGGGGCAGGAGAGGCCTCGTTCGATTGCTGGTCTTCGGCGGCCGCAACGGTCGGCTCCGGGATTCGACTGGTGGCGAGGACCAGTAGCGTGGCCGCGGCCATCAGGCACATGCAGAAGACGAGGCTGCGCGAGTACCCCAGCGCAGCGGCCAATGGGCCTATTACGGCGAGGCTGGCCGGCCGCAACGCCAGCGAGATGACGCCATCAAAGGCAAAGACTTTGGCCAACGACTCTTCCGGCACATGGCTTTGGAGTGCGACGTGCCAGAGCGTGTCAAACCAGGTCAGAGACAGGCCGTACAAGGCGAATGCGATGACGGCCACCGGGAACGGCGGCGTCCAGGCCAGGCAGCTGAGCGCTGCGACGGTGCCGGGCAGCACCGCGAGGTAACCGACCTGCAAGGATCGGCGAGTCCTGAACCGGGTGGCGGCGAAGCCTCCGACAAGACTCCCGATACCGTCCGCAGCCAGGAGGATGCCCCAGGCCGAGGAGCCTTGGTAGTGCCTGAGTGCCACCGTGGGACCGAGAACGGTCACCGCCCCGAGTACGGAGAACTGGAAGAGCGAGGCGTAGGCCATACCGGTCGACAACCATCGCCGTGAACGGATCTCCTGCAGTCCGGCGACGAATTCATGACGCATCGACGTCACGACGGTCCGACTTGCCTTGAGGCCCGTCAAAGGCATAACGGCAAGTGCGGCGGCTGCGAAGGTGAACGCATCGGCTGCGATCGCCGCTCCGGCATGCGCTACGGCAACGAGAACACCTCCGATCAGGGGGGCAAGGGTAGTTGTCGAACTGGACGCCATGGAGGACAACCCGTTGGCGGCCTGGAGGTCGTTCTTTTCGACAAGACGGGGAACCACCGCACGAGAAGCGGGGTAATGGAAGGCCGTTGCAACACCGTGCAGCGCATACAGCGCAGAGATCAGCACGACACCGCCTGCCTTCGACGTGACAGCGGCAGCCATGGCACCTTGCACAGCCGCGCGTGTGATGTGTGACAGCAGGAGAATCCGACCGGGTGACACCCGGTCACCCACGACTCCGCCAAGCATCATGGCCGCCGCCTGGGGCACCAGTCGGGCTGCCAGGACCAAGCCTAGAGAAGTAGCGGAGCCAGTCATCTGCAGTACTGCGAACGGAATGGCGACCAATGTAAAACCGTCACCCAATCCCGATATGACTTGGGCAAAAAGTAAGCGCCGGAACCCTCGGCTGGATGGCACATAAATAGCTGCTTTTTTCTTCGAACCAAGCATGAAACCCCTAATTTCACCATACCCAACGAACGGCCCATCAGGAATCAAGCGGACCCATCCCGCCATTGAGGGCGCGCGGGCAAAAATCGGACAGAGCGGCTTGCCTCGCGGACGCTTGTTGTTGTTACATTAGCCCAGTGTTGGCTTTCGCGACGCATACGGGGGATCATCGTTGGGCGGAGCTGAGATATCTGCATGCCACAAACCTGCTGGTGGCGAAGAGATTGGCGACATCTGGAGCTGCGCGACTCTGGGTCTCGTCGATGGACTGCCTGCGGCAATTGGGGGCGAACTGACGGCTGAGAGTCTCCTCGAAGCATGTCGACGGGGACTGTTGTGTGAGCCGACAGCCGAACCGGACCGGGTCACGGAAAATCGCACGGCCTATGCGGTAGACGTTGAAGACGGCACGGTTCCTACACTTCCGGGAAATGCCGATCCGTACTCAATTCTATGGTGGTCCCCAGCCAGCAGGTATGTAATTCCGGCGAGCTCCATCCGCATCAACCGGACATTACGAAGAAGGCTGCGCCAGACATCGTGGACAACCACCGTTGACCGCTGCTTTGACGAGGTCCTCAAGGGGTGCCGGGAGAACCGCGACAGGCAGTGGTTGATGGCCGACTACATGCATTCTTTGACATCCCTCCACGAGGCCGGCAGGGTCCAGAGCCTCGAAGTCTGGGAGGAGAGCTGTCTCGTCGGTGGACTGTTTGGCCTGTCTCTGGGAAAAGTCTTCGTTATGGAATCGGCCTTCCATCGGGTGCCGGATGCAGCCAAGGCGGCGATTGCGGATCTGGCCGAACGTGCGGCCAGAGTCGGGCTACAGGCGCTCGATGCCCAGGTCAGAAGCGACTACACCGTCAGCATGGGCGCCTCCCCCATGTCGCGAAAGACCTACCTTGAGCTGCTGGCCGACGATGGCACGCCGCAGCGCATCCCGAGCGGCGAACAAGCCGTTGCGCGTTTGGTGGAAAGGGCAATCGAGTGAAGACTTCTATCCCGCGGCACTTACCTGCCGGCACCCGCACGGTGCCCGTAACCCGAAATCAGGCTGGGCGTCTGGCATTGGCACGAGGTGCGGAGCGGTGGCGAAAGCCGCCGTGCTCGTTCGGATTGCGTCTACAGGGCGAGGTGAACCCCGATCTCTTGGAAGAGGTCCTCACCCATGTCGCACGACGGCACACGGCACTACGCACAACGTTCCCTGACTACGAGCCGTCGGGCAGCGGCTTGTTACTCCCAACCGATCAGGTTCATTGGAACCTGACACGGGTTGATCTGCGAGGCATCCCGCAGCCGGCACGGCAGCGGGCCGAGGATGCGGCCTTCCGGAAGGTGCAGGAACCTTTCGCCCCCGATGAGTTCCCACTTTTTCGGGGATCCCTCCTGCGTTACGAGGAGGATTACGTCCTGACCGTCGCAGTGGACCATATGGTCTTCGACGGCGAGTCGATCCAGGTGTTTCTGGGTGAATTCGGTCGATTCTACCAGCAGTTGGCCTGTGGATCGACCGCAGATCTGGCCGACGACGGTGGGGGCTCGGACTTCGGGGAATTCAGCGCTTTTGAATGTGACTGGTTGCAGAGCCCTGAGGCCGGGGACGCTTTGGTTCACTGGAAGAGCGTCTGGGACGGATTCGGTCCCTTCCCTCCCACCCGGATTCCCGTGCGAGATGTCGAAGGTTCCGGCGCTTTGTGGCGGCAGTCGCTTCCTGCTGACGTCGTTCACGCGCGTCGGCGTCGGTTCTCTGGCGGCTACTTGTCGCTCCCGGCGTTCGCTGCAGCCGCGGTGCTCGCCGCGTTGCGGGACATGACAGGTCAGACCGAGGGTGGTGTGCTCCACCCGTCATCGCGTCGCTTCACCGATGCGACGCAGGGCATGATCGGCTACCTCAACAACCGCACACTGCTGCGCGCTGACACTCCCCTCGGGGCTGATCTGTATCAGATCGCCGCCATCACCCGTGCGGCTATGGTCGACGCCTTGGAGCACCAAATGATGCCGTTCGAGGTCCTCCTCGATCATTTCGCGCCACAGCTCCGCAACCGTCGCCCAGACCGGCCCTACATTCATCTGAACGTCCAGGCGAGTCCGGTCCTCCCTTCCCTCCCTGGCCTCAACGCCTCTCTGTTCTGGCCGCCACAATCCAGTGCCCTGCAAGACATCCCCTGGATCAGTGTCGATCTCGAGGATGGCCGGGAGCACATGGTGCTGACAGCCGGCTATTCCACAGGAAAGTTCGAGCCCGACCTGGTCTCCGAACTCATGGCCCGGGTGGCAGGCCATCTCACGGGTTGACGGCCCTGTCGAAACACTTCACATCACCAGTAACGGGGACATCAAGTGACACTGCACCAGCACCACCCATACTCCCTTGAGGACACTTGGAACACAGGCGTCGTGATCCTCGCCGCCGGGAGCGGTGAGCGGCTCGGCCTCGGCCCGAAAGCCCTTGTCAGCCTCGCGGGCAAGCCCATGCTGATACACGTCCTGGAGGCGGTGACCGCCAACGAACAGGTGTCCTCAGTGGTGATCACCGCCCCGGAGGACACGCTCAGTGACGTCGAGGAGCTGGTCCGCCGCAGCGAGCCGACCCTGCCTATCCGTGTCGTCGCAGGAGGCACCACCCGGCAGGCGAGCGCTCGCGCCGGCCTGTCCGCCCTTCCTCCCGAGGCGAACTGGGCGGCTGTGACAGACGCCGCGCGGCCCTTCACACGCCCGGGGACGGTGGACAGCCTGCTGGCACATGTGCGTGCTGCCGTCGGCGCTGAGGCTCATCTGCAGCCCTGCGGAATAGTCCCTGTCATCCCCCTTGCGGATAGCATCCATATGGCTGCCGACGGTCCCCTGCTGGCCGAACCTGTCGACAGACATCCGCTCCGGGCTGCGCAGACTCCTCAGGTCTTCCACCGTTCCTGCCTGGCAGACATCTACCGGTCAGCAGCGGCGACCGGAAGCACCTGGACCGACGAGGCCGGTCTCGTGCACGCATGCGGCGGGCGCGTGCTCAGCGCCCCCGGCGACCCCGCCAACTTCAAAATCACCTACCAGCACGACCTGGTGCTCGCCGAGGCAGTCCACACGCACACCGCCACGCTCGCTCAGAGGCCGCTGGAGGCTCGGTGACCGAATTCCAGGACAAGGTGGTCGTCATCACCGGCGCAAGCTCTGGGATCGGTGAAGCCACAGCCCGAGCGTTGTACGCCCAGGGCGCGAAGGTGGTGCTGGGAGCGCGGCGAGGTGACCGGCTTAAGGAAATCGCCAACGGTCTGTGCAGCTCACGAGTGGCCTGGGCTGAAGTGGACATCCGGTCCATGGAGCAGGTGGGCAACCTGTTCGCTCTGGCCGTAGAAACCTTCGGACGGGTGGACTGCCTGGTCGCCAACGCAGGCGTCGGCGCCTACGGAGGCATCCTGGACCTGAATGACGCTCAGGTTCGAGAGCTCATCGACACCAACGTCACCGGGACCATTTGGTGCGTGCGCTCCGCTGTGCCACTGATGCTCGCGCAAGGCGGAGACATCGTTCTGGTGAGTTCCGTCGCCGGCCTACGTGGCAAGGCTGAAGAGGCCGTCTACGCGGCCACGAAGCACGCCCTGATCGGGCTGGCGGGCTCCATGGACCGCGAACTCCGCCAGGCCGGGATACGTGTGACCGCAATGTGCCCGGGCGCCACGGCTACCGAGTTCGCCATGGGCCAGGGAAGACACCCCGGGATGCCTCAGCTCCAGGACATGATGCGCCCCCATGACGTCGCCGAGGCCATCGTCTACGCGCTTGCACAACCAAGGACCATGCGGACCCTGCTGTGGAGCATGCGCAGCGCGGCCTCAGAGAACTGATGGAACGGAACGAGGACAGGATGAAGCAGGTTCCGGACGCCGGGGGCAGTCACCAGCTGCTCCACGAAGGCTTCGTCGGCATCGCGCACCGTCATCCCGGCCGTCCGGCCGTGGTCGGCGGAGGCACGGAATTCACCTATGCGGAACTGGATGAGGGCTCGCATGCTCTCGCACATACACTGCTCGCCGCAGGAGTGCGCCCGGAGATGCCCGTAGCGGTGCTTCTCCCCCGCAGCGCCGAACTCCTCACTTGCCTGCTGGGCATCTGGCGAGCCGGTGGCGCCTACGTGCCACTTGACCCTCGTGCGCCGCTCGACCGCCTCCTCCACATGGTCGAGGACAGCGAGATATTCGCAGTCCTCACCACTGCACATCTGAGACCGCTGGCAGAGTCCCTGGGCAGGACCATCATTGAAGTCGGTCTTGACGGCAATACTCTGCAGACTGTCACTTCCCCCGGTGACGTGGCAGGCACAACAGGCCTTCTGCCACAGCCGGATTCCTCACGTCTGGCGTACGTGCTCTTCACCTCTGGCACGACTGGGCGCCCCAAAGGGGTAAGGGTGGAGCACGGCAGCCTGACAGCCATGGCGCAGGCACACGAGAACCACTTGTACGCGCCGCTGAGGTCATTCCAAGGTCGGGTAGCGCTCAACAATCCGGCAACGACCGACGCGTTCTTCTCGGAATTCGCCCATCTCTCCTACGGGCGCACGTTGTACGTCCTGGACGAGGACACTCGACGCGATCCTGACCGGCTCGCAGCCTTTCTCGACCGGCATGACATTGAAGCCCTGGACGCTACTCCCACACAGGTCAGAGCACTGTTGATCGCCGGTCACCTGGAGGCCGTCGGCCGCCTGCGATGCCTGGTACTCGGCGGTGAGCCCGTCGATGCCCGAACGTGGTCCACGCTGCGGGCTCTGAGCCAGACGGCCGTGTACAACCTGTACGGGCCCACTGAATGCACGGTCGACGTGATGGGCGCCGCGCTGTCCGACAGCGAATCACCAGTGATCGGTCGACCATGGCCGGGCACAGAGGTGCTGCTTCTCGACAGCGCCCTCCAGCCGGTTCCGGACGGGGCTTCTGGCGAGATATGTGTGTCAGGGCCCCAACTGGCCCGTGGGTACGTCCGCCCTGGACCCGCTGAGGAGGCACGCTTCACCCAGCTAAACCTGCCCGGGCGCACGCAGGCCGTCCGGATCTACAGGACGGGCGACCTGGCGCGCCGGAACTCCCAAGGAATGCTGGACCTTCTGGGGCGCGCTGACGACCAGGTGAAAGTCCGCGGGTACCGGGTGGAACTGGCGGAAGTGGAAGCGGCGCTGCGGAAGTGCTCGGGAGTCCTGGACACGGCTGTGGCCCTCCAGCAATCGCAGGCCTCCAGCACGCTCATGGCATGGGTGGTTACCAGCGCAACCACGGAGCTGGATCAGGTACGCCGTCAGCTGTCCTCTCTACTCCCCGACTATATGGTGCCCGTCCTGGCCGTCGTGCCCCGCATACCCATGGCCGTCACGGGCAAGGCCGACGTCAAGGCCCTGCTCGCCCTGTCCCCCGCACAGGGTCCCTGTCCCCTCTCGTCCTCGACCGATGTGCGTGCAGGACTCCTCAACGTGTGGAAAGTCGTTCTCGATGTGCCCGAGGTGGCCCCGCAAGACACTTTCTTCGACCTGGGCGGGGACTCCCTCAAGGCCACCCAGATGACCATGCGATGCCGTCAGGAGACCGGGAAGCGCATCCCTGTCCGACTCATTTTCGACCATCCCGCGTTCGCCGACTACTGCCTGGCGGTGAGCCGGCTTGGCTGAGTTCGCCCCTTCCGGCCCGGACCTCACTGACTGGGAACCAGTCAGGTCGGTGCCCGACCTGTTCCGCCGACGGGTTGCCCAGGCACCCGACAGGACAGCCCTGATAGACGCACACCGTCAGGTGACCTACGAAGAGCTCGACCGCGTCTCCGACGCCTGGGCGGACCAGCTCATCCATCTGGGCGTGCGACAAGGCGACTTCGTGGCCTTGTCGCTGCCTCGCCGCATCGAACTGGTCGCAGCGATGCTCGGAGTGCTCAAGGCAGGGGCCGCCTACTCGGCCCTGGACCCGGCCTGGCCCGTGGACCACGTCACACGCCTCACCACCCGGCTGGCGCCGTCGGCAATCGTCACCTGGGCGGACACACTAACGGTCTGCGGCGCAGGAGCCGTGCTCGCCCTCCGTGAGGATGCCCTCTCGACGGCCCTGGCTGGCCCTGCTGCCACACCCAGATACATACAGCTGGCGGACGACCATCCGTTCTGCGTGTTCTTCACCTCGGGCACCACGGGGGAGCCGAAGGGCTCGATCTCCACGCATCGGGCACTGGCTCGGGTAGTCGCCCAGGAAGGGCGCACATGGTTCGGCCAAGACACCGTGATACCCGCTGCTGCGCCCGCTGCGTGGGACGCCTTCGCGCTGGAACTCTGGGGTGCTCTGCTCAACGGTGGCACGAGTGTGCTGTGCGAGAGCTCCTACCTGCTGCCCGACACACTCCGAACTCTGGTCGAGCGCCGTGGCGTCAACAGTCTCTGGTTGACCAGCTCACTGTTCAACCTGCTCGTCGACGAGGACGAAACCAAGGACTGCTTCCGCGGCATCCACCTGGTACTGACCGGCGGGGAACGCATGTCGAGCACCCACGCACGAGCATTTCTGGCACGTTATCCCGAGATCCGCCTGATCAACGGCTACGGACCCGTCGAAAGCACGGTCTTCGCCACCACCCATGCGGTCACCGCCGAGGACGTACAGGGTGGCGACGTCCCCATAGGCAGGCCGGTTGCCGACACCGACGTCCTGGTGCTGAAGGACGGCACACCATGCGAGCCCGGAGAGGTCGGCGAAATCTACCTGGGCGGAGGTGGTTTGTCACTCGGCTACGCGAACAACCCCGAGGCCACCAGCAACGCCTTCCTTGAGGCGAGAATCGACGGCGTCTCCTACCGTCTCTACCGCACCGGCGATCTGGGCTGGTGGTCGACGACAGGGAACCTGCACTATGCCGGGCGCGCAGACCGGCAGGTGAAGATCCGGGGACATCGCGTAGAACCTGCACTCGTAGAGCAGGCTGTCAGCAACGCCCTCGGCGGGCAGAACTGTCATGTGCTGCCTGTGCCCGCTCCCGACGGCTCGTACGGGGCCCTGGCCGCGTTCGTCGTCGGCGAGCCAAGGACTTGCCTGGAAGCCCTCCCACATGTGCTCACGAAGACCATGCCTCACCACTTGGTGCCGCAGCATGTCATCGCCGTTGACCAGACGCCATTGACAGCGAACGGCAAGCTCGACCAGAAGGCGCTTCTGGACTTGCTGCCTGCCACAGCCTGGACGAAGAGCGAGCCCATGCCAGGTCAAGGGACAGCAGGCGGGATATCCGAGATCTTCGCAGAAGTACTCGGCGAACGCTTCCGGTCGAATGATCATCCCCTGTTCTCCATGGGCGGGACCTCGTTGGAAGCGGTGCGAATCTGCGCCCGAATTCATGCCCTGTTCGGGACTGCCGTTCCGGTGGGCCTGTTCCTCCAGCACTCCTCCGTGAAGCAGGCGTGCGCACTCGTCGAGAATGCGTTGGCCGAAGAGCTCCCCGGCTCATCGGAGTCGACCGTCAAGCCATCAGGGCCTGTCCCTCTCGTACCTGTTCAAGCCGAAGCCTGGCTGGAAGGGATGGTCGCACCGGACCCGGCCAGCGGCAACTGCCTCATGGACTGGCACATCTCGGGAAGTATCGACGTCACCGCACTGCAGGCAGCTCTACGCGACCTGCACCAGCGGCATGAACCACTCAGGTGCGCGTATACATTTCTGGATCAGCCCGTCGCCGAGATTGAGGCAGGAGCACCGGCCCCGGAGGTGCAGGTCCGGTCGGCAAGCGGGCAACCGGACAAGGACAACGAGTGGTTCCTGGACCTGCTCCGTCGCCCGTTCGATATCGAGGCCGGAGAGGTCTGGCGAGTCGCTGTCCTGCCAGGTCCGAATATCACCAGGCTGGGAATTTCCGTCGATCACACGGCTTTTGACGGCTGGTCCGAAGCCTTGCTGATGGATGACCTGACGATCGCCTACCGTGCTCGCCGAGCAGGCAGGGTACCGGTTTTCGCACATCCGGCGCCAACCTTCGCGGCCCTGTGGCAGGAGCACAATCAGTCCGCCGGCGGCGGAGTTGGAGACAGTTGCCGCGCGTTTTGGAGGGGCGCTCTGCAAAACGTCCAAGCCCTCGACTTCCCGGCCGTCAGTGTGCCCGACGCAGCCGGCCCGGAGCCGGTCGAGACACTGATCCAGCGCCCGGCGGTGGAGGCCTGTGGCAGGCTTGCAGACAGGCAGGGAGTGACCCTTTTCACCGTCATGCTCGCGCTGTACTCGGAGGCAGTTGCCAGAGTGACCGCCAGCCAGGACTTCGCCGTCGGCATTCCCGTCGCACACCGCGGCACGGCGCTGAGCGCCGTTGCCGTAGGTTGCCTGACGGGCACGGTCTGTGTACCAGTGTCGAGGTCCCAGGGATCCGTCGCAGAGGCCGTCGCACGCACAGGGCACACCTTGCGGCAAGTCCTTTCGCACTCCGAACTGTCCCTCCCTGAAGTCACCCAGCTCTCTGGACACCGCCGAGGGGATCGGTCGGCCCTGTTCCAGACCGTGTTCGCTCTTCAGGACAACAGACGACCCGTCCTCGAACTGGATGGCTGCGCGGTCGAGTTGCACCGCCCCACGGCCCGTGGCGCCGTCGCGGAGCTGGCAGCGGAGGTCTGGCCCAGCCCAAACCGTGCGGGAGAGGCAACCTTGCGACTGACTTACGACCCGACGGCAGTGCCACGGAACACCGTCCTTGACATCGCCGCGGCTTTCGACGCACTGGTGAACGAGGTGACAGAGCATGCCTGATCAGCGATCAGTGACCGTCAAGGCACCGGGCAAGGTCAATGTTCAGCTGGCAGTCGGCGGACGACGCGACGACGGGTTTCACGAGCTCGCCACCGTCTTCCTCGCGGTGTCCTGCTATGACGACATCACTGTCGTCCCGAGTGAGGGCCTCCGGGTGACCGTCTCCGGTCCTGAGGCCGATCGTGTGCCAACGGATGACTCCAACTTGGCTGCCCAGGCGGCTCGGCTGCTTGCAAAGCAGTACGGGATCGAGCCCAACGTCCATATCCACATTCTCAAGCGGATTCCGGTCGGCGGAGGAATGGCCGGCGGGAGTGCCGACGGGGCGGGGGCACTGGTCGCCTGCAATGCGCTGTGGGGCGCCGGCGCTGATCGTCCGCTTCTCCTTCGGCTCGCGGCCGAACTGGGCAGCGACGTACCCTTCAGCCTGCTGGGCGGAGCGGCGCTGGGGCGTGGACGCGGCGAGAAACTCGAACCGTTGCCGGTCGGCGCCATGTACCACTGGGCTTTTGCACTGTCGGATACCGGGCTGTCGACTCCCGCGGTGTTCGCCGAACATGACCGCCTCCGAGCAACAGCTGGGCTCGAAGTGGCCGACGGGCCCGTGCCTCGGCCCAGACCGTCTGCGCCAGCGGTACAGGCTCTCGCGAACGGCGATGTGTGGGCACTCGGCGCGGCGCTGCAGAACGAGCTGGAACCCGCCGCCATGAAGCTACGCCCGTCCCTGGTCGACACCCTCAAAGCGGGTGTGGAAAGGGGAGCCCTTGGCGGAGTGCTTTGCGGCACTGGCGCCAGCTGTGCCTTTCTGACAGCCAACGAGCACAGTGCGAGTCGCCTCGCTACTGCTCTGCAGGAATCTGGGACCTGCTCATCGGTACGCACGGCCCACGGTCCCGTCGCTGGCCCGGCACCTGTCTGAAGCGCCCGCGCCAACCAGGGGGCTGCTCCAAGACCGAGCAGCGTACCGTCACTGCTCTACCGGTTCCCCGAGGGCGTGACTGGCGTTGCGGTCGAAGCTCGGGCCAGCGCACCAACTTCGGTTGCCACGCTGGCCCGATCCGTGCATGGTGCGGTTTCGGCGGCCGGCCGGCGCGACAAGACCTGGGCTTCGATTTCGTCGACAAACCTTGAGCGCTGCGAGTCCCGCGGGCGAGCGGGGTCCCACCGGTTCGCGGGGATTGTGCGGTGGCTTCCCTCTCTCCCCTTGATGAACACAGCCTCGTGATGAGGAAGATCTGGGGTATGTGGGGATCAGTGAGCCTCTTCGGATGGTGCTTGGGCCACTGATGCTCCAGTTGCGCTTCTCCATTTTTCCTGGTCAAAGCACCCGCTTCGAATCTAGTGGACTGACACTGCGCCAGAGCGGTGGCGGTTCGCGACTCACCCGGTCTCACACAACTCTCACCAACTGCGCTGACGCCCCCGGACAGGGTGCTCTGACCTGGCATTACGCGCCCACCTTGGATCAGATGGACGCCGCTGAACAGTGTCTTCAACCTATGCCAGCGGACCAACTTCGCTTCTTCTCTGACGATCTCTCGCAGGTCGTGCACCCGGGCCGCCGTGCCGGGTCCGGTCCGTCTCGCCCACCAGGCGGTGAAGACCGGCTCGATCAAGGCCCAACGGGCGTCGGACACGTCACTGCGGTACGGACGACGAACACTCACGCCTCATGCAACGACCACCAACGGTGCCAGTCACAAAAACATCCCAGAACACCAACTACCCAGATCAGACGCCCTCTTAGCCTCGGGGAGCCGAGGTATGGGTATGACCGGCGAGGCAACTTACCCATGCAGTGTGATCGCAGCGAACTCTTCCGCCGCCTGCAGGAAGACGTCGTTCTCCTGCCGTAGACCGACCGTGACCCGTACCCCCTCGTCCCCGAAGAGCCGGACCACGACACCGCGACGAGCACAGAACGCGGCGAAGTCCCTCGACCTGTAACCCAGGGGAAGCCAGAGGAAGTTCGCCTGGGACGCTGGGACGCGCAAGCCCGCCCTCAGCAGCGTGTCCCGCACTCGTTCTCGTTCCGCCGCCACGGTCCGGCAGCGCTCGCCCACCTCCTCGACGTCCGCCAGTGCGGCTATCGCCGCCGCCTGTGCCAGCCGACTGACCGCGAAAGGGACCGCGACCTTGTTGACCGCCGAGGCGACGGCGGGCGCCCCGACGCAGTACCCGACCCGCATGCCGGCGAGCCCATAGGCCTTGGAGAAGGTCCGCAGGACGGCCACGTTCTCGTGCTCACGGGTGAGCGGGACGCCGTCCAGTACGTCCGGGTCCGTCACGAACTCACGGTACGCCTCGTCCAGGACCACGAGGACGTCGTCGGGGACCCGCTCCACGAACTCGCGCACGTCCCGGGCGCTTACCGCCGTGCCGGTGGGGTTGTTGGGGTTGCAGACGAAGACCACGCGGGTCGCCGGGGAGAGGGCGTCCGCCATGGCGGCGAGGTCATGGCGGTGCTCGGCATCCAGCGGGACGGTACGGGCGTGCACCCCGGCGACCCGCGCGAAGACGGGGTAGGCCTCGAACGAACGCCAGGCACAGAGCACTTCGTCGCCCAGTCCGCAGTAGGCCTGGACGAGTTGCTGGCACAGGCTCACCGAACCGCAGCCGATCGCGAGCGAGGACTCCGGGACCCGCAGCTCGACGGCGAGCCGTGCCACCAGGTCCTCGGAGAACCACTGCGGGTACCGGTTTCCCTCGGCTGCGGCCCGGGTGACCGCCTCGACGACCGAGGGCAGCGGCGGCAGGGAGCTCTCGTTCGAGTTGAGCAGGATCGCGCCCGGAGGCTGGCCGGGAATGATGTAGTCCGGGATGCCGACCAGATCGGCTCGGGTGGGAACACCCATGGGGCAGCTTCCTTTCGTGCGTGCGGCGTGGGGCGATACAGCGGATCAGCGCCTCGCCCCGGCCGGCTCGGCGAGCCGGAAGACTCCGTCCTGCAGGCCCTGTATCCGCCGGTGGTCGGCGAGCAGGTCTTCGGGGCGGTCCCCGACCAGAAAGACCCGCAGCGGGCTGGAGAGCAGATCGGTGGTCGGGCGCATCCGATCTCCGGGGCGAAGTCGGGGCACGGCCAGGCGGACCGTGCGCAGGGCGGCGATCCGGGCGAGGACGTCCTCGTCGATCTCCTCGACGATTCCTTCCCGGGTGGTCTGCCCGTGCACGACGAGGGCTTCCCGGTGCCTGCGGTACATCGTGTGGCCGGCATACCTGCGCTGGAACTCCTCGGGCCGTACGCAGGCGAGGGCGAGCAGGTCCGCCTGGTTGCCGTCCATGCAGGTGTCGTGGACGGCGGGCACCATGTCTCCGTTGAGCCGGGCCCCGACCTCAACGAGTGCGGGACCCTCGGGCGTCAGCACGACCTCGGCGTGGGCGGCGCCGAAGCGGATGTCGAGGGCGTCGAGGACGCGGTCCACGTAGTCGACGAGGACGGGCACCTCGGGGCTGTCCGGGTCGAGCAGGATGTCCTTGTCGTAGATCCGCTTGGTTCCGGTCTCCGTCTTCTCGTACCGCCACACCCCGCACACATGGCGCCCGCCGCCGGGGCCCCGGACGACGTCCACGATGTACTCGGGGCCCCGCAGGAAGGACTGCGCGAGGACTTCGGCGTTGCGGCGCTCGAAGATGTCGTAGGTGCCGAGCACGGCGGCCGCGGCGGTGCGGATCTCCTCGGCGCTGCGGCAGATCGAGACACCGTCGGTGGAGGCCGAGCTGAGCGGCTTGACCACCACGGGGTAACCGGCGTCGCGCTCGGCCCAGTCGACGATCTCGGCGGCGTCCGCGGACTTCAACTGCCGGGCGCAGCGCAGCCCGGCAGCGCGCAGTGACTCGATCATCCGGTACTTGTCGCGGCGCACGGCGGAGGTCGCGGCCGGGTTGCCGGGCAGGCCCAGCCGCTCGGCGACGGCGTCGGCCGGAGGGACGCCGGTCTCCTGACCGGGCAGGACGCCGACGGGGGCGTAGGCGGCGAGTTCCTTGGCGGTGCGGTCCCAGTCGCCGGTGCCGTGCACCACGTTGGCGATGTACGGCCCGAGGTCCGGGGGCGGTACCGAGGCGAGGAACTCCGGGGTGGACTGCAGGTGGACGACGTCGGCGCCGAGCCGCCGGAACGCGGCGGGCAGGAACTTGCCGATCGAGTACCCGTCGACGACGACGCCGACAGGACGGCTCGGAGCAGGGTGGCTCATGGGAGGTAGGGTCCTTTCCGCGCGGCCGGTCAGGCGGCGGCGACGCTGATGCGGTGCACGGTCCGGCCGACGCCCTCCGGGAGGTCGGTCGCCCGGTGGTAGGTGGTCGCGGTCTTCCAGATCAGCAGGTCGTCGCGCGTCCAGTGGTGCTCGTAGACATGCGCGGGGTCCTGCACCAGGGAGTCGACCAGGTCGAAGAACTCCTCGTTGCCGTTGGCGTCAAGACCGACGACCGCTTCCATGTACTCGCGGGCGGCATACAGGAAGCGCCTGCCGGTGAAGGCGTCGCGGCGGACGACGGGGTGCTCGACCGCCGGGTACTCGTGCGCGACCAGGGCCCGCATCTCGGCGATGGACAGGCCCACATGGCGGGACTCGATACGCTGCTGCCTGGTCAGGGTGTGCCGTCCGGTGAGGCCCTCCAGGCGGGTCTTCCACTCCTCGGGCAGCCGGTCGTGGACGTCGGCGGCGGACGCGAAAAGGGTGTGGCCGTGCTCCGCGGGCACGTTCACCCCGTGCAGCACCGTGTACTCGGCCGGGCGCGCGTTGTACGACGAGTCCTGGTGCCAGAAGTTTCCGACCCGGGGGACACCGACGGGCTTGTTCTTCCGGCGCTCGTTGGAGGACACGAGGATCTCGGCGAACTCCGGGTGGCGCCAGTCGCTCAGCAGGAAGGGGACGGGGGTGCCGAGGCGGGCGGCGTGCCCGATCTGCTGCTCGGGTGTCAGCCGGATGCCCCGGAGCACCACCAGGTCGCGCCGGTGGACGGAGTCGACGACGTCTGCGAAGAGTTCCTCGCTCCGCAGGTCCTCGTGCGTGACTCCGGTGTACTCGACGCCGATGAACGGGGTCAGATCGCGTCGGTGCATGGGGGTTCCTCCTTGTACCAGGTGTGAGGGCTGCTGCGGGCCACCGTCAGCAGGAGCCAGGCGACGCACAGGGCGCCGCCCGCGACGGCCCACGGAACGCCGGGGGCGGACGGCCGGGCGAGCAGCAGGGAGAGGTAGGGCGCCAGGATGAAGGCGATGTTGACGCCGGTGGAGTAGAGGCTGAGGTTGCGGTCCGCCGAGGCCTCGCCGGACAGCTCGCTGACGTAGCCGAGGAGCCCCGGAAACACGACGATCTCCCCGGCAGTCCACACGAGCGTGGACAGGACGAGCGACGGACCCGATCCGGACAGCGCCATCAGCAGGAAGCCGGCGCCCGCGAGGCCGTAGCCAAGGAGCAGGGTGGGCAGGTGTCCCGTCCTGGCCATCCGTACGTTGAGGGGGACCTCGAACAGGACGATGCCCGCCGCGTTGACGGCGAAGACGGCGCCCGCCCAGTACCCGGGCAGCCCCAGTCCGACGATGACGTAGGTGGAGACGAAGACGGACGGCAGCGAGTAGGCGAGCTGGACGGGCAACGAGAGACCGAAGATCGTCCAGAAACGGGTCCGTTCGTACCGGGTGCGCGGGACGACACCTGTCTTCGGGGTGTCGCGTCCTGCCGGGAGGGCGGACGACGCTCCACGCGAGCGTGCCGCGAGGTGTCCGGCGGCGGCCAGGGCGCAGCCGGCGTTCGCCCAGAACACCAGCCGCGGCTCGACGGCGAAGAGCAGCCCGCCGGCGACGGGCCCGGCGGCCATGCCGAGGTTGATGGCGAGCCGGTAGCAGGAGAAGGCGACCTTGCGCTCCTCGGAACCGGCGGCGGCGACGGTCGCCGAGTATGCGGCCGGGGTGAAGATCTCGTATGCGAAGCCCCACACGACGACGGAGGCGGCCAGCGGCGCCAGGCCGTGCAGGAAGGGGAACACGGCCAGGACCGCCCCGGTGAGGGCCAGGCCGCCCAGCATCAGCGCACGGGCGGTCACCCTGCCGAGCAGGACGCTCGCCGCCAGGTCGGCGCCGAGGGCGCCCACGCCGAAGCAGACGAGGACGGTGCTGGCCGTGCCCGTGCCCAGTCCCTCGTGCACCAGCAGGTGGGCGGCGAGGAACGGATAGGCCATGGTGCCCGTACGGAAGATCAGGGTGGTGAAGAACAGGGTGCGCAGAGGTGCGGGGAGCCCCGCGACGGCGCGGACGGTACGGGTGATCACGGAGTGGGCCCGCCAGCCGGGCGCCGGCGGGCGAACATCGCGCCCGGGTTGAACAGGCCCGCGGGGTCGAGGGCGTCCTTCAGCTGCCGGTGCACCCGCATCGAAACGGGCCCCAGCTCCCTCTCCAGCCACTCCGTCTTGAGCTTGCCGATGCCGTGCTCGCCGGTGACGGTGCCGCCGAGCGACAGGGCGAGGGCGAGGATGGCGTCAAAGGCGCCGCGGGCACGGGCGTACTGCTCCGCCGAGGCCCCGTCGTACAGGACGGTGGGGTGCATGTTGCCGTCACCCGCGTGGCCTACGACGGCCACGGTCAGCCCGGCCTGCGCCCCGATCTCCTCGCAGCCGGCCATGAGTTCGGCGATCCGGGTACGGGGCACCGCCACGTCCTCGGTCATGCAGGCTCCGCGCGCCTCCAGTGCCGGCAGGGACACCCGGCGGGCCCGGAGCAGGAGACCACCCTCGGCCGGGTCCGTGGTCGCGTGCGTCCATTGCGCGCCGGTGGCCTTGAACAGCCGCTCCATGGCGTTCAGTTCGGCGGAGGCCGGCTCGCCGCCCGCGTCCGACTGGCACAGCAGCAGGGCGCCGCTGTCGCCCGCGCCGAGGTCCGCCCGCAGGTACTCGGCGGACGCCCGCAGGGAGGTGGCGTCCATGATCTCCATCAGGGAGGGCACCAGCCCGGCCCGGACCACACGGTTGACGGCCTCCCCGGCCCGCTCCACGGAGTCGAAGGCGGCGACGATCGTGCCCGGCGCGGCGGGCAGCGGACGCAGCTTCAGCGTCGCCTTGGCGATGATCCCGAGCGTGCCCTCGCTGCCGACGAACAGCCGGGTCAGGTCGTAACCGGCCACGCCTTTGACGGTTCTGCGGCCCGTGGTGAGCAACGAGCCGTCGGCCAGGACGACTTCGAGGCCGAGGACGGCGTCGCTGGTCACGCCGTACTTTCCGCAGCACAGGCCGCCGGCGTCCGTGGCGAGGTTGCCGCCGAGTGTGCACCATTCGAGGCTGGAGGGGTCCGGCGGGTAGAAGAGGCCGTGTGCGGCGGCAGCGTCCCGGAGCGTCCGGTTGACGACTCCGGGCTGGACGACGGCCAGGCGGTTGTCCGCGTCGAGTTCGAGGATCCGGTCCATCCGGGTGGTGACCAGGACGACACATCCGTCCACCGCGTTGGCGCCGCCGGTCAGACCGCTGCCCGCACCGCGCGGGACGACGGGTACGTCGGCTTCGGCACACGCGCGGACACAGGCCTGCACCTCCGCGGTGTCGGCGGGCAGCACCACGGCGAGGGGGCGGCCCGCCGGGGCGAGCGGCATCATGTCGCGGGCGTAGCCCTCGGTCGCGTCCGGATCGGTGAGCACGGCGGCGCCGCCCACCGCGTCCCGCAGCCGCTGTATCAGGCTCACGGGGTGCCGTCCTCGCCGCCGACGAGGATCGCGCGGGCCGGGCAGAGGTCCGCCGCCTCGTGGACGGCGTCGGCGAGCGCGGCGTCCGGCTCGGTGTCGAGCAGAATGACGACGCCGTCGCTCTCGTCCTGGTCGAAGACCTCGGGTGCCGACAGGACGCAGTGCCCGGCTCCGACACATCGCCCGGGTTCGAGGGTGATCTTCAAGGTGGTTGGCTCCTTGGCGGTCAAGTGGGCGGACAGGCGACCCGGGTGCGGAGGTTTCACCAGGTCACGGGGAGTTCGTGGACGCCGTAGACGGCCATGTCCGACTTGAAGCGGATCTCCTCGACGGGCACGGCGAGCCGCAGCTCCGGCAGCCGGTGGGCGACGGCGTGGTAGGTCTCCTGGAGTTCGACCTTCGCCAGGGACTGGCCCAGGCACTGGTGCGGGCCGTAGCCGAAGGCGAGGTGGCCGTGGGCGCGTACGCCCGGGTCGAAGTCCTCGCCGGAGGGGAAGCGCGAGGGGTCCCGGTTGGCCACGTTGATCGCCGCGATCACCCCCTGCCCCGCCTTCACGAGACGGTCGCCCACCTCGACGTCCTCGGTGGCGATCCGGCGGATGCCGCGCTGGACGATGGTGAGGTGGCGCAGCAGCTCCTCCACAGTGTCCGCGAGCTGCCGGGGGTCCTCGTGATCGCGCAGGGCGGCGAAGCGGCCGGGGTGGCGCAGCAGGGTGAGGATGCCGAGAGAGACCATGTTGGCCGTGGTGTCGTGCCCCGCCGTGAGCAGCAGCAGTGCCATCGCGCTCAGGGCGCGGCGGCTCATCGCCCCGGTCCGCACATGCCGGACCACCATGCGCCCGATGAAGTCGTCCCCGGGGTCCTTCTCCCGTGCGGCCACGAGGGATTCGAGGTAGTCCTGGAGTTCCTGACGGGCCGCGGCTGCGGTCTCGGTGGTGCCCGCGACGGCGTTCATGGTGTGGGTGAGCGACCGGAACAGCTCCCGGTCCGCCAGGGGCACGCCGAGGAACTCGCAGATCACCGAGAGCGCGACGGGCAGCGCGAGATCGGCCACGAGGTCGGCGCGGCGCGGTCCGTTCAGCATCCGGTCGAGGCAGCCCGTGACGACAGAGCGCACGGCGGGGCGCCAGGCCTCGGCCCGCCGGACGGTGAACTCGCTGAGCACCAGGCGGCGCAGCGCGTCGTGCTCGGGGTTGTCCATGATGAGCAGCGTCGGCTCGACGGCCGTCTCGGCGGCCGCGACAGCGCTGGAGAGCGGGTAGCCGGGGCGGCTCTTGTCGGCGCTGAACCGGGGGTCGCTCAGCACCAGCCGGGCGTCCTCGTAGCGGGTGAACAGCCACGGGCGTACGCCGTTCCAGATAGGGACACTGGGCACCTCCGGCTCGTCGCGCAGCCGGGTGACCTCCTCGGGCGGCGCGAACGGGCACTGGCGGGCCATGGGATACAGCACTTCCGTCATTCGCTCGTCTCTCCGGTCGGTGCGAGGTACTGCCACCAGCGGTCGACCACGGTGTCGTCCCAGTCGGGCGGGGTGATGCCGTGGGCGTGCAGGGCGGCGAGAGTGGCTTCGTTGTGGTAGTCGGCCGGTTGCGCCCGGTCGGGTGTGTCGCACAGCTCGCGCAGGTGCTCCCGGTAGGCCAGGGCGGGCAGTTCGGTGCCCCGGGCCACCGCGTCGTCCAGCCGCCCCAGCCAGGTGCGCAGGGCGACCGGGCGGGTGCGGGAGCCGGTGCGCCGGTCGTGGCCGGCGAGGAAGACGCCGAGCCCGCTGCGGCGGGGATGGTGCAGATGACGGACCGTGCCCGGCGGGGCGTCGGCGAGGGCCAGCGCCACCAGGGCGCGGGCCATCACGTCGACGGGCAGGGCGTCGGAAGCGAGGCCCGGGTGGTCGGGGTAGCAGCCGAGGGCGGCCGAACTCACCAGGAGCCGGGTGAGCATGTCGTCGCGGCTGAGCGCGCCGGTCGTCGCGCTGCCTCCCGCGCGGCCCAGCCGGTACGTCCGGGCGTCGGCTCCCCGGTCGACGGCCTGGCGGACGAGCTGTTCGGCGGCCCACTTAGCCGCGGCGTAGCCGCGTCCACGCGGGTGGCGTTCGTGCTCGGCCGGTGTCGACTCGCTCAGGGTGCGCGGGCGGCCGTCCGGGGTGTGCTCGCGCAGCACGGCGAGCGTGGAGACGTGGTGGAAGCGGGCGGCCCGGCCCTCGGCGGCGATCCTCAGCAGTTCCTGGGTCCCGCCGACGTTCGCCGCGGCGAGGTGCTGGTAGCCGGAGAGGTGGTGGACCTCCGCGCCCAGGTGCAGAACAGTGGCCGCGGCGCGGGCCGCGTCCAGCCAGGGAGTTCCCGCCAGTCCCAGTCCGGGCAGCGTGAGGTCGCCGGGCAGCGGCACGATCCGGGGGTCGGCGGCGTCCAGGGCGAGCGCGTACCGGCGGGCCGCCTGCGCCAGCCGCGCGCGGGCCGCTTCGGGCGTCGCAGCGCGCACGAGGCACAGCACCGGTCCCTCCGTACGCTCCAGCAGCTCGCTCAGGACGTGGCTGCCGACGAACCCGGTGGCACCGGTGAGCAGGACGGAGTCCGTGCGGCGCGGCACGGCGACGGGCCCGGCGAAGGTGATGCCGGGGTCGAGCACTACGTCTTCGGGGAGCACGGTCGCCGGTCGTGTGCCGGCGTCGGGGCGGGCGAGTGCACGCGCGGTGGCCCTGACCGTCGGCTCGGCGAGGAAGTCGCGGACCGGTATCCGGTGGCCGTAGCGTCGTTCGAGCTCGCCGAGCAGCCGGATGACGCGCAGCGAGTGCCCGCCGAGCGCGAAGAAGTCGTCCGACAGCCCGATGGACGGGCCACTGCCGAGGACCTCACGCCACAGGGCCAGCAGCTCCTGTTCCAGCGGGCTCGCGGCGCGGCCGGTCTCCTCGGTGGAGCCGTGGTCGCGCGCGTGGGCCGCGAGGCGGACGGCGAGCGTGATGCGGTCGGCCTTGCCGTGGCTGCTGGTCGGGATGTGCGCGACCGGCACGACGAGCCGGGGCACCATGTGGCGGGGCAGGTGGCGGACGAGGTGGGCGCGCGCCTCCTGCTCGTCGGCAGTGCCCACGTAGGCGACACCGAGGTCGGCGTCGGATCCCTGGCCGACCAGCACCGCGACGGCCTCACCAATGTGCTGATGGCGGGTCAGGGTCGCCTCGATCTCGCCGAGTTCGATGCGGAAACCGCGCAGCTTGATCTGTGTGTCGAGCCGGCCCAGGTAGTCCAGGGTGCCGTCGGGCAGCCGTCGTACCCGGTCCCCGGTGCGGTACAGGCGCCGGTCGCCGAGGACTGGGACGGTGGTGAACAGGTCGCGGGTGCGTTCGGGGTTGTTCCAGTAGCCGAGGGCGAGCCCCGCGCCGCCCAGCCAGAGTTCCCCCGGGACTCCCGTGGCGGCGAGCCTGCCGTGGCGGTCGATGACATGGGTGGTGGTTCCCGGCAGCGCCCGGCCGATCGGGATCCTGCCGCGGTCCTCGTCCGGTCCGGCCTCGTGGGTGGTGGCAAGGATCGCCGCCTCGGTGGGGCCGTAGCCGTTGATGACGACGCGGCCTTGGGCGTAGTGGCGCGTGTCGTGCGGGTCGGCGGGCTCGCCGGCCACGATCAGGGCCCGTACCGAGGCGAGGTCCGGCCGGCCCAGCGCGCGCAGGAGCGAGGGGACGATCACCATCACGGTCACGCCGTAGTCGCGCAGGGCCCGGACGAGTGCGGCGGCGTCGCCGCGGGTGGCGTCCGCGCAGTAGACCAGGGTGCCTCCGGAGACGAGAGGCATGAGCTGTTCGTAGGCCGCCACGTCGAAACCGGGCGAGGTGAGCTGCAGCCAGACGTCGTCCGGCGTGAACGGGTGGCGGGCCAGACTGGCGTGCAGGGTGTTGACGACCGAGCGATGGGAGACGACGACGCCGCGCGGCCGGCCGGTGCTGCCGGACGTGTAGATGATGTAGGCAGGGTCGGTGGCGCAGGCCCCCGCCCGCGCGGGCGGGGGCTCGTCCGAGGGGAGCACGAGCCAGTCGATGTCCAGGACGGGCGGCAGGCCGTCGGTTTCCGTACCGGGTCGGAACAGCCGGTCGGCGATGTCCTTCGAGGTCACCAGCGCCTGGGCCTGGGCGTCCGCGAGGACGTACCGCAGCCGCTCGGCCGGATACGCCGGGTCGAGCGGGACGTAGGCGGCGCCGGTCTTGAGCACGCCGAGGACGGCCACGATCAGCAGGGGCATGCGCTCCAGGCAGAGGGCGACGCGCTCACCGGGGCGCGCGCCCTGGGCGAGGAGACGGTTGGCCATCTCGTCGGACAGTCGGTCGAGTTCGCGGTAGGTGAGGGCGGTGTCCTCCCCCACCACGGCGGTCTTGTCGGGGTGGGCGGTGGCCGCACGGGCGAACAGCGAGGTGAGGGTGGCGTCCGGGTGGGCCGGGAGCCGCTCGGACGCCGGTGTGGCAAGGAGTTGTCCCCGCTCGCCGGGTTCGAGCAACTCGATGTCACGCAGGGCGGTGTCCGGACCGGCGTCGGTGAGCCGGCCCAGCACCGCGACGAGCTGGCCCGCGAGCCGCTCGACGGTGTCCCGGTGGTAGAGGTCGGTGCTGAACTCCACGTCGAGAGCGAGTCCTTGGGACGACTCGTGGAAGGTGAAGGTCAGCTCGAACTTTGCGGTGTCGTCCTCGGCCGGCGGCCGGGGCTCGACGGGCGCGGAGCCCAGCCGGAGCGGGCGGGGCGGGTGCTGCTGGTGGTTGACGACCGCGCGGAAGGGGCTGGATCCGCGGGACACACCCGCGGCCCCGAGTTCCCGGCACACCGTCTGGAAGGGCACGTGGGTGTGGGCGTGTGCGGCGGCGCAGGCCTCCCGAACCCGCCGGAACAGGGTGGGGACCGGTGTGTCCGCGGTGGCCTCGACCCGGATCGGCAGCAGGTTCACGAAGTAGCCGACGAGGTCCTCGGTGCCGGCCCGCCCGCGGCCCGTCGCCAGGCTGCCGAGGCACAGGGAGTCGCGTTCGGCGTGTGCGGCGAGGACGGTGTACACGCCGGCCAGGCAGAACATGAAGCGGCTGATGCCGTGCCGGCGGGCGGCCTCGGCGTACCGGGCGCTCTCGGCGGCGTCGATCCGCAGCCGGACGCGGTCCCCTGCGCCGCTGAGTACGGCCGGCCGGGGGTGATCGGTGACGAGGTCGGCAGTGGCCGCGCCGTCCTTCAGAGCGCCGCGCCAGAACTCCAGCGCGGCGTCCTCGCGTTCCGGCAGCCGGGCCAGGGTCTCGCGCACATGGTCCGCGAATGTCAGCCGCAGCGGCGTGAGTTGGGCCGCCGGGTCGTCGTAGAGAGCCGACAGCTCGGTGAAGAAGAGGTCGAGGGACCAGTCATCGGCGAGGATGTGGTGGATGTCGAAGTGGACGACGGCGGCGGACTCGTCGAGGGTGACCACCAGGGTGCGGACGAGCGGGGACGCCTCGCCGGCGGCCGTCCCGGCGGCGATGAGCGCGCTGATCCGATGCTGCTGCTCGGCCGGCGGCATCCGGGTCATGTCGTGGTGGTCCACGGCGGCGCCGGGATCCGCGTCCGGCGTCTGCCACCAGCCGTCGGTGTCCTGCCGGACGACGGTGCGCAGGGCTGTCTGCCGCTGCCCGAGCCGGGTGAGCGCACGGCGCAGCCGGGGTACGTCGACCTGCCCCCGCACCTGGAAGGTGCGGGAGATGACGTACCGCTTCCCGGGCCTGGCCTGCTGCTCGAACCAGATGCCCTCCTGCCCGGGCAGGAGCGGAACGCGGCCGTGTGTGTCCGGCTGCCGCTCGGCGGCCGGTGGGGTGCAGGTGCCGTCGGGCTGCCGTTCCACGGCGAGTGACGTGCCGGTCCCGGCCGCAGCGGCCGCGTCGACGAGCGCTGCGAGCCCGCGCACCGTGGCCACGCGGAACAGGTCCCCGACCGACAGGGCCACGCCGGTCGCGCGCTCCAGGCGTGCAAGTACGACCATGGCGGTGAGCGAGTCGCCGCCCGCGGCGAGGAAGTCGGTGTCCGCGCCGACCGAGGCACCCAGCGCCTCCTGCCACAGGTCCGCCACGACATGCTCGGTGGACGTGTCCGGGAGGCCGGACCCGGCCATGTCGGGTGCCCGCGCGGCCAGTTGGGCGAGGGCGGGCCGGTCGGTCTTGCCGTTCGGGGTGACCGGCAGCTGCGCCAGCGCCGTCACCGTCGCCGGGACCTGCGGCGACGGCAGGAGTGTCGCCGCGTGGGCGATGAGGGCCGGCTCGGGGGCCACGTCCCGGAGGACGACGAACGCCGCGAGCCTGCGCCGTTCGCCGGTGCCGTGCGCCACCACGGCGGCCTCGCGGACCGCGGGATGGGCGAGCAGGGCCCGTTCCGTCTCGGCCGGTTCGACCCGGTGGCCCCGGATCTTGACCTGGTCGTCGGTGCGGCCGAGGAAGGCGAGGTTGCCGTCCGGCAGCAGCCGGACCCGGTCGCCGGTGAGGTAGGCGGTGCGGTCGGGCCGACCGGGTTCGGGGACGAAGCGGTCGGCGGTGAGGTCGGGCCGGCCCAGGTAGCCGCGGGCCACGCCGGGCCCGCCGACGCAGAGTTCGCCCTCCTCGCCGGGGGCGACCGGCCGCCGGTCGGGGTCGACCACGTGGACGGTGGCGTCGGCGAAGGGGCGGCCGATCGGCACGTCCGGCCAGTCGTCGGCGTAGGGGTGCCGGGCGTCGAGCACCAGCCAGCAGGCGTAGACCGTGGTCTCCGTGGGCCCGTAGCCGTTGACGATCCGGCAGCCGGGCAACTCGCGCAGTGCCGCGCGCACGGCATCGGCCGAGGCCCGGTCACCGCCCGACACGCACAGCCGCAGTCCGCGCAGCGCGTCGGTGATGTGCTCCATGGCGAGCGCGAACAGCGGTGCGGCGAGCCGGAGCACGCTCACCCGGTGCCGGCGCACCTCCCGTCCAATGTCGTGGACGCCGGGCCGGGCGGTTTCGGGCAGGACGAGGGTGGCCCCGTTCAGCAGGGCGCCCCAGATCTCGAAAACGGACGGGTCGACATGGAGGGGGGCGAGCTGGAGTACCACGTCGTCGGGCCGGAACCCCGCCTCCGGGGCCCGGGCGAGCGTGAGGACGCCACGGTGTTCCACCTCCACGCCCTTGGGCCGCCCGGTGGTGCCCGAGGTGGCGATGATGTAGGCGAGCGTGTCCGGGGCGCTCGGCGCGACGGCAAGGGGTTCGGGGTCCGGCATCTCCGCGTCGACGGTCAAGATCAGCACTCCCGGCAGCAGCGTGCGCAGCCGGTCGGCCTCGGTGGGCGCCACGCACAGGGTGCGCAAGCCGAAGTCCTCCACCAGGGCGCACAACCGAGCGTCGGGCGCGTCCGGGTCAAGGGGTACGTAGGCGCATCCGGCGAGGACCGCGCCGAGGACGGTGGCGACGGTCCCCGCGGACCGGGGGGCACGGATGCCGACGGGTGCACCCGCGGCCCCGGCACGGCCGAGACGGTCCGCGACGGACGCGGCCCAGCCGGCCAGGTGGCGGTAGGTCAGGCGGAGTTCGCCGTGGACGAGCGCGGTGTGCTCGGCGCGGGCGCGTACGACATCGGCGAAGGCGTCGCCGAGGGTGTGGGCTCTGGCTGCGTTCATGTGCTCTGGTTCAGTGCTCCTGGCCGAGGGCCTCGACCACGCTGGCGGTGTCGTAGAGGTCCAGGTAGCGGGAGATCAGACCGTCGCGCACGGTGAAGACGTTCATCCACTGGGCTTCGTAGCGGCGGTCGTTGGCGAGCACCCGGGTGCGGCTGACGCCGAGGACGACGACCCGGTCGCCCGCGTCCAGGTAGTCGTACGCAGCGCACTCCTGCACCTGGATCAGGTCGCGGACGATGGTGAAGAACTGCCGGAATCCTTCGACGCCCCGGTACGTGCCGGCCCAGGGCAGGGACTTCGGACCGTGGTAGACCCACTCGAAGTCGTCGGTGAGGAGAGCCTCGATGTCCGTCAGCCGTCCCTCGTCGAAGAGCTGGAAGAAACGGCGGACGACATCGACGTTCTGCTGGCTCATGCGGTGCTCCTAGCGGTGGTCAGGGTGCGCGCGAAGGCGCGTGCCCGCTCGCCCAGATGGAAGAGGCCCACCTGGGCGAGGAGGCGGTACGGGGAGGTGCGCGAGAGTTCCCGGGCCCCGCGCATCACCTGGCGGATCTCGTCCTCGGTGGCGACGAGCGGCAGCAGGAATACGTCGTAGACGACGAAGGCCCTGGCCCGGGTGATCCACCAGATGATCAGGGCGAAGGTCATCCACTCGCCCTCGGGGTCGACGACGCGGCGCAGCGGTCCGGGCACGCGAGGTTCGAAGCGGCCCAGCAGGCCCTCGGCGAAGCGGCGCCCGACGACGCCGACGGGGCCGGTGTCCATCGCGGCGATCCCCTTGTCCACTACGGCGGACAGGGCCGCCACCCGCCGGTCCAGGTGCAGCGCGTCGACCTGGGCGACGGCCTGCAGCGAGAAATGGGCACCGAGCTGGTGGGCGTGCCGGGTGCGCAGCTCCTCGACGAGCTGCGGGGCGGTGCGGCGGGCGGCCTCGTGGACGGCGTCGGAGACCAGGGCGGCCCCGGTCGGGAAGCAGCCGTAGCTGAGCGCCTTCGACAGGCTCATCAGGTCGATCTCGGGCAGCCTGCCCTGGTGCGCGAACCGGGTGCCGCAGCGGTAGTACGAGGTGAGGACCTCGTCGACGCCGACCAGGTACCCGTGCGGCTCTCGGCCCTCGGAGACGGCGTCGAGCAGCGTGGAGGGAATGGGCGCGTAGGAGTCGGAGCTGCCGTGGACGAGTTCGATCCAGACCAGACCGACCTCTCCGGTCGCCGCCTCCTTGCGGAACTCCTCGGCGGCATGCGGGGTGTACGGGTCGATGTAGCGGATGTCCTCGTACAGCGGCCCGAACGGGGCACGGGTGCGCTCGGCGGCGGTGGCCAGCAGGGACACCAGGGTCTTGCCGCCGTAGTTGTGCTTGAAGACCACGATCCGGCGCCGCTCGGGGCGGGCCAGCCGGGCCAGGATGAACGCGCTCTCCACCGCAGAGGCCCCGCTGACGGCGGGGTAGGTGTGGGGCAGCCCGGTGTCCCGGGCGAGGACGCGCTGGAGTTCGGCGACATAGTCGCGTTCCGTGTCGTGTGTGCGGACGACATCGGTGAGGGCATCGACGGGGTTGTGCCCGGCCACGCCGAGACCCGCACCGCACAGTCCGTCGACGAGGTCGAGGCGGCGGCCCGAGTCCAGCTGGACGGTGAGCCGGGAACCCTTCGCGCGTACCACGTGGAGGGCGCCCCGCAGCTTGCGGTGCATCCGGACGGTCATCGGGTTGACGTGCCGGGCGTACAGGTCGAGGGTGCGCTGCCAGTCGTGGGCGGTGGCGGCCAGGACGCGGTGCACGGCGTGCCGTTCGTCCCAGCGTCCCAGCAGCCGGCCCTTGACTGCGCGCATGGCGACGGTGTTGCCGCCGTAGGTGTTGGAGTGCAGGAACCCGGTCGAGGGGGTGGACCAGGGCGCGAACAGGTCGGGGCTGCCCGCGAAGGCGCCGAAGGGCACCTCGTAGCCAGTGAGCGACTCGCCGAGGACGAAGAGGTCGGGTCGCAGGGCGCGGACGGTGCCGGACGGCGGGGCCAGCGGGTCGACGTCGGACAGGTCCAAGGCGATGCGGGTGCCGCGGGCCCGGACGTCGCGGACGAGCGTGGCCAGATCGGCCAGGTCGTCCGCGCCGAGTCGCTCCGTGCCGCGCAGCACCAGGCCGCAGTGGTCGGCGCCGTCGGCGGCCGTGCGCAGGGCGGCAAGGGTGGGGTGGCTGTGGAGCCCGGGGGCGAGCGCCCGGTCGGGGCCGTCGCCGAGCGGGTCGGCGCGGCGGGTGAGTGTGCCATCGGGATCGAGGACGAGAACGCGTCCGTGGTGCCGGGCCGCGGAATCGGCCGCGCGGTGGCGCAGCAGCTTCACCGCTCCGTGGAGGGCTTCGTAGCGGGAGTTGGCGAAGAAGCTGCGGTAGGCCGCAGGGGTCCCGGGTCCGCCGAGTTCCCGCAGGAACTCGCTGATCAAGTGGCCGGCGTGGGCGGAGTCGGCGGTCACGAACCAGGAGGGCATCGCGAAGATCGGATGCTCCTGTTCGATGAGGTCGCGCAGAGCGGTGAGGGTGTCGCGACCCGCGGGGCGGAACACGGTGGTGGCCGTGGCGGATGCGACGTCGTGGTTCTGGACGTGGTTCTGGAACAAGGCGACACCTGGGCTCGAAGCGGGTTCGGGGTGTTCGTCGGTCCGCGGACGGGCGGCGGGAGAGCGAGGTCAGGTTCGCTGTCCCGCCGCCCGCGTTCTCAGGAGGCCGTCACGCGCAAGGCGTCGGCCTGTTCACCGCCCCAGGTCAGGGTGACGGCGGTGGACGCCGTGGGCGTCGCCAGCCAGCCCAGGAGTTTGCCTTCCCGGGAGACGGCCAGCGCCGCGGTCCCCGCGGGCAACTCGACGGCCCAGTCGCCGTCGGCACCGGAGACCCGGTCGTCCGTGCCGGTGGGGTTGAAGGCACCGATGAAGCGGGTGCCGTCGGGGCCCGTCCGGGTGAGGGCGACGGCACGCCGATGGGCGGACGTCCAGCGGCGGACGTCCGTGGCCAGCCCGGCGACGAACTCGGCCACGGCACCGTGCGCGGGAACACCCGCGGCGACGCTGAGTTCGACGGGTGCGGTACTCGCGCCGGGGTGACCCGCGCGCAGCACACCAAGGGCACCGGCGGCGTCCTGGGCGGTGCGGTGCGGGGCCTCGTCGAGCCAGCGCAGGCCGACCAGACGATGGGTGTCCCGCAGCTGCTCGTGAACAGCCTCGGTCAGTTCCTGGAGGACGGTCTTCCCCTCCCGCTGCCACGCGCCCGCCTCCGCCAGGGCACGGTCGACGAGCAGATCCGCGTCGCGGTCGAGCCGGCTTCCCGCCAGGGCGGCGCCGTGCTGGTCGAGGAAGCGGGCGAGCAGCTTGAGACTCTCGGCGGTGGGGTTGTGGTCACCGGCCTCCGTGAGGGGCGCGCCGGGGCAGTACGGCGGCGCGTGGAGGGCGGGGTCGACGCCTTCGGCGCGCAGCCCCTCCGGGTCCATGTCGATCAACTCGCCCCAGGTGCCCGCCGCGCAGGCGGTATAGACGCTGACCGTGGTGGATCCGAGCGTCAGGGCCAGCAGGGCGTTGAACAGGGGCGTGCGCGGACCGGCGAAGGACTCGTCGTCCCAGGTGAAGCCCCAGTTGGCTTCGAGCACATCGGTGTCTCCCAGCAGGATCTCGCCGAGATGCGTGGAGAAGGCCTCCGGGCTCTGCGCCGGGTTGCCCACCCACTCGGTGTGCCCGATCAGGTGCCGGGATCCCTTGAGGGCGCGGTGCCGGGCGGCCCAGGCGTCGATGGTGGCGTCCGGTCCGATGGCGCGGGCCAGGGGCACATTGGCCACCCGGGCGGGGCCGGCCGGGAACAGGTCGGAGATCCAGTCCCACAGCCCGGCGATGGCCTCGCCGGACCAGCGCGACCACAGCAGCCGCAGCGCGCTGGGCCAGTCGGCGAGTTCGTCGCCGGCGCGCGCCGCCTCGTCGGTCAGTCCCCGGGCGGACAGCCAGCGGGCGAACTCCTCGCGGGCCGCCGGGGAGGCGTCCTGGGCGTCGATGGCGATGTGCACGTCACCGGACATGCCCTCGTTGCCCAGCTGGAGCGCGACGACCGGGCCCCGGGGGGCGGCCGTGGGGGACACGACCTCATCGGCCACGGCCCGCAGCCAGGTGGCGACCTCGTCCTTGACGGCCGGGTCGAGGAGGCTGGGCAACGGCTTGGCCTGGGAGGTGAGCAGGTCGCCGGTCAGCCCCCGGTAGGGCGTGCGTCCGGAGTCGCACAGCCGGTCGGGGAGCCCGCCGAGCTGTACTTCCGCGTGGATGAAGGGGCCGGGCTTGACCAGGACGGCCAGGCCCGCCTCGGCGGCGAGGCTGATCAGCCGTACGACGTCGCGCTGCGGGTCGGTCTTGCCGTGGAAGTCGAACGCGCGCTGCTCGCCCTCGCCGGTCTCGTGGAACCGCCAGGGCAGGTAGAACGAGACGACGTCGACGCCGAGGGAGCGCAACTCCCGCAGATTGCCTGCCCAGTTGGCCGGATCGGCCCGGTAGTAGGGGTATTCGCCGATGACGACGGGGCGGTCCGTGCCGGGGATCAGGGCCGCATTCAGCCTGGCACTCACAGAGTGCTCCCGTCCTGGTCCGGTACGAGGACGACCTTGAGCGCGGCGTAGTCGGCGCCCGGCACCGCGGCGAGGGCCTTGAAGGCCTCCGCGTGGTCCTCCAGCGGGAAGCGGTGCGTGATCAGCCGCTCCAGCGGGATCGAGCGAGCCAGCTCGACGGCCTTGGGGAAGATCATGCTGTTGTAGTCGCCGGCGCCGATGATCTGCAGTCCCCGCTGGAGGATCTGCAGCGGACGCACGGTGGCGGTGGCGTTGCTGTTGAAGCCCATGACGACGACCCGTCCTCGCTGGGCGGCGTAACCGAGGCTCTGCTCCAGGAGGTTGCCGACGGAGTCGACGACCAGATGGCCGCGGTGGGTGAGTTCGGCGTCGTCCGGGGCATGGACGGTAATCCGGCCCTCGAACTCGGGGGCGGCGAAGATCTCCCGGTCCAGCGACTGACGGACCGGGTCGGGCTCGACGACCAGGACCCGGGCGCCGTAGCGGGCGGCGGCCATGGCAGTGACGGCGCCCATCGGACCGCCACCGACGATCACCGCGGTCTCGCCGGGCTGCAGCCGGCCGGCCTCGATGTTGTTCAGGGCGCAGGCGAGCGGTTCGACCACGACGGCTCGGTCGAAGCTCATCCCGTCGGGTATCGCGTGGCAGAACAGCTCGGGCAGGCGCATGAACTCGGCGAAGGAGCCGTCGTAGTCCAGCCCCACCTCGGTTCCGGCCTTGTTGCCGCAGAAGTTCCAGTGCCCTTCCAGGCAGGTGACGCAACTGCCGCAGTACAGGGTGGGGTTGATGATGATCCGGTCACCGGGTGCGAAGCGGGTCACACCGGGGCCCGTGGCGTCGACGATGCCGACGGCCTCGTGGCCCATCACCACACCCGGCTCGGCCGGGAACTTGCCGACGAGCACGCTGCGGTCGGTGCCGCATATTCCGCTCTGGACGATGCGGATGACGACGTCGGTGGCTTCGTGAGGTTCCGGCTTGGGCCGGTCGACCAGTTCCAGGGAACGGTCCCCGGTCAGCGTGAGCGCCTTCATGCGTCCCCCTTGACGGCCGACGCGGTGTCACGGCCCAGTTGCCATCGGATGGAGTCGATCAGTTGCTTGTGCAGTTCGGGCGTCGCCGCGGCGATGCACGACTTCTGGTTCAGCGGCCCGAGGTCGACCAGCGAGGTCGAGCCCAGGTCGTCGCCGTAGGCGTCGGTGATCACGACACCGGCCTGCCGGGCGAGGTAGACCGCGGCGGCGATGTCGTACGGGAACAGGTGCAGGATCGATCCGCGTCCGACGCGCAGGAACTCGGCCTCGGTCTCGGGGTGGTCACGCAGGATCCGGTTGCCGATGTCGACGTAGGCGTCGAGCTGTCCGGTGATGATGCGGGAGATGGAGAAGCTGGCGCTGTTGAAGACGAACACGCCGCCCGTGTTGGCCGACTGGTCCACGAGATGGGAGTAGGCCGCGTCCATCAGGTGCATGGGGTGGCCGTTGAACTCGATGGACCAGAACATCTTCGCCAGGTCGGTGGTCCGGCTGAGCCGCGGTACGGCGGTGGGGTGACCGCCGCTGGAGAGGCCCTCGGTGTCGTCACCGTAGATCCAGGCGCCGCTCTTGATCTCCAGCAGGAAGGCGGCCGTGACGTCGGCGAGGGTCGGCTTGCCGTCGCCGTAGGGGGCGGCAGCGATGGAGACCACGCCCATCTCAAGGCCGGCCGAGGTGGGGCGGGTGCCGTCGATGGGGTCGACGACAAGCAGATACTGCGGGTCGGGGGCGAGTTCGACGAAGGCGCCGTCCTCGGTGTAGACGGCGACGGGCACCTCGGCGTGGGCACGCAGGTAGTCCAGGACGGCCTTCTCGGCCACCTCGTCGACGTCGAACTGGGCGTCGCCGCCAGGGGAATCGCCGTGCACCTGGCGGGCCAGGCCCTGTCGGCCGTAGGTCAGCAGCTCGGCGCGGACGTGTTCGCCGAGGCCCTTGAGCAGCTTCTTCACTGGGCCAGCTCCGACATGAAGAGGTTCTCCAACTTGTCGCAGATCTCCTCCGCCTGAGCCATGGTCAGGATCAGCGGAGGACGGATCTTGAGGACGTTTCCGTAGCCGTAGCGCGAGGTGCGCAGGATGAGCCCGTGCTCCATCGCCGCGCTCGCCAGGTGGTTGGTGAGCTTGACCGCGGGCTTGCCGTCGGGCTCGCACATCTCGAAGCCGATCATCAGGCCGACGCCGCGGACGTCGCCGATGGCCGGATAGCGCAGCTGCATGTCGCGCAGCCGCTCAAGAATATAGTCACCGGTGTTCCTGACATTCGCCAAGAATTCCGGCTGCCGCACGATGTCGAGGGTGACGTTCGCGGCCGCGGCGGCCAGGAGATTCGACCCGTAGGTGAACGAGTGGTGATGCGCGGGAAGTCCGGAAAGGCGCTCGTTGGTGAGAATGGCGGCGACCTGCGCGCCGGAACCACCGAGGCCCTTCGCCGTGGTGATGGCGTCCGGCTCCACATCGAAATGCTGGGCCGCGAACATGTGACCGGTACGGCCGATGCCCGTCTGGATCTCGTCGAAGATGAGGGCGATGTCGTGTTCGTCACAGAAGGCCCGCAGCTTCTGCATATAGCCGTCCGGCGGCATGATGTTCCCGCCGTTTCCGGAAATCGGCTCGATCAGTACAGCCGCGACCCGGCCGCTGCTCGCGTACTCAATGAAGTCGTCGATGCGGTCGACGCACATGAGGCCGCAGGTTTCCTTGTTCTGCCCGTAGAAGCAGCGGAAGCAGTACGGGTCGGGAACCTGCAGGCTGCCCGGGTAGAGCAGCGGGAACGGCTCGCGCCGGAACGCATTTCCTGACATCGATGCCATCATCATCGTCTGTCCCACGTGACTGCGGAACAACGTGATGACCTCGGACTTCCCGGTGGCGTGCTGCGCCATCTTGATGGCGCCCTCGTTGGCCGAGGACCCGCCGGAGACCTTGGGATGGACCCGGGTGAGATTGGCCGGCGAGGTCTCCACTAGCCGCTGCACCAGTCCGTTGATCGGATCGCTCTGGTACGAGGAGGTGAGATGGACAACCTTGTCGAGCTGGCCCTTCATCGCCGCTATCACGGCGGGGTGCGAGTAACCGAGACTGAGGTTGAACGTCGCCGACGCACAGTCCAGGTATCGGTTTCCGTCAGAGTCGTACAGATAGACGCCTTCACCCCGGTCCATCTTTTGTGCGCTGACGGGATAATAGAGGTGATCGGTAACTGTCTTGGCATCCATTATTTCCCCCTGAGACAGACTTGGAGCACACGCCCGCTCAAATTCCGTATGGTTGAAGAGTTGTGTGGATTAAATCCGGCCACTGAACACGTCCGCGTCAATGCGGATTACGGCGCAGAGGAGACGGGCGGAGTGGAATTGCGGTGTGCTCGGAACTCACTCAACACCCCCGCAACAACAAGATCACATCGAATGCCTCGCTGGCAAGGGCGGGCGGAAATCCGCAAGCGATTGCTATCCGGGGAAGGCCAGAGCAGCGGCAGAAGTCTCGATCGAGTGCCGCACCGCGGCCGAGGCACTGCCCAGTGCCCGGCCGGCATGCGGCACGCCGCGTTCCAACAGCGCGAGCGCCTGTGCCGCGTGGCGCGCCCGGTCCGCGGGCAGGGCCGTCGGCCACACCAGGTGTCCCTGGCGGGCGGCGACCAGCAGCACGGCGGCCGCCAGGGCAGAGGCGTCCGAGACGTCGGCCCGTTCGGCGGCGCGACGCACTCGCGCCCTCGCCTCGCTCACACACGTACCGAGCGTGCCGAGCACGGCGGCTCCGGCACATTCCTCCTCGACGCGCCTCAGCGCGCCGGAGCCGAGCGTCTCCACCCATTCCCAGGGCGGCAGCGGCCGGCCGGCCGCGCGGACGCAGCGAAGCACCTCGTCCTGGACCACATCATCCGTCGTGCCGACGCCGCACGGCACAACACGGTCGTCCGTCAGCTCCAACCGCCGGGCGAGCGCGAGTTCGTACAGCGCCGCCCCGGCGATCGCGCGTCCGGCTTCGATCCGGGACGGCCACGGCCAGGCTCCTCCTTCTCCCGCGCCGCACAGCGCCAGGAGAAGAGGTGTCGGCGTCACCCCGTGATCCCCTCCCCCAGCGCCGCGGCGAGGGTGCCGACACCCGTGAAGACATGGCCGCGCATGCCGACCTCGCAGGCCGCGAGAACGTTGTCGGAACGGTCGTCCACGAAGAGGATCTCCTCGGCGGGCAGCGCCAGTTCACGCCTGCACCACTCGTAGGCGGCCGGTTCCGGTTTGGCGCTGCCGATCCGGCAGGACAGTCCGACCACGCTGAAGTGGCCGAGCCACTTCTGGGTGGCCTCGTAGTGGACGGCGAGCTCCTCCGGGATGTTGGAGAGAAGTCCGAGCCGCACGCCCCGGCAGGCCAGCTCGGCCAGGAAGTCCACGCTCTCCTGGTCGATCTCGCTCCAGCTGGCCAGGTCTGCTGCGATCAGGTCGTCGACCTGCCCGCCGGTGAACGGCGTGCCGAGCCGTTCGCTCACGTTCTTCCAGTAGGCGGGACCCATGACGTCACCGCGGTCGTACGGGGGGCGCAGCCCCCAGTAGGCGTCCCAGAAACGCTCTCCGCTCACGCCGGCTGTTTGTTCAATCACAGTTTGCGATGCCGGCGACTGGACACGGGCCAGGACGCCGAACATGTCGAACAGGACGGCCTTCATGTCTGCACCTCCGAAGTTCTGGTGGTCCCGGCGGAGCCGGGGTTCGTTGCGGTCAGCCCGTCGGGATCGGGGGCGTTGCTGCGCAGCCAGAAGCTGAGCAGCAGGCAGACTCCGGCCAGGGCGAACAGGACGACCGGGAGCGCCTTGACGTCCAGAGCGTCGATGACGACACCGAGCAGCGGGGGGAAGGCGACACCGCCGATCATCGACGCGGCCATCACATAGGCGCCGGCCGCGGCGACGCTGGGCACCGCCCGGTTCAGCCAGGGCAGACAGGTGGGGAAGATCGGCGCGATGGCGAGGCCCACCCCGAAGTAGGCGTAGGGCGCCGCCGAGGGAAGCGTCGCGAGCAGCAGGAATCCCGCCATGCCCGCGCAGCACACGGTGAGGATCGCGGGCGCCGAGAAGCGCAGGCAGAGCGGGACCACGACGAAGCGGCCGATGGTCATGGCGGCCCAGTACGCCGACGTGGCGGTGGCCGCGGTCGCGGCGGCGAAGCCCACGGTCTCCAGATGGGTGGGCTCCCATCCACCGACTCCGGTCTCGATGGCCACGTGCAGCACGTAGACGCCGATGAACGCGGCGATGATCGGCGCGACGCGCGCACCCGTACCGGACGTGGCCTCGGCGACGGGCTCGGGTTCCCGGGAGGCCACGCCGCCGAGTGTGAACAGGATGAGTACGCAGACGACGGCGACGCCGAGGAAGATGCCCGGGTAGTGCCCGGCGCCGAGCCACCCCACCAGGGCGGGCCCCGCGATCGCGCCCACGCCGAAGTGCCCGTTGAGCAGGTTGAGCATCGCGGTGCTGCGGCGGCCGAAGGCGACGGCGAACAACTGGTTGAGGCCGTAGTCGACACCGCCGAAGCCGAGGCCGATGACGAAGGTGCCGACCAGGGCCAGGGGCCAGTCGGGCGCGGTGGCGAAGACCACTGCTCCCAGTGCCATGAGCAGGTAGGAGGCGCCGAGCAGGATCCGGTGGCCCAGTCGTTCGCGCAGCAGGTGGTAGCCGAGCACGCCGACCACCGCCGCGCCGAAGTGTCCGCTCAGGCTGAGCCCGGCGACGGCGGGGCTGATACCGAAGTCCTTGCGCAGCGCGGGGATCGCGGGCCCGTACAGGGCCTGGAGGGCTCCGATCACCACGAATGCCACACAGGAGGCGACGATCGCCACGGTCGTGAGCAGTGGTTGCGCGGCCCGGGACGGATCGGCTCTTTGGGCTGTGGACATCGAACTCCTCAAGGGACGACTGGTGAACGCACATCCGACCCACCAGAAAAGTACAGTTCACATGAGATCAACATGCCGACTCTCTCACATCTCACGTCCATTCGAACAGTCTGAATGCTCGCCAATCGCCATCCCGCGTGGTTGGCCGATACCATCGCTGACGTGAACGTGATGGAGAGACACAACTTCGTGATCGAGCTGCTCATGCGCGAGAACCGCGCGACCGTCGCCGACCTCGCCCGCGCGACAGGGACCTCGGAGATGACTATCCGCCGGGATCTGGAGCTTCTGGAGTCCCGCGGTGCCCTGCGCAGAGTGCGCGGCGGCGCGGTGAGCAACCTGCCGGGCGGGGTCGAGCCGCCGTATGCCATCCGCGCGATGTCAGGCGCGGAGACGAAGGAGCGGCTCGCGCGCACGGTGCTGTCCCTGCTGACGGACGGGGAAACGATCGCCCTGGACACCGGCACCACCCTCGTGGCCGTCGCGAAGGCCATGGAGGACCGGCAGTTCACGGTCACTCCTCTGTCACTGCACGCGGCCTTCGCCCTCTCCGCATACCCCGGCATCCAGCTGCTGCTGCCCGGTGGCCAGGTCCGTTCGGGGGAGCTCTCCTTCTACGGCGACACGCCCGCCGTGACGTTCAAGGACCTGTGCTTCGACACCCTTGTACTGGGCTGTTGCGGGGTGGACCCGGCCCGTGGGGCCACCGCTTACAACCTCGACGACGTCCGCGTGAAGCGTGCGGCTCTCGAAGCGGCCCAGCGGGTCATCCTGGTGGCCACGGCTGACAAGCTCGGCCGCACGGCGCTCGGCCGGATCTGCCCGCTGGAGGAAATCACACTGGTCGTCACGGATGCGGCGCCGGACAACCCGGTGGTCGAGGCGATGCAGGCACGTGGGGTCCAGGTCATCCATCCCACGGAGGACTGAACCGCGGGGCGGGAAGCCCCCGCGGTCCCTCCCCTCCTGCAATCACCCGGGATCCCGCGCTACGCGGCCAGAGCCCGCAGCTCCTCGGCGCTGAGCCACTGAGCGTTTTCGGCACGGCCACCGATCGGATGATGCCGACGAGGTGCGCAACGCACGAGGCTCCCGTGCCGTTGGGGGAGGTGTTCGAAGTCTCAACCCACAGGCACAGGGGCCGCGTTGGTTCCGTATTCTGCCGCCCTCGACCTGCCTTACGCCCTGGTCGAGTGGGTCACTATCCCCATCGCCACCCGCGAGGGTGACCGACGGCGCAAACTCCCACCGCACCAGCGTCCCCTGGTTGCTCTGACGTACCCGCGCAGGCACGACACGCTCGCTCAGATTCGCCGTCGGCTTCGGTGTCTCGGTGGGCACCGCCCATGCCTGCACCACCGCGGTGATCAGCCTGCTCGCCGAGCGTGCACCGGGCCTGCTCAAGGTGCTGCGCGAAACTGATCCCCACTACGTTCTGCTCGATGGCACCCTCGCGGAGTGCGACCGCCTGGGCGACGGCCGGGACGACCACTCCGCCAAATACCGCCGACATGGCGTGAACGTGCAGCTGGTGACCGATCCTTGTGGCCGGCTGCTGTGGATCTCCCCCGCGCTGCCCGGCCGCGCGCACGACCTGAGCACGGGCCGCACCCACCGGATCATCCGGATCTGCGAACGCCAAGGCATCCCGGTCCTCGCCGACTGCGCCTGCATAGGAGCAGGCCCATGGGTAACGACGCCCCTCAGAAGCTCATGGCGTTCCGTCATGTCTCCGTTGATGGTCGGGAATCGCTCGCTGACCTGTTCCGCCTTCGCTCTGCTCAGCCGGGGGAGCCGCGGGGGCACTCGGTGAGCCCGGTGATCCTCAGCTCTGTTCCCTCGCCGGCGTCACGTGATTGGTGTATGCCGCGTCGAGGTCACGGACCTCGACGGAGGCATGCACGGTCACGTCCGTCGCCGCTGCCGTGTGGCTGCGCAACAGGTCGATGACCGCCCGGCCCAGTTCGGACTTGGTCTCCGTGGTACGGCCCGGCAGGATCGCGAAGTCCACATGGACCAGGGCCCGTTGGGGTTCGTCGTGCGCGATGACCGCCTCATCGACGCAGCGGAAGCGGGTCTTGCAGCTTTCGACGGTGATGCCCTCGACCGTCCGCGCGGCCAGCGCGTGCAGTTCGCGTGCGAAGCGGCGGCGGTCGAGGTACTCCAGCAGGGTGGCGTCGTGATCGACGACGATGTGGGGCATTTCCGGTTCTCCTTCAGGGGTGGGTGCAGGGGTTACGGAGCGGACGTCAGTGGACTGTCCAGCCCTGGTCTCTGAGCGCTTCGGTGAGCGGGCGGGCCAAGTCCGGTGCCACCATCAGGCCGACCGAGCCGTCCGCGACCGGCGCGTCCCGGGCGTCCCGGGCGTCCGGGAGGACCATGCCCTCCAGATCCAGCCGCGCGTCGTCCACATCGCCGAGCAGTCGCTCCAGCGGCCGGTTCCGGTCACCGACGGCGACCGAGACCATCGTGTGCGGACGGGCCGCCGCACCGCCGTACGGGGGCACGATGCGGGCCCGGCCGTCCATGCCGCAGCGCAGCACCCCGGTCAGCTCCGCCAGGGCCTCGCCCTGCGACTCCGGATCGTCCGCGGCCAGCCGGCTGAGCGCGTTCCCGACGGTCGCCAGATCCGCGCTGAGCGCGGCAAGCAGCGGGCCGAGGGCGGCAGCGTTGGCGGCGAGGATGTCCGCCCACAGCCCGGCATCGCCGGACGCGACCCGGGTCACCTCCCGCACCCCGCGGCCGGCCAGCCTTACCGCGTACTCCTCGCCCTCCAGCAGCCGGGCGGCAGTGAGCGTCGCCATCAGATGGGGGAGGTGGGAGACCAGCGCCACGGCCCGGTCATGGGCTGCCGGGTCCAGCAGCACTGGCACCGCGCCGCACAGGGCGACCAGTTCCAGGGCCCGATTGAGCGCGGACTCGCTGGTCTCCGGGGCGGGGGTGAGCACCCAGTGGTGGTCCTGGAAGAGCCCGGCGCGCGCCGCGAGCGGTCCGGAGCGCTCCCTGCCGGCCAGCGGGTGCCCGCCCACCAGGGTCGTGGTGTCGCACCCGAGGGCCAGACACTCGGTGTGCGGCAACGTCTTGACGCTCGCCACGTCCGTGTAGACCCGGGCCAGTTCGGCGTTCTGGTGATCGGCGAGGGTTCGGGCGGTGTGGGACGGGGGGACGGCGATGACCGCGATGTCCACCGGCTCGGGGGGTGGGTCGGGCGTACCGGCGCCCTGTGCCACGGCGATCCGTACGCTGTCAGGATCGCGGTCGATCAGGTGGGTTCGCACTCCCCGCCTGGTCAGTGCCAGGGCGATGGAGGTTCCGATGAGACCGGTGCCGACGACTGCAGCGGTTTGCAAGGTGACGCTCCTCGGCCGTGACGGTGTGGGCGGCGAATGGGGGTATCCGTCCCGGGTCCGGCCGGGGGCGGCAAGCGGGTCTGGGACGGTCGTTCGGACGGGCGTCAGCGGTCGGCGGTGGCGGGGGTGGTCGGTTCCGCTGGGGCGGGACGGCCGGTCAGGCGGCGGAGCAGCGCCGGGTTGATCAGCATCACGGCGTTGCCGATGAGGATCAGCGCCACGCCCGCCAAGTCCCGGGCCGTCCAGGTGAACTTCTCGAACATCGTGGAGAGCAGCAGCGCCACGATCGGGAAGAGCACCATGGCATACGCGGCGCGCTCCCCGCCTATCCTGCCGAGCAGAGTGAGGTACGCGCCGAAGCCCACCACCGAACCGAAGACCGCGAGGTAGAGCAGCGAGCCGGTGTACTGGAGGCTGAGCTGGAACAGCGCGCCGTGCCCGGAGAACGCGGCGAACGGGGCCATCAGCAGCGCTCCGTACGCCATGGCGTACCCCGTGCCCTGCACCACCGGGATGCCCGCCGCCTGGGTCTTGCCGGAGACCACATTGCCCAGACAGAACACCAGGGTGCCGATGGCCGACAGCACGATGCCCTGGCCTGACCCGGACGAGAAGCCGAAGTTCTGGAACTCCGGCCAGAACACTGTGCTGATCCCCAGCAGCCCGACTGCCCCGCCGACCAGCATCTTCGTGGTGATCGATCGCCGGAAGAAGACCCGGCCGAAGACCATGTTCACCGGCAGCGACATCGCGAAGGTGATCGAGACCAGTCCGGTGGTCAGATGCTGTTCGGCGAAGTAGAAGCAGACGAAGTTGGTGGAAAACATCAGCCCGCCCATGAGGACGAACTGACCGTGCACCCGCAGCGGGTAGCGCAGCGGCAGCCCGCGCAGCCGCGCCCACGCCAGCAGGATCACGGCGGCCAGCGCGAACCGGTACGCGATCGACGCCGTGGGGTGGACGTCCCCCAGTTGGCCCTTGATGGCCAGCCAGGTGGAGCCCCAGATCAGCACCGTCACAACGTACAGAACGGCGTTCATGCGCACCTTCGTTCCAGCAGCCCGACCAGTCGGCGGGCGCCCTCGGCGACCTGTTCCGAAGTCAGATAGCTCAGGGAGAGACGGATTTGGTGACGGCCGCCGTCGCCGTCGGGATAGAAGTAGCTCATCGGTGTCCAGATCACTCCGTGCTCGCGGGCGGACTCTTCCAGCAGTGCGTTGTCCGCCGGTACCGGGAGCGTCAGGGTGAGGAAGAAGCCGCCCGCAGGCGTATTCCAGCTGATTCCGGCCGCCTCGCGCCGGGCGCGCGGAAGCAGCCGGTCGAGACTGCCGAGCAGGACCTTCAGGTTCTCCTCGTAGAAGTCCGCGGCCGGCTTGTTCGCCTCCCGCAGCTGGAAGCCATGGGCGAGCAGCATGCCGCCGATGACCGCCTGGCTGAGCGCCGGGGTGTTCACCGTCACCATGCCCTTGATCTTGGACAATTCGTCCGCGAGGAGGGTACGGCTGCCGTCCGCGGCTTGAACCTGCTGGTCGGCGACCACATAGCCGACCCGGGCGCCGGGGAAGCAGGTCTTGGCGAACGACCCGAGGTAGATCACCCGCTGCCGGTCGTCCAGCGCCTTGAGCGTGGGCAGGCCGCTGCCGGCGCGGGTGAAGAACCCGTAGGGGTTGTCCTCCAGGAGGAGCAGACCCTCCTCCTCCGCCAGTTGGAGCAGCCGGCGGCGCGCGGGGACTGGCAGGCAGGTGCCGGTCGGGTTGGAGAAGTCCGGCACCACGTAGAACGCTCGCGGCCGCTTCCCGGCGGCGCGCAGCGCGGCGACCGTCTGCCGCAGGACATCCGGATCGCACCCCTGCTCGCCCTCGGGAACGTGGACCGTTTCGATGTCCAGCAGCCGGGCCGCCCCCGTGATGCCGACGTAGCACGGCGAGGAGACCAGCAGCACGTCCGACGGGTCGGCGAACAGCGCGCGGAGGACCAGGAACATCCCCTCCTGGCAGCCCACGGTGACCACCAGGGACGCCGGATCGGCCGTGATGCCCTCGTCGTTGAGCAGGGCGCGGGCCACCAGTTCATGTATCTGCCCGTTGGTGCGCCCGTACTGGAACAGCAGGGTGCGGACCTCGTCGGGTGAGCGGCCCAACTCCTCGGTGAGGTAGCGCTGGTACGCGTCGAGGTAGTCGCCGATCTGCTCGACCTCGAAGTTGCCTTCGTACGGGCGGCCCGGGCCGAAGGAGATCGCCTCGGGGTGGCGGGAGGTGACCTCGTTGAGGAAGTTCATCACCTCCATCAGCGGATCACCGAGCGAGCCGTGCAGGCCTTGCGTCGACAGCACGGTGGTGGGGGGAACCGGACTCACCGGGCGTCCTCCCACAGGACGGGGCAGAAGTCCTCGTCGGTGTAGTCGGGGTTGCCGTTGGCGTCCTTCCGGACCAGGACGTCGTTGTTGTAGACCACCAGCTCACCAGTGGACAGCTCGTAGGGCCGCCACTGGTTGGTGCGGTCCTGAAGGTGGAAGGAGATGGCGCGGCGGGGCCGGTCACTGACGTTGTAGCCGCTGCCGTGGTAAGTGCGGCAGTGGTGGAAGCTGATGTGCCCCTTGGGGATGTTCACCGGCACCTTGCGCACCTCCGCGTTGTTGAACGCGGCGTTCTGCGCGAGCGTCTCCTCCAGATCCGACCGGTCGCGGTCGGCGAAGTGGCGGCTGGTGGAGTCGTCGCCGCCGGTCTCCTTCCAGCGGTGGCTGCCGTCGATCATCGTGATCGTGCCCATCTCCTCGTCACAGTCGTGGAAGGGGATGAAGGCGGTGAGCATCTCATCGGAGGAGCAGGTCTGCCAGTAGTGGCGGTCGAAGTGCCAGGGCACGATGTTGCGTTCGTCGTCCGCGCGCGGCGGCTTGTGGATGAGGGTGCTGTTCCACAGGCGTATCTGGCTCGTCTCCGCTATCCGCGCCGCGACCGCCGTGATGACCGGCTTGGACAGGATGCCGCGGATGGTGTCGTCCTCGTAGAAGATGTAGTCGTTGTGCCGGTGCACATCGCCCTTCTCCGGCTCCCAGTACGCCAGCCGGGGCGGCTGCTTGGGCAGGGTGCGGTCCCGATGGCCGGCGTAGAAGCGGTCGGCCGCGGAGTCCAGCAGGTCGACCTCCTCGTCGGTGAGCAGCTTCTTCGACAGATACCAGCCATGCTCCTGGTAGAACTGCACCTCTTCGTCCGAGGGCAACAGCTCCTGCTCGGCGGCGGTCAGTGTGAAGCGGGCGTCCTTCGTCATGCCAGTTCCCTGTCGTCGGTGGTGCGGGGGTATGGAGGATCTGCGGAAGGGCGGAGCAGGTCCGGCGTGATGGTGTCGAGGCGGGGCCGGCCGGTCAGCGCCATCGCCTCCTCCAGCTCCGCCCGGAGGGTGGACAGGACCGCCTCGACCCCGGCCTCGCCGTCAACGGCGAGACCCCAGAGGACGGGGCGGCCGATCAGCACAGCGCGGGCTCCGAGCGCCAGTGCCTTGAGCACGTCAGTACCGCGGCGGACGCCTCCGTCGACGAGCACCTCGCACCGGCCCTGGACGGCCGCCACCACTTCCGGCAGCGCCTCCAACGCCGGTACCGCGCCGTCGAGCTGGCGGCCGCCGTGGGTGGAGACGATCAGCCCCGCCACCCCGAGCCCGGCTGCCCGCCGGGCGTCTTCCGCGGTCAGGACGCCCTTCAGCACCAGCGGCAGGCCGGTCAGGGAGCGCACCCAGGCCAGGTCCTCCCAGGTGAACGCGGCATCGTGGTGCTGGGCGGCGTGCGCAGCGAGCGTGGAGCTGCCGGAGCGGCCCTGGTGCAGGCCGGTCTGCTGGCCGTCATCGAGGTTCGCCGGTCGCACGTGCGGCGTCAGGCCGAAGCCGTTGCGCAGATCGCGCTCCCGGCGAGCCATCCGTGGGGTGTCGACGGTGATCACCAGGGCCCGGTAGCCGGCGGCCTCGGCCCGGCGGATGAGGGACTCGGTGATCTCCCTGCGGCGCATCACATACAGCTGCAGCCAGAGTGGTCCGGTCGCGGCCCGGGCGGTCTCCTCCAGCGTCTTGCTGGCGAAGGTGCTGGCGATGGTGAGTGCGCCGACCCTTCCGGCGGCGCGGACGGTGGCGGTCTCGCCGTCCGCGTGGACCAGCCGGTGGTAGGCCATCGGTGCGATCCCCACGGGGAACTCCACGGGCCGGCCGAGCAGGGTGGTGCCCAGCTCGCAGTGCGACACATCGACCAGGGCCCGGGGGCGCAGCCGGTAGCGGCCGTACGCCGCACGCTCCTCGCGCAGCGTCACCTCGTCACCGCTGCCGCCCGCGATGTAGTCCCACACCGGCTGCTCCAGCCGGGCGCGGGCCGCCGCCTCGTAGTCCCGCGGGGACAGCAGGACACCAGGCCGCTCGTCGGGCGGTGCGGCCTGCCGGGTCGCCGGCGCGGTCACCCCTCGGCCCTCGCCGCGGCGCCCGCCACGACCGCATTCTCGGCGCGTTCGCGCTCGACGGCCTCATAGAGGGCCCTGATGTTGCCGCTGCCGAAGGTACGGGCCTCAAGCCGCTGGATCAGCTCGAAGAACACCGTCCGGCGGGCGTAGGGGGACCGGGTGAACACCTGCACCAGCTGGCCCCATTCGTCCCGGTCGGCCAGCAGGCCCAGGTCCTGCAGCACCGCCGGGTCGATGCCCACCTCGATCCCGCGCTGGGCCAGCGTGGCGTAGTAGCCGACCGGTGTGGAGAGTAACTCCACACCGCAGCTGCGGAGTTCGCGGGCCGCCGTCACGATGTCGTCGGTGCCGTAGGCGACATGCTGCACACCGGGGCCGTCGAACCCGTCCAGGAAGTCGTTGAGCTGTCCCCGGTCGCCGACGGGGTCGGGTTCCACCATGGTGAAGGTGATGCCCCGAGTCTCGTCCTGGACGACCTTCGAGGCCATCGCCTGGCCGCCGACGACGATGTACTCGTCGTAGGTGTGCTTCAGCCCCAGGGTCCGCCGGTAGAAGTCGACCATGGCGTCCAGCGAGCCGGGGCGCAGGCAGAAGGCCAGATGATCGATGGATCGCAGCAGTTCGGGGCCCGGCGCCCGTCCGTCAGTGACGGAGAGGTACCGCTGGGGGAGGAACGGCCCTGACGGTTCGTCACGTTGCACGAAGGTGTGCACCAGATCGTTGGCCGCGGCGATGGTGGCCCGGACGACCCGGCCGCTTGCGTCCTCGAACGTCTCGGGCTCGGCGACCGGAACGGCCCCCGCGGCCACCGCCCGCGCGAAGTCGCCGACGGCGTCGGTGGACCGCACGGCCACATCGCGCACGCCGTCGCCGTGCTTGCGTACGAAGTGCGATGCGGCATGGTCGGCGTGCAGGGCGGAGGTCAGCACCAGGCGGACTCCGCCGTGCGCCAGGACGAGCGAGCGGGCGCCCGCCAGTCCAGTGAGCGGCCCCGCCTCGGCCACCACCCGGAATCCGTAGGTGCCGCAGTAGTAGTGGGAGGCCTGGTTGACGTCACCGACATAGAACTCGACATGGTCGATGGAGTGGGCGGTCACACTGATCCAATCTCTCGTCCGGGAACGTGCGCAGGCACACCAAACCGCCCTCACGGGCAGAGCGCGGCGGGGGAGCCGCATGACTGGCGCTCCTTCGATCCCCTCGCCGCTGCCATGGGCGACGTACCGGATCGCCAAGTATTTTTACGAACGGCGTTCGATAATACCGAACTTGGGAAGCAAAACCCAGCCACCCCAGCCGCGTCAAGACCTTCCGGTGCAGCGGTCCCACGGATTACGGTTCCAGAGATGCGGGCGGGCTTTCGCCTCACCGCCCGGACGGCCGCCTCCCACCCGGATCTCCTGCGGATCCTGCGCCGCCCAGCATCGCCCACAACAACTCCGGCCGCGGCATTGCCCCGTGCGCCGGCCGCGACCCGGAACGCGGGATCGCCTCCGGTCGCTTCGACCCGTCGGTCCGACCGTCACCCTGTCCGCGATGGGCGGGACCCTGATGTCCCCTGGTGGAGCTGAGTGAAGTTCACCGTACGCATGCGCCGCCCCGATACTGCGCGCCCCTCGACGCGCCGTTCGACAATGCCGAACATGGTTCTCCTTCGGGGATGAAACCAGCCAGAGCGTCGAAACCGCCGTACGGGCGCTGTCAAGTTGTCTGCGGGGGCGCGAGATGATTCGGTGCTGGTCATCGCGGGAGGGGTTCGCGGTGGAGGCTGAGGCGGCGCCGTCGTACAAGGGGTACCGGTTCCCGGCAGAGGTGATCGGTCACGCTGTGTGGCTGTACCACCGCTTTCCGCTCTCCTACAGGAGATCGAGGAACTCCTCCTCGACCGCGGCATCACCGTGACGTACGAGTCGATCCGCGCCTGGTGCGCGACGTTCGGCCCCGCCTATGCCAAGTCCCTGCGCGACTGGCAGCCCCGGCCCGGCGAAAATGGCTCGACGAGGTGTTCATCAAGGTCAACGGGAAGATGCGGTACCTCGGGCACGCGGTCGGCCAGGCCGACACCGTCCTGGACATCCTGGTCCAGAACAAGCGCGACACCCGTGCCACGAAGCGGTTCTTCCGCAAGCTCCTCAAGGGCCTCAAGTACGTGCCACGCGTGATCGTTACCGACAAGCTCCGCTCCGATCCACCGGTTCCGCGTCTGGAAGACCGTCACCGGGGCGCCCACGCACGCCTGACCGCAGGGCCCGACAGGGCACCCGAGCACCATCCGCATGCCCCAACTTGCCAACCCCATCCGTAACTTGACAAGGTCCCTCAACTTCAAGCTTAGACGGAGTTGGTCTGGAGGGGTATGAACCGCCGGGCGTCCTGGATGTACCGGCGCACGGCGAACGCGGTGTAGGCCAGGCCGACGAACCAGCCGATCGGAACGGCCCAGATGATGCCGTCCAGGCCCAGCTGCCCCTTCAGCACGGACGCGGTGGGGATGCGGACGACCAGGAACGACAGCATCGTGCACACCAGCGGGAAGACAGTGCGACCGATGCCGTTGAGGAATCCGTGGACGACCGCCATCGCCGAGTACAGGAGGAAGAAGGGGTACGTCATGAGGATGTAGGTCCCGACAATCGCGTGGGCCGACTGGTCGGTGGTGAAGGCGGCGGCGATGTCGTGCCGTACGAGAATCACCGCCGCGCACTCGGCGAGGGTCACCCACCAGCACAGGCGCAGCGCATCGAGGAGGGTCCGGCGTGCCCGCTCGGCCTCCCCGGCACCCGTGTACTGGGCGACGAACACCGTCACTGCTCCGGACAGGTCCAGATAGAAGCGGCCGGCCAAGGTCTCCAGCCGGGAGGCGATGCTGAACGCGGCGATCGCGGCCGTCCCGAAGGGCGCGATCAGCGACGTCAGGACCATGGTGCCGAGCGAGAGCATGATGTGCTGGATGCCGACGGGAAAGCCCAGCCGCAGGGACGAGCCGGCCTGCCGAGCCAGTTCGGGAAGGGTGCTGCGGTAGCGGTGGATCCCGTGCCGACGGGCCACGAGCACCAGGCCGGCGACGAAGGCGACGGAACTGGCCGTCACCGTGCCCAGGGCCGCGCCGCGCACTCCCAGTCCCAGCAGGGCCACGAAACTCCAGGCCAGGGCGATGTTGAGGAGACTGCTGAAGACCATCATGTACATGACCGTGCGCGAGTCGCCCAGCCCCCGCAGGAACCCGCCCAGCGCGCCGATGCCGAACACACCGACGAACCCGAGGGACAGGGTGTGCAGATACGTCGTGCTGCCGAGGGCCACGGCGCCGTGAATCCCCATCACGTGCAGGAAGACACCCGTGGCGCTGAAGACCAGCGTGATGCACAACGCGGCCCACACGACGGCGAACGCCGCAAGGCCGATGACCGCCTCCTGCTGACGCTCGGCACGGCCGGATCCCGTCATGCGTGCGAACCGTATGGCGAAACCACTCACCAGACCGAGGAAGACGGCGTTGACCAGGTAGAAGATCGGCTGAGCAGCGCCCACGGCGGCCAGCCCGTCGACGCCAACGTAGTGGCCGACGATGATGCTGTCGGCCAGCAGATAGGACTGCTGTACATAGTTGGCGACCGACATCGGGAGACTGAATCCCAGTAGCGATCTCAGCTCGGATCTGTGCTTGCCTTCGCTCTGCGGTCGGCGTTTCAGTACGTCTTTGGTCATGTGACCCCACCACGTGCGTGTCCATGGGCCGGACCGGGCTCTTCCGAGCCCCGTCCGGCCGGTTCGGTGCCCCACTACACGGGGCTTTCCTCCGAGGCTTCGTCCCGCATCAGCTCCACCGCGTCCGCCACGGCGGAGACCGTGCGCTCCATCAGCAGGTCGGCGGCGTCGAACTCGATCTGCAGGCACGTGGCGATGTTGGACGCGACGGTGGTGGCCATGAGGGAGTCGCCGCCGATGTTGAAGAAGTCGTCCTCGACGTCCAGCGTCGGGTAGCCGAGGGCGTCGGCGAAGCAGCGGGCGACGGTGATCTCCGCGTCGCGGTAGACACCGCCCTCACGCCCGGTCAGTTCCACGGAGACCGCGTCTATCTGCTTGCGCTTCTGTTCCGAGGAGATGCGCAGACGGTCCCTCAGATCGCTCTCGGCCTGCTTCATCTTCGTGTTCACGGTGTCGCCGAGCGCCATGTCGAACGACTTGAAGATGTGCACCAGGTTACCGTCGTAGTTCACCTCCCCGGCGAACGCACGACGCCGACGGGACCGCAGCATCTTGTCGACGATGCCCAAGCCGGTGTTCGTGTATACGGCCTTGAAGGTCGTATCGAGCTTACTCCCGTAGTCCACGGCCATGCCGATTTCTCGCCAGGCGACCCAGTCGACGGCGACGACGTGGCAGCCGTCGGTCCTGCCCATACGAGCGAGGGTGTCCAGGTAGTAGTTGCCGGCGGCGTAGTCGCCCTGCCCGGAGGAGGGGAAGACGACGGCGACCGACGAGAAGTGCAGGATGAAGTCGGGACTCACGCCCGTGGTCGCGCTGTTGAGGACGTACGCGCCGTAGATCTTCGGCCGGACCACATCGGCGAAGTCCTTCGGATCACGCAGAGAGATCAGGTTCCGTCCCGGGATGCCGGCCGCGTGGACGATGCCGTCGATCCGGCCGAACCTGCGCTGCACATCCTCGACCACTTCCCTGAGCGCGTCCGGGTCCCCGGCGTCGGCCGCGTAAACACGGACACGCGCGCCCATGCCCTCGATCTCGGTCAGCGCACGGGCCACTCGGGCCGGCTTCCCGTCGGGGTGCGTGGCGATCAGCCGCTCCCAGTCCGCCCGGTCCGGGGCGCCCGACCTACTGACCAGCACGAGGTCGATGTCGGGCTGGAGGGTCGCGAACATCTCGCTGACGGCCAGTCCGATGCCGCCGGTGCCGCCGGTGACGAGGTAGGTGCCGCCGGCCTTGAGGTAGTCCTGCTCCGTGCCGGTGCCGACATCGGGGAGTTCCTCGAAGACCTCGTGGTAGGAGCGCCCGTCCCGAAGAAGGTGCAGGCCCGGTTCCGGCCGGACGATCTCGCGCCACAGCAGGTCGGGCGTGACGTGTTCGTCCAGGTCCTGGACGCGGGTCTTGAGGTAGGGGAACTCGCGCCCGATCACCTTGGCGAGGCCCGCCAGTGCGGAGTTCTCCGGGGCGCCGACGGACGCACCGTCCACCAGCGCGCAGGCATTGCGGGTGAGGGCCACGATCCGTCCCCGCACTCCGGCGTTCATCAGAGCCTTGCTCAGCAGGAACAGGCTGTAGAGGTTCTTGGTGACCCGGCGGTCCAGGGTCTGGATGTCGGATGCCTCGGTGTCCTCCAGGGCGAGGGCGTGGATGATGTGGGTGTATCGGCCTTCGAGGACGTGGGCGGCGAGGTCCTGGAGGCTCTCCTCCGTGACGGAGAAGGTACCCGAGGCCACGTCGGCGCCCTCTGCTACGAGCCGCAGGACGTGCAGTTCTCCGGACGGGATCGTGCCCAGCACGGCCTCGGCGTCGGTCGCCGGGTCGACGAGGGCCAACGCCCGCACCCCTCCGGGCCAGTCGGCCGCAAGGGGCTCTTCGCGGAAGACGATGTCGTGGGTGACGGGGTTGTCCTGCACGGCGGCGACGGGGCCGGCCGGGGTGCGCTCCGCCCAGGTGTCGGGGAACGGCGACCAGCAACGGCTCTCGTCGAAGGCGTAGGACGGGAGCTTGACGATGCGGCCGGTCGCGGTGCCCTCGTGCTCGCTCCACTCGACGTCCTCGCCGCGGACGTAACGGGCGAGTGGTGAGTCGTCGGGCTGCGCCGGGCCCGGCCAGTCTTCCAGGTTCGAGTACACCGTGGGCAGCTCGTCGCTGCGGCCCTCGGCCAACGCCGTGAGCGCGGTGCCTAGTTCTGCGATGCCGGACACCGGCAGGGCGAGGCGGTAGCGGTGGGCGGAGCGGGAGACGCGCGTGGTGTGGCAGACGTCCCGCAGGCTCAGCCGCTCGGCGGCGGGCCCGGCGAGGTAGCGGGCATATGCCTCGACGAGCAGCCGCAGTGACCGTTCGCTCTGCGCACTGAGTGTGAAGATCTGCGGGCCGGCCGTGGTCTGCGGCGTGCTCGCCCCGGGCGTCGCCGGGGCCGCGCCGAGGACGACGTGGCAGTTGGTCCCGCCGATGCCGAACGCGCTGACGCCGCAGTGCCGTTTTCCTTCGGCCGGGTCCCACGGTTCGGCGGCGGTGGGTATGTAGATCGGCCCGTCGGTGAAGTCGATCTTTGGGTTGGGCTTCTCGAAGTTGGCCATGGGCGGCACCGTCTTGTGCTGCATGGTCAGCGCGGCTTTGATCACTCCGATCACCCCGGAGCCCTCGAAGAGGTGGCCCACGTTGGCCTTGGCCGTGCCGACGGCGCAGAACTGCTTGTCGTCGGTGTGGTGGGCGAACGCCCGCCGAAGCCCCTCGAATTCGATGGGGTCGCCGATGCGCGTCGCCGTACCGTGCACCTCCACGTAGTCCACGGTGCGCGGGTCGATACCAGCGTCGGCCCAGGCGTCGAGCAGCAGTTGGGTCTGCGACGCCTCATCAGGCGCAGTAATCATCTCCGAGTGGCCGTCGTGGTTGACGGCGCTGCCCTTGATCGTGGCGTAGACTTGGTCGCCGCGTTCGAGGGCCGCGTCGAGCCGGCTCAGCACGATCGCGCCGGATCCCTCGCCGAAGCCGGTGCCGTCGGCGCGCTCGTCGAACGGCCGGGTCAGACCGTCGGAGGACTCGATGCCGAGGTTGCGGTCGGCGCTCTTGAGGGGGGCGAGGATAATACGGGCACCGGCGACGACGGCCAGGTCGCAGTCGCCTGCCAGCAGGGCGTTCTTGGCCTGGTGCAGGGCGACCAGGGTGGCCGAGCAGGCCGAGTTGACGACCATGCTCGGCCCGTGCAGGTCCAGCTGGTACGAGATCCGGTTGGCCAGCATCGTGCCCATGTTCCCGGTCAGGCTGAGCGGGGTCAGGGACGGGTCGGCCCGGGTCAGGAAGTCGCCGTATGTCTGCCCCGGGTTGACGTTGTAGCCGACGAAGACGGCGGTGTTGCGGTCCTTGATGCGGGGGCCGGTGTAGCCCGCGTCCTCCAGAGAGAGATACGCGTTCTTCATGAGCATCCGCTGGACCGGGTCGGCCATCGCACCCTGCCGGGGCGTCATGCCGAAGAAGCCGTAGTCGAATTCCGCAATGTCGTCGAGGAAGTATCCGTCGTGGAATTCGATAGAGGTGTCGATGGGCGGCTTCACGGCGGTGCTGCGCGCGTACCGCACATAGTCGATGATGTCCTTGCTCCGGGCTTCCGGGAAGGGTTTGCTCACGCTGCGGCCGGCGACGATCAGATCCCAGAACTCGTCGGTGTTCTTCACCTGGGGAAGCTCGACCGACATACCGATGATGGCGATATCGCGTGTCATTCCTGCTCCTTGTCCGCGGGCGTGCGGAAGTCAGCCGATCTGGGCGTCGAGTTTGGTCAGGGTGGTGCCGTTGACTTCGCTGAACCGCGTCACACCGAGTTCCCGGAGGGCCCGGACTGTCCTTACCCACTGCACCGGCGTGCTGATCTGCGTGCTCAGCACGTCACGGACGCCGGTGTGGTCGACGATCTCGCCGGTGGTAGACGAGACGACCGGTACATCACCGGGCTTGAAGACGCAGCCCGCGAGCGCCTTGTCGAAGCGCAGCCGGGCGGGGTTCATGAGCGGGGTGTGGAAGGGGCCGCTGACGTTGAGCGGGGTGACCTTGGTCGCGCCGGCGCGGACGGCGGCCCTGCCGAACGCACGCACTCCGGCGCGGTCCCCCGCGACCACGAGTTGGCGGTCGGAGTTCCAGTTGGCGAGGTACACGGCCGCCACGCCCTCGGCGAGCAGCAGGGACTCGACCTCCTGCGGGGTCAGGCCGAGCACGGCCAGCATGGCGCCGCCGGTGATCTCGGCCATCGCCTCGGCGCGTCGGCAGACGAGTTCCAGTCCGTCGACGATCTCCAGCATGCCGGCCGCGACCAGCGCGTTGTACTCGCCGAGGCTGTGTCCGGCGAAGTAGTCGAATCCTTCGGGCTCGCCGTTGTCCGCCAGATGCAGAAGGGCGTTGACGAAGTAGATGGCGGGCTGCGCGTAGCGCGTCTGCCGCAGCCTTCCCTCCGGGTCCTCGCTGCACAGTTCTGCCACGGAGCAGCCCATCATCTCGTCCGCGCGGGCGGTGAGTTCGGGGAATCGCTCGAAGACGTCCGCACCCATGCCGCGCCGCTGGGCTCCCTGCCCGGGGAATATCCTTGCGCGCAATTGATCTCCTCTTTCGGTACGCTCTGCCGCCGGGACGAGGGCGTTCTCGGCCCGGCCGGCCGGTCATCGGGATCCGTGCGTGGCCGGCTCGGGGAAGCGCACCGCTTCGATGCCGGCGTCCTGGAACTTCTCGATCTCCTGCCGGAGCAGCCGGAGCGCGCTCGTCTCACGCCGCTTGAGGGCGTAAAGGCCGCGCTTGATCCGGTCGTCCGCGGCGGGATCCCGGGCGACGTGGTTGAGCGTCGCCTCGTCGAGTACGGCGCACAGGGACTTCATGTTGCGCCGGTACGTCTCCTTGACCCGGTCGGAGTGCCGGGTGTGCCGTAGGAAGCGGCAGAACTGCAGGCGCGCTCCCGCCAGCATGGACAGGCAGTTGAGGCCGGGGGCGGCGTAGACAGGCCAGCCGTCGTGTTCGCCGGCGAGCCGGTCGTGCAGGAGGTCGTACATCTCGAATTCGTCGGTCAGACCGAGGACGTGCGCGCCGTACACGTCTGCGAAGGAGCCGGCCGGAGCCTCCTCGGTCCTGTGCAGCACCAGCACGTCGGTGAACCACTGCTCGGGAGCGGCCTCCCAGCCGGCCCGCACGATGCGCCACGGCACGACGAAGTCGGTGAACTCGTGGTTGTCGGTGGCATCGTCCCTGATGAGCAGCTGGGTGACCGGCCGGTCCACGCCGCAGGCGAGGAAGGAGTGCGGGAGAAAACCCGACCGGGGAAGTCCCATGCGGTCCAGGTAGTCGGCCTGGTACTCGAATTCTGCCCGGGGTGCGAAGAAGGAGACCGCTTCATCCCGGGAGATTCCCGCCGAGACCAGCTCCAGGAATTCATCGAGATCGATGCGATCCCTGCTTTCTCTGGTGAATCCCAGCCTGTTCAGGCTGTCCTCTTCAGTGTAGGGATAGGGATACGACCAACGCAACTCCTTCCGTAGATAGCAGTGATCGAAGATCCGGTACGAATCATAAAGGGACCGGTAATAGAGAAGGTCGGCCGCGGACGTCCGCGCGGCTACCAGTGCCAACGTCTGATGCACCCGGCAATTGAGATGTACGGCTGGATCCTGACTGACGATCCCGCGCAGGCTCTTGATGGTCTGCATACTCGTCGGATGCTGCATGGGGGTCCAATACTCCGTCCGGCGATGGAATACGGATAGCTCACTGCCTGCATCCTGCATGCACCGGAAGCGGGCGAGCAAGTGATTTCAACCCGCAATCGCCCGTTTTTGTTTTCCCGCGAAGTGGACGCCGCTGTCCGGACGCTTTTGTTGATGATTCTTTGCCCGCGCGGCGTGGGAGAGCCGTTGAATGGTCTCCTCAGCGCGTTCGATGCATGGCACACTCACGCCCGCGGTGCCGTCGGTGCCGGCCGGACCCGAGGAGGCCACAGCATGCCTGGTTCCATCCAGTCCCTGTCCCGCGCTGCGGCAGTCCTGCGGCTGTTCGGCACCGGGGAGGGCCGGTACGGCCTGTCCGACACGGCCTCCGCCCTGGGCCTGCCGAAGGGCACCGTCCACGGCATCCTGCGCACGCTCCAGCAGGAGGGCCTGGTCGAGCGGGACGCGGAGTCCGGCACGTACGGGCTGGGCCCCGAACTGGTGCGCCTCGGCGGCACCTGGCTGCGCACCCACGAGTTACGCGCGCGAGCCCTGGCCTGGGCCGACGACCTGGCCAGGGCAACGGGAGAGGCAGTGCGCGTGGGGGTGCCGCACCCCGCGGGCGTGCTGATCGTCCATCACGTCTTCCGGCGCGACAGCACCCGGCAGGTCCAGGAGACGGGACAGGTGGTACCGGTCATGGGGACCGCGCTCGGCACGGTGCTGGCGGCCCATCGCCCCGGGGTGAGTGGCGCCGCTGCCCTCGCGCCGGAGCTGCCGCACGGCACCCGGGAGCGGGGCTGGGCCAGCGCGCCGGACCGGGTGCGCGACGGCTTGGTTTGCATCGCCGCGCCCGTCCACGACCGGCACCGGGCGACCGTGGCCGCCGTGAGCGTGTCCGCGCTCGCAGCGCAGGTGCGCGAGAACGCGGCGGTGCTCGAGCACCTGGTCTCCGCGGTCAGGAGCTGCGCCCGCGCCATCTCGCAGGATCTGGGCGCCGATCACCTCTAGTCCGGCCCAAGTCCAGTTCCACGAAGCCGGATTCGGCCTCACTCTCAGGTACGACGCTCCAGTTCCTCCGCGAATTCCAGCCACCGCTGGGCACAGCCGCGCGCCAGCTGGACGACCGAGGCGGTGCGATGCCCGGGTACGGCCTCCACGAACTGTTGCGCCCTGTCGCCCTGCAGCAGCAGCGGGACGCTCATCATCTGCAACAGCGCACGGCCCGCCTCCGTCAGCCGCAGCGAGGGGTCCTTCCGCAGCTGTGTCAAGAGCAGCGCCATGCCCGGGTCACCGACCCCCGCGGCGGGCTGCGCCGCCGCGCGCGGCGCAGGCGGGGTGGGCGGCGTGGGCGCGTCGGGGGCGGCGGTCGTGTCGGGTCCGCGGAACCTCCGGGGCACGGGGTCCTCGCCGCGCCGCATGCGCGCCTTGACGTCGCGGGCCGTGGCCAGGGCGATGCCGGCATCGACCGCGATCTGCCGCAACGTGGCGTCCGGCCGTTCGCCCAGCAACAGTCCGGCGCGTCTGCGGCCCTCGGCCGGGTCCACCGGCCGTACCCTGCCGTCCCGTCCCCTGCGCACGTTCAACTGTTGGTCCTGGACAGTTGAACGCCTCCGCACCGCCGCGACGGTGCCCGCGGTCACCCCGGCCACCGAGGCGATCAGCCGGTCCGACCACTGGGGGTGGGTGCCGAGTATCCGCACAACGGCGGCCGTACGGTCGGCACGGGTCAGCGGCAGGCCGCGCGAGGTGTTCCGCCGTACCGCCTCGACGAAGGCGTCCTCCTCGGTGCCCACGAAGTAGCGGACGTCGATCCGGTCGTCGCCGCGCAGCCGGGCTGCGTGCACCCGGTGCACGCCGTCGATGACGCGGAGCGTGGGCCGGTGGACCAGGATGGGCGGCAGCGGGGTGGAGATGCGGGCGAGCTTGTGCACATGGGCCGTGTCCAGGCCGCCAGTGCGCGGCGAGTCCACGAGCTGCAGTTCGTCGAGCGGCAGGGTGACGGGCCCGGACCGGCCGTCCGGGTGCGTCCGCCACCGATCCGCCGCTTGGTCCGGCGCCCGGTCCGCCGCTCGCTCTGCCGTCTGGTCCGCCGCCTCGTCCGGGCGGTCCGCCCGTCGCGCTAAGCCCACCGACACGACTCTTCCTTCCACTGTGGTGAAGGGGCCGACAAAGGTCTGATGCACACAGTGCCCGAGACGCACCACGACGCTAGACAGCGGACGGCACAACGTCAACGTGTCCGCCACAGCGGACCGCACTGCTCCGGCCACCACGGTACACAGCCTCCCAAGAGATGTGGATCCGGCTCCGAAAGCCGCCGCCGACATCCCCTGCCAGGTCATCGCCCTCCACCGGCACTCCGTACGACTCGATCCTCCTTCGCTTTCGAACGAAACGATTCCGACGTCAACCGTGCTGATGTTGACCGGAATACGATCACCACACGGCGCAAGAGCGGCCACACTGAAGGCGGGTGGGCTCCGTCCACTCCAGCGGACACGACTGCAGGCCCCGGAGCCACCCGCGCGGCCACGGCTTCGCAGCCCGAAAGGCGACCCATGGACAGTGGTGAGTCAACTCCCGGTGAGACGGCGCGACCTCTGCTGCACGACCTGGGCGACCGGCTCGGTGGACTGATCGCCGCGCTGTATCCCGACGAGCACAAGCGCCCCGGCTACACACGGCTCGCCCGGATGATCCGGGAGAGCACGGGCGGCACGATCTCGGCGACCTATCTGTGGGAGCTCGTGACCGGCCGCAAGCGCAACGTGACGCTGGAACAACTGGGCGTCCTGGCTGAGTTCTTCGGGGTCCCGCTGGAGTACTTCGTCAACGACGAGGTCTCGCGCCGGATCACCGCGCAGCTGGCGCTCGCCGCCGCGCTGCGCGACGCCAAGGTGCGCCGCCTCGCGCTGCGCGCCGAGGGGCTGTCCCCCGGGAGCCTGGACGCCCTCCTCACCATCGTCAACGAAGCCCGCCGCGTGGAGAACCTGGACCGGGCCGGAGAGGAGGAGCACGACGCCGGCGAACAGCCGGACCGCCGCGAAGCCCACAGGCAGTGATCTCCCCACCAGAAAGGCCCCCGACGCGGACGCTCATGTCGAACGGATCCCTCAAGCTGCGTCGACGCTGTCAAGCGGTCATCGACCGGCTCGACCTCCCCCACGCCCTGTCCGTCGAGGCCCTGTGCCAACATCTCGCCGCCCGGCGCGCGAGACCGCTGCGTCTCCATACTCTGCCGTCCGAGGCATCCACCCACGGTATGTGCGGACTGTGGCTCGCCACGGATACCGAGGACCACATCTTCTACGAACACCGCACCGCGCCGCTCCACCAGGAGCACATCGTCCTCCACGAGATCGGGCACCTGCTGTTCAATCACCGCACGATGTCCATGGACGATGAGGGCAGCTGGGGGGCGCTCCTGCCCGATCTCGATGTCCGCTCGGTACAAAGCCTCCTTCGGCGTACAAATTACGCCACACGTGAGGAACAGGAAGCGGAGCTGTTCGCCAGCCTCCTCGGCAGCCGTATCCACAACCCGTACCGTCAGCAACCGGACGGCATCCTCGGCCGGCTGGAAGTGGCCATGGGCGTGGACCGGCCGCGCGACACACCGTGACCCACGGCGTCGCGGCACTCGGCGCCCGGCTCGAACTGCCCAGCGTGCTGTTGCTGTGGATCGCCGTACTGCTGCGCGGCCCGGCCGGCCTGCGCTCGGCGCCGCAGCGTGCCGTTTGGCTGGCCGTGGCCACCGCGGCCGCAGCGATGACGCTCAATCTGCCCTCCGTCATCGGCGCGGCCACTCGCCACAGTGAGGCGAACGTGGTCGCCGTGATCCGGAATGTTCTAGGTGTGTTGTCCGCGGGAGCAGTGCTGTACTTCGTCGCCCAGGCCACCACCGACGTACGCCGGCTCAGGATTGCCCTCGGCCTCGCGGTCGGTTCCGTCCTGACCGTCCTGCTCTCACTGGACCTCGCGGCCGGGCCACACCTGCGCATCGGCGTCCCCGCCACCGGCCCACCGGCGCCCTCGCGGTTCTACTGGCTGCTTCTCATCAGCACGCATCTGGTGGCCAACGCCCTCTGCGTCCTGTTGTGCCTGCGCTATGGCACGGCTTCCGGAAACCGGTCCCTGGCCATGAGCCTGCGTTTGTTCGGCCTGGGTACGGGACTGGTGAGCGTCTTCTGGCTGGGATATCTCGTCCGGGTCACCACCGGCGGACCATGGCCGCTGCCCTGGCTCGCACTGCTCATGGATCTGCACGCCGTGCTGCGCGCCCTGGCCATCATGGTGCCGGCCTTCGTCCTGCTCCGGCGGGCACTGTCGAACATCGCCGTCGCCTGGCGCCTGTGGCCGATGTGGAACGATCTGGTCACCGCCGTTCCGCACGTAGCCCTGGCCAAGCCGCGGCACCGCATATGGGACGTGCTGTGGCCCCAGGTCCCGTACAGCGTGCTCTCCTATCGCAGGGTCATCGAAACGAGGGACGCGATTCTGGCGCTCACCGATTACATCCCACCTGCCCCGGCACCCCGGTCACCCGGCCAGTCACCACGGTGGGGCAAGGCCGCGGACCTGGGCGCCCACGAACTGGCCCACTTCATCAAGGGTGCACTGAACGCGAAGCTCCAAGACTCCGCACCCACCCGGCAAAAGGTGAATCTCGGCTCGTCCGGCAGCAGGGATCTCGCGGGCGAGACGGTCTTCCTGCTACGGATGGCCAGGGCATACCGCTCGGCCTCGCCACGTGGAGGCGCCCGTCGACGATGACCCCAACCGCGGCCTACGAGGCGGAAGTCGAACGGCACCCGGACTTTGAACTCCCCCATTCGTGCTGGTCAAAGTCGTGGGGGCAGGTGTACCACCAGCAGACCAAGAAACTGCTGGGCGGTCCACTCAAGGTGCTGGGCATGACCGCTCGGCACGCCGAGAGTCCGCATGCCCGGACACCACACCCGGACAGCGAGCCGACGGCAGGAAGCCACCGCGGTGTGTGCGCCATCGATCGGCTGATGCGCGCTGGACCTCATGCCCGCTTCCGAGCGTCCATGGTCGCGGCCGACGCGCCAAGCGGGATCACGGAAGCCACCGCGATTCCCATGCATCGGCCCTGCTCGTCCGGAACACTCGCGATGCGCACGCGCGCGACCAGTTGAGCCCGCCCACGAAGCGATCATCAGCCCCGATCTCTTCGATGCCGCCCGCACCGTGCGCACACAGCGCGCCCGCAACCAGGGGCGACAGGAGCGCGCCGGAAAGCGGGGCGCGCGCCCCTACGCGCTACGCGGCCGGGTCCGGTGCAGCCTGTGCGGGCGCAAGATGCAGCCCGCCAGCATCCGCAGCAGCGTCTACTACCGGTGCGAGTTCAAAGAGGAAGAAGCAGCCCTCTACCCCGACCTCACCCACCCGCGCACCGTCTACCTGCGCGAAGACATCGTCTGCCAGGCCCTGGACCGGTGGATCGCCCGCGCCTTCGCCCCCGACCGGCTCTCCGCCACCATCGTTGCGCTCACCCACGCGAGCGTCGCAGCAAGCACCGCAGAGCCCCAGACCCCCGAGCAGGCCCAAGCACGCCACGCGATCAAGGACTGCGCGCGGCGGCTCGCCCGCTAGCAAGCAGCCCTCGACGCCAGGGGCCGACCCCGCCGTCGTCACCCAGTGGATCAACGAGGCCCAGCGGGACAAGGACGCGGCACAGAAGAAGCTCGACGCGCCCCCACCGTCCGCCGGAAGAAGCAATCCCCGCTCGACGCGCGTCAGATCTGGCAGATTGCTGAGAGTCTTGGAGATATTGCAGAGCGCATCCAGACCGCCGCCGTCGAGAGGAAAGGTCCGCTCTACGACGACCTGGGCGTCACTATCAGCTACGAACACGCAACGAGGACCGCGACCGTAAGGTCGAGGCCCTCGATTCCGTATCGCTATAAGGAGTGTCCGAGGGGGGACTTGAACCCCCACGCCCGATAAAGGGCACTAGCACCTCAAGCTAGCGCGTCTGCCATTCCGCCACCCGGACTAGGTGTCTGTCGCCTTGCCGGAAGTGCTCCCCGCGGCGACATGGACAACAATACCAAGGTTTCGGAGTGCGTTTCACCTGCGTATCCGTGTGGTGGGTGGCGGCCCGGAGAAAGCCCGGGCCGCCGAGATCGGCGACCGTATGCAGGATGCGAGATCTCGTATACGCGCCGTGATGGTCAACGCGTGAGCTGGTACTCCGGGAAGTTACCGGACAGTCGCTCCCCCGCCGGGCCCTGGGTCACGGCGCGTACCAGGAGGTCGCCACCGACGAAGGCGCCACGCCAGGAGGCGCCGAATCCGCCGAACAGTTCGGCGCGGTCGCCGCGGGAGCGGGGAACGCCGTGCCCGGTCTTGAAGGCGCGGATCTGCGGGGCGAGCCGGTCGTAGGTGGCCCGGCCGTCCGTGGCGAGCGTGGCGACCAGTGCGCTGTTGGACGCGTTCATGGCAGCCAGTAGCTCGGCCTCGGTGTCGACCAGGACGATCGTGTCGACGGGACCGAAGGGTTCCGCGTGGTGCAGTGGGGAGGACGGCGGCGGGTTGAGGAGGGTGACCGGGTGGACGTATGCGGAGGTGTCCTGGCCCGGAAGGAAACGCGCGTCGTCGGGGCAGCCCCGGTACAGGGGTACGGCGCCCCGGTCTACGGCCTCGGCCACCTGGTCAGTGAGTTCCTTGGCCTTGGCCGCGTTGATCAGAGGACCGAAGTCCAGTTCGGGGAGCGGGTCGGCGGGGTCCGCGACCGCCAGGGGATGACCGACGCGGACGGCGCGGACCGCAGGCAGGTAGGCGTCCAGGAACGCGTCGAACAGGGACCGCTGGACGACGAAGCGCGGGTAGGCGGTGCAGCGCTGTTTGCCGTAGTCGAAGAGCTTGGGGATCACCGCGGCGAACCGGTCCCAGCCGGAGAAGTCCCAGATGCCCCAGGTGTTGAGCCCTTCCTGTTCCAGGATGTGCCGTTTGCCGAGGCCGACGATGGCCGTGGCGACGTCGGCACCCGTGTCGCGGCCACCGACGAAGGACACACAACCGATCTCCGGCGCCCGTACCAGCGCCTGGTTCAGCTCCCGCCCGCTGCCGCCGACCAGGGTGACAGGCACCCCCTCGCGGGCGGCCAGCGCCATGGCGAGGGTGAGGCAGGCCACCCCGCCGTCGGTCGAGGTCTTGGCGATCACGGCATTGCCCGCCAGGGCCTGCACGAGGGCGGCGTGCACCAGCACGCTCATCGGGTAGTTCCAGCCGGCGATGTTGGAGACCGGTCCGTCCAGCGGGGTCCGGCCGGAGAGCATGGGCTCGATGCCGTCGGCGTACCAGCGCACGCCGTCGATCGCCCGGTCCACGTCCGCGACGGCGAGCCGCCAGGGCTTGCCGATCTCCCAGACGAGGAGCAGGGCGAGCAGATCGCGGTGCGCGGTGAGCGCGTCCAGGGTGGCGGCGAGCCCGACCCCGCCCGCCTTGCCCCGCCCGCCCGTCTTCACCTGGGCCTTGACCACGGCCCGGCCGCCGAGCCGGCGGGCGATCTCGCGGGCCTCCTTGGGCGAGTCGGTGACCTCGGCCCGCGGCACGGGGATGCCGTACTCCTCGAACAGCTGTCGTGCCTGGTGTTCGGACAGGTCCATGCGCGGCTCCTGTCCGCCGGCTCGTCGCGGTGGCGCGACGCCTGCGCAGATATCGGTGAGTCACCGTCGAGTCAGCGCCAGTGACGGAGAGTGGCCGAATTTCGGTGACTGAAAAGCGTGCACGCCCCCTGGACACCGCCCACCGGGATGCGGGATAACAAGCTTCATACAGTATTCGTCGACTGTATGCAATCTACCGCATACGGCGTACCGTAGTACGCATACGGGACAACATAGGACAACTGCGGGCCGCCCAGACCCCTACGAAAGGGACAGGACTTCGCCATGCCCGACGACACCCAAGACGTGATCTCCGGTGGGCACTTGGTCGCCAAGGCACTGAGGGCCGAGGGAGTCGACCGCATCTATACGTTGTGCGGTGGCCACATCATCGACATCTACGACGGTTGCGTCGACGAGGGCATAGAAGTCGTCGACGTCCGTCACGAGCAGGTCGCCGCACACGCCGCCGACGGCTACGCCCGGATCACGGGCAAGCCGGGCTGCGCGGTGGTCACCGCCGGCCCGGGGACGACCGACGCCGTCACCGGGGTCGCCAACGCCTTCCGGGCGGAGTCGCCGATGCTGCTGATCGGCGGGCAGGGTGCGCTGACCCAGCACAAGATGGGGTCGCTGCAGGACCTTCCGCACGTGGACATGATGGCGCCGATCACCAAGTTCGCGGCGACGGTACCGGACACGGCTCGCGCGGCGGACATGGTGTCGATGGCGTTCCGCGAGTGCTACCACGGTGCGCCGGGGCCCTCGTTCCTGGAGATCCCCCGTGATGTCCTGGACGCGAAGGTGCCCACGGACAAGGCCCGGGTGCCCAAGCCCGGCGCCTATCGGGCCTCCACCCGCTCGGCGGGCGATCCGCAGGCCGTGGAGCAGCTCGCCGACCTGCTCGTCCACGCCGAGAAGCCGGCGATCCTGCTGGGAAGCCAGGTGTGGACGACCCGGGGCACGCAAGCGGCCGTCGAGCTGGTGCGCACCCTCAACATCCCCGCCTACATGAACGGCGCCGGCCGTGGCACGCTCCCGCCCGGCGACCCGCACCACTTCCAGCTCTCCCGGCGCCATGCCTTCTCCAACGCCGATGTGATCGTGATCGTCGGCACCCCCTTCGACTTCCGTATGGGCTACGGCAAGCGCCTCTCCCCCGACGCCAAGGTCGTCCAGATCGACCTGGACTACCGCACGGTGGGCAAGAACCGGGACATCGACCTCGGCATCGTCGGCGACGCCGGCCTGGTCCTGAAGTCGGTCACCGAGGCGGCCTTGGGGCGCGTCAACGGTGGGGCGTCCAGGCGCAAGGAATGGCTGGACGAGCTGCGCGCCGCCGAGCAGACCGCGATCGAGAAGCGGCTGCCGAGCCTGAGGTCCGACGCCTCGCCCATCCACCCCTACCGCCTGGTCAGCGAGATCAACGACTTCCTCACCGAGGACTCGATCTACATCGGCGACGGCGGTGACATCGTCACCTTCTCCGGGCAGGTGGTCCAGCCCAAGTCGCCCGGTCACTGGATGGACCCCGGCCCGCTGGGCACCCTCGGCGTCGGCGTCCCCTTCGTGCTCGCCGCCAAGCAGGCCCGCCCGGACAAGGAGGTCGTCGCCCTCTTCGGCGACGGCGCCTTCTCCCTCACCGGCTGGGACTTCGAGACCCTGGTCCGCTACGACCTGCCCTTCGTCGGCATCGTCGGCAACAACTCCTCGATGAACCAGATCCGCTACGGCCAGGCCGTCAAGTACGGCAAGGACCGCGAGCGGGTCGGCAACACCCTCGGCGACGTGGCGTACGACAAGTTCGCCCAGTTGCTCGGGGGTTACGGCGAGGAGGTCCGCGACCCCGCCGGCATCGCCCCCGCGCTGCGCCGGGCCCGGGAGTCGGGCAAGCCGTCGCTGATCAACGTCTGGGTCGACCCGGACGCCTACGCCCCCGGAACCATGAACCAGACCATGTACAAGTGAGGTCGACGCCCATGACCGCAAAGGCACTTGAGGGCATCCGCGTCCTCGACATGACCCACGTCCAGTCCGGGCCCTCCGCCACCCAGCTCCTGGCCTGGCTCGGCGCCGACGTCGTCAAGCTCGAAGCCCCCACCGGCGACATCACCCGCAAACAGCTGCGCGACCTCCCCGACGTCGACTCGCTGTATTTCACGATGCTGAACTGCAACAAGCGCAGCATCACCCTGAACACCAAGACCGAGCGCGGCAAGGAACTGCTCACCGAGCTGATCCGCCGTTCGGATGTGATGGTGGAGAACTTCGGTCCCGGTGCGGTGGACCGGATGGGGTTCACCTGGGAACGCATCCAGGAGATCAACCCCAGGATCGTCTACGCCTCCATCAAGGGCTTCGGCGACGGCCCCTACACCGGCTTCAAGGCCTATGAGGTCGTCGCGCAGGCCATGGGCGGCTCGATGGCCACCACCGGCTTCGAGGACGGCCCCCCGCTCGCCACCGGCGCTCAGATCGGTGACTCCGGCACCGGAGTGCATGCAGTGGCCGGGATACTGGCGGCACTCTTCCAGCGCGAACGCACCGGCCGCGGCCAGCGTGTCAACGTCGCCATGCAGCACGCCGTGCTCAACCTGTGCCGCGTCAAACTCCGCGACCAGCAGCGCCTCGCCCACGGGCCGCTCGCCGAGTACCCCAACGAGGACTTCGGCGACGAGGTCCCCCGCTCCGGCAACGCCTCCGGCGGCGGCCAGCCCGGCTGGGCCGTCAAGTGCGCCCCCGGCGGCCCCAACGACTACGTCTACGTCATCGTCCAGCCGGTGGGCTGGAGGCCGATCACCGAGCTGATCGGCCGGCCCGAGCTGGCCGAGGACCCCGAGTGGGCCACCCCCGAGGCCCGGCTGCCGAAGCTGAACAAGATGTTCCAGCTGATCGAGGAGTGGTCCTCCACCCTGCCCAAGTGGGACGTGCTGGAGAAGCTGAACGCGCACAACATCCCGTGCGGGCCGATCCTTTCCACCAAGGAGATCGTCGAGGACCCCTCACTCGCCGCCAACGAGATGGTCGTCCGCGTCCCCCACCCCGAACGCGGCGAATTCACCACCGTCGGCAGCCCGATCAAACTGTCCGACTCCCCCGTCGAGGTGACCGGTTCACCGCTGCTCGGCGAGCACAACGAAGAGGTCTACGTCGGCGAACTCGGCCTCGATGACGAGGAGTTGCGCCTGCTGAAGTCGAACGGAGTGATCTGACGTGATGGCCGAAGACCGGGTACCGAAGGTGCGCGCCCTCCTCGCCGCGGTGCGCGCCGAGGGCCGTACCGCGCTGACCGCGCCCGAGGGCAAGGTGATCGCCGACGCGTACGGGATCGCCGTACCGGGCGAGGCACTGGCGGCGGACGTGGACGAGGCGGTGGCCGCTGCGGCGCGGTTCGGCGGGCCGGTGGTCATGAAGATCGTCTCGCCGGACATCCCGCACAAGACCGACGCCGGCGGGGTCGTGGTGGGCGTCGAGGGCGCGGCGGACGTACGGGCCGCTTTCCGCGGGATCATCGAGAACGCGCGTGCGTACGACTCCGCGGCCCGTGTCGAGGGCGTGCAGGTGCAGGAGTTGCTGCCGCAGGGGCAGGAGGTCATCGTCGGCGCGGTCACCGACCCGACGTTCGGGAAGGTGGTGGCGTTCGGGCTCGGCGGTGTACTGGTCGAGGTGCTGAAGGACGTGACGTTCCGCCTGGCGCCGGTCACCGCCGACGAGGCGGTGTCGATGCTGGACTCCATCCGGTCGGCGGAGATCCTGCGCGGGGTGCGCGGGCAGGCCGGTGTGGACCGGTGGGCGGTCGCCGAACAGATCCGGCGGGTCTCCCAACTGGTCGCGGACTTCCCGGAGATCGCCGAGGTGGACCTCAATCCGGTGATCGCCACGCCCGACGGAGCGATGGCCGCCGACATCCGGGTGATCCTCGCCGAGTCGTCGGCACCATCTCGTCGGCGGTATACACGCGACGAAATCCTGTCGACGATGCGCCGGCTGATGCAGCCCTCGTCCGTCGCCGTCATCGGCGCGTCCAACGAGCAGGGCAAGATCGGTAATTCGGTCATGCGCAATCTCCTCGACGGCGGTTTCTCCGGGGAGATCCATCCGGTGAACCCCAAGGCCGATGACATTCTGGGCCGCAAGGCGTACAAGAGCGTCACGGACGTTCCCGGTGAGGTGGATGTGGCAGTCTTCGCCATTCCGGCCCCGTTCGTGGCCGCGGCCCTGGAGGAGGTGGGACGCAAGAAGATCCCGAACGCCGTCCTCATCCCGTCCGGTTTCGCCGAGACCGGCGAGCACCAACTGCAGGCGCGGATCGTGGAGATCGCCGAGCGGCACGGCATCCGTCTGCTCGGCCCGAACATCTACGGCTACTACTCCACCTGGCAGGATCTGTGCGCCACGTTCTGCACGCCGTACGACGTCAGGGGCGGGGTGGCGCTGACCTCCCAGTCCGGGGGCATCGGCATGGCGATCCTGGGCTTCGCCCGCACCACGAAGACGGGTGTGTCGGCGATCGTAGGACTCGGCAACAAGTCGGACCTGGACGAGGACGACCTGCTGACCTGGTTCGGTGAGGACCCGCACACCGAGTGCATCGCCATGCATCTCGAAGACCTCAAGGACGGCCGGGCGTTCGTGGATGCGGCCCGGGAGACGGTGCCGAAGAAGCCGGTCGTGGTGCTGAAGGCGGGCCGTACGGCGGCGGGCGCGAAGGCGGCCGGCTCGCACACCGGGGCGCTCGCGGGCGACGACGCCGTGTACGACGACATCCTGAGGCAGGCGGGAGTCATCCGGGCGCCGGGGCTGAACGACATGCTGGAGTACGCCCGTGCCCTGCCCGTCCTGCCCACCCCCCGGGGCGACAACGTCGTGATCATCACCGGCGCGGGCGGCAGCGGTGTGCTGCTGTCGGACGCGGTGACCGACAACGGGCTGTCCCTGATGGAGATCCCGCCCGACCTGGACAAGGCGTTCCGCCGGTTCATCCCGCCGTTCGGCGCGGCCGGCAACCCGGTCGACATCACCGGGGGCGAGCCGCCGTCGACGTACGAGGCGACGATCCGGCTCGGTCTGGAGGATCCGCGGATCCACGCGCTCGTGCTCGGCTACTGGCACACCATCGTCACGCCGCCGACGGTGTTCGCGGAGCTGACGGCGCGGGTCGTCGCGGAGTTCCGCGAGCGGGGCATCGAGAAGCCGGTCGTGGCGTCGCTCGCGGGGGACGTCGAGGTCGAGGAGGCCTGTCAGTACCTGTTCGAGCGGGGGGTCGTGGCGTACCCGTACACGACGGAGAAGCCGGTGGCCGCGCTGGGTGCGAAGTATCGGTGGGCGCGGGCCGCGGGGCTCCTGTGATGACGGGGCCCGCTCCGGCACCGGCCGGGGGTCCGGGGGTTGTCCCCGGGCTGGACACCGCTCGGTGGGCGCGGGCGGCCGGGTTGCCGGGGGCCGGTTCATGACGTGAGTGACGGAGGGGCCGGCCGGCGGTGCGCGTCGGCCGGCCCCGGGACCCGAGCGCGCACGAAAGGTATGGGACAGGGGGCGCCGGCCAGAACTTTCGACGCAAGGGGTGCGAGTCGCACGATGGAAACGATCGATTCCCCCGCCTCCGTGCTGTGCAGGGAGGTGAGGGACCGCAGGGGCCGCGTCTACCGGGTCGGCGAGAGCGACGCCGACCTGCTGGGCCGTGGCCGGATCTGGATGGTCGTCCTGCCCTGGGCGGGTTTGGCGGGCATCAGTGGTGCCGCGTACGCGTTCGTAGCGGCGCAGGCCGGTCTCCGTGCCGCTCACCGGTGGGGCGGGGACCTGTACTGGCCGGTGGGTCTGTGGGCGTTGTCCCAGGCGGCCGTCGCCGTACCGGCCGGGCGGCTGCGGGACAGCGGCCGGCTCTCCGCCCGCGCGGCGATGGCGACCGGAGCGCTCGGCACCCTCCTCGGATATCTGGCGCTCGCCGCCGCTCCGGACCGCGCCGCCGTCCGGCTCGTCTTCGCCGTGTCCGCCGGTGCCGGCGCCGGGCTGGTGCACGGGACCTGTCTGACGCTGCCGGGCAGGTGGTGGCCGGAGCGCCGGGGCGGCCCCACGGGAGCGGTGGCGAGCGGGCTCGCCCTCGGGGCCGTACCGTTCCTCCTGGCCCCGGTGCGCGGGGCCGACCCGCAGGTCCTGCTCGCCGCCGCGGGAGCCGGAGCGGCCGTGGTCGTGGCCGGGGCCGGCCGGCTCCTCAAGGACCCGCCGCGGAACTGGTGGCCACCGCGTCCCGACCCACGGGCCGTGCCGGCGGATCCCGTCGCCCGGCGCGCACGGGAGAAGAACCCGCCCGCCGTACGCCACCACACCCTGCACGAGGCCGCCCGCAGCCCGGTGTTGTGGCTGATGTGGCTGTGCCTGCTCGGCGCGGCCGGCGTCACCGTGCTCGGCATCCGCCTGCTCACGGCGTACGGCGGACAACTCGGGCTCGGCGGCCAGGCGGTGTGGTCGGTGACCGTCGCGGGCGGCGCCGCGGGGGCCGCGGCCGCCGGCGCTCTGTCGGACCGCTCGGGGCGGCGCACGGCCCTGATCACGGCCTGTCTGCTGCTGGCCGCCGCCCAGTTCGGGATGCTTGTGGCGGCCCGGGCGGGCGGCGGGGTGCTCCTCCTGGGCTGTGCCGCGGTCACCGCCGCCGCCGGTGCGGCGGTCCTGGCGCTGGTCACCGCACTGGCCACGGACCACTTCGGTGAGAACCACAGCGCGAGCGTCCACGGACTGCTCACCGGCGCCTGGCTGCTGCCGGTCGCCGCCGGCGGCGGCACGCGCGCCGCCGCGTACGCCGCGCGGGACCCCCACTCCGCGTTCCTGCTGGCGGGCTGCACCGGGCTCGTCTGCGCCGTGGTGGCGCTGTTCCTCAGAGCGCCGGGCAGGCTCAGCGTCCGGCGCGTCGTCCCCAATCCCCACCCCCTCGGCGAGGAGATGGCCTGACATGACGGCTGATCCGACAACAAGGAACACGCCGGCCGATCCCGGTTCGGCGGACCGTTCGTACCGCGAAGTCACCGATTCCCGGGGGCGGGTCTACCGCGTCGGCGAGGCGGACCGTGACATCCTCGGCCACTCCCGCAAGCTCATGGTGTATCTGCCGTGGATCGCGATGATGGCCATCAGTGTCTCGGAGTACGCCTACGGCTCCGCCGAGGACACGCTGTCCGCCGCGCACGGCTGGAACCAGAGCAACACCTTCTGGATCCTGAGCGTCTGGGTGTTCTTCCAGGCCGGTATCGCCTTCCCGGCGGGCTGGCTGCGCGAGAGAGGCATCCTCACGGCGCGCTGCGCGATGTTCCTGGGCGCCGCGATGTGTCTGCTCGGCTTCCTGGCCCTGTCCCACCTCGACAACGTGATGCCGGCCATCCTCGGCTTCGGTGTCGTGGGCGGTGTGGGCTCCGGGCTGATCTACGCGACCTGTATCAACATGGTCGGCAAGTGGTTCCCGGAACGGCGCGGCGCGAAGACCGGCTTTGTCAACGGCGGCTTCGCCTACGGCTCGCTGCCCTTCATCTTCGTCTTCAACTACGCCTTCGACACGCGCGATTACGACGAGGTGCTGGACCTTATCGGCGTGTACGTGCTGATCGTCGTCGCGGTGTGCGCGTTCTTCTTCAAGGACCCGCCGAAGAACTGGTGGCCGGCCGACGTCGACCCGCTGTCGCACTCCGCCGGCGGCAAGAGCGTGGCGAGCCTGGCGAAGAACCCGCCGGCGGTGCGGCAGTTCACCCCGAAGGAGGCCATCAGGACCGGCATGCTGCCGCTGATGTGGGTCAGCATCGTCATGACCGCCGGTGTGTCGATCTTCGGGATCTCCTTCCAGGTCGACTACGCCAAACAGATCGGCTTCGGCCCACTGGTCGCGGCGTCCTCGATGGGTGTCATGGCGGTCATCAACGGCGTCGGGCGGGCGGTCGTCGGCTGGTTGTCGGACCTGTGGGGCCGCAAGACGTCCCTGGTGTTCGTCATCGTGGTCCTGGGGCTCGCCCAGTTCGGCGTCATCTGGGCCGGTGACATCAAGAGCGAGTGGCTGTTCCTGTTCTTCGCCTTCCTGTCCGGCTTCGGCGGCGGCGCGTTCTACCCGATGTTCGCCGCACTGACCCCGGACTACTTCGGCGAGAACTACAACGCCACCAACTACGGCCTCGTCTACAGCGGCAAGCTGGTCAGCGGCCTGTTCGGCGGCGGTCTCGGCTCCATGGTGGTCGGCGCCTGGGGCTACAACGGCGCCTATGCGCTGGCCGGCGGTGTGTCGATGGTGGCGGCGGCGATCGCGCTGCTGCTGCGCCAGCCGGGCCGGGACGGCCGTACGGCGGCCGCGACGGCCCCGAGGACGCGGCCGATGTCCTGAACAAGCCTCGCGGTGTTCCCCCTCCACGGTCCGCTCACCGATCGCGGGAGGGGGAACACGCATGCCCTGGCCCTCGTCGCGGCCGGCATCCGTACGTGGTCAGGATCCTTGGCGCTCGTGGTACGAGCGACGGGTGTGTTCGGTGTGGGCGCGCATCAGGTGGGCGGCCCGCTCCTGGTCGTTGTGGGCGATCGCGAGGATCAGTTCCCGGTGTTCGATCCAGGACTGGCGCCCGCGCTGCCGGGCCACCGGGGTGTAGTACCAGCGGACCCGGCGGTCCACCTGGGCGGCGAGTTCGGCGAGGACCGCGTTGCCCGCCAGTTCCATTATCCTGGCGTGGAACGCCGCGTTGAGGGCCACGGCGCGGTCCACCTGGTCGGCGGCGACGGCCTTCTCGCCCTCGGCACACACCTCTTCCAGCGCCTGGATCCCGGCTGCGTCGGCGTGCAGTGCGGCCAGCCGGGCCGCCTCCGCCTCCAGCAGGGTGCGCACGGTCAGCAGCTGGTCGGCCTCCTCCTCGGTCGGCTCGTGCACGAACGCGCCCTGCGCGGGCCGCAGATCGACCCAGCCCTCGGTGTTGAGCCGCTGCAGCGCCTCGCGCACCGGCTGCCGGGAGACACCGAGGTGCCCGGCCAGCTCGCTCTCGACCAGGTGCTGGCCGGGCTGCAGGGCGCGGGTGGTGATGAGTTCGAGCAGTGCCTCGTAGACACGCTCGCGCAACGGTCCGGGCCGTTCGAGCTTGGGCACTGCCCCGTGCGGCAGTCCGGTCGACAACATCGCGGTCCCCCTCCTGGACGGTCTGACTGGACAGGTCTGACGCGTGGACGCTGGACTCTCAGTATCGATTGTCTTTTGTCTACAGTCTACGGTGCGCAAAATCCAGGCCCAGGGCACCGGACTTCATTCACACAACGGTTGACGCCATCCACTCACGGGCAGCGTACGACCTGCCCCGCGTACGACAGATTGCCGCCGAAGCCGAACAGCAGCACCGGATCGCCCGCGCTGAGCGCTCCCTGTTCGAGCAGCTTGGAGAAGGCCATCGGGACACTGCCCGCCGATGTGTTGCCGGATTCGGTGACATCGCGGGCGACCACCGCGTTGACGGCGCCGAGCTTCTCGGCCAGGGGTTCGATGATGCGCAGGTTGGCCTGGTGCAGGACGACCCCGGCGAGGTCCTCCGGGCCCACACCGGCCCGCTCGCACGCACTGCGGGCGATGGCCGGCAGCCGGGTGGTGGCCCAGCGGTAGACGGCCTGGCCCTCCTGCGCGAACCGGGGCGGGGTGCCCTCGATCCGCACGGCGTGCCCCATCTCCGGCACCGACCCCCACAGCACCGGCCCGATCCCCGGCTCCTCCCCCGGCGCGCACGCCTCGACGACGGCGGCCCCGGCCCCGTCGCCGACCAGGACACAGGTGGTGCGGTCGCTCCAGTCGGTGACGTCGGACATCTTGTCGGCGCCGATGACCAGCGCCCGGGTGGCCGCGCCTGCCCGGACGGTGTGGTCGGCGGTGGCCAGCGCGTGCGTGAACCCGGCGCACACCACGTTGACGTCCATCGCGGCCGGCTGCGGGATGCCGAGCCGGGCGGCGACCCGGGCGGCCATGTTCGGGGACCGGTCGACCGCCGTGGACGTGGCGACCAGGACCAGGTCGATGTCGGCGGGGGTCAGACCGGCGGCGGCGAGGGCCTTGGCGGCGGCGTGCGCGGCCAGCTCGTCGACCGGTTCGTCGGGGCCGGCGATGTGCCGGGTCCGGATGCCGACCCGGCTGCTGATCCACTCGTCGCTCGTGTCGACCATCCCGGCCAGGTCCTCGTTGGTGAGCACCCGGGCGGGCTGATAGTGGCCGATGGCGGCGATGCGCGAGCCGTTCATGGCGGGGTCCCCTCGTGGGCCGTGGGTAGCGGGATCCCCCAGTCTGATCAGTGACCCACGAGTACGACGGCAGGTGAAGCCACAGGAATCGGGCGCCCGAGTTGTCGGCTTCTTGCAGACGCTCGGACGCCCGGCCTTTCGCAGGACTCACCTGTTGAACAGCTGTGTCGCCTTCTGTACGAGTTCGTACACCCCGTAGGCGAAGGGCGCGCCGACCCAGAGCCAGGCGAAGGCGATCAGCGCACGGCGGTCCGGGCTAGGCGGGCTGCTGTCGTTCGGCATCGGCGGCCTCCCTCGGGGCGGGGATGTGGTGGCGGACGTGGACGGGACGGACCAGCTCGTTGGCGACGAAGCCGACGACGAGCAGCCCGATCATGATGCCGAAGGACAGGGTGTACAGGTCCGAGCCGTGCTTGCCGGCGTTCTTCTGGTGGTCGGCGATCCAGTTGACGATCAGCGGCCCGAGCACACCGGCCGTGGACCAGGCGGTGAGCAGCCGGCCGTGGATCGCGCCGACCTGGTAGGTGCCGAACAGGTCCTTCAGATACGCCGGGACCGTGGCGAAGCCGCCGCCGTAGAAGGAGAGGATCACCAGTGCGCAGAGCACGAACAGCGGCTTGGACGAGTCCCCGAAGAGGGCGATGACCAGGTACATCAGCGCGCCGACGCCGAGGTAGACGCGATAGATGTTCTTGCGTCCGATCCGGTCGGAGGTGGACGACCAGCCGATGCGGCCCGCCATGTTGGCGGCGGACAGCAGGGCGACGAACCCGGCGGCCGCGGACGCCGACACGGGGGTGGAGCTGGCGGCGAAGAAGTCCGTGATCATCGGGGCGGCCTTCTCCAGGATGCCGATGCCGGCGGTCACGTTCATGCAGAGCACGATCCACAGGCACCAGAACTGCGGGGTGCGTACCGCGCTGTTCGCGGAGACCCGCACCCCCTCGACCGCGCTCGGGACGTCCGCCGTGTTCGCACGGCCCTCGGTGCGCGGCACCCGGATCAGGAGCACGCCGAGAGTCATGAAGACGGCGTACGACAGCCCGTGCACCAGGAAGGCGAGGGCGATGCCATCGTTGTCACCACCGAAGGACGAGAGCATCTGCGCGGACCAGGGCGAGGCGATCAGCGCGCCGCCGCCGAAGCCCATGATGGCGATGCCGGTGGCCATGCCGGGCCGGTCCGGGAACCACTTGATCAGGGTGGAGACCGGCGAGATGTAGCCGATGCCGAGGCCGATGCCGCCGACGAAGCCGTAGCCGAGGACGATCAGCCAGTACTGCTTGGTCTCGGCGCCGAGCGCGGAGATCAGGAAGCCGGAGGAGAAACAGACCAGGGCCACGGTCATGGCCCAGCGCGGTCCGTTGCGCTCGACGAGGGTGCCGCCGAACGCGGCGGACAGACCGAGCATCACGATCGCGAGCTGGAAGGGCAGCGCGCTCTGGGTGCCGTCGAGGTGCAGCGCGGATTCGAGCGGCGGCTTGAACACGCTCCAGGCGTAGGCCTGGCCGATGGAGAGATGGACGGAGAGGGCGGCGGGCGGGACGAGCCAGCGGCTCCAGCCCGCGGGGGCGACAGGGGGACTGCTCATGAACCCGAACGGTACGTCCGCACAAGGTAGTTGAGAAGACAACGGATCGATCGTATGCGAGGAGCGACGTCCGGAGCGCCGAACGGCCGGCGTCCGAACCCCTGTCGAGCCAAACTCCATACTGCAGACAATATTTCGTCGACAGGATTCGGTCTCCGACCTCCGCGGTATCTCTCAAACCGAACGGAGTGCCCCGTGAAAGTGGCAGTTCTCGACGCCGGCGCCATCGGCGCCTACGTCGGTGCCGCGCTCCACCGCGCCGGCGCCGAAGTGCATCTCATCGCCCGTGGACCGCATCTCGCGGCCATGAGGCAGCACGGAGTACGTGTGCTCAGCCTGCGCGGCGACTTCACCGCGCGCCCCACGCCACCGACGATCCCGGCGAGGTCGGCCCGGTGGACTATGTCTTTCTCGGCCTGAAGGCCAACGCGTACGCGGCGTGCGGGCCGCTGATCGCACCGCTGCTGCACGAGCGCACGGCGGTGGTGGCAGCACAGAACGGCATCCCCTGGTGGTACTTCCACCGGCACGGCGGCCCCTATGACGGCCACCGCCTCGAAAGCGTGGACCCGGGCGGCGCCGTCAGCCGGGTCCTCGCCCCCGAGCGGGCCGTCGGCTGTGTCGTCTACGCGGCCACGGAACTCCAGTCCCCCGGTGTCGTACGGCACTTGGAAGGCACCCGGTTCTCCGTCGGCGAGCCGGACCGCAGCCTCTCGCCGCGCTGCCGGGACCTGAGCGAGGCCATGCGGACCGGCGGGCTGAAGTGCCCGGTGGGGCCGGAGCTGCGCGGTGACATCTGGATCAAGCTGTTCGGGAACATCTCCTTCAACCCGATCAGCGCCCTGGCCCGCGCCACCATGCGGCAGATGTGTCTGCACGGCGGCACCCGCCGGGTCATCGAGACGATGATGCGCGAGACGCTCTCCGTCGCCGAGGCCCTCGGCTGCGCGGTCGGCGTCTCGGTCGAGCGCCGGCTCGCGGGCGCGGAACGCGTCGGCGAGGAGGTCCAGGTGTTCTCGCGGCGGGGCTCGGTCGTGGCCCCGGTCTGGATCGACCGGGCCCTGCGCCCGGGTCTGGCCTTCATGACCATGCACTTTCCCGACGAGGTGGACACCAACCAGCTGACGATCGAGGCCAACTGCCCGATCGCCGGGACGGCGGAGTTCAAGGCGTCGGCGATCCGCATCGAGAAACTCCCCGTCGCGACCGTCGTGAGGTGATCTGGTGGACCTGCACTTCGGCGACAGCGAACCGACGGATGAGGAACGGGCCGCCGTGGACGCCCTGTTGGGCCCGCCGGAGTCCTCCTGGGAGGGTGCCGGCCGCAGCGATGCGGACCTGCGGTGGGCGCGCGGCGGCCGTGCGGCCCGGGACCGCCGCGACCTGTTGTTGCCGGGGCTGCACGCGATCAACGACCGGATCGGCTGGATCAGCGAGGGCGCCCTCGACTACCTGTGCCGCCGGCTTACCGTGCCGCCGGCCGAGGCGTACGGGGTTGCCACCTTCTACGCGCTGTTCTCGGTCGAGCCCCGCCCGGCGACCGTGCTGCACGTCTGCACCGACCTGGCGTGCGCGGCGGCCGGAGCCGACGACCTGTGCGCCGGTGGGGCGGAGCGACTCGGCAGTGGGGTCGGTGTCCAGCGCAGTCCCTGCCTCGGCCTGTGCGCACGCGCCCCTGCGGCCCTCGCGATCCGGGCGGGCGATCCGGTGCGTACGGCGGTGGCGGCGCCGGCGACCGTGGATGGCGCCCTGCGCGCGGCCGACGCGCCCGGCTCCGCGCCCGAGGAGCCCCCGGCGGCCGTGGCGGTGCCCCAGGCGGGCCAGGAGGACCTCGTCCTGCTGCGGCGGGTGGGTGTCGTCGACCCGGCCTCGCTGGACGACTACCGCGCGCACGGCGGCTACACCGCGCTGCGCCGGGCCTTCGCGCTCGGGCCCGCCGGAGTCATCCGCGAGGTCGGCGACTCCGGTCTGGTGGGGCGCGGTGGCGCCGCCTTCCCCGCCAGCCGCAAGTGGCAGGCCACGGCGTCCCGGCCCGACCACCCGCACCACCTCGTCTGCAACGCCGACGAATCCGAGCCGGGCACCTTCAAGGACCGCGTGATCATGGAGGGCGACCCGCACGCACTGGTCGAGGCGATGACCGTCGCGGCATATGCGATCGGCGCGCACCGGGGCTTCCTCTACATCCGCGGCGAATATCCGCGAGCGGTGCAACGTATGCAGCACGCAGTCGACCAGGCGCGCGTCCGCGGTCTGCAGGGCGACGACATCCTCAGTCAGGGCTACGCCTTCGACATCGAGATCCGGCGGGGCGCGGGGGCGTACATCTGCGGGGAGGAGACGGCCCTGTTCAACTCCATCGAGGGGTACCGGGGCGAGCCGCGCTCGAAGCCGCCGTTCCCCGTGGAGAAGGGGCTGTTCGGCAGGCCGACGGTCGAGAACAACGTGGAGACGCTGGTCAACGTCCTGCCGATCCTGACCATGGGTGCCCCGGCGTACGACGAGTCGCGGCAGACGCAGACGGCCACGGTGTGCGCGTACTGCGGAGTGGGCTGCACCCTCACGCTCCATGTGCAGGACAATGAGATCGTGAAGGTCACCTCTCCGCACGACAATCCGGTGACCCACGGCAATCTCTGCATCAAGGGCCGTTTCGGCTACCAGCACGTACAGAACCGGGGCTGATCAGGACATGGGACGAGTCACGGAACGACGCAAGGTCCTCCGCATCCGCGACGGGGCGCTCTCCACCCGGCCGGACACACTCGTCGCCGAGGAACCCCTGGAGATCCGGCTGAACGGCAAGCCGCTCGCGATCACCATGCGCACCCCGGGCGACGACTTCGCGCTGGCGGCCGGGTTTCTGGTGAGCGAGGGTGTACTGGCTGCTGCATACGATCTGCAGAACATCGTCTACTGCGCGGGGGCGACCACGGACGGGTCGAACACGTACAACGTGGTCGACGTGAAGACCACGCCGGGCGTCACGCTGCCGGACTTCACCCTGGAGCGGAACGTCTACACGTCCTCCTCGTGCGGCCTGTGCGGCAAGGCCAGTCTGGACGCCGTGCGGACGACGGCGCGCTTCCCGATCGCCGACACTCCCCCGGTCCGGGTCACCCCGGAGCTGCTGGCGAGCCTCCCCGACCGGCTGCGGGCGGCCCAGCGGGTGTTCGACCGGACCGGGGGCCTGCACGCGGCGGCCCTGTTCACCGAGGACGGCGAACTGCTGGACATACGGGAGGACGTCGGCCGGCACAACGCGGTCGACAAACTGGTCGGACGGGCGCTGCAGAACGGCGAGCTGCCGCTGTCGCGGACGATCCTCCTGGTCTCCGGGCGGGCCTCGTTCGAGCTGGCACAGAAGGCGGTGATGGCGGGCATCCCGGTGCTGGCGGCCGTGTCGGCGCCGTCGTCGCTGGCGGTGGATCTGGCCGCGGAGACGGGTCTGACCCTGGTGGGCTTCCTGCGGGGCAGCTCGATGAACGTGTACGCGGGTGAGGACCGCATCGCCCTGCGAGAGGCGGCCGCCCAGGGCTGAGACGCCTCCCCGCGGCACGGCGGCGGGGCCCCGGCCGGCGGGGAGCGCCCCCTGCGCCGCCGGGCCCCGCCTCAGCCGAGGGACTGCGCCGCTTCGGCGAACGCCGTGATCAGGGGGGAGCGGCGGCCCGCCGCCCAGGCCAGCAGCACCTGGTCGGGTTCTGCGTCGGCGACCGGCACGTAACTGATGTCCGGGCGGAAGTACTGCTCGGCGACCGAGCGTGGCACCAGCGTGATGCCGGTGCCCGCGGCCACGCATTCGAACTTCTCCTCGATGGTGCGGATCGGCAGGTCGCCGGGCAGCGGATCCGCGTATCTGAGCCATCTCTCCCCGTCGAGGTCGGCCAGCGACAGCTCCGGCTTACCGGCGAGCCGGTGGCCGTCCGGGAGCATTGCCACGCGGGTCTCGCTGTACAGGGGACGCAGTTCGAGCCCGTCCTCGCGGACCGGTCGCCGTACGTACGCGATGTCGACGGTCCCGTCGAGGATCAGCCGCTCCTGATCGTCCCACTCGACCCGGCGGGCGTTGGTCTCCACGTCCGGGTGCGCCGCCGCGAAGGCGCGCAGGGCATGGGTGACGACGACACCGGCGCGGAAGCCGACCAGAAGCCGCCGGTGCCCGTGCGCGGCCCGCTGCACACGGCGTCGCGCGCCCCGAGCGATGGCGAGCAACTGCTGTGCGTCGTCGAGGAGTTGACTTCCCGCATCGGTCAACGTCACGCCATGGCTGTCCCGGAGGAACAGTTCGGCACCCAAGTCCTTCTCCAGCGCCCGGATCTGACGGCTCAGCACAGGTTGGGCGATGTGCAGTCGCTCGGCGGCACGGCCGAAGTGCAGCAGCTCGGCGACGGCCACGAAGTAGCGGACCTTCCGCAGATCCAGATCCAGGTCCAGGTCCATGGCCGCCCTTTCCGTCGTACCGATGGCGATGCCTTCAGGGTATCGCCACAGCTGGAAGAGGTCTTGGACGGCCGGCCGGGGGCCGTCGCAGGCTGGATCCCGGCGGGCGACCAGGACCTCCCGCCGGGCAGCCAGGAAAGGGGCACCGTATGAGCCTGCAAGGACAGCGGATCGTCGTCATCGGGGGCACGTCGGGTATCGGACTCGCGGTCGCCGAGGGCGCGGCGCGGGAGGGCGCCGGGGTGGTGGTCGCCTCGCGCCGGCAGGAGAGCGTGGACGCGGCACTGAAGCTGCTGGGCGACGGCGCCGAGGGGCAGCTGCTGGACGCCACGGACGAGGACGCGGTGCGCGGCTTCTTCACGGGGGCCGGCGCCTTCGACCACCTCGTCTACACAGCGGGTGAGTCGCTGCTGCTGGAACCGCTGGCCAGGGCGGATGTCGTCCGGGCACGGCAATTCATGGACACCCGGCTGTGGGGTGCGTACACGGCGGTCAAGTACGGCGCCGGGTCGATCCGTCCGGGTGGGTCGGTGGTGCTGACCACGGGGACGGCGGGGCGCCGGCCGATGCCCGGATCGAGCGCCGCGTCGGCACTGTGCGGGGCGATGGAGTCGCTGGCCCGGGCGCTGGCCGTGGAGCTGGCACCGGTGCGGGTCAACGCGGTTTCGCCCGGGGTGGTGCGCACCGAGCTGTGGCGGGAGCTGCCGGAGGCGGACCGGGAGTGTCTGTTCCGGTCGTCCGCCGAGTCGCTGCCGGTGGGGCGGGTCGGCGAGCCGGCGGATGTGGCGGAGGCGTACCTGTATCTGATGCGTGGGGGCTACAGCACCGGGTCGGTGGTGGTCGTGGACGGGGGCGGCACGCTGGTCTGATGGGTCAGGCTGCGGCGAGGCGTACCTCGGCGGCGGTCACGACGGTGCCGAGGCGGGGGAAGTCGAGCCGGACGGACGCCTCGTGCTCGGCGGCGGTGAAGGCGGCCATGGCGTCCTCGGCGAAGACGAGGCCGTAGCCGAGGTCGGCGGCGGCGCGGGCGGTGGACTCGACGCCGAGATTGGTGGCGATGCCGCCGAACACCAGGGTGGTGACGCCGCGTTCGCGCAGCCGCTCGTCCAGGCCGGTGCCCTGGAAGGCGCCGATGGTGCGCTTGACCACCTCCAGGTCGCCGTCGGCGGCGAGGCCCGGCACGAGTCCGCTGCCGGGCGGCTGTTCGGCGGTCGAGGGGCGTTCGACCCGGACGAGGACGACGGGCGCTCCGGCGGCGCGGAAGGTGCCCGCCAACACCTCGGCGGTGTCCAGTACTTCGGTGCCTTTGCGGGGTTCCAGCGGCAGCGCGACGATGCGTTCCATGAGATCGACGAGGATCAGGGCGGTGCGCTGCGGATCGAGCGCGGGAGCTGCGGTCATGACGGAACGTTAGCCGCCGTCAGCCGTCCGTGCCGGAAATCCGGATCAACAGGCCCATGAACTGATCGCGTTCGGCGGCCGACAGCGGGGCGAGCAGCTCGTCGTTGGCCTCGCGGGCCGCCTTCTCGCAGCGCGTGAGGAGGCGGGCTCCTTCGTCGGTGAGGGTCACGGCGTTCTTGCGCCGGTCCCGGGGGTCGGGGGCACGCAGGACGTGGCCGGCGGACTGCAGGTCGTTGAGCACGCCGACCAGGTCCTTGGGGTCGAGGCCGACGCCGCGGCCGAGGTCGGCCTGGGCGACGGGCTGGAGGTCGCGGACGGCGGAGAGGACGACGTGGTGCCACATCTTCTGCCCCTCGGCCGCGAGGGCGTCGGCGACCAGACCGCGCCCCCGGGCGGCGGCACGGCCGAGGAGCCAGCTCGGCAGGGAGCGGATCGCGGTCAGGGGCGCTTCGTCGGCCATGCCGGCAGCCTATCCGATAATCATTGGACCCTCCAACGAATTTTCGCTATCGTTGGGACTCCCAACGACTTCTTGGGTGCCCCGGCGATCGATGCGCCGGGCCGCGCCCGGCCTTGGAGGTGCGTGCGATGCGTCGTGTCCGGTACGAGTCCACCGGCGGCCCGCTGTTCGTCGAGGAGGTCCCGGCCCCCGAGCCCGGCCCCGGCGAGCTGCTGGTGCGCTGCGCGGCGATCGGCGTCACCCTGCCCGTCGTCCGCAAGGTCACCGAGGCCGCCGAGCCGATCGCCCTCGGCGGAGAGATCGCCGGCGAGGTGGTGGCGGCCGGCGAGGGCGTGACCCGCTTCCGGCCGGGCGACCGGGTGACGGGAATGTGCTTCGGGCACGGGTATGCCGACTTCGCCCTGCTGCACGAGGCCATGGCCTCCCCCATACCGGACGGCGCCGACGCGGTGGACGCGATCGCGCTGGTGCGCAGCGGCCTGGTGGCGTACGGGGCACTGGAGGCGGCGCGGCAGGCGCCGGGCGAGGCGGTCCTCGTCACGGCGGCGGCGAGCGGGATCGGCCACCTCGCCGTGCAGCTGGCGCGGGCGCGGGGTGCCGGGCGGGTGGTGGGAGCCGTGTCCGACCCGGCGAAGGCGGACTTCGTACGCTCACTGGGCGCGGACGACTGCATGCAGTACACCGACGGCAGTTGGGGAGATCCGGTCGACTGCGTCCTGGATGCCGTCGGCGGCGACCTGCTCACCCCGGCCCTCGCCGCCCTCGCCCCGCACGGCCGCCTCGTCGCCTACAGCTCGGGCGGCGGCACCCTCCAGGCGTACGACCTGCTGGTGGGCGCCAAGTCGGTGATCGGTTTCCAGATGGCCCTGATCGCCCGCGGCCGGCCGGACCTGTACGAGCAGTGGCGTCAGGAGCTGTGGCGGCTCTTCGCCGAGGGCTCCCTGAAGCCCGCCGTCCATGCCGAGTTCGCACTTCAGGACGCGGCGAAGGCGCACGAGGTGATCGAGACGCGGGCCAACCTCGGCAAGGTGGTGCTGCGCCCGTAGGGCGTTCACACCCGCCGCATGCCGCACACTTCTTGTGAGACGGTCTGCCCCCAACTACCTTCGATGGGGCGCACGTTGGACATTGGATGTCCGGATGTCCAGATGTCCGGCCGATGAAGGGCAGGTCCCTCCATGCCGTCAGGTCTTCGCGCCCGTCCGAGAACCGCGCTCGCCGCCGCCTGCTCGGCGGCGGCCCTGTTCGCACTGCCTCTCGCTGCCACCCACCCCGCACTTGCCCAACCCTCCACCGGCTCCCCCGCGTTCGAGCAGCAGGTCCTGTTCAAGGCCTCCCAGGATCCCGGCTACGCGTGCGTCCGCATCCCGGCGATCGTGCAGACCACCGACGGCACGCTGCTGGCTTTCGCCGAGGGCCGGGTCCTCAACTGCGGGGACGCCGCCGACACAGACATCGTGCTCAAGCGCTCCACCGACGGCGGCCGCACCTGGGGCCCGCTGCAGGTGGTCACCGACGGCGGCGGCGACACCCACGGCAATCCGGCGCCGATCGTCGACCGCGCAACGGGCCGGGTCTGGCTCGCGGAGACGTACAACACGGGCCGGACCGACAGCGCCAGTTGCTCCGTGCCCTGCGACCGTACCCCGCACATCCAGTACAGCGACGACGACGGCCGGACCTGGTCCGCCCCTCGCGATCTGAGCCCGGAGATCCTGCCCGGCGACTGGAACTCCTGGTACGCGACCGGGCCGGCACACGGCATCCAGCTCACCCGGGGCCGCTACGCGGGCCGGCTGGTCTTCGGGGTCAACACCGAGACCTGGGACGGCAACCGGACAACCGCCAACCACGCGGCGCTGATCGTGAGCGACGACCACGGCGGCCACTGGCGGATCGGCGCCCAGGACACCTGGCCCATCGCCGACGACGGCACCTTCCGCCAGAAACCCTCCGAACTGGCCCTCGCCGAGCGCCAGGACGGCTCCATCCTGGTCAGCGCCCGGGAGCAGGACGGCACCGATCTGGGCCACCGCACCCAAGCGGTGAGCCGCGACGGCGGCTCCAGCTTCACCGCGCCCTTCCACGACCTGCCGGACCTGTACGCCCCGATGGTGGAGGGTTCGCTGCTTCGCCTCGGCAACCGTCTGCTGCTGGCCTGCCCCGCCGACCCCGACCACCGGCGGACGATGATGATCCGCTCCTCCTACGACGGCGGCCGCACCTGGGACAGCGTGGACCGCGGCACGGTCGTCACCACGGACTGGTCCGGCTACTCGGACATGGCGCGCGTCGACGGCGACACGGTGGGCCTGGTCTACGAGGGCGGCGCGGTGGACGCGCGCGACGAGATCCGCTTCGCCCGCTTCACCGAGGACTGGCTCGTCCCGCGCCGCGGCCCCGACCCCGTCACCCCCGACCTGGCCCGGCACGCCCGCCCGGCCGCGGTGCTCGGCGGGGCGAAGGAGACGGCCGGGGTCTTCGGCGGAGCGCTGCGGTTCGACGGCACCGACGACGCCGTACGCCTGCCGTACCGCGACAGCCTGCCCCTGGGCACCAAGGACTTCACGGCGTCCCTGTGGTTCCGGTACTCGGCGACGAGCGGTGAGCAGCCGATGCTGTGGATGGGCGGCGTCGGCGCCAGTCAGCCGCAGGTGTGGGTGCGTGGCGAACCGGCGAACCACCGCATCCAGGGGCTGGTCACGGTACGGGACGGAGCGACCGCGCCGCAGACCGCGTACGTGCGGACGGATACCGCATACAACGACGGCCAGTGGCATCACCTGGTCCTGCGCAGGGGCGACAGCAGGCTGTCGTTGTTCGTCGACGGCACACAGTCTTCCGTCGCCGACGTCCCGGGGTCGGTCAGCAGCAACTCCCCCTTCGGCGTGCACATCGGTCAGCGCATGGACAGCAGGGCCTTCTACACCGGCGCGATCGACGAGGTGCACGTGTGGGACCGGGCCCTCACCGACGAGGAGTTGTCGGATCCGAGGGCGCTGCGGTCATCGAAGGACACGGTCCTGTGGCTGCCCCTCGACCATGTGAGCGGCTGAACCGGCGACCACACCCGGGACCTGCTCCGGGTCCCGGGCCCGGCGCCTGGCGATGACCGCGCACACCATCAGCTGCATCTGGTGGAACAGCATCAGCGGCAGCACGGCGAGGGCGGCGTGGGCGCCGAACAGGACACCGGCCATGGGCAGCCCGGAGGCGAGGGACTTCTTCGAGCCGGCGAACTGGATGGCGATCCGGTCCGCCCGGCCGAAGCCCAGCGCCCTGCCGCCGTACCAGGTCAGCACGAGCATCGCGGCGAGCAGGGCGGCCTCGACGACGAGCAGGCCGCCGAGCCGCGCGAGGCTGACCTGGTGCCATATGCCCCGGATCATGCCCTCGCTGAAGGCCGTGTAGACGACCAGCAGGATCGAGCCGCGGTCGACCAGCCCGAGGACCTTCTTGTGCCGGGCTGTGAAGCCACCGATCCAGCGCCGCAGAAGCTGTCCCGCGAGGAACGGCACGAGCAGCTGGAGCACGATCTTGACCAGTGAGTCCGCCGAGAACCCGCCTCCGCTGTTGCCGAGCAGTCCGGCCGCCAGCAGCGGGGTGACGACGATGCCGATGAGGGAGGAGAAGGAGCCCGCGCAGATCGCCGCCGGGACGTTTCCGCGGGCGATCGAGGTGAAGGCGATGGACGACTGGATCGTCGACGGCACCAGCGTCAGGAACAGCAGTCCCTGGTAGAGCGGCTGGGTCAGCAGCACCGGCACCAGTCCGCGCGCCGCCAGCCCGAACACCGGGAAGAGGACGAAGGTGCAGGCGAGCACCGTGGCGTGGAGCCGCCAGTGGCGCAGTCCGTCCAGCGCCTCACGGGTGGAGAGGCGGGCGCCGTAGAGGAAGAAGAGGAACGCGATCGCGGCCGTCGACGCACCCGAGGCCACGCCGGCGGCGGTGCCCCGGGCCGGCAGGAGCGCCGCGAGGCCCACGGTTCCGAGCAGCAGGACGATGTACGGGTCGATCGGCATCCAACTCGGCCGGCGCAGGCGATTCACAGTGCTCCGATTGCTGTGCGCGTGTCTGTACGCGTCCGTTGACAGGTCGTTCCGCATCAGGCCCGCAGGGCCCCTCTTCATCGTCCTCCTCGGGCCGCCGATCGGGAATCCCGCATACCACTCTGACTGTCATCATGAAATCCGATAGCCGGGTAGGCTGCCTGCCGTGTACGACCCGACCCAGCTGCGCACCTTCCTCGCCGTGGCCCAGACGCTCAGCTTCACGCAGGCCGCGCACCGGCTGGGGCTGCGCCAGTCCACGGTGAGCCAGCATGTGCGCCGGCTGGAGGACGCGACCGGGCGGCAGCTGTTCACCCGGGACACCCATGCGGTGGAGCTGACCGAGGACGGCGAGGCGATGCTCGGCTTCGCCCGTCGGATCCTGCAGGTCCACGAGCAGGCGACGGCGTTCTTCACCGGCACCCGGGTGCGCGGCCGGCTGCGGTTCGGGGCGTCGGAGGACTTCGTGCTCACCCGGCTGCCGGAGATCCTGGAGGGCTTCCGCTACGACCACCCGGAGGTCGACCTGGAGCTGACGGTGGAGCTGTCCGGCACCCTGCACGAGCAGCTGGCCGCCGGGAAGCTGGACCTGGTGCTGGCCAAGCGGCGCCCGGAGGATCCGCGGGGCGAACTGGTCTGGCGCGACGACCTGGTGTGGATCGGCGCCGAGCGGCTGCGCCTGGACGCCGACCGGCCCGTCCCGCTGATCGTGTATCCCCCGCCCGGCATCACCCGGGCCCGGGCGCTTCAGGCGCTGGAGCGCGAGGGCCGCGACTGGCGGATCGTGTGCACCAGCGGCAGTCTCAACGGGCTGATCGCGGCGGCCCGCGCCGGGCTCGGGGTGATGGCCCACTCCAGGCGCCTGATCCCGCCCGGCCTCTTCCGGCTTCCGGACCGCGCCGGCCTGCCCGACCTCGGAAAGACCGACTTCGTACTGGTCCACGGCCGCCGCCGGGGCACCGCCGAGGAGGCCGCGAACGCCCTCGCGGCGGCGATCCTGGCGGGCGGAGAGCGCCTGAGCCGACGGGGCGGCTGAGGCGCGTCAGCGGGGCATCGGGCAGGTGAGCCTTCTTGACCTGGCGCAGGAAGGGCGTGGTCTCCGGCGTTCAGCGGAATCGCGTTTCTGTCGATCTGGATGCAGACCCTGGCGGGTACTGACGCCGGTGCGCGGCGGGCTGACGCTGCTGCCGATGACGGTGGTGTCGATGGTGGTCGCGGTACTGGCGGGGCGGCTGCGGCACAGGATGCCGGCCTGGCAGACGGTGCGCGGCGGCCTGAGCTGGCGCCGATGACGGTGGAGGCGATGGTGGTCACGGTGCTGGCGGGGCGGCTGCTGCACGAGGTACCGGACTGCCAGACGGTGCGCGGCGGCCTGAGCTGGCGCCGATGACGGTGGAGGCGATGGTGGTCACAGCGCTGATGGGGCGGCTGCTGCACGAGGTACCGGACTGGCAGACGGTGCGCGGCGGCCTGAGCTGGCGCCGATGACGGTGGAGGCGATGGTGGTCACAGCGCTGATGGGGCGGCTGCTGCACGGGGTACCGGACTGGCTGACGGCGGGCGGCGGGCGGCGGGCTGCTGCTGCCAATGACGGTGGCGTCGATGGCTCTCCGGTGCTGATGGGGCGGCTGCGGCACAGGATGCCGGACTGGCAGACGGTGCGCGGCGGCCTGAGCTGGCGCCGATGACGGTGGAGGCGATGGTGGTCGCGGTGCTGGCGGGGCGGCTGCTGCACGGGTGCCGGCCTGGCTGACGGCGGGCGGCGGGCTGCTGCTGATCGCCTCGGGCACGCTGTGCCAGGCGTGCCGGACGGCGCTGATGCCCGGGGGCGTGCCGGTCGGCGTCGGCCGCCAGCCGCGGCCGGGGCGGTGCTCGCGGCGGTGCATTCGGAGCGGGCCGGGAGGGCGGGCGGCGCGGTGAACACGGTCCGGCGGCTCGGGTACGGGCACGGCGTGGCCGTCTTCGGCGCCGTACTCACCTCGCGGATGACCGGCACGCTGCCGGGCGGCGGCGCCGGTGCGCTGCGCGGCGGTTTCCCGGACCACACCTTGCACACCGCGTTCACCTCGGGCCTGAACGGCGCGCTGGTGATGCTGGGACTGCTGCTCGTGCGGGTGGGCAGGCGCACACCGGCGAAGGTGCCCCGCGCGGAGGTGGAGCAGGCGGTGCCGGCCCGCCGCTGGCCACGGCGCCCGTGTGCCTCACCCGGCCGGGCGGTGCCCTATATGCGCAGATCAGGGCGATGTGCGCCGTAATCGACGCGTACAGATTCGGTGGAGATTACGGCACCGAAACTTACTGACCCGTCAGTATTGTGTCCGGCCCTTCCCCATGTGAGGGCATTTTCCGGTCACCACTCGGGAGGAACGTGTGGTTTGCTCGGTTTCCGACCCCCTCCCGCCCGATGACGGCGTGGGGTAGCTTTCACCGCGCTGTGCCGAGCATCACGGGCGTGACCATGCAGCGAGGATCGGGGAGCGAGGTTTGCGCGAGTTCACCAACCCGCCGCTCACGTCGGCACCGCCCGTGGGCGGTCTGGCCGACGTGGTCTTCGAACATGCCCAGACGGACCCCACGCACGTGGCCCTCGGCCGCAAGGACGCCTCCGGGCAGTGGCGGGACGTGACCACCACCGAGTTCCGCGACGAGGTCCTGGCCCTCGCCAAGGGCCTCCTGGCGCGCGGCATCCGCTTCGGCGACCGCGTCGCGATCATGTCCCGCACCCGGTACGAGTGGACCCTGTTCGACTTCGCACTGTGGGCGATCGGCGCCCAGGTGGTGCCCATCTACCCCACGTCCTCGGCCGAGCAGTGCTTCTGGATGCTCTACGACGCCGAGGTGTCCGCGGCGATCGTGGAGCACGAGGACCACGCGATGACCATCGCGACCGTCATCGGCCGCCTCCCGCAGCTGCGCCAGCTCTGGCAGCTGGACTCGGGCTGTGTGCAGGAGCTGTACGACGCGGGGGCGCACCTCGACGACGAGCTGGTGCACCGGCACCGGCAGGCGGTCACCCCGGACTCGATCGCCACCATCATCTACACCTCGGGCACCACCGGCCGTCCCAAGGGCTGTGTCATCTCCCATGCGAACTTCATGTTCGAGGCGGACACCATGGTCCGGCGCTGGGAGCCGGTGTTCCACTCCAAGAAGGGCGACGAGGCGTCCACGCTGCTGTTCCTGCCGCTCGCGCACGTCTTCGGGCGGATGGTGGAGATCGCGGCGATCCGCGGCAAGGTCCGCTTCGGGCACCAGCCGCAGCTGCACGCCGCCGCCCTGCTGCCCGATCTCGCCGCGTTCAAGCCGACGTTCATCCTCGCGGTGCCGTACATCTTCGAGAAGGTGTTCAACGCGTCCCGCCGGAAGGCCGAGAAGGACGGCAAGTCGGGGCCGTTCGAGAAGGCCGTCGACATCGCGGTGAAGTACGCGGAGGCCGTGGAGGCCAAGGCGTGGGGCACCGGGCCCGGCCCGTCGGCGGGGCTGCGCATGCAGCACCAGCTCTTCGACAAGCTCGTCTACTCCAAGGTCCGCACGGCGATGGGCGGCCGGATCCGCAACGCGATGTCCGGCGGTTCGGGCATGGACCGCCGGCTGGGTCTGTTCTTCGCGGGTGCCGGTGTGCAGATCTACGAGGGCTACGGCCTGACCGAGTCGACGGCCGCCGCGACCGCCAACCCGCCCGAGCGCACCCGCTACGGCACCGTCGGCCAGGCCATCCCGGGCGTGACCGTGCACATCGCCGACGACGGGGAGATCTGGCTGCACGGCGGCAACGTCTTCCAGGGCTATCTCAACAACCCGAAGGCCACCGACGAGACCCTGCACGAGGGCTGGCTGGCCACCGGCGACCTCGGCTCGCTCGACGAGGACGGCTATCTGACCATCACCGGCCGCAAGAAGGAGATCCTCGTGACCTCCGGCGGCAAGAGCGTCTCCCCCGGTGTGCTGGAGGAACGGGTCCGCGACCATCCGCTGATCAACCAGTGCATCGTCGTCGGCAACGACCGCCCCTACATCGCCGCCCTGGTCACCCTCGACCAGGAGGCCGTAGAGCACTGGCTGCAGATGCGCGGAAAGCCGAGGATGACCCCGGCTCAGCTGGTGCGCGACCCGGACCTGGAGACGGAGGTGCGGCGGGCGGTGGTCGCCGCCAACACCCTCGTCTCGCAGGCCGAGTCGATCCGTACCTTCCGTATCCTCGCGCAGCCGTTCACCGAGGAACACGGCCTGCTCACACCGTCGTTGAAGCTGAAGCGGAAGGCGATCGAGAAGGCGTACGACACCGAGGTCGAGGCCCTCTACCACACCTGACGCGACGTCAACTCCGCTCCGGTCGGCCTCAGCTGATGGTCACCCGGAAGATCTTGTCGGATCCGTCCGCGGCACCTCCGTTGTTGTCGCAGTTGGTGGTGGACAGCCACAGCTGGTCGGCGCCCGGCACCTTGGTGACGGTACGCAGCCGGCCGTAGGTGCCGACGTAGTACGCGGTCGGGGTGCCGACGCTCTCGGTGCCGCCGTTGATGGGGATGCGCCACAGGCGTTCGCCGCGCAGGGAGGCCATGTAGACGACGTTGCGGACGATCGCGATGCCGCTCGGCGAGGCCTCGTTCACGTTCCAGGTGGCCTTGGGGTTGGTCATGCCGGCGACGTTGCAGCTGCCCTCGCAGAGGGGCCAGCCGTAGTCGGCGCCGGGCTTGATGAGGTTCAGCTCGTCCTTGGAACTGTTGCCGAACTCCGCCTCCCACAGCCGGCCGTTGCGGTCGAAGGCGAGGCCCTGCGGGTTGCGGTGGCCGTACGAGTAGACGTAGTTGCCGAACGGGTTGCCGGGGGCCGGCCTGCCGTCGGTGGTCATACGCAGGATCTTGCCGTTGAGGGAGTTCTTGTCCTGGGCGAGGTCGGGTTGCTGGGCCTCGCCGGTGGAGACGTAGAGGTAGCCGTCGGGGCCGAAGGCGAGGCGGCCGCCGTTGTGGTACCGGTTCTTCTTGATGCCCTGCAGCAGGATCTTGTAGTCGCCGAGCTTCGTGCCGTCGTAGGTCATGCGCACGACCCGGTTCCCCTCGGCGGCGGTGTGCATGAAGTAGACGTAGTGGTTCGTCTGCCACTGGGGGTCGACCGCGACGCCGAGGAGGCCGCCCTCGCCGTTGGTGGTGACGGCTTCGGGGACGGTGCCGACCTGGGTCCTGGTCCCGTCCTTGGTGACCTTCCAGACCCGGAAGTCGTCCCGCTCCGTGACCAGTGCGGTCTTTCCGTCGGGCAGCCAGTAGGTGCCCCACGGGATGGTCCAGCCGGTGGAGAGCGTGGCGATGGAGGACGGGACACCGCCGTCGGTGGCGCAGGCCTTGGTGGTGAAGGACACCGTGTTGCTCGGCGGGGAGACATTGCCGGCGGCGTCGCGAGCGGCGACGTTCAGGGCGTAGGGGCTGTTGCAGGCGAGCCCGGTGAGCGTGGTGGACGTGCCGTCGGTGACGGTCTTGTAGACGGTGGTGCCGCTGCGGATGTCGTAGGCGGTGACGGCCCGGTCGTCGGTGGAGGCACCCCAGCTGAGGTCGACCGTGTTCGATGTGATGCCGGCTGAGCGCAATGTACCGGGTGCGGTCGGCGGGGTGGTGTCGGAGCTGGGCCTGGTCGTGCAGTCGACGACCGGGCTGGCGGGCGAGGTGTTGCCGGCCGCGTCACGGGCGATGACCGTGAGGTCGTAGGTGGTGTTCGGGGCGAGCCCGGTCAGTGTCTTCGTGGTGGTGTCACCGGGCGCCTCGCCCAGCTTGTTTCCATGCTCGTACAGGTCGTACGCCGCCACCCCTGTGTCGTCCGTCGACGCACCCCAGGACAGGGTCAGGCGGTCCTCGCCGATGTCCGAGCAGGAGGGCTGCCCGGGACGGGTGGGAGCCTGGGTGTCGGACGGGGTACCGAGGCTGATGCGGTCGAGGTTGGGGCCGCCGGCGGCCGTGGTGGCGGTCGCCCGGATCTTGTTGCTGCCCGCCTTCAGGGTGACGCTGACGGACTTGGACGCCCAGGTGTTCCAGTCGGCGGTCGCCGGGAAGGAGACGGCGGGCGCGACGACGGTCCCGTCGACGGAGAGGTCCATCGGCCGGTCGGTGCTGGTGCCGTTGGCGTAGCGCAGGGTGACCGACGCGGGCCCGGCGGCGGCCGCGTCGACCGTGAACTCCACATAGGAGCCCTTGATGTTGGTGTAGTCGACGAAGCCGGTGCCGGTGTAGCCGGTGTGGTTGGTGGCGACGGCGCCCTGGGAGATCAGGGCGTCCTCGGCCTGGTAGTCGGTGGCCGCGCTCGCGGTGCCGTGGCTCAGCGCGACGAGGGGCACGGCGAGGGCCAGGGAGAGGGCGCGGACGAGTGTTCTTTCGTGTTTCATGAGGGTCCCCTCGGCTAGCTGTTGACCGGGTTCACACGGATCAGCCGGGTTTCGCCCGGCCGCAGCGTCGCGCTGTAGGAATCGGCGATCACGCCCTTGTGGGCACCGGACCAGAGGTCCGTGACGTCGCCGGAGCCGGTGAAGCCGACCTGCGACCAGTTCACGGAGACCGTCGCGCTGCCGGACGCACCGGTGTTGAACAGCGCCACCACATAGGAACCGCCGCTCTCACGCTTGCTCCAGACCTGCTGGACGCCGCTCTTCACGATCCGGCGCGCGGCCACTCCGTCCTGGTCGACGCCGATCAGCCGGTCGTTGGTGAGCATCGCCCTGTCGGCCGGGTCGAGGTGGGTGAGGTCGGTGCCCAGCAGCAGCGGTGCGGCCGCCATCGACCACAGGGTGAGGTGAGAGCGGCGCTGGTCGGCCGTGAGACCGGCCTGGTCGCCGTTGCCGATCTCCAGCGAGTCCAGGTCGTTCCAGCCGCCGGGTCCGGCGTACGGCTGCCAGGACGCGGCCGCGTCGAAACGCGCCGAGACATGCGACCAGTCGGTCAGCGGATAGCCGCTGCCGTGGTCCCCGGGCCCGCAGTAGCACTCGACGTCGCCCTGGGTGCGCCAGCTGTTGGCGAGGGCGCGCCAGGTGGAGGCGTGGTCGAGGGGGAGGTTGTTGGACAGGGCGAAGGTGATCGGCCGGCCGGTGGCGCGCAGGGCCTTGTCCCAGGCCCGGACGTCGGGGATGTCCTGGCTGCCCACGCCGTCGATCTTCAGGTAGTCGACACCCCACGAAGCGAACTGCCTGGCCCAGGAGTTGACGAATTCCTGGGCACCGGGCTTCGAGTAGTCGAGGTAGTACATGTTCTTGCAGTTGTAGTTCTTCTCGGTCTTCGAGGTGTCGGCGATGTCCTTGGCGTGGTACGGCGTGCCGTCGACCGGGGTGTTCTTCAGGACGGCGTTCCTGGCGATGCCTGGGGTGACATAGAAGCCGAACTTCAGGCCCCTGGCGTGGACATGGTCGGCGAGGGCCTTGATGCCGCCCGGGAACCTGGCGGCATCCACCGTCCAGCGGCCGTAGGAGTCCACGGCGAACCCGTTGGAATCGCACTTCTGCCAGAAGTCGTCGAGGTTGACGTAGCCGAAACCGTGGTCCTTCAGACCGCTCGCCGCCAGGGCGTCGGCCTGTGCCTCGATCTTCGCCTCGGTGGGCTCCCGCCGTACGAAACTCCAGCTGCTCCAGCCCATGGCCGGGCGCAGGGACTGCCCGTTGCCGGAATCGGGGGTGTACGTGGCCGCCGGGGTGGCGTACGACGTCCCTATCCAGGCCTCGTCGATGCGCAGCCGCTGGTAACGGGTGGTGTCGGTCGAGGCGGCCCAGGTGGAGTCCGCTTCGAGGCGGACGTAACGGGCCGTGGTCGCGGTCAGGTCGATGCCCTGGATGCCGCGGGCGCTGGGGAGTTGGCCGGTCCTGACGGGGCTGCCCCAGTTCTTGCCGTCGTCGCTGAGGTAGACCTTGTAGGCCTTGATCCGTGCGGACTGTTCGGTGGCCGAGCGGGCGTAGGCGACGGAGTCCTCGCGCTGGTTGAGGCCGAGGTACTGAACCTTCCTCGCCGTACCGAGGTCGAAGGTGAGGGTGACGGGCAGGGTCTTGCCGTTGTCCCAGTAGGTGAGGTAGTCGCCGTCCGACGCGGCGGAGCCCGGGTGGCCGCTCGCGGAGGCGCTCGCGGTGACCTTGACGCCGGTCGCGATGCCCTGGCGGCCGGCGGTGATCACCTTGAAGACGGTGTCGTACGGGTCCCAGCCGCCGAGGCCGGTGAGCGTGAGCGCGCCGCCGGACTGCGTCCAGGAAACCGGTGCTCCGGTGCGGAGGTTCGTGACGGAGGCGATGCGGTAGCCGTTGTCGCGGATGCGCAGGGTGCTGGTGCTCGGCGGGGTCAGGACATGGATGTACTGCCGGTCCGGATCGTCCTTGGCGATGGTGGTGACGCCGTGGGCGCCGTCGTTCCAGAACCCGGGTTTGAGCCCGCCGTACATGTAGCCGCCGCCCTCGGTGCCGTGCAGGGATTCCCAGATGGGGTCGAGGTAGCCGTCCGCGAAGGTGTTGAAGGCGGCCTGGTTCGCCGGGAACTTCCCGTTGACCTGGGCGGTTTCGGCCATCAGGGCCTTCACCGAGGAGCCCGCGTTGGTGACGAGGCGGCCGAGGGTGAGCCCCCGGTCGACGGTGGGATCGGAGCCGTCGTACCACCAGGCGCCGGTTGACGGCAGCTTGAAGTCGGCCTCGGTGAGCCTTGGCTGGGCGGTGTAGAGCGCCTGCGGGTAGTCGTAGGCGGGCGTCATCTCCGTCTTCTGCTCATTGCTGATCATGTCCATGATCGGCGTGTCTTCGTTGTTGTTGCTCAGGGTGTAGTTGGGGCGCTTCTGGTAGATCTGCTGGTAGAGGTTGTGGGTCAGCCAGTAGTCGTTGTCGTTGTCGATCCAGAAGCCGCCGAGGTCCGGGTAGCGGTCCATGACCTCGAAGAAGTTGTCGTACGAGAACTGACCGAAGCCGTCGCGGGTGGTCAGGTCGACGTTCGTGCCCTTGTAGGCGGAGTACGCGGCCGAGTCGAGCCACTCGTGGCCGCCCTCGTCGTGCCACTGGGGGTCGTCGGTCATGTAGAGGATGACCTTCATGCCCTTGGCCTTGGCGGCGTTGATGAGTTCGCCGAGGAAGTCCCGCTTGGTGGAGCAGGAACCGGGGATCTTCGACGGCCAGGGGCGGGCGTAGCCGAGCCGGCTGTGGAAGGTCGCCAGTACGAGGTACTGCGTGTGCAGTTTTCTGGCTTCGCCGACCCAGTAGTCCGGTGTCCAGCCGCCGCTGGTGACGTCCTTCTCCCAGGCGCCGCAGTTGGTGTGGGCGGGGGCGGTGCGCAGCCCCCAGTGCAGGAAGAGGCCGCCGACGGAGGCGCGCAGGAAGGCCTGGCGGGGGTTCTCCAGGTCGAGCGGGCGGGCCGGTGTGCCGCAGTGCTCGCTGGATCCGCTCGCCGACACCCGCAGCGTGCCGCCGGTGGTGGTGTGGCTGTCGGTCAGGCAGTAGCCCGTGACGTTCTGGAAGCCGATGTCGTGGGGTGACCGGGTGCCCTTCCGCGCGGTGAACCGGGTCAGCCGGACATCGCTCGCCGTGTCGGCGATGACGGCGGGCCGGCCGTCGTCGGCGGCAGATCGCACACTGCTGTCGGTGAGCTGTATGCCGTCGGCATTGTGCAGATACCAGCCGTACGCCGGCCGGGTCCCGATGCTCTTCGGGTCGTAGTCCTTCGGGTCGTTGCTCGGTACGCCGGTCGACATCGTGCCGTTGCCGCCCGGGACGGTGATGTTGACGTCGGTGAAGGTGACCCCGCTGATCGGGTGGCCGTTCTCGCCCCACAGGGTGGGGCTGAAGGAGGGGCTGTTGCCGGTGGCGGTGATGTTGTCGTACGTGACGTCGCTGATCGATCCGACACCGGGGCTGTTGCCACATCGTCGGCGCGTCCCGATCTTCTCCATGATCGGCGAGTGGACGTTCGTCATGGTGATGTCGCGGTAGTGGACGTCGGAGATCTTCGCACCGTCCATGGAGACCATGCCGAGGCCGGACTTGTCGGCGCCCTCGATGCGGATCTTCTCGAACTGGTAGTCCGAGAAGTCGCCGCAGGTCTCGGAGCCGAACATCAGGGCGTTGCAGCAGCGCGCCGACAGCACCGAACCGCTCACCCGGACATGGCCATTCGGGAGTCTGGCGCCGAGGGCGTAGTCGCTCTTGAAGACCAGGGCGTCGTCGTTGGCGGCGATGTGCGCGTCGGTGATCGCGACGTTGGTGGTGGAGATGACGTTCCAGCCGTCGCGGTCGCTCGCGGTGTCGATGGTCAGGCGGTCGGAGACGACGTTCGCGCAGCCGTTGATCAGGGCGGCGAAGTGGCCGCCGCGGCGCAGGGTGAGGCCGTCGCCGAGCCGGAGTCCGTCGCAGCGGGTCAGCGACAGGATCTTGTCGGCCTGGCCGGACCTGGGGTTTCCGGTGATCAGACTGCCCGCGCCGTCGATGACACCGTCGCCGGTGAAGCCGATGTCGGTCAGCTTGTCGCCGTAGATCATCGCGTTGTGGAAGTGGCTGTGCCCGTAGTCCTGGTACTTGTCGTTCGGGTTGGACTCGGGCGGGTCGTACATGTTCGCCGAAGAACCCTGGATCGTGGCGCCCCGGTCGACCTGGAGTGTCACATGGCTCTTCATGTGGATGGTGTTCCCGGACTTGTAGGTGCCGGCCGGGAAACGGACGGTGCCGCCGCCGGCCGCATTGGCCGCGGTGACGGCCTTGTCGATGGCGGGGGTGTCATTGGCGGAGCCGTCGCCCTTGGCGCCAAAGGCGCGTACGTCGTACACGGTGGCGGGGCGGGGCGTGGCGGGGTGCGGGGCCGCGAGGGCGGAGGGGTGGGAGAGGCCGAGGACGACGGCGAGGGCGCACAGGACGATCGCCGCCGCCCGTCTCGGGCCGGCGATGTGGGGTTTCACGGGACCGCTCCTCTAGGCGAGTTGGTAGCCGCGGAGGTTGGTGAGCAGCAGGTAGGTGTCCTGGAGGGATCCGGAGGTGTCGCCGAGGGAGCGGTAGATGCCCCACTTGGGGCGCACCCGGTCGGCGAGGAAGGTGTCGACACCGGTCTTCGCCTGGTCGACGACGGTGGCGGAGCCGCTCTTCAGGATCCAGCGGACTGAACCGGCCGAGCCGTTGCCGACCTCGATCTGGAAGTCGACGTCGGTCCACCGGTCGTGCAGCGGGTCGAGGTCGGCGCGGCCGACGAGGATGTCGTCGGTGGCGAGCCGCAGTTCGATCGTCTGCTTCCCGTTCAGGCGTCGCAGCGACTGCACGACGATCGGCGAGGTGCCGGCGCCGGGCTGCTTCATCTGCATGATGTGGGTGAAGGTGGTGGTCGCCTTGAGTGTGCTCGGGATGTACATCGAGTAGGTGATCCGCCAGGTCTGGCCCTCGGTCCACTTCAGATAGCTGTTCGCGCCGGTGCGCAGGCCGGTGACCTCCTGGCGCTGGCGGTCGGTGGAGGTGTCCCGGTCGACGGTGTGGATGTTGAAACGCCAGTTGTCGCCGGTGGCGAAGATGTGCGGGTGGCCCGCCGGGTGGGAGTGGGCGCGGTCGTCCTCGACGGTCTCGAAGGCGCCGAGTCCGTCGGAGTTCGCGGACGGTGACCACTTCAACTGCCAGGAAGCGGCGTGGGCCTTGGCGGCCGGCAGGCCGGTCGTGGCCGCCGCGGCACCGCCGAGCGCGGCACCCAGCACGGACCTTCTGGATGTGCTCATGACACCACATCACCTCGCAGCTGCTCGTTCATGATCAGGAAGGCCCCGAGCCCGTGGAAGTCGTTGGTGGCCCGGGTGCGGCCCACGTAGTAGGCGTAGTCGCCGACGTTGGTGCCGACGGAGATGCCGGCCAGGTTCGTACGGCCGTCGGTGCCGGCTGACAGCCGCGCCAGCACGCCTTGATAGCCGCGCTTGGCCACGGCCCCGAAGCGCTGGTCCAGATAGCCCTGCCGGGCGCCGCGGTCGAGGGCGTAGGTGAACATGCTGGAGCAGGACGTCTCGGTCCAGTTGTCCGGTCGGGCGCCCTTGTCCATCACCTGGAACCAGCGCCCGGACGCCGGGTCCTGGTACTTCTCCAGCGCAGACGCCAACGCGCGGAGGATGCCGAGCAGTTGAGGCCGCTGCGACTGGTCCGCGGGGATCGCGTCCAGCACGTCGGTGAGGGCCATGGCGTACCAGCCGACGGCCCGGCACCAGTACTCGGGGGCGAGCCCGGTCGCCGGATCGGCCCAGCTCGCCGACTTCGACTCGTCGTAGGCGTGCCGCAGCAGGCCGTTCGCGACCTGGAGGTGACGGCCGTAGACATACAGCTGCCGGGCGGCCTCCCCGTCCGTGTACGCGCTGTCGTGGAACTCCGCGCCGTACTCGACCAGGAACGGGTTCACCATGTAGGTGCCGTCCGCCCACAGCTGGTGGGCCCGGCTGCTGGTGTCGGCGTGCCAGAAGCCGCCGTCGGAGGTGCGCGGATAGCTGTTCAGACGGTCGCGGATCTTCTGCGCGGCCTTGCGGTAGCGGTCCTGGCCGGTCTCGTGGTGCAGGATCACCAGCAGCCGGCCCGCCTGCATGCTGTCGAGGCTGTCGAAGGACTGGCCGATGCTGCCGTCGCCGCTCACGAACCGGTCGACGTAGGACTTGATGTAGGACAGCAGGCGTGGGTCGTGGGTGCGCCGGTAGACGAGGTACTGGCCGTAGAGGTACAGGCCCACCGGGTACGACCAGCCGCCGATGGTGGCCGGGGTGTAGCGCGCCATGGTGGAGTCGACGACGGCCGTGGACCAGTCGCGGGTGACGGCCGGAAGACGGGCCGCGGCAACGGGTGCGCCGCTCGCCGGGGATACGGCGACCGGAGCGGGGACGGCGCTCGCCGGCGGTACGGCGGCGGGCATCGCGGCCAGGGTGGCGGTGGTGAGCGCGGCGGCGGTCAGCGCCGCGCGCAGGCGTCGGCGTCTCATGGTCCTCCTTCGCGGTAGACGTACGCGGGTGGGTGCGGGGCGCGGGCGGCGCCGTGCACCAGGGCGTCGACGAGGTGGCGCTCCGGGGCGTGCCGGCAGGCCGGGTCGGTGCGGGCGGCGTCGCCGGTCAGGGCGTACGCCTGGCAGCGGCAGCCGCCGTGGTCGACCGTGCGCAGGGCGCAGCCGCGGCACGGCTCGGGCATCCAGGCCTCGCCACGGAAGGCGGCGAAGGCCCTCGACTCCCGCCATATCCAGGAGAGTTGACGCTCCTTCACATTCGGTGGGTCCAGGTCCGGGAGGGTGGCGGCGGCCGGGCAGGGAAGCACCGTGCCGTCCGGGGCGACGGTGAGCGAGACGGCGCCCCAGCCGCCCATACAGGGTTTCGCGGTGGCGTCCACGAGGTCGGGGGCCACCCACACCATCTCCAGTGCGTCGCCGAGCCGTTCCCGCCATCGGGCCACCCGGGCGCGGGCCCGCTCGACCTGGGCGGGCATGGGCAGCAGGGCGGCACGGTTGCGGGCGGCCCAGCCGTGGTACTGCGTGTGCGCCAGCTCGATCCGGTCGGCGCCCCAGGTGAGGGCGAGCCGGACCAGGCCGTCGAGGTCGTCCAGGTTGCCGCGGTGCAGGACGGCGTTCAGCCCGAGGGGCAGCCCCGCCGCGCGGATCAGCCGGGCGGCGCGTTCCTTCGCCGCGAACGACCGGGCCCCCGCGATGCGTTCGGCGGCCGCCGGGTCCGCGTGCTGCACCGACAGCTGCACACTGCGCAGCCCGGCCGCGGCCAGCCCGGCCAGCCGCCGCTCGCCGAGCCCCACCCCGCTGGTGACGAGCTGGGTGTACAGGCCCGCGGTGTCGGCGGCGGCCACCAGCTCGGGCAGATCGCGCCGCAGCAGCGGTTCACCTCCGGACAGATGGGTGTGTACGACGCCGAGGGCGCCCGCCTGACGGAAGACCTCCGACCACTGCTCCGTGGTCAACTCTGCTGACCGGCCGACCAGTTCGACGGGGTTGGAGCAGTATCCGCAGCGCAGTGGGCAGGCATGGGTGAGTTCGGCGAGCAGGGCCCAGGGAGGGTCGCAGGGAGCGGGAGGCTCGGTCATCTCAGCCAGCCCTCCTTCCACAAGCGGTCGAGGAATTCCGGGACTTCGCTCGCCACGGGCGCGCCGGGGTGGCGTACGGCCAGCTCGGCGACGACGGCGGGCACGTCCCGGGCGCCGTCGCACAGCCGCAGCACACCGCCGGCGCCGCCGTCGAGCACCACCACCCGCTCGGGCAGCAGCAACAGGTCGGCGCCCCGGACCGGGTCGTGCCGCAACACCACACCCCGGGCGAGCGCCGGGCGCCAAGGCCTGCCCCGTGCGATCGGCGCCGGTGTCATGGCCCGCTCCGGTCCACCGCGTCCAGCAGAGCCCACAGCACCTCGCACTTGAACTCCAGTGCCGCGACAGCCCGTTGCTGCTCCTCCTGGGTGCGGGCGCGGGCGAGGACCAGGGCGAGAGCCTGCTCGGCGTCGCGGGCGCCCTGGGTGACACGGGTGCGGAAGTAGGCGAGGCCCGCCGGGTCGATCCACGGATAGTGGCGTTCGAAGGCGGCGATGCGGGTGCGCATCAGGTCCGGGGCGGACAGCTCGGTCAGGGAGGCCGCGACGGCGTCCAGCACCGGGCGCTGGCGGCAGAAGGTGACGTAGGCCTCCACCGCGAAGCGCACTCCGGGCGGGACCCGGGAGGCGTCCAGAAGTTCCTCGCGGGCGAGGCCGGCCGCCTCGCCGAGCCGCAGCCAGCGCTCGATACCGCCCCCCGTGTCGTCGGTACCGTCCTGGTCGTGGATGCGGCACTGCCAGGCGCGGCGGTCCTCCGGCCGGTCGAGTCCCGCGAGGATCAGCGCGTCCTTCACGGGGATGTGCCGCTGGTAGTGGAAGCGGGCGGCGATCCAGCGGCGCAGTTCGGCGGGGGTCAGTTCGCCGCGGTGCATCCGCTGGTTGAAGGGGTGCAGGTCGTGGTAGCGGGTCGCGGTGACCGCGCGCAGCCGCGCGGTGAACTCGGCGGCCGGCCAGAGGGCACGGCTGTCGAGTTCCGGTGGTGCCGCGGTCATGCGGCCGGGGGCGGCTGGGGCGGACGACGGTCGGCCAGCGCGTACGCGGTCACCTCCAGCGCGGTCTCCACGATGTGGTAACTCGGGCTTCGCCAGACCTTTTCATCCGATGTCTGAGGGGTGGAGCGGTGCGTCACAGGAGACAGCAAGGGGCTCTCGTTCATGGGCGCGTACTCACTTTCCTGAGGGTGAGGAGTCGCAGAAGGAAGGCAGAAGGAAACAGGATGGATGCAGCGGCCTGGTCAGGGCCGGTTCACATGTATGCACCGGGTTCATCGACTCGTCCGGTGGCGCGATACAGAGTTGCGGGACGACGGGCTCCGGTCAATGGTCTGGACCGAAAACCTCGGATGCGTTTCCGGCCAATCTCCGCCGAGGGAACTGACTGACCGGTCAGTTGAAAAGGATCGCGCGGTCAGGAATGCGGCGCGGCGCGTGATCGTTGAGGATGGAGTAACACCTGTCGACAACCTAAGGATCACGAGGCTCGTGAGCAGCAAGGTCCCCCCGATCATCCTCAACAACGGCGTCCAGATGCCCCAGCTGGGCTACGGCGTCTGGCAGGTTCCGGACGACGAGGCCGAGCGGGCCGTCGCCACGGCGCTGGAAGCCGGATACCGCAGCATCGACACCGCGGCGATCTACGGCAACGAAGAGGGCACCGGCAAGGCCATCGCCGCCTCCGGCCTGCCCCGCGAGGACATCTTCGTCACCACCAAGCTCTGGAACAGCGACCAGGGCTACGACTCCACGCTGCGCGCCTTCGACACGTCGCTGCAGAAGCTGGGTCTCGACCACGTCGACCTGTATCTGATCCACTGGCCGCTGCCGTCGCGCGGCCGCTACGTCGACACCTACAAGGCGTTCGAGAAGCTGCTGGCCGACGGCCGGGTCCGCGCCATCGGCGTGTCCAACTTCCTTCCGGAGCACCTCGAGCGGCTGCTCGCCGAGACCTCGGTCATCCCGGCGGTCAACCAGATCGAGCTGCATCCGCATCTGCAGCAGCACGCCTCCCGCGAGGTCCATGCCGAGCAGGGCATCGCGACCGAGGCATGGTCGCCGCTCGGCCAGGGCAAGGGCCTGCTGGAGGTGCCGGCGATCGTCGCCATCGCCCAGAAGCACGGCCGTACGCCGGCCCAGGTCGTGCTGCGCTGGCATGTCCAGCTCGGCAACATCGTGATCCCGAAGTCCGTGACACCGTCGCGGATCAAGGAGAACATCGAGGTCTTCGACTTCAGCCTGGACGTCGAGGACCTCGCGGCGATCAGCGCGCTCAACGAGGACCGGCGCCTGGGCCCCGACCCGGCCACCTTCGACATGGCCTGACGCCCGCCACACACCGCACGGCCGTCCGCCCCGCCCGCACAGAGCGGGGCCGACGGCCGTCCGCAGTCTCCGGCGCCGTCGCTCAGTCGCCCCGTACGTCCGCGTGGACGACCTCGAACTCCTCCAGGGCGACCACCGTGATGTGCGCCTTGGCCGCACCCTCGCGCCGCACCGAAGCCTGACCGGCCCGGGACGCCGCGAGTGAGCCACGGTTGGCGAAGAGGACACCGGCCATGCCGCGGCCGCGTTCACGGTCCAGGAAGAGGGCCGCCCCGGCGAAACCGGGCAGGACCTCCAGCCGCGGCAGCACGCCGGCGTGGAAGGTGTCGGCGGCGAGGTCCGCGTCCGCCGGCGCGAACTCCAGCCGGGTGACCCGCAGCCCGCCGCCGGGGAGGGTGCGCTGCCCCGGGTGGAAGACGACGGCCTCGTAGTTCTCGACCGCGACGGTCCCAGCGAAGGGCTCAAGCAGCTCCGGCCGCCGTACGCTCATCACCTCGTCGCTGTTGCGGCGCGCCTCCGCGGACTCCCACCAGCTGACCGTGAGCAGTTTTCCGAGGTCGCGGTCGACGAAGACCCCCGCGCCGCGGTAGCCGGGCCGCTCCTCCAGCAGGTCGTGCCCCTGGGTGTTCAGGGCCCGGAGGGCCGTGCCCAGCTGCGCCGGATCACCGGTCGCGTACACCGTTCGTACGAACATGCCCCTCGCCTCCCGGAGCCGTGACCGTATCGGCCGACGGCGGCAGGTATATACGGAAAAGTCGCTTTCTTCAGTCTTGCCATCACTACAAATCACCGCAATACGCACAGGATTCGAGAGTTCGCAACCGGAGACTTGACGGGGACATGCACACGGGTCCACGGTGTTCGGCACTGGTAAGGAAACTTTCCTAACAGAAGGGCCCCCACCCGTGCGCCTTCGTACCCTGACCCTTGCCGCCACCTCCGGTGCCGCACTGCTCGCCGCCGGAGTGCTGCCCGCACACGCGTCCGCCGGCACTGCGGCGCGGACCGCCCCGGCCTCCGCCCAGGAGGGCTCGGTCAGCGCGGCCGACCTGCTCGCCAAGGTGACGTCCTGTTCGCAGATATCGAACGGCAAATACAAGACCGACGACGAGACGCCGGCCACGGTCCCCGTGTGCGGCAAGAACGGCGCGGTGTTCTGGAAGGCCGACATGGACATCGACTGCGACGGCCAGACCACCACCAACTGCAACAGCAGCCGCGACCCCTGGTACCAGAACGACACCGCCTTCCACCAATCCGACGGCAAGCCGCTGAAGGCGGAGTCGCTGCCGTACGTCGTGGTGCCCAGCGCCAGCAGCATCTGGAACTACGCCGGCGCCGGCATCAAGGGCGGCGGCGTGGTCGCGGTCATCTACAACAACAAGGTGGAGTACGCCGTCGTCGGCGACACCGGCCCCACGAAGATCATCGGCGAGGCGTCGTACGCCACCGCCAAGGCGCTCGGCATCGACCCCGACCCGAAGACCGGCGGGGCCGACTCCGGCGTGACCTACATCCTGTTCAAGAACTCCAAGGTCTCCCCCATCGAGAGCCACAGCGCCGCGGTCTCCCTCGGCGACCAGCTGGCCAAGCAGTTCCTGGCCAACAACTGACCTGTGCCGTACGTCAGTTGGGCTGACCAAGCGGGCGTACGACCACGGTGTTGACGTCGACCCCGGCCGGCTGCCGGATCGCCCAGACCACCGAGTCGGCGATCTGGTCGGCGGTCAGCAAGCGCCCCGGAGGCAGGCTGCCGAGGCCGTCCCAGAACGGCGTCTCCACCCGGCCGGGGGCGACCAGCGTCACTCCGATCCCGAACTCCGTGACCTGGCGCCGGGTGTTCTCGGCGAGCCCGGTGACCGCCCACTTGGTGGCGCCGTAGAGGTTGCCCGGGGTGTTCACGAACCCGGCGACGCTGCCGACGAGGACGATCCGGCCCCGTGTCTCCTTCAGCGCCTCGACGGAGGCCCGGATGAGCAGGGCCGGGCCGAGGACGTTGGTGAGCGCCATCTCGCTCCAGCCGGCCGGATCGCCCTCCGCGACGGTGTCGTGGGTGGCGAAGCCGGCGTTGGCGACGACTGTGTCCAGTCGGCCGTATGCCTTGAGCGTACGGCCGACAGCATCCTGTATGTCGTCGAAGGCCGACGCGTCACCGGCGACGGTCAGCAGTTCGCCAGGATCGCCGAGCCCGTCGGCGAAGTCCCGCAACCGGGCTTCGGTACGGCCGGTGACGGTGACCCGGTGACCGGCGGCCAGCAACTGCCGGGCGACGGCGGCGCCGATGCCGGTGGCGCCGCCGGTGATGAGTGCGACCGGAGAGTCGTTCATGTGAGATCCCCCTGGGTGATGACGAGACGGGGAGTTCATCACTTGGAGCACTCTCCAAGTCAAGTGCGGGCGCAGGTACGGCGGCTCGCGGCGGCGGCCTCCGTCAGACCGGTCGTACGGCCCGGTGCACGGTGTGTGCCGTCAGGAGGAAGACGTCGGGGCGCCGGTGGACGCTGCCGGGATCGGCGGGGTCGACGAGACGGTCGAGGGTGGCACGGTCCTCCGCGTCCAGGGCGTCTGCGTGGATCTCCCGGGCACGGGTGAGCGCGGCGACGACGAAGGCGCGGGCCCGGTCCGGAACGGGCGCGGGCACGTCGAGGAGGAAGCTGCGGCTGCCCGTGTGCTTCAGACCGGCCGCGGACAGCAGGGCGGGCCAGTCCTCGGTCTCCGCGACCGCGCCGGGCAGTTCGGCGCGCATCCGGGCGAAGCGCTCCTCCTGGGCCACGTCGAGGCGGGCCTGCAGTCCGGGACGGCCGAAGCCGATCTCGCGGGGCAGACAGCGGCTGGGCAGGCCGCCCTCCAGGACGGCCAGCGTGCCGCCGGGGGCGAGCCGGGCCGCGAACGCGGTGAGCGCGGCCTTCTGGTCGCCGAGGTGGTGCAGACTGCGGCTGGCCCACAGCAGGTCCGCCGGGTACTCCAACTCCTTGAGGGATTCCGGCAGTTCGCCGGCGAGGGTGTCGAAACGGTCGGCGACACCCTGCCGGGCGGCCCGGGCACGGGCGCGCTCCAGGAGCGGTTCCGAGGCATCGGCGGCGACCACTCGTGCGCCGGGGAACGCCTCCGCCATCAGACACGCGACGACCCCCGGCCCGCTGCCCGCGTCCACGATCAGGCCGGGCTCGGTCACCTCCTTGCCCAGCCAGGCCAGGGCGCGCGCGTAGGCCGGGCTGTGCACCTCGGCCTCCGCCTCCAGCAGCGCCGCCAAGGCGGCCCAGTCGACATCGCCGCCGTGGCCATGACCGTGTCCGTGGTCGTGGCCTTGGTGTGCCGAGTGCCCGTGGTGGTCCTGGTGGCCGTGGTGGTCGTGTGTCATGGGGATCAGCCTCTCGCTCGGATGCGGCCAGCGTGCGACGGCTCACGGGCGCACGCCACTTTCGTTGCCGGTGCCGCAAAAAATTGCCGATACGGCAACGCCGTGCGGCAAAAAATATGGTGCGCGCGAGCGAGGACGGAGCAACCATGTCGTTCCATGGACGACGAACTGGTGCGGCGCTTCCTTGCGGACGGCTTCGTGAAGATCGAGGGCGCTTTCCCTCCGCGTGTCGCCGCGGACTGCGCACAGCTGCTGTGGCGGGAGACGGGGTACGACCCGGACGACCCGGACACATGGAAGGAGCCGGTGGTACGGGTGGACGGCATGGCGCAGGGGCCGTTCGCCGCTGCCGCCAACTCCCCTGCTCTGCATGAGGCGTTCGACCTGCTCGTCGGCGAGGGACGGTGGGAGCCGCGGTATTCGCTGGGCACCTTTCCGCTCCGTTTCCCGCATCCGGAGGAGCCGAACGACGCGGGCTGGCACATCGAGGGCAGCTATCTCCCCGAGGGCGAGCAGTGGTACTTCGCCAACCTGCGCTCCAGGGACCGCGCCCTGCTGATGCTGTTCCTGTTCAGCGACGTGACCGAAGCCGACGCCCCGACCCTGATCCGGGTCGGCTCGCATCTGGATGTGCCGACGCTGCTGGAGCCGTACGGCGAGGCGGGGGCCTCCATCCTGGAACTCGGCCCCCTGCTCGACCGGGCCTCGGCCCACCGCCCGCTCGCGTACGCCACCGGCCGCCCCGGCGACGTCTATGTGTGCCATCCCTTCCTGGTGCACACGGCCCAGCCGCACCACGGCACCCGGCCCCGCTTCATGGCGCAGCCGCCCCTGCTTCCGGTGCTGCCGCACGAACTGGAGCGGTCCGACGGGTCGTACTCGCCGGTGGAACAGGCGATCCGCCGGGGCCTCGGCCGATAGCGGCCCGGCCCCGGCGGACGGTCACCGCGCCGGGGTCACGACAGCGGCGGGTAGGCGTTCTGCATCAGTTGCTGGAACTGGGCGGAGAACCAGTGTCCGGACAAGGGCGCGTTCGGCAGGGCGCCGGACATGTTGTAGTTGTTGCGGGCGTTGCCCGTGTACGTCGGGTCGCACATCCGGTCGAAGCCCTTGCCCTCGTCGTTGGGGACGGCGGTGCTGGAGCCGTCGGACTCCCCCGGCGGCTTCATCCACACATAGGCGTCGATGCCGGGCGCCGGGTCGGCCTGCGGGCGTTCGCCGAAGCCGGCACCGGCCTGGTTGCACCAGTTGCCGACGTGGATCCGGCGGTCGTAGCGGCCGCCGTCGACATAGGTGTCCACGCTGGTCCTGGGGCCGGGTCCGGTCGGGCGGGCGGTGCCGTCCCAGCCGTCGCGGGAGGTGTCGATCAGCATGCCGATGCCGGAGTTGAAGCCGACCGAGACCAGCTCGTTGCGGAAGGCCTGGGCGAAGGACAGCTCGTCGACGTACCGGTTCCAGTCGACCCATTTCGACTGGCGCACCGAGGTGCCGTTGACGGTGTCGCCGATGGTGAAGTTGCCCTCCTTCAGGGCGCTGTAGTCGGCCGTGTTGGTGATCAAGCCCTGTACATCGTCCACAGTCGCCCCTTCGCTGGTGGCCGCCTGCTTGAACACGTTCGCGGCGGCGGCGAAGTTGTCGTCCCAGCCGAGCCAGCCGTGGTGGCCGGCGTCGAGGTAGTTGTAGACGTTCGGGATGGCGCCGAGCTTGGCGAGGGCGTAGCCGACGCCCTTCACGTAGTTGCCGTTGGCCAGCATGGTGTTGCACGCGTCCGTGGCGGTGGCCCGGCTGCCGGTGTTGGTGACGAGGTTGGGCAGCGAGTCGATCTCGATGGTGGTGACGATCCTGAGGGAGGCGTACTTGGGGTCGGCGAGGATCGCCGCGACCGGGTCGATGAACTGTGTCCTGTACTTGTCGATCTCGGTGGGCCCGAGCTCGCCGTTGGAGGCGAGGGCGGCGCAGTCCCGCCCTGGCAGGTCGTAGACGACCAGCCGGACGCTGACGTACTACGGCGCCAAGTCCGGTGACGCGACGGCGAAGTCGACGGCGAAGGCGCTGCTGGACGGCATGTGGGACAACTACCGGGACAGCCTGGGCATCGCCGTCCCCGAGACCCGCAGCGACTACAGCCGGTTCGGCGACAGCGTGTACGTGCCGAGCGGCTGGAGCGGCACGATGCCGAACGGCGACGCGATCGATTCGTCGTCCACGTTCACCTCGCTCAGGTCCTTCTACAAGAACGACCCGGCCTGGTCGAAGATCGAGACCTACCTCAAGGGCGGCGCCGCGCCCGTCTTCACGTACCACCGCTTCTGGGCCCAGGCGGACATCGCCCTGGCCATGGGGTCGTACGCGGAGCTTCTCGAATAGCGGGTACGTCGGCACCTCAGGGGCGCCGGACGAGGCCGGCGCCCCTGAGCGCTGCCTTCCGGCGCTTTCAACCCGCCGCCGGCTTCCGGTACGCGCGCACCGCGAACACCGGGTCGGGGCGCGGGAGGTCCTGGTCCGGGAGGCGGGACAGGCGGGCGGCGAACTCCTCGGTGCGCGGCTCTCCCGGTGGCAGCAGCGTGAACCAGCCGCGGCGCAGGTCGGCGATGGTGGCGCGCGGGCTGCGGCCCTGGCCGACGCCGGGGAACACGGTGTCGCCGGCCGGCCGGAGACCGTGCCGGGCGGCGTGCCCGGTGACGGTGGCGGCGGCGTCCTGGGCGGTGCGGCGGGGACGGGGGGCGAGGACGGCGTCGATGTCGCTGCCGACGTCGTGGGCCGAGGCCTTGTCGACCGTGGTGACATAGACACCGCCGGGGCGCAGCACGCGGGCGCACTCGGCGACGATCGCGCGGACGTCCTCGGGGTCGTCCAGCAGGTGCAGCAGCCAGATGCTGGTGACCGCGTGGAAGGTGCCGGTGCGGAAGGGCAGCCGGCGGCTGTCGGCCCGTACGATCGCGCCGGGCAGCCGGGCCCGCGCCCGGCGGATCATGGCGGCGGTGAGGTCGGCGCCCGTCACCCGCAGCCCGGGGCGGCCCGCTGCCAGGCGGCGGGTGACGATGCCGGTGCCGCACGCCACGTCGAGGAGATGGCCGCGCCCTTCGGGGATGAGGCCGAGAACCGCTCGGGTGGCCGCCGAGGCACGGGCCTCGCCGCCCCGGGACGCGTCATAGGCGTCGGCTTCCTTGTCGTAATCGAGCACGCGCCTCAGTGTGCGCCGTGACCTGGGGCGATGTCCTCCACCCTGTGGGCGAGCGCGAAGTCCTTCACGGTGAGTGCGCCGCCCGCGCTGTGTGTGTGGACGCCGAGGGAGACGGTGTTGTAGCCCAGGGTGAGGTCGGAGTGGTGGTCCAGCTCGTCCTGGACGGCGGCGATGTGCATGACCAGCGCCGCCGCCGCGACATGCGAGCCGAGGCGGTAGGAGCGGGTGAGCCGGTCCCCCTCCACCGACCAGCCGGGCAGCTCCGCCAGCCGGTCCTCGATCTCCTTCTGCGACAGCGGTTCTACGGCCATGGCCGGATCTCCCTTCGAGACTGCGGACGGCGGAGTACGGAGACGGGTGCGGGTGTGGGTACGGCTACGAGGTCAGCCTGCCACGCGGGCCACGCTCGTACCCCGGCTCGTACTCCGCCGCGAGGCCGTCCTCAGCCCCGCACGCACTCCGCCGCCAGGTCGTCGGCGAGTGCGGCGATGCGGGCCCGGCCCTCCACCTGGGCCACCCAGCTGTGCGGCAGGCCGGTGTCACCGTGCAGCGTGCCGAGCAGGTTGCCGCAGACGGAACCGGTGGAGTCGCTGTCGCCCGAGTGGTTGACGGCCAGCAGCAGCGCCTGCTCGGGGCGGGGCTCGGCGAGCGCGCAGTAGACGCCGATGGCGAGGGCCTCCTCGGCGACCCAGCCCGCGCCGAGGGACTCCACCTTCTCGGCCGTCGGTGCCCCGCCTTCGGCGAGGTCCAGGGCGGCGCGCAGGGCGGCCGTGGTCTCCGTGTGGCCGGGGTGCCGCTCCAGCAGCCGCAGCGTGCGCAGCACCGCGCCCTCCAGGGAGTCTCCGGCGACGAGGTGGGCGACGATCGCGGCGAACGCTCCGGCCGCGTAGTAGCCGGTGGGGTGACCGTGGGTGATCTGTGCGCCCCGCGCCGCCATGGCGAAGGCCCCCTCGGCGGTGTTGACCAGGCCGAAGGGGGCCGAGCGCATGACCGTGCCGCAGCCCTTGGAGTCGGGGTTGACCTCGCCGGGCGTGCCGTCGAGCGGGAGCGCGGGGTCGGGCGCGTACATCTGGGCGACGCCGGACAGGCAGGCGTTGCCGGGGGCGCGGCGGGAGTACAACCAGGCCTCGGTGACCAGGCCTCCGGCCTGTACCCCGGCCTGTACCCCGGCCGGTGTGCCTGGCTGGGCCTGGGTGACCGGGCCGGGCTTGGACTGGGTTTCCAGCCAGCGCTCGTAGGCCTGGCGCAGCAGCTGGGACCAGGCGCCGCCGATGCCCTTCGCGCGTTCCCGTGCGTGCGCCTGGATCAGGGCCTCGACGGTGAACAGGGTCATCTGGGTGTCGTCGCTGATCAGACCGACCGCTCCGTGCGCGCCGGGGACGAGACCGGTGGCGCCGCGTGCGCCGTACGTGGCGCGGATCCGGTCCAGGGAGGAGAACTCCACGGGGTAGCCGAGGGCGTCACCGAGCGCACCGCCGAGCAGACAGCCGCGGACCCTGGCCCGGTACACGGCCGCGGCCTGCAGGTGCATCTGACGGGACGACGCCGGCCATGGCAGCGCCAACGGCTCGTGCATGGGATTCTCCGCAACTCCTGGACTACGGTCGGATGTATGACCATTGTCGCCGCCGCCCCTTCCCCGTCCGCCACCGCCCCCGCCGACGGCAAGGGCGTCGGCCCGCTGCTACGCGCCTGGCGGGAGCGGCGCCGGGTCTCCCAGCTGGAGCTGGCGCTGCGCGCCGACTCCTCGGCCCGGCACATCAGCTTCATCGAGACCGGCCGGTCCCGGCCGAGCGAGGAGATGGTGCTGCGGCTCGCCGAGCATCTGGACGTGCCGGTGCGGGAGCGCAACTCCCTGCTGCTGGCGGCCGGTTACGCCCCGCACTACCCGGAGACCCCGCTGGACGATCCGGCGCTGGACGCGCTGCGCGAGGGCATGGAGCGCCTCATCCAGGGTTACGAGCCCTACCCGGCCCTGGTGGTCGACGCGGGCTACACGGTCGTCGCCGCGAACCGGGGTGTCACACTGCTGCTGGAGGGCGTGCCGGAGAAGCTGATGGCACCGGCGCCGAACGCGATGCGGCTGACCCTGCACCCGGAGGGGATGGCGCCGCGCATCCGCAATCTGCGCGAGTGGCGCGGGCATCTGCTGGCGCAGATGGAGCGGCAGATCGCCCTGCGGCGCTCGGACCAGCTGCGCGCCCTGTACGAGGAGGTGGCCGCCTACCCGGTGCCCGAGGACGCGCCGGACGACGAACCGGCCGAGCCCGTCGCGTACTTCGCGCTGCCGCTGCGCATCGAGCACGACGGCCGGGTCCTGTCGTTCGTGTCGTCGATCTCCACGTTCAACACGCCGATGGACGTCACCGTCGCCGAACTCGCCATCGAGACGTTCCTGCCGGCCGACCCGGCGACCGCCAAGTACCTGCACGCCTTGGCCGGTTGACCGCACCTCCGCGCCTCCTGATCCCCTCGGAACCGTGTGCGAAGGGGGATCACATGGCAGACTGCCGGGGTGTCGCGGCGCGGAGGGGAGGGCGTGGCATGAGTGAGCGGCGGGCTGCGCCCACCGTGGGCCAGGTGGTGCTCGGCAAACGGCTGCAGGAGCTGCGCGAGGCGTCGGGCCTCAGCCGGGAGGAGGCCGCCCGGGTCCTCAGGGTGGCGTCGGCGACCGTACGGCGGATGGAGATGGCCGAGGTCGCACTGAAGATCCCCTACGTGCAGGTGCTGCTGGACACCTACGGGGTGGCCGAGGACGAGGCGGCCGCGTTCGTGCGGCTGGCCGAGGAGGCGAACCAGCCGGGCTGGTGGCAGCGGTTCCACGACGTGCTCCCGGACTGGTTCAGTCTGTACGTCAGCCTGGAGGGCGCCGCCCGGATCATCCGCTCCTACGAGCCGCACTTCATACCCGGTCTGCTGCAGACCGAGGACTACGCGCGGGCGGTGCTGGAGGCCGGGACGATCGGGCAGGCCTCGCCCGGCACCGTGGAAAGGCATGTGTCGCTGCGTATGGAGCGCCAGCGGCTGCTGGACCGGGACGACCCGCCCCACCTGTGGGTGATCATGGACGAGACGGTGCTCCGGCGCCCGGTGAGCGCACGGCCCGAAGTGCTGCGGGACCAGCTGGACAAGCTGCTGGAGTACGCCGAGCGGGACCGGGTCACGCTGCAGGTCGCCGAGTTCGCGGCGGGCCCGCATCCGGGGACGTACGCACCGTTCACGCTGTTCCGGTTCGCCGAGCCGGAGCTGCCGGACATGGTGTTCACCGAGTACCTGACCGGCGCGCTGTATCTGGACTCCCGTCGTGAGGTCGCCGCGCACCTGGAAGTGCTGGACCATATGACGGCGCGGGCCGCGTCGACGCAGCGCACGCGGACCCTGCTGCGGGAGTTCCGCAAGACCTTGTGACATTCCGTCCGGATCGACCCATGGGGGAACACATCTGATGACCGCACCCGATGCCGTGCCAGGACCGATCGACACCAGCCGTCCGCATCCCGCCCGGGTGTACGACTGGTGGCTGGGCGGCAAGGACAACTACCCGGTGGACGAGGAGCTGGCGCGGAAGATCCTCGCCGCGGACGGCACGGCGGTGCGCGGGGCGCGGGCCAACCGCCGGTTCATGCACCGGGCCGTCCGGACGGCGGCCGAGGCCGGGGTGCGGCAGTTCCTGGACATCGGCACCGGGATCCCGACCGAGCCCAATCTGCACCAGGTGGCCCAGGGCGCGGCCGCCGAGTCCAGGGTGGTGTACGCGGACAACGATCCGATCGTGCTGCGGCACGCTGAGGCGCTGCTGCACGGCTCGGCCGAGGGCGGCACGGACTACATCCACGCCGACGTCCGCGACCCGGACACCATCCTGCGCCAGGCCGGTGAGTCCCTGGACTTCTCCCGGCCCGTCGCCCTGTCCCTGGTGGCGCTGACCCACTATCTGTCGGACGCCGAGGACGATGTGTACGGCCTGGTCGAGAGGTACGTCCGGCATCTCGCGCCGGGCAGCTTCCTGATCCTGTCCCAGGTCACGCAGGATCTGAGCCCCGAGGGGGTGGCCCGGGCGGCCGAGCTGTTCCGGCACAGTGGCACGCCCTTCCACCCGCGTACCCTGCCCGAGTTCTCCCGCTTCTTCACCGGCCTCGACCTGCTGGGTCCCGGCGTCATCCCGGTGTGCGGCTGGCGCCCGGACCCGGAGGACGTGACGGCCCAGGCGGAAGGGGTCGTACCGGTGTACGCGGGGGTGGCGGTCAAGCCGTGACCCGTACGGGTCTGTGAAAAGGTGCGCTCCCGGGCTCGCCCCTAGGTTTGACCACGGGGTGAGCCGAGGGAGCGCACGTGACCGACACGCAGACACGGCCCAAGGAACCCGGCGCGGCCGTCCTGTCCGTCGCCCGTTTCTTCCGGCCCGGCACGCCCGTACCCGACCTGCACGCCAAATACGGCATCGCCACCTGGGAGACCCAGGAGACGGACCGTCCCTCGGTGAGCCCGGACCGCCCGGAGTACGAGCCGCGGTGCTGCCTGCGCGGCGCCCCGTTTGCGCGCGGCAAGGGCGGCCTGATACCGGCGAGTTGGGACGCAGCGGTGGAGATCGTCGCCGCCGCACCGACGCACACCTTCAGGACCTGCCGCCCGGACAGCATCGCCGGGTTCTCGCCGTTCCCGGCTATGGCGGAGGCCCGCTGTCCGCTGCATCCGGAGTACCGGACGATGCCGGTGGCCTGGTACATCCCGCCGCCGTCACCGGTGGTGGACTCGCTGAGCGGGAGCGGGAGCGGGCACGACGGGGAGGACGCGGAGAACCTGTCCGGCGCGATCGACACGCTGCGGATCTCGCCGGAGAAGCTCCCCGCGATGCGCTCCCACATGCGGGCGCTCAGCCTCGGTGAGGAACCGGGCGCGTCCGTCGTCGCCGCTGCCGGGATGAAGCCCGAGGAGAGCGAGGCGATGTACCGGCTGCGGGCCGTCGCCGAGTGCGAGGACCGGTGCGTCATCCCGACCGCCACCGTCGGCGACGCCCGCCGTCCGGAGGAGACCGCGATTTCGGGGCTCCGCGCGGGCTGCAGCCTCGATCACGACGGCGGGCCCGGCATGGGCGACGGCCCGTTCGGCCAGGACTCCGGGCGCCGGAGCCTGCCGCTGGTGTCCGTGGAGAACTTCCACAGCCTGCGCAGACGGCAGACCTCCAACGACCCGGCCGACGCCAAGGAGATCTGATGCCCTCGGACGCGGTGCTGTACCAGGCGGCGGCGCTCTGCCTGACCTACCCGGACAACGACCTGATCGCCCGGCTGCCGCTGCTGCGCGAAGCCGCCCCGCAGCTGCGGACGTTCACCGATCATGCGGCGGTCACCCCGGCACGCGAGCTGGCCGCGCACTATGTGCGGGTCTTCGACTTCGAGAACCGGCACAGCCTGTACCTGAGCCGGTGGCACGACGGCGACTCCCGCGGGCGGGGCATGTCCCTGGTCCGCTTCAGGGACGTCTACCGCAAGCACGGCCTCAAGTTCAGCGACGAGGAGCTGCCGGACTTCCTGCCGGCGGTGCTGGAGTTCACCGCGCGGACCGGCGACACCAGCCTGCTGACCGAATACCGCGACGGGCTGGAGCAGTTGCGCGCCCGGCTGACCGACTACGGCACACCGTATGCAGCCGTCCTGGACGCGGTGTGCGCCACACTGCCGACTGCACACACCGGGGCGCAGCCGTGACGACCGTCCTGTGGGGCGCCCTGCCCTACATCGCCTCCCCCTGTCAGGCCGCGCCCCCCTTGGTGTCCTTGTCCTCGTCCACGATCTCCGCGTCCACCACGCCCTCCTCGTCGCCAGGGGTGCCCCCGCCCGTGGCCGGGCCCGGTTCGCCGCCGGTGGAGGAGGCGTTCGCGTACATGGCCTGGCCCATCTTCTGACTGACGGTGGCGAGTTTCTCGACGCCGGTACGGAGTTCGCCGGTCTCCGCGTTCCGGTCCAGGAGCCCTTTGAGTTCCGTGGCCGCTTCCTGGACCTCCGACCTGGTGTCGGCTGGGATGCGGTCCTCGTTGTCGCGCAGGAACTTCTCGGTCTGGTAGACGAGTTGCTCGGCCTGGTTGCGGGTCTCGGCGGCCTCGCGGCGGTTGCGGTCCTCCTCGGCGTACTGCTCCGCCTCCCGCATCATGCGGTCGATGTCCTCCTTGGGCAGCGCGGATCCGCCGGTCACCGTCATCTTCTGTTCGCGTCCGGTCGCCAGGTCCTTCGCCGAGACGTGCATGATCCCGTTGGCGTCGATGTCGAAGGCGACCTCGATCTGCGGGACGCCGCGCGGGGCGGGCGGCAGCCCGGTGAGGTCGAAGACACCGAGCTTCTTGTTGTAGGCGGCGATCTCGCGTTCGCCCTGGTAGACCTGGATGCCGACCGAGGGCTGGTTGTCGGTGGCGGTGGTGAAGATCTCCGAACGGCGCGTCGGGATCGTGGTGTTGCGTTCGATGAGCTTGGTCATGATGCCGCCCTTGGTCTCGATGCCGAGGGACAGCGGGGTGACGTCGAGCAGCAGCACGTCCTTGACGTCGCCGCGCAGGACACCGGCCTGGAGCGCCGCGCCGACGGCGACCACCTCGTCGGGGTTGACGCCCTTGTGCGGGTCCTTTCCCGTCAGGTCACGCACCAGGTCGGTCACCGCGGGCATCCGGGTGGAGCCGCCGACGAGGATGACGTGGTCGATCGCGGACAGCTGGATCCCGGCGTCCTGGACGGCCTGGTGGAAGGGGTTCTTGCAGCGGTCGAGCAAGTCGGCGGTCAGCTCCTGGAACTGAGCTCGTGTCAGCTTCTCCTCCAGGTGCAGCGGGCCCTCGGCCGAGGCGGTGATGTAGGGCAGGTTGATCGTGGTCTCCGAGGACGACGACAGCTCGATCTTGGCCTTCTCGGCGGCCTCCCGCAGTCGCTGCACGGCCATCTTGTCGGCGCCCAGATCGATGCCGTAACCCCCCTTGAAGCGCTTCACCAGGTGCTCGACGACCCGCTGGTCCCAGTCGTCGCCGCCGAGGTGGGTGTCGCCGTTGGTGGCCTTCACCTCGATGACGCCGTCGCCGATCTCCAGCAGGGACACGTCGAAGGTGCCGCCGCCGAGGTCGAAGACCAGCACGGTCTGCTCCTCGCCGCGGTCCAGGCCGTAGGCGAGGGCGGCGGCGGTCGGTTCGTTGATGATCCTGAGCACCTTGAGGCCCGCGATCTCGCCGGCCTCCTTGGTGGCCTGCCGCTGGGCGTCGTCGAAGTACGCGGGTACGGTGATCACCGCGTCCGTGACGTCCTCGCCGAGGTAGGCCTCCGCGTCCCGCTTCAGCTTCTGCAGGACCCGCGCGGACAGCTCCTGGGCGCGCAGCCGGGTGCCGTCGACGGAGCCCTGCTCGGGGAAGCGCCAGCCGGCGTCGCCCATGTGCCGTTTCACCGAGCGGGCCGTGCGCTCCACATTCGTCACGGCCTGCCGTTTGGCGACCTCGCCGACCAGCACCTCCCCGTTCTTGGCGAACGCCACCACCGACGGTGTGGTCCGCGCACCCTCCGCGTTGGTGACGACGGTGGGCTCGCCGCCCTCCAGGAGGGCGACCACCGAGTTCGTCGTCCCGAGATCGATCCCGACCGCACGTGCCATGGTTCGTCCCCTTCCGCCAGGGCGTCACTATCAGCAGAAAACGTGCGTACGGCGCTGTCAATGCCCCAGCGGCCGGGAACGGCGATGCCGCGCCCCCCGACCTGGGACGCGGCATCCGGGGACGTACGATCGTCAGGCCAGCTCGGCCGTCAGGGTGATCGTCGTACCGGCCAGGGCCTGGCTGACCGGGCAGTTCTTCTTGGCGTCCTCGGCGGCCGAGGCGAAGCCCTCGGCGTCCAGTCCGGGCACCTCGCCGCGCACGGTGAGGTGGATGCCGGTGATGCCCTCGCCGGGCTGGAAGGTGACGTCGGCCTTGGTCTCAAGCCGGGTGGGCGGGGTGCCGGCGCCGGCCAGGGCGTGCGAGAGGGCCATGGAGAAGCAACTGGAGTGGGCGCCGGCGATCAGCTCCTCGGGGCTGGTCTTTCCGTTCGCGTCCTGGGAGCGCGAGGCCCACGTGACCGGCTGCTGGGCGATGCCGGAGGAGTCGAAGGTGACGACGCCGTTGCCCTCGAGCAGGTTGCCTTCCCAGACGGTGTGTGCGGTGCGCGTGGTGGCCACGATGGTTCCTTTCGCATGGGATCCCGTTACGGGGTTTTCCGTGTCCCTATCCGATCACATCCGGGCTCATCGCACCCTGAAGACCGGCCCACGCGGAGTGAACGGGAGGTGACGTCCCTGCGGGATCAGATAGGCGTGCTCGCGGCGCACCCGCAGCACGTCGCACCAGCCGTCGGTGATCACCAGCAGCGGTGCGGCGGGCGGGAAGTCCTCGGCCCGGTGCAGCAGGTCGACACCGGGCTGCAGGACGGTGCCGCCGCGCCCGTGCACCCGTACCCGGCCCGCGATCTCGGTGACCGGGAGATAGCCGGCGTCGTGCGGGGCGGCGTCGCAGAAGACCACGCGGGCGGCCGGTACGTCCCGGGCCTCGGCGTACGAGGCGATCGCGCCGAGCGCCTTGCCGAGGAGGGTGCGGTCCATCGAGCCGGAGGTGTCCAGGACCACCCCGAAGGTGCAGCGAGCTACCTCCTCGGGCGGGAAGCAGCGGCCCGCGCGCGGGATGTCGGGGGTGGAGGCCTGGCGGCGGGCGGGGCGGGCGTACGACCGTACGGGCTCCGGGCGCGGCACGAACTCGTCGAACCAGCGGGCGAGCCGGGCGTCCCAGGGCAACGGCGGATGGCTGAGCGCGCGGATCTCCTCGATGAGGCCGCCGGGCAGGAAGCCGCGCTCCTGCGCCTGGTGCAGGTCCAGGCCGCGGCTGAGGCCACGCCGGTAGAACTCGTCCAGGTCGACGTAGTCGCCGGGCGGGCCGAGCGGGGCGCCGAGGACGTCACCGGTGCCCTTGCCGCGCAGGGTGGCCAGGCGCCGGATGCGGCGCAGGTCGCCGGCGAGGCGGTCGTAGACCTCCTCGGCGGACAGGCCGGTCAGCTGCGGGTCGTGCAGCAGGCCCTCCGGCATGGTGCCGACCCGCATCTCGACCAGCCAGCCGTTGATCACGTAGTCGCAGGCGACGTTGAACAGGTAGGGGTCGCGGGGGCCGCAGCGGTCGCCGTGGCGCAGCGCGGCGTGCAGCATCTCGTGGGCGAGGATGAACCGCCACTCCTCGTCGTCGAAGGTGCGCAGCGGGTTGATGTAGATCTCGCCGGCCGCCGGGTCCACGGCGGCGACGGCGATGCCGTGGGCGCGGGCGAGTTCGGCGTCGGCGACCAGCTTGATGCCGGCGGCGATGCCGCCGAGCAGCGGGTAGGAGGAGACGAACCAGCCGAGGGCCCGCTCCCAGGGGCGCCGCGGGAGCCGCTCGCCGTCCAGGGTGTCCCGGCGGCCGCCGGCCATGTCCATCGCGGCGGAGACGGTGCGGGTCAGCGCCGTGGCGAAGGCGAGCTGCCGGTCCGGGACCGGGCCCTGCCAGGCATGCCATGCGGTGAGCACCTGGTCGGGGGCGCCGCCGGCGGTGCCGCAGCGCTCGTAGGCGGGCGGCAGGCCGTGGGCCCGCCAGCGCGCGGCGAGCCGCTCCTCGTCCCCGTCGGGGTAGCTCGTGGGCAGGTCCTCGGGGGTGGTGCCGACGGGGAATCCGAGCAGGAAACGGTTGACGACGACGCAGCGGGCGGCGAGGTCGTACCGGTCGGGCTGCTCGCGCGGCCCCTTGGCGGCCGGGACGTGCCCGAATCCGAGGTGGAGGGCGGCGTGCGCGAGGGCCCGGGCCCAGGCGCCGGGGTCGGCGGTCCGGTCGGGGTGGGCGTGCACGGTGGCGTCGGAGTCGACGACGAGGAGACCGCCCTGCGGGGCAAGGTCGCAGTTCTCGCTGCGGCACACGCCGAACTCGACGGCGGCGAGCGCCGGGTTGGCCCTCAGCAGCCGCATCCCCTCCGCGAACGCCTCCCCGGCCAGGTCGCGTTTCTTCTTCTGCGGGGTACGGCTCACCGCCGGGCCTCCACCAGCCGGGGCATGTCACGAGCGGCCTCGACCAGGAACCATGAGGGCAGCACGGGGTTGCCGTCGTCGCCTGCTGCGATGACGGTCTGGGCGACCTCGACGGAGATCTCGGCGAGTTGCACCAGCAGCGACTTGGCACGGTAGGCGACCTGCCGGCCGTTCGCCGACATGTGCTCCTTGACGGCGGGCAGCTCCTTGACGAGCCGGCCGCGGAACGACTCGGCGAGGTAGTACAGCAGGTCGCGGTCCTGCAGGCGGTGCGGCCAGCGGGCGTCGCCCCTGAGGATCGCCTCGATCCCGAACCGGCTGCGGACGACCTTGACGTAGCCGCAGAACGCCGTCGCGTGTGCCGGGGTGAGCGTGCCGTGCGCGAGGACGGTCAGGGTCGGCTCGTCGAGGTCGGGCCCGAAGGAGTGCAGGGCGTCGGAGAGCATGTGCCAGGAGCGGGGGGTGGAGAACGGTTCCTCGGTCTTCGGCGGCTTGGACCACAGGTGGTCGGGCCGGTCGGTGAGGTGGTCCAGGATCCAGGGATGGATGCCGTTCCCGGCCGCCCAGGCGAGCCAGTCCGTGGCAGAGACCTCAAGATGCACATGGGCGAGCCGGTTGACCAGGGCGGAGGCGAGCGGCCGGGCGAGGGCGTTGTCGGTGGCCCGGTTCCCGGCGCCGATGACGATGGACCCGGCGGGCAGCTCGTAGTTCCCGATACGGCGGTCGAGGATCAGCGAGTAGAACGCCTTCTGCACATCCGGGGTGGCCGCGTTCAGCTCGTCCAGGAACAGGCAGTACGGCTCGTTACGGGCGATGGCCTCCGGCGGGCAGAACACCGAGCGCCCGTCGCGGATCTGCGGAACGCCGATCAGGTCCTCGGGCGCGAGCTGCGTACCGAGCAGACTCACGCATTCCAGTCCGAGCGAGTCGGCGAACTCCCGTACCAGGGACGACTTTCCGATGCCGGGGGCGCCCCACAGGAACACGGGCCGGACGGTGGCGAGGCCGAGGAGGAGTTCGGGGACACGGGCGGGAGTGACGGTGACGGCAGCCTGCAACGCGGAGCATCCTTGGGGGTTTTCGAGCGATGTACGACTCGATCAGTGTGGGTGTCCGGCGCGGTGGGCGCAGCCGATTTTCCGGCGGCCCGCTCTTCCTCTCAGGCGGCCCGCTCCTCCTCGGCGGCATCGGTGAGCGGGACCTGGGGGCCGTTCAGCTCGCGCAGCCAGCGGCGCAGCACGCGGTGGACGTGCTCGGCGCCGGTGAGTTCCGTGCCGCCGTCGACCGGTGCGGACAGCTCCAGCGGCGAGAGCAGGAACGGGTGGGACTGGGCGCCGCCGAGACCGCCGTGGGAGCCGATCTGCTCCTCGAAGGCGAGGACCTCGCCGTCGGCCGGGTCGTGCGCCGAGTTCACCATGATGTCGGCTGTGTGCGGGAAGGAGTGGGTGCGGCGGACCGCGTCGGCGGCACCGGCGCCGAAACGGGCCAGCGGGCCCGGCTCGGCGTCGAGCCGGGCGAGCGGGATCTCGGCGCCGTGGGCGCCCAGCACCACGCCGCCGTGCTCCGCGCTGCGCACCAGCAGGAAGCCGATACCGGGGTGGTTGGCGAGGGTGGTGAGCAGGGCGGGGTGGCGGGCGTCGATCTCCTCCTTCGTCATGCGGTGGGGCACGTGCGGGAAGGAGACCAGGCCGAGGTTGCCGGAGGCGAGCACGATCGGCTCGGAGCCACGGTCGGGGCGGCGCCGCTCGCCCTTCTCCTCCACGGGCCGGCGCAGCGCCGCCCGGACGGCGGCGCGGGCCTCGGCACCACTGTGGGTGTGCTCGGCCCGGCGCGGCACAGGCAGCCCGCAGCCGGCCCTGACGAGGTCGCCGAGGGTGAGTCCGTAGCGCGCGTGGAAGGTCTCGCCGGGGCTCTGTCCATGGTCGGAGAGAACGACGAGGCGGTACGGGCGGGGGGCGTGCTCGGCGACCCGCTGGAGGAGGGCGAGGCACCGGTCGAGGCGCCGCAGGACCTTCTCGGCGTCCCGGCTGCACGGGCCGGAGTGGTGGGCGACCTCGTCGTAGGCGACCAGGTCGGCGTAGACGGCGGTGCGTCCGGCGAGCATGTCACCCATCACCGCGGCGACGACGACGTCCCGCTCGACGACGGTGGCGAAGGCGCGGACGAGCGGATACAGGCCCCCGCGGCCCACCCTCGGGCGTTGCCCCCGCAGCCGGGCCCGGGTGGACTCGCCGATCTCGCGGGCCACCTCGGCGACGAAGGACAGGGCGGTGCGGACGGCGCCCGCGGGGTCGGAGAAGTAGGCGAAGTACCCGGCGCGGGAACGGTTCTCGCGGCTGCGGCGGCGGGCCGCGATGGACAGCACGAGGGCCTGTTCACCGGCGCCGCCGCTGAACAGGTTTCCCCGGCTGGCGCCGTCCACGGTGAGCAGTCCGCCGTCGCCGGTATGCGCTGTGGCGCGCCGCTGCAGGTCGGCCGCGCTCGTCGGCCGATTGCACACCATCACCTCCCCGCGGTCCTTCTCGTACCAGCGGAAGGCCGGCACGTCGAAGGTGCTGCCGTGCAGGATCCCGAGCTGGCTGGCACCGGTCTGGCTGGACCAGTCGGTGCGCCAGGGAGTGAGGCGGTGGGTGGGCCGTGGACGGCGGCCGGTCGGCCGTATGCCCTCGGCCGTCTGCCGTACGGCGTCCGCGCCCAGCCAGTGCGCGACCGTCGGCATCAGCCCCTTGCGGACCGCGTCCATCAGGACGTCGTGACCCACGCCGTCGAGCTGGACGAAGACCAGTCCGGTGGTGGTGGGGCAGGGCGGGTCGGATCTGCGGCGGCGGGCGGCGAGGCGGTGCAGCCGGCGCCGGTAGGTCTCGTCGTCGCGTACGGCGAGGGCCGCGCCGGTGGCCGAGGCCACGGCGGACATCACCGCGGCCACGATGACGGCGGTCTCGGGGGCGGCCGCGCCGCGGCCGGAGGGGGTGATGCGCAGGGCGAGCAGCAGCAGGGAGCCGTTGAGGAAGAAGACCAGCAGGCCGAGCACGAGGGCGGGCACGAGCAGCAGGAGCCTGACCAGGAGTGGCCAGACCACGGCCGACAGCACACCGAAGGCGCCGGCGCCGCAGGCGGCGGTGACGGCGATACGGGTGGCGCTGTCACCGTCGGCGGACTGGAGCTGGAAGTCGGGCAGCAGCGCGGCGAGGACCAGCATGGTGAGGGTGGAGACCGCCCATACGGCGATGCTCCGCCCGATCTGACTGACCATCCGCCGCCACCGCATGCCTCGCACGCCCCGTACACCTCACGTCCCGGCCCTCCCCCGCCTCGGCAGCAAGGACCCGTCTCGCCTCGTCGGCCCTGCGGGCCGCCCTCCACCCTGTCATACCGGCGAGATGGGTTCAGGTGGGTTCAGTTGGGTTCGGCCGGGGTGTCAGCGGCCGTCGTAGCCGGCCGTCGGCATGGACAGGCGGCGGTGGACGCGGGCCTTCATCTGGGCGTCGTACGACGGTTCGGCCCGGCCTACGGTCTCGACGCGTACGCCGCGGCGCGCGCACTCGGCGGTGAACGCCTCCACCGAGGACAAGGCCCGCCGCAGCACGCGCATGCTGGGGGCGACGAAGACGTCCACGCCGGGCCGGACGCCGTCCCACAGTGCGCCGTGGTCGAAGCGGAGTCCGCCGACCAGAAGTTCCCTGGCGATGACGTAGCCCCGTTCGGCTGCCCAGCGGGCGCACATGGCGTGCTGGCTGCGGGAGTCGACGAGGAACGGGTCCGCTTCCAGTTCCTCCAGCGGCGTCAGGCTCGCGATCGCGGTGACCCGCACCGTCGTGGGCACGTCGGAGGAACCCCGCAGCTGTCCCATGGCGTCCCCCCTCACCTCCGGGTTTCGTCGCCGACCCTACTCCTGCCCGTAGGCTTCGGGGAGTCGCGTGAAGGAGGCGAAGAGGGTGCCGGTGGAGATCACCTGGTGGGGTCACGCCACCTGCACGGTGCAGGACGCGAACACACGGGTGCTCACCGATCCCCTGTTCGCCCGCAGGCTGGCCCATCTGCGGCGGCGCCGGGGTGCCGTGCCGCCGGCCGGGGCGCGCCTCGCGGACGTGGTGCTCGTCTCGCATCTGCACGCCGACCATCTGCATCTGCCCTCGCTGGCCGGCCTCGCCCAGGGCACACGCCTGCTCGTACCCCGGGGCGCACCACGGGCGGTACCGGGACTGCGCCGGCTGCGACAGCTGCGCGTGACCGAGGTGGTGCCCGGGGACGAGGTGCGGATCGGTGAGTTGCTGGTGCGGGTGGTCCCGGCGTCGCACGACGGGCGGCGGCTGCCGGTGGGGCCGCACCGTTCGCCCGCGCTCGGCTATGTCGTCGAAGGCGAGGCGCGGACCTATTTCGCCGGGGACACCGGGCTGTTCGACGCGATGGCCGAGCAAGTCGGGCCGGTGGACGTGGCGTTGCTGCCGGTGGGGGGCTGGGGGCCGTACCTGGGTGCGGGGCATCTGGACGCGGAGCGGGCGGCCCGGGCGCTGGCGCGGCTGGCGCCGCGGGCCGCGGTGCCGGTGCACTACGGGACGTACTGGCCGATCGGGATGGACGCGGTGCGTCCGCACGAGTTCCATGCGCCGGGTGACGAGTTCGTACGGCTGGCGGCCGTGGCGGCGCCGGAAGTGGCCGTGCACAAGCTGGGGCACGGGGAGAGTGTGCGGCTGGAGGTCGCGCGGTGAGATGGCCGGCCTCCGTGGCGTCGCTCGCCGCCTCCACGTCGACCGTGCCGCCGGAGTCGACGCAGCAGGCGATCGGTTATCCGTCGTTGTTTCTGCTGGTGCTGATCGGGGCGCTGGTGCCGGTGGTGCCGACCGGGGCGCTGGTGAGTTCGGCGGCGGTGGTGGCGTTCCATCAGACGGCGCCGTTCTCGCTGGCTCTGGTGTTCGTGACGGCTTCGCTGGCCGCGTTTCTGGGAGATGCGGCGCTGTACTGGCTGGGGCGGCGCGGGATGCGGTCGCGCAACGGGTCGCGGTGGCTGGAGGCGATACGGTCCAGGGCTCCGGAGGCGCGGCTGGTGTCGGCGCGGGAGAAGCTGGCCCAGCACGGGGTTGCCGTGCTGGTGTTGTCCCGGCTGGTGCCTGCCGGTCGTATTCCGGTGATGTTGGCGTGTCTGATGGCCGACTGGCCGTCGCGGAGGTTCGTGCGGGGGAATCTGCCCGCGTGTCTGGCGTGGGCGGCCACGTATCAAGTGATCGGGATTCTGGGGGGTTCGTTGTTCGAGGAGCCCTGGGAGGGGGTTGTGGTGGCGGTCACGCTGACCTTGGTGATCAGTGCGATGCCAAGTGTGGTGCGGCGGGTTCGGTAGCGCCGTCGCAGGTGCGGTCGTGTTCGGGCTACCGGTCTATCGCGCCTTCTCGCGCCCGCGCGGCGGCAGCCGTGTGTCGGGCAGAGCCCCGCGCTCCTTCCGGGGCGCTCCACTCCAGCGCCTTTGATCCGCCGACCGGCAGATCCCACAGGTCGTCCCGCTCCAGCCCCGCCTGCTCCCAGGCCGCCCGCACTCTCGTGAGCGGTTCCAGGACCGGTTCTGCCGAGAGGACGAAGGTGCCCCAGTGCATGGGGGCCATGCGGCGGGCGCCTGCGTCGAGGGTGGCCTGGACCGCTTCCTCGGGGTCGCAGTGGACGTCTTTGAGCCACCAGCGGGGGTCGTAGGCTCCGATGGGCATGAGGGCGAGGTCGATGCCGGGGTAGCGGCGGCCGATGCGGGAGAACCAGTGGCCGTAGCCGGTGTCGCCGGCGAAGTAGAGGCGCTGTCCGTCGGCGTCGGTGAGGACCCAGCCGCCCCAGAGGCTGTGACAGGTGTCGGTGAGGGTGCGCTTGGACCAGTGGTGGGCGGGGACGAAGTCGAAGCGGACGCCCGCCCGTCGCCCGCCACCACCGTCGGCCGAGGCGCCTGCGGCGCCGCCCCTTGGATGCAGTTCGGCGCCCTCCCACCAGTCCAGCTCGGTGACATGGGTGAAGCGCCGGCGGCGGAACCAGCGGCCGAGGCCCGCCGGTGCGAACACCGGGGTGTCCCGGGGGAGTCGGCGCAGCGTGGGGGCGTCGAGGTGGTCGTAGTGGTTGTGGCTGATGACGACGGCGTCGATGCGCGGCAGGGTGTCCCAGGGGACGCCGACCGGGGTGATGCGGGCCGGGGTGCCGAGGATGCGGCGGGACCAGACGGGGTCGGTGAGGACGGTCAGGCCGCCGATCCGGACGACCCAGCTGGCGTGTCCGACCCAGGTGACGGCGAGGGTACGGGTGTCGACGCGGGGCAGCGGGGCGGGTTCGCAGGGCAGCCGCGGGATGCCGGCAAGACCTCCGGGACCGGGGCGTACGGCGCCTTCGCGGGCGAAGCGGGCGAGGGCTTTGAGGCCGGGCAGCGGGGCGGTGAGCCGGTCGTGGAACGTCCGTGGCCACACGCGGTGTTCGCCGAGGGGACGGAGCTCGGCCAGCGGTGGGAAAGGGGGTGCCGTGGGGGCCGGTGCGAGGGTGGTGCGGGGCGGTGCGGTCGTCGTGGCCGACGTGGTGGTCGTTGCCGGTCCGGGCTCGTACGTCTCGGGCTCGTACGTCGCCGGCTCGTACGTCTCTGGTTCGTGTGCCTCGGGCTCATGCGTCTGCTGCGTCATCGAGGAGGCTCCCATCGCTGAGCGTCGTCGCGGAGATCGTCGAGGACCGACGTCAACGAGGTCAACGCCCGTTGCACGTGTGGCAGTTCCAATGGTGCGGATGAGGTGAGGCATTCCATGCGTTCCTCGCCCGTGCCGCCGAGCAGGGGGCCCGTGGCGAGTCGTACGCGCAGTGCCCCGAGGTCGTCGCCGAAGCGGTGGCCGCCCGGTGCGGGCATGCCGAGCCGGGCGGTGAGGAGGTCCTCCAACTCCTGTGCGTCGCCGACGCCTTGCGCGGCGAGGGGTTCGCGCAGCGGGCCGAGGTCGGCGTACAGGTGGCGGCCGGCCTGCGGGGGGCGGGCGAGCGCGCCGGCGGCGACGACGGCGGCGTGCGCGGCGGCGGCCACGCGCGCGTGCAGCCGTACGGTGGCCTCGCGGCGCTCGGTGACGGGCGGGGGTTCGTCGAGGGCATAGCCGGCGGCCGCGGCGACGGGTGCGGCGATGCGGGCATCGAGTGCGGTGAGGATGTCGAGCACGCGCGCGTGGAGGTGCCGTCCGGGTTCGGTGGCCGGAAAGCGGGCGACGGCGGCGGGCCAGCCGGGCGGCAACAGGGATCCGGCGAGGTCGGTGACGACGGTGACCTGGTCGGGACGCATCTCGGCGGGGCTGAGCAGGACGGTGTCGTGGGGGCGGTGCAGGGTGTCGCGCCAGGTTTCGTCGCTGACCAGGTGCAGTCCCTCGGCGGTGGCGGCCTCGATGGTCTCGTGCAGCAGTTCGGGCGGGGCGACGGTGGCCGTGGGATCGTCTGCGACGGAGAGCACGAGCAGCCGGGGTTCGCCGCCCTCGGCGCGGACCCGGCGGACGGTCTCCAGCAGGGCGTAGGGGTCGGGGACGCCGCCGCTCTCGGCGGGAGTGGGCACATGGAAGACGGGCCGGCCGAGCAACCGGGCGTACGGCGCCCACCAGGCGGCGCAGGGTCGGGGGACGAGGACGTCGGCGCCGTCTCCGGCGAGCGCGGCGGTGACGGCGAGCAGCAGCGCGGGGGCGCCGGGGCCGGCAGCCACGTGGTCGGGGACGGTGGGCAGCCCGCGCCGGGTCCAGTAGCCGCAGGCCGCTTCGAGGAGGGCGGGGGCACCACCGACGGGCTGGGCGCCGGCGCGGCACGCCGCGGCGGCGAGTACGGCGGTGAGGTCGGGGAGTACGGGGAGGCCGTCGTCGGGCAGGTGTGGGCCGTAGCGAACCGGGCCGTGGCCCTCGGGGTCCGTCCGCCGCATGTCCGCCTCCGCAGTCCTGGTGCCGGGTGCCGCCGGTCCGGGCCGGGGCGGCCGGGGCGGGATGTGTCGTCGTGGGCTGCTGTGTGGTGTGTGTTCCTGACTGGGGGTCGTGGCCTGTGGTGTCGGTCGGTGTGGGGTCCGGCTGCCGGTGTTCCCGTGAGGGTGTGTACCCACCGAACGGCCCGGCATGGGAGTGGCCTGTTGTTGCCCGGTCACACGTCCGTGGGCCGGGCTCCCGCGGCGCGCCGACGGCCGTACAGCCGGTAACCGGCTCCGCCGCAGGCCGCGGCCATACAGGCGGCTCCGGCGGCGAGGGCGGGGACCGAGTCGGTGAAGCTGCCTCCGACGCCGGCCTCGACTCCGTGTTCCGCGGGCGGCGGGTGTTCCGAGGTGCCCGGGTCGCAGCCGTGGGTACCGTGGTCCTGCCGGTCGCCGGGCTTCCCACAGGTGTGGCCATCGTCGGGGCACGCCATGCTGCCGGTGCAGTCGTGACCGTTGCCGTGACAGGCTCCACCGCCGGCACATCCATGACTGTCGCCCTGGCACGGCTCGCCCGGCTTGCAACCCCCGCCGCTCTGGCACTGCTCGCCCACCTGACAGCCCGCGCCGCCCTGGCACGGCTCACCCAGCTTGCAACCCCCGCCGCTCTGACACGGCCCGCCCGCGCTACAGGCCCCACCACCGGGCCCGCCACCGTCCGGACCACCGCCGCCCGGACCCACGCCACCTGGCCCCACACCGTCCAGACCCCCACGACCCGACCCCACACCATCCAGACCCCCACGACCCGAACCCACGCCACCCGACCCCACACCATCCAGACCCCCACCGCCCGGCGCCACGCCGTCCCGGCCCAGACCGTCCCGGCCCGGGCAAGGCTCACCGTCCCGGCATGCGGTGCGGCCTGCGTCCTGGCCCACGCCGCATCGCTGCGGTGCGGCGCACGGGCCGGGGACGCCGTCCGGGGCGGCGGATTGAGTCGGGGACACGGAGCCGGGGACGCCGTCCGGGGCGGCGGATTGAGTCGGGGACACGGAGCCGGGGACGGCCTCGGCGGCGGACGCGGCGGGCCCGGCCAGGGCGAGCGCGGCACCGGCGACGAAGGCGACGGACAGGGCACGGACGGTGCGGCGCATGGAACGGGCTCCTCGGCGGGCACGGCGGAACGGTCGGCGGTGGTGGTACGCCGGACGGCGGTGCGTCGGGCACCGGTACGGCGGTGCGGCGGCACTGCCGGACGGCGTCACGGGCAGGGGGCACGGGGCGTGCCCCCGCTGCCATCAGAGCCCCCACGGCGCCGCGGCGCGCGCGGCCGGACCCCATTCGCGGGACACGGGCGGCCGGCCGGGTGACACACGGCGGCCGCGCCGATCGTGCGCCGCGCCGTACAGCTCGTAAACCGCCTTACGGCTTCGTACCGCACCACAGGGCGGCTTCCGAGGTTTTCCGTCCCCTGAGCAGGTGACTCGGTAGGTACCGACCGGGCGACCGGGAGGCGACGGCCGTGTCGGCGAAGGTGCAGGAGTTCCTGCCGGGCAAGGACCAGGCAGGGACGAGTCCCCTGTGGAGGCAGACATGCAGCGAGGCAGTGACCGGCTGAGCGTTCACCGGGACGACGAGATGAAGCACGAGCTGAAGGACCTGCTGAGGTCCCGGCATCCGACGCGCGTGGAGGAGTGGCACGATCCGGAACCGGCCGCCGACGACGATCCGGAGGTGTGGAGCGGGCCCGTGGGCGGCCTGGGTTCGCCGGCGTCGCTGGAGCGGATGCGGGCGGAGCTGGCCCGGACGCTGAGCCGCGGCTGCTTCCCGGCGACCGCGCGTGACCTGGCCCGTATGCTGCGCCGGCGGAACGCGCCGGGCGCACTGGCCGACGGGGTGGCACGGCTGCCGCACTCGGCCCGCTACGAGAACGTGCAGCAGCTGGCCGAGGCGCTGGCGAGCGGCCGATGAGCCGGGGCCGAGCGGCCGGGATCGCGTGAATTCAGGTGCCGGACGCCTCCGGAGCCGCCGCCTCGCCGCACCGCCGGTCCCGGGCGCCCTCGCGGGTGCGGCCCGCGCTGACCAGGCGGCGCGGGTTACGGCGCAGATACTCGCCCTCCAGCTGCGCCATGCGCTCGTTGTGGGTCCGCAGCGCGTCGTTCGAGCCGTACAGGAGGGTGTCGTGGCGCGTGCGGTGGATCGTCTCCAGCTCCTTCATGAGCTGCTGATCGTCCAGTCGGCTGGGATCGACTCCGGTCATGTGGTGCCCCGCTCGTCGTGTCCGTGTTCCTGAGACCACTGTACGAACATCCGGGTTCCCGGGCCTCCGCATCCAACCGTCCCGGCCCGGCACGGGTCCTAGCGGGCCCGTGCCACGCGGCGTTCGTCCCAGACGGGTTCCGGGGTCTCGCGGACGCGGCCGTCGCTGCCGAAGACCAGGTAGCGGTCGAAGGAGCGGGCGAACCAGCGGTCGTGGGTGACCGCGAGGACCGTGCCCTCGAAGGCCTCCAGGCCCTCCTGGAGGGCCTCGGCGGACTCCAGGTCGAGGTTGTCGGTGGGCTCGTCCAGCAGCAGCGCGGTGACGCCCTCCAGTTCCAGCAGCAGGATCTGGAAGCGGGCCTGCTGGCCGCCGGAGAGCCGGTCGAAGGACTGCTCGGCCTGCTGGGTCAGCTCATAGCGGCGCAGCCTCGACATGGCAGCGCCGCGGTCCTGGGAGTGCTCCTTCCACAGGATGTCGAGCAGGGTGCGGCCCTGGAGTTCTGGGTGCGCGTGGGTCTGTGCGAAGTGGCCGGGTACGACGCGTGCGCCGAGCTTCCACTCTCCCGTGTGCGTGACGTCGTCGCCCGCGAGCAGCCGCAGGAAGTGCGACTTGCCGGAGCCGTTGGAGCCGAGGACGGCGACCCGTTCGCCGTAGAACACCTCCAGGTCGAACGGCCGCATCAGGCCGGTCAGCTCAAGTCCCTTGCAGGTGACCGCCCTTACACCGGTGCGGCCGCCCTTGAGGCGCATGGTGATGTCCTGCTCGCGCGGTGGCTCCGGCGGCGGTCCGGCCTCCTCGAACTTGCGCAGCCGGGTCTGGGCGGCCGCGTACCGGGACGCCAGCTCATGGGAGACGGAGGCCGCCTGACGCAGGCTCAGCACCAGCTTCTTCAGCTGGGCGTGCTTCTCGTCCCAGCGGCGGCGCAACTCCTCGAAGCGGGCGAAGCGTTCCCGGCGGGCCTCGTGATAGGTGGCGAAGCCGCCGCCGTGCACCCAGGCGTCGGCACCGGCCGGCCCCGGCTCCACGGAGACGATCTTCTCGGCGGCCCGGGCCAGCAGTTCACGGTCGTGCGAGACGAACAGGACCGTCTTGCGGGTCTCCCGCAGCTGCTCCTCCAGCCACCGTTTGCCCGGCACGTCGAGGTAGTTGTCCGGCTCGTCCAGCAGCAGCACCTCGTCGGTGCCGCGCAGCAGCGCCTCCAGCACGAGGCGTTTCTGCTCGCCGCCGGAGAGGGTGCGCACCTGGCGCCACTGGGCGCGCTCGTAGGGCATGCCGAGGGCCGCGGTGGTGCACATGTCCCACAGGGTCTCGGCCTCGTAACCGCGCGCCTCGGCCCAGTCGGCGAGGGCCTGGGCGTACGCCAGCTGGGCGGCCTCGTCGTCGACGGTCATGATGGCGTGCTCGGCCTCGTCGACCGCCTGTGCGGCCTCGCGGATGCGGGGCGGGGCGACGGACACGAGCAGGTCCCGTACGGTCGTCTCGTCGCGTACGGAGCCCACGAACTGGCGCATCACGCCGAGCCCGCCGCTGACCGTGACGGTGCCGCCGTGCGGCTTCAGCTCGCCGGAGATCAGTCGCAGCAGGGTCGTCTTGCCGGCGCCGTTCGGGCCCACCAGGGCGACGGCGGCGCCTTCGCCGACCCGGAAGGACACGTCCCCGAGCAGGGTCCTCCCGTCGGGGAGGTGGTACTCGAGGTGCGCGGCTTCCAGATGTCCCATGGGCAGGCATTCTCCGGGGACGGGCCGTACCGGGGCAAACGCTTATCCGCCGGCTCCGTGAACATTCCGCGTGCACGGCCGGCGGTCCGTGCCGCCCCGGTGGCGCCGCTCCGCGGCCGCACCGGCTCCCCCCGCCGCCGTCCCCACCGGCTGCTATGCCGTCTCCACTGCCTCCCCCGTCGGGCCGGCCTCCCCCGCAGGTTCCACCGCGGCGCTGTCCCAGGACAGGACCTTCCAGCCGTCGGACGGGGAGCCCTCCAGGACGACCACGCCGGTGTTCCGCAGGAGGTGGGCGGCGGCGAAGGCGACGTCGACGTTGTCGGCGCGGGCGGCGGTCCACATGCGGATCGCGGCGCCGTGGCTGACCACGGCGACGGTGCCGGCGCCGTTCGCGGCGGCTTCCTCGATCACGGCGTCGTACCGGGCGAGGGCCTCCTTGCCGCTCTCCCCGCCGGGAATGCGCAGCCCGGTGTCGCCGGCCGCCCACGCGAACACCGTGCGCATGTACTCCCGGCCCTCGGGGGACTCACCGGGCAGCATCTCCAGATCGCCGGCCGCCACCTCGCGCACGCCGTCGCGGACGATCGCCTCAAGGCCCCGGGCTGCGGCCAGCGGGGCGGCGGTGAGCTGGGTGCGCAGCATCGTGGAGACGTAGAGGGCCTCGATGTCCTCCCCGGCGAGCGCCTCGGGCAGTGCGGCGGCCTGTGCCTCGCCGAGCGGGGTCAGCCCGGGACCGGGCACGGCGGTGTCCAGCAGGTGGTCCAGGTTGGACGGGGTCTCACCGTGACGGACGAGGAGGAGGCGCATCCGGAGGTCTCCTTACGCGCCGGTCGGGCGCCCGGCGCAGACAGGCACGAGAAACGGGCACTTCAGAGTAACCGGCCACCGAACAGCTCCGGCCTTCTCCATCGTGCCCATATGGCGAGACGCCAGTCTCATTATTCGGCATTCGCGCGTACGGTGATCCGTACCAGCGGAGACGAGGGTGAAGGGGAACAACCATGCCGAAAGCGCAGGAGACCGCCGTCTACACGCACGGGCACCACGAGTCCGTGCTGCGTTCGCACACCTGGCGGACCGCCGCCAACTCCGCGGCCTATCTGCTCGGCTCCCTGAAGCCGCACATGAAGATCCTGGACATCGGCTGCGGGCCGGGCACCATCACCGCCGACCTGGCGGAACTGGTCCCGGACGGCCAGGTCACCGGCGTCGACCACGCGCCGGGCATCCTGGACCAGGCCCGGGCCACCGCCGCCGAGCGCGGACTGGGCAACGTGGACTTCGCGGTCGCCGACGTGCACGCGCTGGACTACCCCGACGACACGTTCTGCGTGGTCCACGCCCACCAGGTGCTGCAGCATGTCGGCGACCCGGTGCAGGCGCTGCGCGAGATGCGGCGGGTGACCAAACCCGGCGGGTTCATCGCGGTACGCGACGCGGACTACGCGGCGATGACCTGGTATCCGGCGGTGCCGGGCCTGGACGACTGGCTGGACCTGTACGAACGGGTGGCCCGGGCCAACGGCGGCGAGCCCGATGCCGGGCGCCGGCTGAAGGCGTGGGCGCTGGCCGCCGGGCTGACCGACATCACCGTCACCTCCAGCACCTGGACGTTCGCCACGCCCGAGGAGCGGGCCTGGTGGAGCGGTCTGTGGGCGGACCGCACCCTGGCCTCCGCCTACGCGGAACGCGCCACGCAGGGCGGTCAGGCCACCGTGGATCAGCTGCGGGCCGTGTCCGGGGCGTGGCGGGAGTGGGGCCGGCGGGAGGACGGCTGGTTCGCGGTCCTGCACGGAGAGATTCTGTGCCGTAAGGAGGCCTGATTCCCGAAGGCAGCCCTGATTCCCGGATTCCCGGAAGACAGTTACGACACCACCTCCCCCGTGAAGGAATAGGCGGCCCAGGGGCCGGTGAGTTCCACGCGGATTCCGGGTGCCTCGTCCCGCGCGCGATCCACCAGTTCCACGAATTCCTCGGACTGCGCGCGGGGCACCAGATAGGCCGCGGCGAGGACGTTCCGGCCGGGCACGGTGGACAGCCCGGAAATCTCGGGGGTGTGCAGCCGGGAGTCCTCGGCGTGCCGGGAGAGAAGCTCGTGCAGCGACCGGGCGAACGCCTCGGCCCGCGCGGGGGCGGGCTCGGCGGGCTCCGTGTACAGCGTCACACCCCACTCCACCCGGCCCTCCAGCCGGTCGAGGGTGCGCCGGAATTCGTCCTCACGGGCCTCGATCATCATGCGCACCGACCAGTCGTCCTGGAAGACGATCCCCGGCCGGAGCGGCAGCGGGGTGGTGACCGTGGTGAGCGCGTCGATCACGCCCTGGTGCGCGCGGGCGGTCGCGTCCAGCCAGTCCGGGTCGTCCAGGTGCGCCTTCAGGGCGTCCTCGCAGCAGTCCGCCGCCGGGACCGTACTGACGACCGCGATCAGGTCGTGGTGGCGCAGCAGCGCCGGCGGGGCGCCCCCGACGCCTTTGAGCTCGGCCTGCAGGGGCGTCCCGAAGGGGCGGCAGACGGCGTACACATAACGCGGTCCGGTCATGGCGTCTCCTTCGGGCGCGGCCCGGTTCCTTGCCGGCTCCCTGCGGGGTGAGGAAACGGGCGAGGTTCGTCAGCTCCAGCCTGGCCCGGCAGCCCGGCGTGCGCCACAGATCGCCGGTGGTCCGTCGGCCGTGGCGGATATGCCAGTCATCGCACGATCGCCTCCTCCACCAGCAGCTTGGCCGCCGCCGCGATACCGAGGGCATCGATACCGGCCGCGTGCAACTGCTCGTCGGGCCCGGCCGAGCCCGGCATGGTGCGTACCGCGAGCCGGACCAGCCGGGACACGGGCCGGCCGTCGGCGAAGGCCGTGGCCCGGCAGCCCGGCGTACGCCACAGATCGCCGGTGGTCCGTCGGCCGTGGCGGATATGCCGGTCATCGCACGATCGCCTCCTCCACCAGCAGCTTGGCCGCCGCCGCGATACCGAGGGCATCGATACCGGCCGCGTGCAACTGCTCGTCGGGCGCGGCCGAGCCCGGCATGGTGCGTACCGCGAGCCGGACCAGCCGGGGCACGAGCCGGCCGTCGGCGAAGGCCTCCGCGACGGCGTCGCCGAGGCCGCCCTCGGCGTGGTGGTCCTCCACGGTGAGCAGGCAGCCGGTCTCCTCGGCGGCCCGGCGCAGCGTGTCCGTGTCGACGGGCTTGACGGAGTACAGGTCGATCACCCGCACCCGGACGCCGTCCTCGGCGAGCCGGTCGGCCGCGGTCAGCGCCTCCGGTACGGTGACCCCGGCCGCGACGACCGTCAGCCGGTCCTCCTCGCTCGACCGGAGCGTCTTGCTGCCGCCGACCGGGAACTCCTCCTCGGCGCCGTAGATCACCGGTGTCTTCCCGCGCGAGGTACGCAGATAGCGGATGCCGTCCAGCCCGGACATGGCCGCGACCAGCCGGGCGGTCTGGTTGGCGTCGCAGGGATACAGCACGGTCGAGCCGTACACGGCGCGGAACATGGCCAGATCCTCCAGGCCCATCTGCGAGGGCCCGTCCTGCCCGATCGCGACCCCGGCGTGCGAGCCGACCAGGTTGATGCCCGAGCCGCTGATGGACGCCATGCGCACGAAATCGTGAGCCCGGGTGAAGAACGCGGCGAACGTCGAGGCGTACGGCAGCCAGCCCCGCACGGCCATGCCGACAGCCGCGGCCACCAGCTGCTGCTCGGCGATGTAGCACTCGAAGAACCGCTCGGGGTGCGCCTTGGCGAACTCCTCGGTGCGGGTGGAGTCGCCGACCTCGCCGTCCAGGGCGACGACGTCGCCGCGGGCGGTGCCGAGCGCGGCGAGCGCCGCGCCGAAGGCGTCCCGGGTGGCGACCTCGTCGCCCTTGTCGTAGCGCGGGAGCTGGAGCACCTCGGTGGTCAGGTCGCGCAGCGCCGCCGCGGCCGGCGGCTCGTTGACCCGGACGTGCAGGTCGCGCGGTCCGCCGAGCTCGGCGATGGCCTCCTCGGCGTCCGCCAGCGGCTTTCCGTGGTGTCCCTCGCGGTCTTCGACAGCGGCGACGCCCTTGCCCTTGAGGGTGCGGGCGAGGACCACGACGGGCTGTCCGTCCGTGGCCAGCGCCTCGCCGTAGGCCCGGTCGATGGCGTCGACGTCGTGGCCGTCGACCTCCAGCGTGCGCCAGCCGAAGGCCTCGAAGCGGCGGGCGTAGGCGTCCAGGTCGTGGCCGTGCCGGGTGGGGCCGTGCTGGCCGAGCCGGTTGACGTCCACGATCGTGATCAGGTTGCCGAGGCGCTCGTACCCGGCGTGTTCGGCGGCCTCCCACACCGAGCCCTCGGCCAGCTCGCTGTCGCCGCACAGCACCCACACCCGGTAGCCGGTGCGGTCCAGGTGCTTGCCGGCGAGGGCGATGCCGACGCCGACCGGCAGGCCCTGGCCGAGGGATCCGGTGGCGGTCTCCACCCAGGGCAGCCGCCGGGGCGTCGGATGGCCTTCGAGCCGGCTGCCGATCCTGCGGAAGGTGAGCAGTTCGCCGTCCTCGATGACACCGGCGGCCTTGTACGCGGCGTACAGCAGGGGCGAAGCGTGGCCCTTGGACAGCACGAAGCGGTCGTTGGCCGGGTGTTCCGGGCGCTCGAAGTCGTAGCGCAGATGGTGGGCCAGCAGGACGGCCAGCAGATCGGCGGCGGACATCGAGGACGTGGGGTGCCCGGACCCCGCGGCATCGGACGCCCGCACACTGTCCACGCGCAACTGCTGTCCCAGTTCGGCGAGTTCGGCGGTGTTCATGAGTCTCCTTGCACAGAGTCGGGTGTCGAGTGGGGTCACGGCCCGCGGGGTCACTCGGCGGCGGGGTCCGGGGGGTCGGCGCGCCGGACGGGGCCGGGGGCGGGGTGGTCCGGGCCGCCGGCGGAGGTGGCCTGCTCCGGTCCGCCCGTCTTTTCCGGTCCGCCCGTCCTTTCGGGTCCACCCGGTACCCGTGGCAGCTCCGGGGAGGCCGTGTCCAAGGGGACCGCCCAGGACCGGACGAGGCCCAACTGGACGCCCTGGCGCGGCAGTACGGCGTCCAGGAGCCAGTCGGCGGCCACCCGGACGCGGCCCGCGGGCAGCGCGGCCAGGTGGTACCCGCGGGTGACCGCGCCGGCCGCCGGGCCGGACAGCGCGATGCCGAAGGGGTTCGCGGCGGCCTGGACCCCACCGAGGTCGACCGCGAAGCCCAGGTCGCGATGGCGGTACGCCTGCCGGCGCCGCCCGAGGCCGAGCGAGGCGGCCACGTTCTCCCCGGCGACCTTGCCCTGCCGCCACGCGTGCTGGGCCGTCATCGGCGCGAAGCCCCCTGGACGGTCCAGGTCCGGTACGGCGGCCGCGTCCCCGCAGCCGAACACCCCGGGCCGGCCCGGCACCCGCAGCTGGGGATCGACGATCAGCCGGCCCCGCTCCAGCGGCTGCCCGACGGCCTCCATCAGCGGATCCGGGCGTACGCCCACGCACCACACCAGGGTCCGGGAGGCGACGAACTCCCCGTCGGTGAGCAGCACCCCGTCATGGGTGGCCTCCTTCACCGACGTGCCCGTGCGCACGTCCACGCCCCGGGCCCGCAGCACCCGGACGGCGGTGCGGGAGAGCCGTTCGTCCAGCTCGGGCAGCACGCGGTCCGCGACGTCGAGCAGCAGCCAGCGGGGCCGGACGCCGGACAGCGGGTTGCGGCGGGCCAGCCGGTCGGTGAGCAACTGCATGTGCGCGGCCACCTCGGTGCCGGTGTATCCGGCGCCGACCACGACGAAGGTGCACCGGGCGGCGCGGCTCTTCGGGTCGTCGTCCGCGGCGGCGAGCTCCACCTGCCGGGTCACGTGGTCGCGCAGGTACAGCGCCTCGGGCAGGCCGCGGAAGCCGTGCGCGTGCTCGGCGACCCCGGGGATGGGCAGCAGCTTGTTGACGCTGCCCACGCACAGCACCAGCCGGTCGTACCCGAGGGTGCCGATGCCGCCCTCGGGGTCGCTGTAGTGGACTCCGCAGCCGTCGAGGTCGACATGGTGCGCCTCGCCGAGCACCAGCCGCACCCCGCGCAGGGTGCCCGGCAGCGAAACGGTGACCCTGCGGGCGTCCAGGATGCCGGCGGCGACCTGGGGCAGCAGCGGCAGGTACAGGAAGTAGTCGGTCGGGTTCAGCAGGGTGATGTCGGCCCGGTTCCGGGTCAGCCGGGCCAGCGTGCGGGCAGCCCGGTACCCGGCGAAACCGGCGCCGACGATCACGACGTGAGGTCGGCTCACGGGGCGCCTCCGGCGGTACGGCTCGTTCGAGGCATTCCGCGTAGCCCCTGCGGGGGCACGCAAACACTGCGCCGGTCACCCGGATGGCTCCGGGGCCGCGTGGCGGGGTGCGGGTTCGTGGGGGCCGGCCGCGCCCACGCGGCGGAGCCGCATATCGACACAGCCCGGCGCCCCTCGGGTTGGCCGCCCCGCCGTCGTCCCAACTAGGCTCCGGTGTATGGAGATTCTGGGCGCCTCGCTGCGTATCTGCGTCGATGACCTCGAAGCCGCGGTCCCGTTCTACGAGCGGCTGTCGGGTGGCAGAGCCCTGCGGTTCGAGCGGGGTGGGGTGCAGGTGGCCGCGATCGGGGCCTTTCTTCTGATGAGCGGGCCGGAAGAGGAGCTGGAGATTCTGCGGAAGGTGGCGGCGACCATCGCGGTGAAGGACGTGGACGAGGCCCACCGGCTGCTGACGGACCTCGGCGCCCTGATCCTCGCGGGGCCGGTGCCGACGCCGGTGGGCCGGAATCTGCTGGCGGTGCATCCGGACGGGTCGGTGTTCGAGTACGTGGACCAGCGGGGCTGAGGCGCTCAGGCCGGATCGGGGCGCATCCGGAAGTCGTGGTGGGCGGGCAGGGGCTCGTCGGTGAGCCGGGACCACAGCCGGCCGAGGACCTCCTCGCCCTCCCGCAGGTCGGCGACCTCCAGCCCCGTGTCGAAGGCGGCCCTCGCCTCGGCGGGGTGTCCCTCGGCGAGCAGCAGTTCGGCCTCCAGAAGCCGGAACCGGCCGCGCCGGCGGACGGCGGGCAGCAGCCGGTTCCAGACGGTGCGGGCGTCCGCCGTCCGCCGTACCCGGAGCAGCGCCTGCAGGGTTTCCCGGCCGAGCGCGGCCACGGCGGCGGTCCATGCCGCGCCGTCGTCGCGCCGTTCCCGGCACAGGTCGTCGAAGGCGTCCGCGTACCGTTCGGCGGCCCGTTCGTGGTGGCCGGACTCCTGGTCGGCGACGGCCAGGCAGCGCAGCAGCGGCCAGAGGGAGGGGGCGAGCGGGAGGGCGCGCTCCCAGCTGCGGACGGCCTGGGCGCGGTCGCCGGCGTGCCACTGGGCGACACCGAGGTGGTACTCGGTGTGCGGAGTGGCGGGCGCGGTCTCCAGCATGTCCCGCCAGTGCGGGGCGACGAGGGTCTCGCCGGGCGGGCGTACCCGGCGCGGTTCCGGCAGGGACCCGGTGCGCAGCAGTTCGCGCCAGGGCGCCTGGGCGTCGCCGAGCGTGGCCTCGGAGAACGGGGTGCCGGGCAGCTTCCAGTCGGCCCGGAGCACTTCGAGGGCGCCCCAGCCGGATCCGGCGGCCAGGATCTCGGTGGGATCGGTGTCGGCGTACGGCTTCCAGGTCCTGTAGGCCTGGTCGACGCGGGCGCGGGGCAGGGCCGACTCCAGGCGGTCCTCGGCGCCCTGGACGGCCCCGGTCCACTCCCCCTCGCTCGGTGCGTCCAGCGGGCCGTACGCCTCCAGCCAGGACACCTCGCTCTCCGCGTCCAGGCGAACGTGTTCCAGCTGGGTGCGGGCGAGGCCGGCCTGGATCTCGCAGTAGCCGCCGGTGCCGGGGTCGGTGAGCCACTCCTGCCAGCGGCGACCGCCGGGCCGGTGGCCCCATACGAAGAGTTTGCGGCCGCGCAGAGTGTCGGTAGAGGTCTGCACCAGCCCGTGGCCCTCGGCGTCCAGCGCGGCGATCCAGCGGCGGCGGCGCTCCGGCACCTCGTAGAAGTAGTCGGCGGCATACGGGCTGTTGAGGGGATAGGAGCGGTCGACGCCGTCGTACGACGGGACGGGTACGCGGCGCAGCCGGCGTTCGTAACCGAAGTGCCAAGCCTCGTCGGCGGGGGCGAGGACCCTGCGTTCCTCTGGCACCGCGATGTTGGACCACCAGTACGTCGGCACGGGACGTTCGTGCGGGTTGCGGATGCGGACGCCGACGTAGAGGAAGTCGGAGCCGTCGGGCAGCCACAGGTCGACCTGGAAGGGCAGGTCGCGCAGCCGCTCCCACTCCCACAGGCGCAGCATCTCGCCGCCGTCGGGTGCGGGGACGCGGGCGGCGTGCAGGGGTGCGCAGGAGAGGGTGGTGTGGCCGGTGGCGCCGATGTTCCACTCGATGCCGCCGGAGTACCAGGCGCCGTTGAGGGCGAAGTTGGCGGGCTGGAACACCGGGTTGCGGTGGAGGAGTTCACGTCCGGTGGGCAGGTGGAGCAGCGAGGCGACACGGCCGCCGAGGCCGGGCAGGATCGTGGCGCGCAGCCGGTCGTTCTCGATCACGAGGGCGTCGAGGGCGCGGGGCTCGCGGGCTCTGTCGTAGCCGTCGCGGACGCGCACCGGGAGCAGGCTGCGCAGCGGGTCCTGGCCGAGCTGGCGGGCCATGTCCGCGGGCGTGCCGTCCCGGTCGCGGTCCTCTATGCGGTGGACCTCGTCGAGGGGGCGCAGCGGGGGCAGGGGGTTGTCCGGGCCCAACTGCGCGGCGGGCAGCGTCAGTACCTCACGTCGGATCCTCGTCACGATCACCATGGAACCCGGCGCGCGGGGAGTCGGCCAGGGGACGTACCGGTCAGGATTGCGCAAAGGCGTCCACGACCGGGGCGGTGAGGAGCTCGCCCGCCCGTGCAGTCCGGGTCGAAGCCGGGGTCGTGGACGGTGCTGTCGGGGCCGAGGCGGCGCGGGGCGAGGGACGCGCCGGGTCGGACGTCGGGTCAGGCGCCGGTGCACATCTCGGCGGTGAGCGCCCAGCGTTCGTGGTCGCGCCAGGCGCCGTCGATGTAGAGCATGTCCGGGGAGAAGCCCTCCAGGCGGAACCCGGCGCCCCGCGCCATGGCGATCGAGGCGGCGTTCTCCGGCTGCACGTTGATCTCCAGCCGGTGCAGCCCCAGCGGGCCGAAGGCGTATCCGATGACCAGGTCGAGACCCTCGCGCATCAGACCGCGCCCGGCGGCGTGCGCGAAGGCCCCGTACCCGAGGGCACCGCACTGGAAGGCGCCGCGCACGATGTTGTTGATGTTGATGAACCCGGCGATGTCCCCGCCGTCCTTGTCGCACACCAGGAATCCGGCCTTGGACTCGTCCTTGATCAGCCGGCCCGCGTAGGTGGCGTAGGCCTCGTCCGTGTCCGGCGGGAACAGCCAGGGCCGGTGCAGGTCCTTGCTCTCGCGTACCCGTGCGGTGAACTCGGGACCGTCACCGAGGGTGAGGTGACGGATGGCCACGCGGGGGCCCTCGGCGAGGTAGTGAGGCGCGATGTGCGGCATCCGGCCAGCTTACGGCGCCCTCGCCGGGCACGTCTCGCGGATATTCGACGCCCCGGGGTCGGGTACGGCGGGCGGGGCACCGCACGCGGCACGGCGGGCGGCGCCCCCCGGTGCGGCTCAGCCGCCGGTGACCGGCAGCCGCACCACCCCCGTGTCGCCGGGCGCGCTGACCACGGTCACCGGCTTGATCCCCCGGTTGCCGAAGTAGGCGTCGTCGCTCGCCGCGACGACGAAACGCAGGCGGTGCCCGGCCGGGTACCGGTGCACGATGCCCGGAAGAGTGACGGTGAAGCTCCTGGTCACATCGGGCACCCGGACCGGAGCGACCAGCCGGTGGACGAGGGTCTGGGTGCCGTCCGGCGCGACGTCGTACAGCTTGGCGAACAGCACCAGTTTGTCGGCGGCGTCCCCGGAGTTCTGGGTGCGTTCGGCTCTCGGGGAGACGACCTTGAGGGTGACCTGCGGGGCGCCGGCGACATCGAGGTCCCTGGTGAGGGGGACGCCGGTCCAGGCGAGGTAGGTGCCCGGGGTGTCGTACGGCGCCGGGTCGGGCAGGCCGGTGGTTCCGGCCAGGGAGCTTTCCGAATGGCTCGTCGGGACGAGCCAGTTGGTGTAACCGCGTCTGCCTCGGGCCACCTTGGCGCGGTTGTCGACCAGTTTGCCGTCCCCGGAGAGGTAGAGGGTCTGGCTGAGGGTGGGGACCCGGTCGGCGGTGGCGTAGGTGTGGGCGGGGTCGGTGATCCAGTCGCGGTAGTAGGCGAAGGCCGGGCCGGTGTCGGTGTGGTTGTGGTTCTGCAGATAGCGGTCGAACCAGGCGAGGATGCGGCGGCCGACGTAACTGGTCTCCAAGTTGCCCTGGACCACATTGAGTTCGCCGGAGGCGGGGTCGGTGACGCCGCCGCTGTGGCCCCAGGACTGCCAGATAAGGGCGGTCGGGGTGCCCTGGGCCTTGAGTGTGCGGTAGCTGGCCGTCGCCTCGTTGAGGTTGAACAGGGAGTCGACCTGGCCCTGGACGAGCAGGGTGGGCGCCTGGACGCGGGGGAGGTAGGCCGTCGGGGAGACGCTGCGGGCGTAGGCGAGCATGCGGGCGGTGCGGTCGACCGGGTAGCCGCCGGAGTTGAGGGTGCGCACGGTGGCGCAGACGCCGGAGACGAAGTGCAGACAGGCCAGCGAGTTGATCCGGGACGGGTCGAGGCTCGGGGTGGTCAGCGGCTGGCTCTCGCCGATCAGATAGAAGCCGTTGGTCCACTGCCATTTGAAGGCGCCGGGCACGTCGCGGGCGCCGACGACGCTGTTCGGGTCGAGGGAGTAGGCGAGGTCGTTCCAGGTGGCGAGGGGGACGAGGGCGTCGACGCGGTGGTCGACGGAGGCGGTGGCCAGCTGGATCGCGCCGCCGTAGGAGCCGCCGATCATCCCGACGCGTGGGTCGCCGGGGGCGTCGAGGGTGACGAAGTCGGCGTGGGTGCCGTCGTCGGCGGAGCGCTTTCCGCCGAGGAAGTCGACCAGTTGGGAGGCGGCCTCGCCGTCGATGCGGGGGTCGTCGAGGGAGATCAGGCAGCCGCTGTGCCCGAAGCCGAGGCCGGAGTAGACGAGGGAGACGTAGCCGCGCGCGGCGAATGCCCTGCCGATGGCGTCGGTGGAGCCGTCCGACTTGCTGCCGCCGAAGCCGTTGGTGGCGAGCACGGCGGGCGCGGGGTGGGCGCGGTCCACCCCGGCGGGACGGTACAGGTCGGCGTCGACCGCGCAACTGCGGCCGTCGGCCCGCACGGTGAACTTCAGCGGGGTGACGGTGTACTGGCCGCCCGCGTGGGCCGGGCCGGCGGTGAGTGCGAGGGGTGCGGTGAGGGCCGCGCCGAGGAGGGCGGCGAGGGCGGCACGGGATCGGGGCACACGTCGGGGCACGGGGACCTCCACACTGAGGCACACGAATACCGACCAGTAGGTCTGGCCGGGGAGCATGCTGTGACACGTGTCAGATGCGGGTCAATCCGGCTGCACGTGGTTTCTTGACGAAGATTCAGTGGACGGGTGGGCCAGGCACCCGGTGAACGTCGTGCGCAGTGATTAAGTTACGGTCACTCAGCGAATCAGTGGTGGTCACTCGTTGATGCCGGCGGGCGTCGCCTCAGCTCAGCACAGTGCGGGCTCGTCCAGCGTCAACGTGCCGGATTCGGCATCCAGTTCGACGGCCGTCCCGAAGGGGACCGTCATCGCGTCGTCGCAGTGCCCGAAGCCCAGCTCCTCGACGACGGGCACACCGAGTCCGCCGAGCCGGTCGGCGAGGACCGCGCGCAGCCGCTCGTACGGGCCGCAGTCGCGCCAGGATCCGAGCCCGATCCCGGCGACCCCGTCGAGCCAGCCCGAGCGCAGCAGCTGGGTCAGCAACCGGTCCACGCGGTACGGCGCTTCACCCACGTCCTCCAGGAGCAGCAGCCCACCCCGGGCGCCGGGCCCGCCGGACGGGGTGCCGAGGTCGGTGGCCAGCAGGCTCAGACAGCCGCCGAGCGTCACCCCCCTGGCTCGCCCCGGCGCCAGCGCCGCCCCGGCCGAGGCGAGCGTCCGCACCGTCTCCGGAGCGAACAGGGTCGCCCGCAGATGCTCCTGCGCGCGGGCGCTCTTGACGAAGTCGACCCCGGCGGCGGCCGGTCCGTACAGGCTGACCAGGCCGAGCCGGGTGGCGAATGCCTGGTGCAGGACGGTGACGTCGCTGAAGCCGACGAACACCTTGGGCCCGGCCGCGCGCATCGCCTCCCAGTCGAGCAGGTCGACCATGCGCTGTGCGCCGTAGCCGCCACGGGCACACAGCACCGCGGCCACGGACGTATCGCACCAGGCCCGCTGCAGGTCGGCCGCGCGATCGGCGTCACTGCCCGCGAGATGGCCCAACTCGCCGTGCACGTCGAGCACATGGGGTGCCACCACCGGGTCGAGGTCCCAGCCGCGCAGCACGTCCAGGCCCGCCTGGAGCCGTTCCTCCGGCACCGGTCCGCTGGGGGCGACGACGGCCACCCGGGCGCCCGGGGCCAGCCGCTCCGGCCGTGTCAGTTCCTTCACGTGTGCAGCTCCAGCCTCGGCACCCCGGGTACGTCCAGCCCGAACACCTGTGCATAAAGGGAGAGTTCGGCCTCCAGGGCGCGCACCATGGTGTCGGCCCGCCGGAACCCGTGCCCCTCGCCCTCGAAGGTCAGATAGGCGTGCGGCAGGCTCCGGCCCGCGATCCGGGCGAGGAGGCGTTCGCACTGGGCGGGCGGGCAGATCACGTCGTCCAGGCCCTGGAGCAGCAGGAACGGCACGGTGAGCCGGTCGGCGTGGGTGGTCGGCGACCGTTCGGCGTACCGGGCCGGCACCTCGGCGAGCGGCCCGATGAGCGACTCCAGGTAGCGGGACTCGAAGTCGTGGGTCTCTTCCGGGCCCCAGGTGGCCAGGTCCAGGACGGGGTAGACGATGGTGCCGCAGGCGTAGACGTCGGTCGTGGTCAAGGAGGCGGCCGCGGTCCAGCCACCCGCGCTGCCGCCGCGGATCGCGAGCCGGTCCGGGTCCGCGGTGCCCTCCTCGGCGAGGGCACGGGCCACCGCCGCGCAGTCCTCCACGTCGACCACACCCCACTGCTCACGCAGCCGCTCCCGGTAGGCCCGGCCGTATCCCGTGGAGCCGCCGTAGTTCACCTCGGCGATCCCGATGCCCCGCGAGGTGAAGTAGGCGATCGCCAGGTCCAGCACGAGCGGCGCCCGGCCGGTCGGGCCGCCGTGCGCCCAGATGACGTACGGCGCCGCCGCGCCGTCGGGCGCGGCCCGTTCGGGGTGGTGCGGCGGGTAGACGTGCGCGTGCACCTCGCGGCCGTCCGGGCCGGTGAAGGTGCGGATCCGCGGCTCCGGGTAGTACACGGGGTCGACGGCGTCCCGGTGCCGGGCGCCGATGGCGCGGGCCCGGCCGGTGGCGGTGTCCAGCTCGACCACTTCGTACCCGGTGCGCGGGCTGGCGCCGACGCCGACGATGCGCCCGCCGTGCACGGCGAGGGTGGCGCCGAACTCGGTCCACGGTCCCGCGGCGTCGACGATCTCCCCGGATTCCGTGTCCAGTATCCCGAGTACGGTCGACCCCCGACCGTGTACGACCGCGATCAGACCGTTGTCCAGCGGCGCGAACCAGCGCAGGCCCGGCTTCCACAGCGGGCCGGCGAACTCCTCCTCGCGCGGGCACAACGGGGTACCGTCTCGGTACAGGTTCCACCAACCGCTGCGGTCACTCGCATACAGAAGACGGTTGTCCGCCGACCATTCGGCCTGCGCGATCGCCTCCCGCGGCCCGCCGGCGACCGTGTGGACCGTATGCAGTATGCCGTCGTCACCGATCTCGCCGACGAGCAGCTCCGTCCCGTCCCACGGCATCCGCGGATGGTCCCAGGCGAGCCAGGCCGCCCGGCGGCCGTCGGGCGAGACGCGGGGCCCGGTGACGAACCGGTGCCGGCCGTCGGTGAGTTCACGTACGGCGGACCGGTCCCCGGCGGCGGATCCGTCCAGCGGTACGGCCGCCAGGACCCGCCGTACGGCCGAGGGGTGGTCCCCGGTGAACTCCTCCAGCACACACCACACCTCGTCGCGCGCGAGGTCCAGGTGCAGGTCCGCCCAGCGCAGGCCCGCGCCCACCGCGGAGACCGGGGTCAGCGGACGCGGCTCGCCACCGGGCTCGTACCGGTACAGCCGCTGGTCGGCGAAGTGCGAGAACACGACGAGCGGTGCGCCGTCACGCTCCGCCCCGGTCCAGGGCCGGCCGCCGTACTCCACCACGCGGTTGCGCACGTTCCACGGCGCGGGCAGCACGACCTCCTCGGTGCCCTCGGCCGTCCGCCGCACCAGTGCCCGGCGGCCGCCCTCGGCCGGGCGGGGCTCGGTCCACCACACCTCGTCCCCGACGAAGCCGGCCCACTCCGGCTGCCCGTCGTGTGCGGCGGCCAGCGCCGCGTCGACCGGCGACGGCCACGATCCGTACGGCGACGTCCGCACCTGGTCCCCCATCCGCTAGGCCGTCCGCAGGAAGCGGTCGAGCACCCGGACGCCGAAGTGCAGCGCCTCGACGGGCACGCGCTCGTCCACGCCGTGGAACAGCGCCTGGTGGTCGAGGCCTTCGGGCAGCTTCAGCGGGGCGAAACCATAGCCTGTGATGCCCAGCCGGGAGAACTGCTTGGCGTCCGTGCCGCCCGACATGCAGTACGGCACGACGTGTCCTTCGGGTGCGAACTCCTTCACGGCGGCCCGCATCTTCGCGAAGACGGGCGCGTCCACCGGCGCCTGCAGGGCCACCTCGCGGTGCGCGAACTCCCAGCTCACGTCCGGGCCCGTCAGCCGGTCCAGGGTGGTGGTGAACTCCTCCTCGGCGCCCGCCAGACAGCGGCCGTCGACGTAGGCGACCGCCTGGCCGGGGATCACGTTCAGCTTGTAACCGGCGTTCAGCATCGTCGGGTTGGCGCTGTTGCGGACGGTCGCCTCCACCAGCGTGGCCGCCGGGCCGAGCTTCTCCAGCAGCCGGTCCACGTCCCGGAAGTCGGGCTCGATGCCGTAGATGGCGGCGAGTTCGGCGAGCGCGGCCCGGACGGTCGGGGTGAGCCGCAGCGGCCACTCGTGCTCGCCGATGCGGGTGACGGCGGCGGCGAGCCGGGTCACCGCGTTCTCCTTGTTCACCTTGGAGCCGTGACCGGTGCGGCCGTGCGCGGTGAGCTTCAGCCAGCCGGTGCCCCGCTCCCCCGCCGCGATGGGGTAGATCTGCCGGCCGGCGCCGTCGTGAAAGGTGAAGGCGCCGGACTCGCTGATGCCCTCGGTGCAGCCCTCGAACAGCTCCGGGTGGTGGTCGGCGAGGAATCCGGAGCCGTCCTCGGCGCTGGCCTCCTCGTCGGCGGTGAACGCGATGACGAGGTCGCGGCGGGGCCGTACGCCCTGGCGGGCCCAGCCGCGGACGACCGCGAGGATCATCGCGTCCATGTTCTTCATGTCGACGGCTCCCCGCCCCCACACCACCCCGTCGCGGATCTCGCCGGAGAACGGATGCACGCTCCAGTCGGCGGCCTCGGCGGGCACCACGTCGAGGTGACCGTGGACCAGCAGCGCGTCGGCGGACGGGTCGGTGCCCGCGATCCGGGCGACGACGTTGGTACGGCCCGGGGTGCGCTCCAACATCAGCGGTTCCAGGCCCGCGCCGGCCAGCCGCTCGGCCGCGTACTCGGCCGCCGGCCGCTCCCGGCAGTCCCCGCCGCCCCGGTTGGTGGTGTCGATCCGGATCAGGCCGGAGGTGAACTCCACGGCCTCGGCCAGGGACAGCTCATCGGCCTGCTGGTCAGCCATACTGCTCCTCCACGGCGGCGGAGACGATCGTGGTGACCGCCTTGAACGTCCTGATCCCCTCATACATGGTGGCGCTGGTGTACGTCACTTTCCGCTCCCCGATCCGCGTGACCCCGGGCACCACGGTGGCGGCCATGGCCAGGTGTTCCGCGTCGAACTCGACCGCGACGGTGAACGGCCCGGCCTCGACGGGTGCGTGACGCACCGCAAGCCGGGCGGCCTCCTTGGCGGCGGCGCGGATGTCGCCTGCGGTGCGATTCGGGGTCCGGCACACCGCCGCGTACCGCGACACGTGGTCCTTGACGGCGACCTTCAGCGCCTCCGGGGCGTAGCCGAGCGCGTCCTCGCAGGCCACGTCGTCGCCGGTGACAAGGACGACGGGTACGCCGTACTCGGCTACGACATGCGCGTTGAGCAGTCCCTCGCTGGCACGTACGTCGTTCAGCCACACACCGGTGATCTGGTTGGCGAGGTAGGTGTGGGCGAGGACGCCCTCCGTGCCGGCGCCCGCGTGGTAGCCGACGAACGCGATGCCGTCGACGTCGCCGTGCTGCACGCCCTCCACCATGGACAGCGTCTTGTGCCGGCCGGTGAGCATCTCGACGCGCTCGTCGAGCCGCTCCAGCAGCAGGTTGCGCATGGTCCAGTGGGCCTCGTTGACGAGCACCTCGTCGGCGCCGCCGTCGAAGAAGCCCTCCGCGGCGGCGTTCACGTCCGAGGTGAACATCGCCCGGCACCGCTCCCACTGCGGCGTCCCCGGCAGCACGTCGGCCGGCCAGGTGACACCCGTGGCCCCCTCCATGTCGGCACTGATGAGGATCTTCATATTGCTTCACGTTACGCGCCGACGGGGGAACTTCCTACGATGCGGAAAGGAGGTTGAGCGCACTGCCGGACCTCGGCACCGCGGAAACCACGGACTTGCGGCCCGACTTTCTGCGCGACTCGCGTCACCGAGAACCGGGGCAGCGGCTGCCAACCAACGCCGGCACCGTCTCACCCTCACCGGGTCGCACCAGGTCACGGGGGCTGGTGCACGTCCTCCCCACGCGTCGACGGCAGTTCAGCGCCGAATGGACCACGTCGTCTCGCGCTCGCGGCGCGGCCACACGAGTGGTTCTGCGCGCAGCGCCTACGACCGCGTTCGGCCTCGTGATGCCCTGTCCACACAGGGGACTTGGGCCGGTCTGCGGGCCGACGCCCGTGCTCGTTGATCAGACGATCCGGCGTGCCGACGAGCAGATATCGGGCATTTGCGCATTAACCTCTCGTCAACTTATGACGTGGCGGATCGTGTACGCGGCCGCTTCAACGCTCGGAGAAGACATGCGCAAGCCTCGCAAGACCGCTGTCGTGGCCGTCCTCCTCGGCACCGTCGGCTTCCTCGGCGCCGGCACCGCCTACGCCCACGGGCAGGGGCACGGGCACAAACGCGGGCACGAACAACACGGCCGAGAGAGCAATTCGGTCGTCATCGGCCAGAGCACCTCATGCACGACGGCCGAAGAGAACGTCGACGTACAGGGCGAGTCCGGGGTAGAGAACGGCTGGGAGGGCAAACGGCCCAACGGCGAGGGCTCACCCGGCCCGCAGACCACCAACATCGGCTCCAGCCAGGGGTGCAACAACACCGTCGTCTTCGGCAAGTAGCGCACAGGGGTCCCAGGCGGCGTACCACGCGGTTGCTCCAGCGCATCTCAGGATCCTGGAAGAACGTCCGCCGACCGCGGCAGGCCGCGGATGCCCGAACCTCCACCATGCCTCAGACGCCCTCCGGCCAAGTCGGAGGGCGTCCGCGCGTGCGGGGACAGGGCGCCGGGCACACCACGACAGCTCCTCGCCATCCGGAAGACTGCGCCGCCAGTCACCGTGCCACGGCACCGACGGGACACCGCGGTCCGGACACGGCACAGCCACCGGCTGCGACGTCCCGGCGCTCCGGCCGACGTCGACAGGACCGAGTCCTCTGAGAGTTGTACTGGGGTGGGCGCTGACGGATGTCAAATGGCGGGGCAGGGTGGGGCGAAGTCGACCGCCGGGAGGTACCGTGCCCACTCGGCTCCGGTGATCCGCGGGTACGCGCTGTCGCAGAGGCGGGCGGCGACCCTGTCCAGGCCGGTGTCCCACAGCCGGATCGTGAAGTCGTCGCCGCCGGTGGCCAGGGTGCTGCCGTGCGGGCCGAACGCCACGGCGGCGGGTACCGGATTCGAGTGGCCGGTGAGGACGGCGGGAGCAGCCGCGCCGTTCACGTCCCACAGCAGGATCTTGCCGTCGGCGGCGCCGGCTGCCAGTCGGCGGCCGTCCGCGGAGAAGGCCAGCGCGTAGAGCCAGGAGCCGGACGCCCGTAGTCGCGTCACCTTCGCCGGGCGGCCGATGTCGCTGATGCCGATCAGCCAGACCGTCCTGTCCGTCCGGTGGACGGCAGCCAGTGTCCGGTTGTCGGGGCTGAACATGCCGTCGGTCAGCGGGTCGGACCGGAACGGGGACGGCAGTTCCCGGGGGGCTGCGCGGCTCGCCGATGTCCCAGAACCGCAGCGAGCCGGACTCGCCCGTGCTCGTCACCAGCGTGCGGCCGTCCGGCCGGAACGACGCCATCGTGACGCCCGGACCGCCCTCGGCGATCCGGCTCAGCGGCCGGGGACGGGCGGGATCGGCCAGGTCCCACAGTCCGGCCGCATGTTGCGCCCACACGGCCAGCAGGTGGCCGTCCGGGCCGAACCCGGCCCCGGCGACTTCACCGGCGCCGGGGGTGAGGATCGATCTGAGACGCGGTCTTCGTGGACCGGTCACGTCCCAGACGCGGACGGTGGTGTCCTCGCCGGCGGTGACGAGGGTGCGCCCGTCCGGGCCGAACGCCACGGACCGGACGAACCTGGTGTGCCCGCGCAGGACGCCCAGCGGCCACAGGGCCCGGCCACCGGTGACCTGCCACAGCCGTGCGGTGCCGTCCCAGCCGACGCTGGCGGGCAGGTGGCCGCCAGGGGCGAACGCCACGGACGTGACCACGTCGTCGTGGGTCCCGAGCGACAGGTCCCGCAGGTCCAGCAGCCGGTCGGAATCGGCGAGCACACGGCTGTCCGGGCTGAACGCGGCTTGATAGGCCCCACCGGGAACCGCGCTGCCGAGCTTCGGGTGTGCCGGGTCGGTGACAGCCCAGAACAGGGTGGACCCGCCGACCGAGACGAGTGTCCGGCCGTCAGGGGCGAACGCCACCGACCAGACGATGGTGGGATGGCCGAGCAGGACGGCCGGTGGCCGCGTCCGCGGGCCGCTGCCGATGTCCCAGATCCGTGCGGTGTGGTCCCAGCTGCCGGTCGCCACGGTCCGGCCGTCCGGGCCGAACGTCACCGAGGTGACCGCGTCGGTGTGGCCGCGCAGCACGTCGACGTGACGCGGGTGCGCGGGGTCGGTGACGTCCCGCGGCCTGGCGGTGGTGTCGCCGGTGGTCGCCAGCGTGTGGCCGTCCGGGCTGCACGCCACCGAGGTGACCGCGTCGGTGTGGCCGGGGAGGGTGGCCGGCAGCGACGGATGCCGGGGATCGCGCACGGCATCAACCAGAGGTGGTACCGGAACGGCAGCGAGATCCGTAGCCGGATGAACGGCAAGTGCCTCGACATCCTGGGGGGCAGCCCTGCGCCCGGTCAGCTCCTGGTGAGCTGGAGCTGCAACGGAGCGCCGAGCCAGAGCTGGGACTTCTGACCGCCGGCCCGGCCCGGCACGCGATGTGCCGGGCCGGGTGGCGCCGTCGCCGTACGGGTGGGTTCTGCTCGCCGGCCCGATCGACGATCTGCGTGCGGTCCATCCAGGTCGTGGATGTCGCCCAGTTCCTCGTCGACTCCGTCAGGACCCGTGGCCCTGTCCGGAAATGATCAGTGGCGGAGCCCCCGGATCTAGAGTCGGTCGTTCGGGAGGCACTCGGCGAAGGGAGCTTGACTGTGGTGGCGGACAAGCGAGTTGTCATCGTGACCGGCGCGGGCTCGGGTATCGGGGAGGCCACGGCGCGGCTGCTGAGCGAAGGGGGCCACCATGTGGTCGCCTCGGGTCGGCGGGCCGAACCCCTGCGACGCCTCGCGCGGGAGACAGGGGCGCTGGCGTATCCGTCCGATGTCGGGGAGCCCGACGCGGCCGACGGCCTCGTCCGGGCGGCCCTGGAGACACATGGCCGCGTCGACGGGGTGGTGCTCAACGCGGGAATCGGGCGCGGTGGAGCCGTCGGGGACCTGACGCTACGGGACTGGGACGAGGTGATGCGCACCAACGTCACCGGCCCGCTTCTGCTGCTGCGCGCGGCGATCCCGCATCTGCTGGAGTCCAAGGGGGCGGTGGTCGCCGTCGCTTCGGTGTCCGCGCTGCGCAACGGCACGAGCAACGCCCCGTACGCCACCTCCAAGGCGGCCCTGCTCCAGCTCTGCCGCTCCGTGGCCGTCGACTACGGGAGGCAGGGGGTGCGGGCCAACATCGTGTGTCCCGGCTGGGTACGGACCGAGATGGCCGACCGGCGCATGGCCCGCTTCGCCGAGGACACGGGCCTGGGCGGTGGGGGCGTACAGGCGGCCTACGCGGAGGCGACCCGGCTGCTGCCCCAGGGGCGACCGGGCGAGCCGCGCGAGATCGCGGAGGCGATCGGCTGGCTGCTGTCCCCGGCGGCGTCGTACGTCAACGGGGCGGTGCTCACCGTGGACGGCGGTGCGACGGCCCTGGATCCGGGCACTCTCGCCTTCGACTTCCGCGTCGCGCCCCGCGGCGACGAGGTCTCCACCGCTCCCCGGTGAGCGCCCCCGACGACACCGGCGCGGGGACGCGCCGGGGGTCGTCGCGTGCTCACCGGGGAGCGTCGCCACCCGTGTGACCTGTCGGGTCGGCCTATTCGCCGGCGAGTACGAACCAGCGGGCCGGCAGGTCGATACGGGTGCCGTCGGTGAGGAACTCGGTCTGCGGCAGGGTCGTTTCGCCGTCGGCGAGGACCTTCAGACCGGCCTCGGCGAGCACGCGCGGGATCTCCGCGTCATCGGCGTCGGCGGGCTTGAGTCCGTGGTGGAAGACACGCTGCAGCTTGGGCCCCGGGCCGCTCGGCTGGGACGCGGCGCGCCGCAGCACCTCCCGGGAGCCGGAGGTGAGTTCGACGACGAACGCGCGGCCCTCGGTGCCGATGATCTCGGCGACGGCGGCGGCGACCGCCGGCCGCGCCTCGGGCTCGCTCTGGTGGATGACGGCCCGCATATAGACGTTGGCATCACCGAGCCGCTGGTGCAGGGCCCGTACGGCGTCGGTGTCGGTGAGGTCGAGTTGCTGGAACTCCACGGTGTCGTCCGGCGTGGCGCGGCGGGCGTGCTTGACGGCGGCGTGCGAGAGGTCGACGCCGACGGCGCGCGCGAACCGGGTGGCGAGGTAGCGGGTCTGGGTGCCGTTGCCGCAGCCCAGGTCGACGATGGTGCGCGCCGGGTCCGCGTGGGGCAGGAGCAGGGCGCTGTGCGGTTCGGCGGAGAGAGCGGGATCGCAGTCCCAGATCGCCTCGCCCTCCTGTTCGGAGGTCTCGCTCCAGTAACTCTCCCAGTTGCTGCGGTACTTGTCCGAGACGTTCATGCGCTCTCCCCACGGTTCGGTTCCGTGATCGGGATATCGCGGGGGTCTCGGGCGAGGCAAGGGGCGGGAGGCCACCTTCACTGGATGTACGGACACCGGTCAACCCCGGGGGCGTACACCGGCGGACCGCACGCCCCCTTGGTCATCCCCGTCCGGCGACGGCCTGTTCGAACCAGACGGTCTTACGGTGCCCGGTGGCGCTGGCGCCCCATTCCCGGGCCAGCCGGCTGACCACGCGCAGGCCGCGGCCCGACTCGTCGTAGGGGCCGGCGCTCAGCATGGCGGGCAGACCGGGTTCGTCGTCGGTGACCTCGAACAGCAGCGCGTCGGTGCGGACCACGCGCAGCCCGACCGGTTCGCTCACGGCGTGCCGTACGGCGTTGGTGACGACCTCGCTGACCAGCAGTTCGGCGGTCTCCACGGCCTGCGGCAGACCCCACCGCAGGAGTCGTTCGCGGACCAGGCGGCGGGCCCGGGCCACCTCGTGCGGTCCGGCGTCGAGCCGCCATTCGGCGACGTGGTCGTCGGGGATGCCGTTGAGGCGGGCCATGAGCAGGGCGACGTCGTCCTTGCGGCCGCCGTGGGTGTTCAGGGCGCGGATGATGGTGTCGCAGGCGTCGTCCATGGAGGCGGCGGGGTGTGCGGCGGACTCGCAGAGCGCGGCGAGGCCCTCGCCGATGTCGGAGCCGCGCACCTCGACCAGGCCGTCGGTGCACAGCACCAGCCGGTCGCCGGGCGCGACCTTGATCCGGGTGGTCTCGAACGGGACGCCACCGACGCCGATGGGGGCGCCGGTGGGCAGCTCCAGGAGTTCGCTGCTGCCGTCCTCGGCGCGGACCAGGACGGGTGGGATGTGACCGGCGTTGGCAAGGTGCAGGTCACCGCGGATCGGGTCGTAGACGGCGTACAGGCAGGTGGCGAGGTAGGTGTCGCCGAGCCGGCGGGCCAGGTCGTCGAGGTTGCGCAGCAGCTGGGCGGGCGGGGTCTCCATGGTGGCCATGGTCTGTACGGCCGTGCGCAACTGGCCCATCATCGCGGCCGAGTTGAGGCCGTGGCCCATGACGTCGCCGACCACGAGGGCGGTGCGCGAGCCGGGCAGCTTGATGGTGTCGAACCAGTCGCCGCCGATCCGGCCGAGCCGGGTGCCCGGCAGATAGCGGGTGGCGATGTCGCAGCCGGCCATCCGCGGGGTGACCTGCGGGAGCATGCTGTCCTGCAGGGTGTCGGCGACGTTCTCCTGGTAGGTGTACATACGGGCGTTGTCGAGCACGAGGCCCGCGCGGGCGGCGAGTTCGGCGCCGGTGGTGCGGTCCATGTCGTCGAAGGCGGGGCGGTCCGGGCGGCGCATCAGCACCATGAAGCCGAGGACGACGTTGCGGGCCTTGAGCGGGACGATCAGCAGGGAGCGGCCGCCGATGAGCGGCCTGAGGTCGCGCTTCTCGAACTCGCCGGAGATACGCTCGCTCAGCTCCTCGGTGACCCGGGGGACGAGGACCGGTTCGCCGGTGACCATGCACTTGTAGAACGGAGTGTGCTCGGGAAAGGCGAAGGCCTCGCCGACGGGCACGGTGTCGTCCCAGCGGCCCGGTTCGTCGTTGTGCTCGACCCACACCCGGAACATCACGGTGCTGGCGTCCGGCGGTCCGTCCGGGAAGCCCTCGCCGGCGAGGACGGCCGCGCGCAGATGGGTGCCGGCGAAGTCCGCGAACCGGGGTACGGCGGCGCTGGTGACCTCGCGGATGGTCGCGCCGAGGTCGAGGGAGGAGCCGATGCCGGAGCTGACCTCGTTGAGGAACTCCAGCCGCTCGCGCACCGCGGCGTACTCCAGGTCCTGCTCGGCACCGACCGGGACGAGCGGCGGTGCGGAGCGCTGCTGCGGTACGACGGGTTCGGCCGGCCTGCGGCCCGGGCGGCGGGGCACGCCCCAGTACGGGGTGACGGGCACCCGGTCGAACTGGCTGAACTCCAGGACCGGATAGCCGAGTTCGAGCACCTGGGAGACGATGCGGCCGCTCGGGCCGGGGCCCATGTTGGGCAGGATCTCGGGCAGCCGCCGTTCCAGTTCGTCGGAGGCGGGCAGTTCGGTGTGGCGGGCGAAGCCGGGCGAGATGCGTTCGGCGGTCTCGTCGTCGTAGCCGCGTTCCTCGCGCAGCCGGGTGGCGTCGGCGGCGAGCACCAGGAGCCGGGACGGGCCGGGACCGACGAGCGGGTAGGCCCACCAGAGCACGTCGAGCCGCTCGCCGCCGGACTCCTCGCCGTGCGGGACGAGGCGGGCGCGGCCGGCGGTGGCGTAGGCGGTGTGGCCGCCGAGCGAGGCCTCCAGATCGGGGCCGAGTCCGTCGTACACCTCGTAGGCGTCCGGCATCCGATCGCCGTGCGGGTCCTCGGGGAGGGCGCCGGAGACCGGCAGCAGATCGGCGGCGGGATGCCCGACGGCGTCCTCCCGGCTCGCACCGAACAGGCGCCGTGCGCCGCTGCTCCAGTGGGACACCCGGCCGTCGCGGTCGACGACGACCACGGCCAGTGGAATCCGGCCGGCCGCCGCACTGCCGTCGTCGCGCCCGGGAGGTGTGTCCCGCTCGCTGCCACGGTCCATGGCCCAGGCCCTCTCTCCCCACGGCTGTACGCAAACGATCTGTGCCGCCCGTCACTACGGTACGGCGGCGGCTGGTCGCGATGTGTGGCAATCCTGGAATTGGTTTCACCGGATCGCACCGGCGCGCAGCTCAGCGCCCCGCGCGCGCCGCCTCTGGCGCTCTGTCAGTCCTCGTGGCCCAGTTGCAGGTCCCGTTCGGTACGGCCGCCGCCCGCGACCTGCAGCACGGTGGCGACCGGCGGGTAACCGGCGGCGATGACGGTGTACTCGCCGGAGGACAGGTCGACGAACCGGAAGGTGCCGTCCGCTCCCGTCGTGAGGGTGTCGACGACGTTGCCCGCGGCGTCGAGGAGCGTCACGCGCGCGTCCTCCACGGGCCGCCCGCCGCTCGCCCGGACGGTGCCGCGCAGCACGGCGCCGCCCGCGAGTTCGACGTTCTGCCTGCTCTCGCGGGCGGCCTGCACGGTGACGGGGAGCGCGGCCGGGCGGAAGGCGGGGGCGCTGGCGGCGAGGGTGTACTCGCCGGCGACCAGTTCGGTGATGACATAGCCGCCCTCTCGGCCGCTGCGGGTGCTGGCGACGACCTCGCCGTGCACATTGGTGAGGGTGACGGTGGCGTCGCGCACGGGGCTGCCGTCGGCGGTCAGCACGCTGCCGGCGAGGCGTCCGGCGCCGCCGAGGAGGACGTCTAGCTCGACGGGCCGTTCGCCGACGGTGACGGAGACGGCCTGCGGCTGGTGCCCGCTGGCGGCGGCGATCAGCACGTACGCCCCGGAGCCGGGCGTGCTGAGCGCGTACCGTCCGTCCTCGCCGCTCGCGCCCCGCCCGATCTGCTGTCCGGCGATGTCGATGAGGGTGAGCGCGGCGCGGGGCACCACGGTGCCGTCGGGGTGCTGCACCGTACCGCAGACGGGGATTCCGGCGGCGTACGGCGAGCGAAGCGAGATGGGGGTCCCCCCGGCCGAAGGCTGGGGGCGGGCCTGCGGAATCGGGGCGTTCACGGTCTCGTCCCCGGGCTCGGTTTCGGCGGTGTGGTGGGACACCAGGGGTTTCTCCTTGAGGAAAAAGGCGATGAGCACACCGAGGACGAGCACCGGGACGAGGTAGAGGAAGATCCGGGGCATCGCGTCGGCGTAGGCGCGGATGTAGGCGTCGCGCAAGGCCGGCGGCAGCGCGTGGACCAGCTGCGGGGTGATGGACTCCGGGTCGGGCAGCCGGGCGCCGGCGCGCGGCGGCAGTTCCCTGCGCAGGGCGTCGGTGAGCCGGTTCGCGAAGAGGGTGCCGAAGACCGCGGCGCCGACGCTGCCACCGATCTGCCGGAAGTAGTTGTTGGCGCTGGTGGCGGTGCCCAGGTCGGCGGGCCGTACGGAGTTCTGCACGGCGAGGACGAGGACGGGCATCACCATGCCGATACCTGCGCCGAGGACGGCCATCCAGATGCTGTAGTGCGGCCGGGGCGTGCCGACTTCGAGGCGGGACAGCAGCCACATGCCGACGGCGGAGACGGCGCCGCCGAGCACGGGATAGATCTTGTAGCGGCCGGTGTGGCTGATGAGCTGACCGCCGATGACGGAGGCGCCGACGATCCCGGCCATCATGGGCAGCATCAGCAGCCCGGACTCGGTGGCGCTGGCCCCGTCGGCCATCTGCAGGAAGGTCGGCAGATAGCTGGCGGCGCCGAACAGGGCGACGCCGATCACGAGGCCCACCAGCGCGCTGACGTTGAAGACGGAGTCGCGGAACAGCCGGAGCGGGATGAGGGGTTCGGCGGCGAAGCGCTCGGCGACGAGGAAGAGGACGACGGCGGCGAACGCGCCGGCGCCGAGGCCGGTGATCTGCCGCGAGCCCCAGGCATACTCGGTGCCGCCCCAGCTGGTCAGGAGTACCAGGCAGGTGGAGGCGGCGGCGAGCAGCAGCGCGCCGAGAACGTCGAAGCCCCCGCGGCGGCCGCGTGCGGCGGGCGTGGGGAGTTTCAGGACGAGGGTGACGACGGCGAGGGTGACCAGGCCGAAGGGGACGTTGATGTAGAAGCACCAGCGCCACGAGAGGTGGTCGGTGAAGTAGCCGCCGAGCAGGGGTCCGGCGACGGAGGCGAGGCCGAAGGCGGCGCCGATCAGGCCCATGTAGCGGCCGCGTTCACGGGGCGGCACGATGTCGGCGATGATCGCCTGCACCCCGATCATGAGGCCGCCCGCGCCCACGCCCTGGAGCGCGCGGAAGGCGATCAGCTGGTCCATGGACTGGGCGCGGCCGGCGAGCGCGGAGCCGACGACGAAGACGGCGATGGCGAACTGGAAGACGCCCTTGCGGCCGAAGAGGTCGCCGAGCTTGCCGTACAGGGGCAGACCGATGGTGGAGGTGAGCAGATAGGCGGTGATCGCCCAGGACATCCGGTCCAGGCCGTGCAGTTGGCCGACGATCTTCGGCAGTGCGGTCGCGACGATCATCTGGTCGAGTGCCGCGAGCAGCAGGGCGAGCAGCAGCCCGAAGAACACCCATCGGACCCGGCGCGCGCCGAGCCGGTCGGCCGGTGCGGGCGGGGGCGGTGCCGCGGTGTCCTCGCGGGGGGCGTTCCCCTCCCCCGCCGCCGGTGTGGTGACCGGCTCGTGTGTCACCAGAGTCGACCCGCCCACGTACCGCTCCCCTCGTCACACCTGTCACATGTCGCGCACAAGGCGACAACTGCGAACAACTGCCGTGAGTTACGGGCCGGTTCGGACGGGAAGGGAGATCCACTCGAACCGGTGAAGGGGCGCAACACCCCTTCACCGGTGGGCGCTTGGGCCTACTTCTCGACCTCGGCGGCGAGGTTGGCGAGCAGGGCGTCGTAGATCCGGCCGAGACCCTTGGGCGCGAAGGTCTTCTCGAAGAAGCCGCCGATTCCGCCGGCACCCTTCCAGGTGGTGGTGACGACGACCCGGGAACTGCCCTCGCCGGCGGGGGTGACCCGCCAGGTGGTGACCATGGAGGAGTTGCGGTCCTTCTCGACCAGCTCGCCGTCGGTGGGCTCGCTGACCTCCAGCAGGCAGTCGCGCACCCGCTTGCTGGTGGCCTGGAGCTTCCAGTGCACGAGGGTGCCCTCACCATCGCCGCCCTCGCGGACCTCGTACTCGCTGAAGTGCTCGGGCAGCAGCTTCTGCCGTGTGCCGCGGTAGTCGGCGAGGGCGTCGAACACCTTCTCCGCGTCCGCCGCGACGACCCGCTCCGTAGTGGCCTCGACCTGCGCCATTGCGTTCCTCCAGGACCTGGTTTCTCGGGGTTGGGGCAAGCCAACCACCCCGGTGCCCGGCCACCCAAATCGGGGGGCGCCATCGAGGTTCCTCACCAGGGGCCGCACGATCATGGGAACAGTTGTTCTATTCTGTGCGACAGTGCTACCGAGGAGGCGTCATGCGCTGGGAGAACCTCACCGTCGAGTCCGCGGCGTCCGGCGAGTCCGCGGCGTCCGGGGAGCGCGCCGAGCACGGCCGGGCCGCCGAGGCCGCGCTGTTCGGCGCGGACGCCGTGACCACGCGCACCTTCGACACACCCGAGTTCCGAGGAATCACCTTCCACGAGGTCCGGGCGCGCTCGGTGCTGAACCGGGTGCCGGGCGCCTCGCGCATGCCCTTCGAGTGGACGGTCAACCCGTATCGGGGCTGCACGCACGCGTGCTTGTACTGCACTGCATGACCCTATTGAGCCCGGGAGGACCGATGCTCAGCACTCCGAACGCGGACAAGGCCTGGAAAGGCATGACGAAGTCATTCCCAACCCCGGAGGCGCCAGGCCAGTATGCCGCCCCGAGCAAGGCGGAGAGGACGGCTTACGCCGTGCTGCTGCATGGACCGGCTGCGCGCTCAGACGGCGCCGACGCGAGTCAGTGGCTGCTGCTGCGCGACCGCACAGCGAAGCGCCTGTAACCGACGGGGGCCAGGGTTGTGTTGAATTCGGCCACGTAGTCCATGGCCCGGCCGGACTGGACGCGGGTGAGGATGTCGACGCTGCGGTTGCCGAGTTCGAGGCCGTGGTCGAGGTCGCGGACCTGGAGGTGGGCGGTGGCGACGGTCGCGAGGCGCCTGCCGACGGAGCGTGTGAACGCGCCGGGCGCCATGGTGGCGGCCTGCCTGTTCCAGGTCGACGCCATCTTGGGATTCTTCAGGTTGCGGAAGATCTCGTCGGCGTTCGCGGAGAGGCGGGGGCCCGTCGATGAGCCCCCGCACTGCCTGACGGGATCGCGCGGCCGTGTGGCGGGTGCACGATCATCCGCCGTGGGCGCCGGGCGACGGTTGCGCCATGGTGAACTCGCCAGTGAGTGATGCCTCCGCCGGCGTGGATGCGCGGGCATGATACACATGCGCGCGTTGAGAGGGGCACACGGGGAGAGCAACCCTGCACCGGCCGACCGTGGTCGGGACCACCACTCGGGGACAGGTCCCCAACTCCAGATGATCATTACACAGATTCACGCAAAGTGAGCGGAACGGTGCGTCGGAGGCGTTCAGGAAGAAATGCGCATCGGGGACTCCCCGCGATAGAATCGTGGGAGCATGGCAACACTCTCGGCACCACCGGCCTAGCGTGGCTGGCCCCGCAGCGACGCTCCGGTCCTTTGCCCAGGTAAGACACACTGCGTTCGTCAAGGACCGTTTCCCGTCCCGACCGTGCGGCGCCTACCGAGCGCTTGCGCAACTCACAGACTGCAGCTGGGGCCGCTGTCGCCCTCCGTCCGATCCCCCTACTGGCCATCCAAGCCGGGGGCGCCGTTGCCGCTTCGATAGCCGCACACCACGCAGGGCTGACAGCCCTGGCAGGCCGGGCTCGCAAGGCGGCAGCCGGTGCCGAGCAGGCACCGCGCTCAACCCACTGCGGCTGCGAACCGACGCCCCAGACTGCAGCTGCACAGCGCACGGATACCGATGCCCTGACCAGAGGGCGCTTCGGTCCCCGGGGAGCCGGACGACGGGCCGGCGCCGTCGGAGCCCCCGGAACTGCCTCACTCCCCTGCCGGCCGATCCAACCGGAATGTATGCCGCGAACTGCCCGGCCCGGTGACGCCGCGGTCCAGCATCATGGCCGCCGTCGAGGATGTACGCCTTGGCGAGGAGATCACTGATGGCGTTGACCGCTGCGGAGATCGCCGACATTCGGCGCTACGCCCAGGAACTGGCCGACCAGGCGCCCCCACTCACCCCCGAGCAGCGGGACCGCCTGAAAGCCCTGCTCCGGCGCAAGCCGACCGAGCCGAAGCCGATCGCCGCCTAGAAGCGGCCCCCACCAGGCCGGTGTTCCAGCACCAGACCGACAGGGGCCAGTCCATCCAGCACATGCCGAAGGCCCGGCTTCTCGCTCGCCAGCGACCGGGCCCCCAACAAATGACGCCGTCGCCGGGACGGTACCCGCGTCGGGCCGGACACCGAGATCGACGGCGTATGCGGAAGCGCCCTCATCAACGCGCTCGCCGAACTCGAACTCCTGCAGCACCAGGCGGCCGGACCCGCCACCGGCTGACGACCTCGGCCGCGCCCAGAGCGGGGCGCGACCACCGCCCCTATCCACTCGCGCGGCGGCCCTGCCCGCAGGGGGCACCCTCCCGCCTCGCCTCGCCTCGCCTCGCATGGACCGGCTGCGAGCTCAGGCGGCGCCGACACGAGTCAGTGGCTGCTGCTGCGCGACCGCACAGCGAAGCGCCTGTAACCGACGCACCAGCAGCAGCCACACTTCAGGAACGCGTCAGTCGCCCAGGACGCCGTCTACGTAGTCCTGCACCGGCCCGTACAGGCCGCGCGGAAATGCCGTAGATGACGCAGGCGAGGCCGGGTGACCGAGGCGGCCAGCGGGGTGCCGTCGACATTGCTGCGGCCGCCGGGCTCGCTGAGCACGTACGCCAGCACGGCCCGCTGCACTCGGCCGAGTCCTCGTGACACGCGTCCAGTGTCCCGCTGCGCCCGGGGCTGGGATACGAGCGTTTACGGCTCCGCGGGGGTGATCGGAGTGAAGGCGTTGGGCATCTGGGCAACGAACGCTTACGCCCGTGCTGGCAGTGGGGCGGGACGATGACGACGAAGCCTCCGGAACCTGGCCGGTCCCGGAGGCTCATCCCTGCTCCTCAGGCACTGCTCAGCGAGCGCGGCCCTGACGGCGTCCCGCGGCAGCGGGCCCCTCTGCGGCTTCAGAGTCTGCCTCTGAAGCGGCTGAACATGTCCGGGATGAACTGGAGTAGAAGATCCTTGGCGTCCTCGGGCCGTTTCACTTCGTCGTGGCCGAAGCGGAAGACCTCGTAGCCCCTGAGCTTGAGATCCCGGTCGGCGGCGACCATGTCCGCGTATTTGGCCGTGTCGGGGGTACGGCCGTTGTCGCGCGTGTAGTGCTGTACTCCGTCGATCTCAAGGACGACACGCTGTCCGAAGGGCAGCAGCAGAAGGAAGTCCATGCGGGAACGCAGCAACGCTTCGGGGCCGCGTTCCTTAACGGTCTTGGGATCCCAGTGCAGCCATACCTCGGGCAGGAGGGCAAGGTCATCCGCGCAGAAGGGGCGAGCCGTACGGTAGGCCGTGAAGAGGTTCCTCTGACCGGGTGAGTTGCCCGGCAGGCTCCTGAGGAGCCGCTGGTAAAGATCTTCACCGGCGTCGCTCTCGCTGGTGAACCCGTGGGCGTCCTGCCACCAGCGGTGCAGGTCATGCCAACGCAATCCCTCGACAGGAATCTCTCGGTCATAGACAAGGGTGGCACCTGGTGGCCCACCGACGATCTCGATGTCGTTGTCCACCGAGGACCGAAAACGGATGTCCGGCTTCCCGAGGGAAGCGAAAATGATGTTCTTCGGCTTCCGGTTGCTGTGCAGGCGCGTCGACACCAGGGTGAAGAGCGGGTAGCCGCCGTCGTTGCTGGTTGGCCGCAACTCGATCCCATGGGCGCGGAGGTGATCGTTGATCGTGCTGGCTGTCTTCTCCTGCAGGTGCTCGTCAAGGAGAACGTCCGCCGAGACCAGGCCTTCCAGGAAGCGGGCGAACCTGGCGTCCCCTGCCTCGTACGCACCGAGGCTGTCGAAGAGCCGCTCGGTCGACCAGTCCTCCTTGTTGCGGAAGACGTGCTTCTCGATGAGGTCCTTCAGCGTTACCGGGCGCGTGCCGTTCAGCAGCAGCGCGCTGGCCTCGTCGAAGGAAAGGTCCGGTCCCTCGATCACCCAGAGGCGATCGAGTAGATGTAGGAAGCGGTCATGGTGCTGGGTGAGATCCGGGAGATACAGGGCGCGCGCCAGTTCACGGCGGGCCTTCTTGGGGATGCTGGGTGGTGCGCCCTCTTCCCACAGCAGGTCTTCGAGCTGATGGCGGAGCGGCGGGCGCACAGGGAAGGGGAAGTCCTGCTGCTGTAGGACGCGTTGGGCCAGTCGTGGCAGTTCCGTGTCGGGTACCTGGTGAAGGCTCTGTTCAACCCGGGTCGGCTTGCTGCCGGCGTTCTGGGGGATCGCCGGCATGCCCAATCGCTCGAAGGCCTGACTCAGCACGGTGTGCGTGAGGTTGCTGAGAGGCGCGACGGCGTTGTCTAGCAGGGCGCGAAGCGTTGCACGATCACTGCTGCCGACCATGGGCAGATGGTCGCAGAGAATGGGGGATTCCGGCAGTAGCCCTCGAAGCGCGCAAGGTGCCCGGCATCGTCGTCACATGACGTCGAAGTCGGGTTCCCAGTCGTCATCCTCCCCTTCTTCTGTGCGCAGTGAAAGGGCTCTCATGTCTGCGAGGTCCAGCCCGCCACCTCGTGATGACGGGCCTTGAGCGATGAGTGGGTGCCCTGGGGCAGCCGGCCCCGCTGGCGGGGCCGCGTTGTCGTAGCCGTACGCCAAGATGACCAGTCATGGCCATCCACGACGAGGAACGCCCTGACTCAGCGGACGACGACCTCGAAATCGAGCCTTGGCATCAGTCGGATCTGCTCCGGGATCTGGCCGTTCTGCGGTCGGTCTCCAACGCGCAGCGCCGCGGCTACAAGCTGGAAGCGCTGCTGGAGCGGATGTTCCGACAGGCTCACTACCAGGTCGTGCACAACCCGAGGATGGCGCGCCCCCGGCAGACCGACTTCGCGGTCATCTCCCACAGCCACCGCTATCTCGTCGAAGCGAAGTGGGAGCGCCGACCTGCCGGATCCAAGGTCGTAGATGCGGTCCGCAGCCGCCTGGGCCGTCTCGACGGCACTGTTGTGGCTCTGCTGTTCACCATGTCCGGGATCACCGAGCAAGCGGGCGAGGCGATCGTCGGGGACCGCAGGGATGGACTGGTCCTCGTCTTCGACGAGGTCGACATCCTCAGGGCGTTGAGGGACCCGCAAGAGTTGGACCGCCTTCTTCGCCTGAAACACGATGAACTCGTTGTCCACGGGCGTGTCCATCGCGGCGAAAAGGAGCGTGAGGCCGAGAAGGCCGCCCGCAGTTCGGGCAAGAAGGCAGGGAAGTTGCCTACGAGCCGCTACAGGCTGCTCAACGGCAGCGGGAACACGGTGCCATGGTTCTACGGAGCAGGAGGGTTCAGCCCCGGGGTCTTCTGCCTCGACCTGCCCGATGTCGACTGGGTGCCGGCTGCGGGAAGCGGCGTGTGCCTGGATATGCCGGTCACCGCATGGGGCCAGCCTGACCTCCTCCGCCTCCTTGAAGCGCTGAACGAACTGGGGTGGATGGGAGAGCGGAGTCAGTGGAGCATCCAGCAGCATGGCCGGAACTGGCATGGCTGTGGCGCCGATGGCTTTGCCGAGGCCCTCAGGAACTGGGAAGGACGGACCAGTGAGCTTGAAGATCCCCACCACAGCGAGGAGTTCGTCTACTTCGAAGTCTGTGACGGCGGTTTCTACACCGTGTCAGGCAGCATCTCCGCAGACGAAACGCGCCACGTCATGCGCTGCAATGTCTCCTTCCAGCTCATCGGAATACCGCTGGACCCTGGCTCGCTGCAGCAGCTCTACCGGCAGTTCGACGTCCCCAGCCGCGGCTACTTCCGTCCACTGGTCGAACGGTCAGTCACCCGAGAGCGATTCGACAGCCGCATCCCGCTGCAAGTGCTGGGGTACGTCATCGAGCCCGCCGATCAGCGCTGGGACGGGGAAGACTGGGTCGTCGGCCTCCTGGCGGTGAATCCCTTCTACGGCACTGACCTCCAGCCGCCCGACGATCTGGCAAGTGACATCGATCGCACTGGCGTGATCGTATGCAACCTGCGCTCGTACCATCCCCTCAGCAAGCCGCAGGAGCGCTACGAACTGTGGTCGTACGAGCGGGCCAGGACTTCAGACGCCCACGCGCTGCGCATTGTCGCCGAGTGGTGGGAGTCTGAGGGTGGCGACGAGCAGCGACCGGCTGTTGGGCGTGGAAGCGGCCGACCGCAGGCGACGACTCCTCAAGCAGCGCCTACAGCCTGATCTGTGACGACCACGTGGCCGTGAACTGGTCTGCCGATCTTCCCGTCGGTGCCCGGCCGTCCGGGCGAAAACTGGCCATCGGCAACCTGTGGGGCCCTGCGAGTCAACAGTCACACAGGGGCGAGCGAGCGGCATCCGCCGTAAGGGTGCGCCTTGAACACGCACCCCTTGCGCGGGCTGCTCCGCCCGCGGGATCAGCCCAACCCCTGGAGCGGCTCGATCCGTACCGTTCGCGGATCGAACGGCGCCCTGCCCGGACGGCCGGGCAGGAGCGTTACCGTGGCCAGCGTCTCGACCACCGCGCGCTGCCGGTCCAGCGTCAGATCCTTCCAGGCCTTGGCGCAATCTTCGGCGGTCACGATGTCCACCAGGATGCGCGCCCGCTGCAGGTGCGCCATCTGCGCCTCGACGTCAGCCAGCCGGGCCTTGATCCTGCGGATAGCGGCCTTGAATACGGCGGCGTCCGCATCGTCGTCATCCGCGAACTCGTCGGTCAGGGACCTGATTCGGGACCGCAAGGCAACGGCCTTCGCCCACAGCTCCTCCGCCCTCGGTGCGGTCTCGTCGACGAGGAGATCGACGGCGTCGGAGCGCGACAGGCGCCGGATCACGTACTCCTCGACGGTGAGGTCGATCGGTTGCGTACCGCGCGCCAGGTGCTTCATCTTCCGGCACCGGTACAGCGGCGCCGTGAGCCCCCGCGTGCCTTTCGGGCCGCCCCGCGACCCGGACGTCACGGTCGTCCCGTCGTCGCAGACACCGCACCGGGCGATCCCCGACAGCAGCCACCGCCGGCCCGGTCCCCGGCTCGTCGCCCGGCTCTCGTCCTCAAGGACGTGCTTCGCCGCCCGCCATGTGGCCTCGTCCACGATGACCGGCCACTTAGACCGTATGAAGCGTCGGTGGGTGTGACCGCCTCGGAGTCGNNGAGCGTACTTCGGTCGGCCTGGATGTCCATGCGCGTTCCACCACGGCCTGGGCGCTGGACTACGAGACCGGTGAAGTGTTCAGCGAGCGCCTCGTTGCGAACACCGCCGATGTGGTGGCCTGGGCTCAGGCTCTGCCGCAGCCGGCCGCTGTCGCTTATGAGGCCGGGCCGACCGGCTTCGTGCTGGCCCGGGCCCTGGACGAGATCGGCATCCGGTGTGTGGTGGCGGCCCCGTCGAAGATGGAGCGGCCGGCCGGGGACCGGGTCAAGACCGACAAGCGTGATGCCCAGCGGCTGGCGAAGCTGCTGCACCTGGACGAACTGCCCGCGGTGCGGGTGCCCGCCATCGAGCAGGAGGCTGCCCGGGACCTGACCCGGGCCCGCGATGACGTGTGCGCCGATCTCATGCGGTCGCGCCACAGGCTGTCCAAGCTGCTGCTGCGCCAGGGCATCGTCTACACCGACGGCAAAGCCTGGACCGCGGTGCATCATCAGTGGCTGACTGGCCACCGCTTCGACCAGGCGGGACTGAGGGTGGCCTATGACGAGGCACTGGAGACGGTGCTGGGCCTTGAAGCGCGCCGGGCCCGGCTGGATGCGGCCATCACCGAGCTCGCCGGGCAGCCCGACTGGGCTCCCGTCGTGGCCCGTCTGTCCTGCCTGCGTGGGGTCGGCACGCTCACCGCGTTCGGCCTGACGGTCGAGATCGGTGACTGGCGCCGCTTCACCGGCTCGACGATCGGCGCTTTCCTGGGGCTGGTGCCCAGCGAGGACTCCTCCGGGGACCAGCGGCGCCAGGGCGGTATCACCAAGACCGGCAACACCCACGCCAGGCGGCTGCTGGTGGAGGCGGCCTGGCACCACCGCCGGCCCTACCGGCGCCCGGGTGTCGCCCTGCGCGCCCGGCTCGACCGGGCCCCCGCCCCGGTCCGCCAGCGCGCAGAGCAGGGCAACCGCCGTCTGCACCAACGCTGGACGAATCTGGACGCGCGCCGCAAACGCTCCACTGTCAGCGCGGTGGCCGTCGCCCGGGAACTGTCCGGATGGTGCTGGAGCCTGGCCATCATGGAGGACTGACACGGCATCAACTCCTCCCGCTAACCGCCGGTGGGAGCGTGTCCGGGGACCGTGCAGCGCGAGGAACGACCCGCGGTAGCCCTATGGGCAACCTGTCTCCGCAGGCCACGCCCGATGTTAGACAAGCGGCCCGTTCCCGACGCACATTCGGTCATGCGGTATCCAACCCGCGCATATCAGGCTGACCGCGCGTCGTCGCCACGACATGCACACCCCGGACACGCTCCCACCGGCCCCTACCGCAGCCCCTCCCACCCGGGAAGAGGCCAGATTCACACGCCCACTTGACAAAACGGCCTACATATCAGGGCTCCTAGCAAAATGACCGACTGTTGCCTTGGAATGACAGGCCGTTAGTCGGTGTTGTTCTTGCATCCGGTGGATCGGGGTGGGGTGTGGGGCAGCGGAGGCCGTGGGAGGTCGAGGACGGGTTGTGGGAGCGGATCGTTCCGCTGCTGCCGGTGGTCGAACGCCGGAGGCGGTATCCGGGGCGCAAGCGTCTGGATGACCGGCAGGTACTCAGCGGGATCCTGTTCGTGCTGTACACGGGCATCCCGTGGGAGTTCCTGCCGCAGGAGCTGGGCTACGGCTCGGGAAGTACGTGCTGGCGCAGGCTGCGGGACTGGCAGGAGGCAGGGGTGTGGCAGGCGCTGCACGAGCTGCTGCTGGCCGAGTTACGGGCGGCCGGTCTGCTGGACTTCTCCCGGGCCGCGGTGGACGGCTCGCATCTGCGGGCGATGAAGGGCGGCGCGAAGACGGGGCCGTCCCCGGTGGACCGGGGCAGGACGGGCAGCAAGCACCACGTGATCGTGGAGGCACACGGCATCCCGCTCGCTGCCTCGCTGACCGGCGGCAACCGCCACGACGTCACCCAGTTGATGCCCCTGGTCCGCGCCGTGCCGCCGGTCAGGGGCAAGCGAGGGCGGCCCCGCCGGCGCCCCGGCATGCTGTACGCCGACCGCGGCTACGACTACGACACCTACCGCCGTGCCGTGCGTGAGGTGGGCATCCGCCCGGTCATAGCCCGCCGTGGGACCGGGCACGGTTCCGGCCTGGGCGTCCACCGCTGGGTCGTCGAAGCCGCCTTCGCGCTCCTGCACTGGTTCCGCCGCCTGCGCATCCGCTGGGAGATCCGCGACGACCTCCACGAAGCCTTCCTCAGCCTCGGCTGCAGCATCATCTGCTGGCGTCGCCTGAAGACCACCCTTGACTAGATGATTGCTTCCAAGGCGTGGGTTGTGTGGGCTTGAACCCGGTGTAACGGAACGTTCTAGCGTTGCTGTTGCGCCGTCGGTGCGATGTCAGCGTGTGTAGAGACCGTCGAGGCGGCCGCGGGCCAGGACCGGACCGCTCACGGTGGCGAGCACCGCTCTGGGCTTGGCTGTGTCCAGCCTTGTGTTGCCTTCTGCCGAGGTGATGGCGGTGGGCAGGGCGAACAATTGGAAGACGTACCGGTGCACGCCGTGTCCCTTGATCGGTTCGGGGCCCAGGTAGCCGCGGCCCATTCCTGAGCGAAGTACCCGCACTCCCTGGACCGGACTCCCTGCGTTCAAGGCTCCGGTGGGCAGCGTGACGAGATCGGGTTCGAGTAGGGCAACACAGTGGACGAACGGGGTGCGGGTGGGAGAGTCGATGTCCTCGACGACCAGCAACAGTTCGGCGGTGCTTTCGGGTGTGGCGCTCCAGGCCAGAGCAGGAGAGCGGTTCTCGCCGCCGGCGCGCTTGCCGACGTGGGCCTTGGGGATGACGCTCTCGTGTGCGAAATCGGCGCTGTGAAGGCCCAGCACCTCGGGGCCGGCCATGGCGGGGAGGTTCCAGGCCAGGTTGGCTTCGCCGGCGCGCTTGTTCTTCAGGAGGGTTCCCAGGATCGTCATGGTGCGTCCTTGTCTGTAGCACGTGGATGGGTCTGCTCGGGCGCGTTGCATGCCGAGACGGCGATGTCGGGCGTGCGGCTGCGCGGATGCTGTTGCCGGTTGGGCCGGTCCCTCACCAGCGGACGGCCGTGAAGTCGATCGGCCTGGGCTCCAGCAGCCGCGTGCGTTCGGCCAGTGTTCGCAGCCGCCGGGACATCTCGTCGGCGGTCAGGCGGTGGCGGTCACCGTGGCCTGGCAGAATCCATTCGAATCGCAGGCGTCCGGCCGTCCTGGCCAAGGAGGCGGCCAACTCCTCGATGGAGTACCAGGTCACGCTCTCCGTGACTTTCAGATCACCGGTGGCGCGTGACCAGTAGAAGCTGTCTCCGCTGAAGCAGTACCGGTCATCCGCGAGGTAGAGCATGCTGCCCCGGGTATGGCCCGGCAGTGGATGGGCGGTGACTCCCTCGCTGATCTCCACGGGTTCCAGGCCCCGGATCACCTGGTCCGCGTCCGGTGCCGCGTCGAGGTCGCCTTCGTGGATCCACAGCTGGGCGCCGAAATGGTTCGCGTAGCGGCGGCCGTGTGCGGCGTGGTCCCGGTGTGTGAGCAGCACATCGGTGACGAGGCCCGAAGCCGCGTAACGCTCGGCGAGTTCAGGGCTCCAGCGAGGTGTGTCGATCATCATGACCGTACCGGACGGCCGCAGCAGCAGGTACGAGTTGGCCCCGGCAGTGTGCCTGGAGTTGTGCCCGCACATCAGTACGCCCGCGTCCAGGGCCATCGGAAAAGGGTCGAGCGCCTGGTCCGGCCGCCCGGCCGCCGGGCGGATCGAGCGTGTGGGACAGGCGAAGGCGGCCGCTTGGAGGCGCCGCGTCTCCGCCTCACTGTTCGGCGGGCGCAGGAACTTCGAACGTCCGCCGGCCTCGCCGATCAGGTCGGGCGCGAGCTGTCGGGCGGCATCACAGTTGATGCAGCGGTCGTCCACATACCAGCCGTCCATGGCAGGACTCCTTCCAAGGGAGCACGACCCGAACCGGGGTCGGCATCAGACCCTCCAGTCCGCAGAAGTGATGCATCGGGTACAGTATCTGCAAAACTAAGTATCTGAATCGCGAAGATAAATGGTGCCTCGCATGCCCGTCAAACCGCAGGACGACCAGAACGACGAACTGGCCAACCGGATCATTGCGTCCATGACGGACCTCGCCGGAACTCTGGGACGCCTGAACGACCTGATCGCCCAGCAACTCGGCATCGCACAGACCGATCTGCTCTGCCTGCACGTACTCAACCGCGCCGGAGCCTCCACTGCCGGCGCACTCAGCTCTCAGCTCGGGCGCACCACCGGCGCGGTCACGCACATGATCGACCGCCTGGAGAAGGCGGGATACGTCAGACGTAAACCGGACCCGCAGGACCGCCGACGCGTACTCGTCGAAGCCTCGGCACCAGGACTCGAACGGATCGCTTCGTTCTACGAAGGGATGGACGCCCGCAGCCGCCGGTTGATGGCCGCCTTCTCCGGCGACCAACTGACGGCGATCCACACCTTCCTTCTGGGCAGTTACGAAAGTGCCGTCGAAGAGTGTGATCACCTGATTCGGTAGCGAGGTCCCGCCTCGCACTCCATGTTCCTCAGCTCGAGGGGAGGCGGAGACATCGGTGGAGCCGGATCTCGACAGCTTGGCCACCGCCCTGTACGTGAGGGCCGACGACCTGCTGAAACAATCACCTCAGCTGGCACCTGGCGCCCGTCGGTGGGTATCGCGCCGAGGTTGAGCGACGCGGAGCTGGTCACGCTGGCGGTGCTGCAGGCCCATCTCGGCTGCCGTCAAAGCGGTTGCAAGGCATGGCTGCCTTCGCCCCGTCTGTTCATATGAGAGGTGATCAAGCAGGCAGCAACAGGCCGGAGCTCCCTCGGTTGTGCGGCTGGCCCAACCCGGCAGGAGCTGCCTCTGCAAGTCCAGGCCGAACGGGGTCGAGCGACGGTGCTCGGGTACCGCCGGCGCGGCGACGCTTGCCAGACCTGGAGCGTCTGCTCGTAACCGCGCTCCTGACCCTCCCATCGGCAGTGCCGGGGCGGGGCGGATGGAACGTGGTGCAGGCGGAAAAGGTTGGTGAGATGGCGGCCAGGGGCGCGAGCCAGTGCGAGTTCCCTCAGGCCGACGACGCTGGATCCTCGGCGGCTCTCCAGCTACTTGATCTCGAAGCCTGCGAACGCATCAGCCCCGAGGCCGGGGCCACACGGGGTGCTGTTCGTCATCCTTACGCTGACCTGAGCCGAGGCCCCGCCCTGATGGTGGTGCTTGTCTTCATTGGTCGGCCTCGGACCCCTGACCGCATCGGCAGTGGGCTACTGGCTCGTGGCTGGGGCGTTCGTCGGCGCGGCGCGGGCGGCCAGGCTGCCCGCGCCGCCCGCCGCCGCGATGGTCACCAGCGCTGCGAGCATCAGTGCGGCGGCTTCGCCGGGTTTGAGCACGTGCAGTTGAGAGCCGAGTGTCGCGGCGGCCACGGGCACGCCCAGTTGCGCCGCGCAGAGCGTGCCGAGCGAGGCGGGCTGGCCGGTCAGTCGCATCGCGGCGTGGACCGCGACGGCGGCTGTTCCCAGGAGCAGTCCGAGCAGGATGAACGAGGGGTGCCGGCCGAGCTGGCGCAGGTCGAGTGAGGCGCCGAGCCAAAGGAAGAACAGCGGACCGAAGAATCCCTCCGTTACCGCGAAGAGTTGGCGGGCCAGTCGCCGCGGTTCTCCGATGGCCGCCACCACGAGCCCGAAGCAGAACCCGGCCAGCATGATCGAGACGTGCGTGCGCACCGCCACAGCCGCGAGAAGGAAGACGATCGTCAGGCTGATGCGCAGCTCAAGGGCCCACTTGCGATTCTGTGACAGCCGGTGCAGGCGCCGCCGGCTTCCTGTCCGCTCGAGGTGACGCAGGAGCACGAAGCAGACGGCCGCACAGGCCGTCAGGGCCAGCGCCCCCAGCGCCGCTCTCCCGGACCGCTGCGCCTCGATGACCAGGGGCAGCGCCACGATGCAGGCGGTGTCCGAGAGTGCCACCTGCGGCAGCAGCTCCAGCACCGGCGTGCCCCGCAGCTGCAGCGAGTCGATCACCGGCAGGATCAACGCCGCCGATGACGAGGCCAGCAGCACCGTGTACAAGGCCGGATGCCCGGTACCGAACAGCGCGGCGATCCCGAGGCCAAACGGCACGGCCAGCACAGCCACGAGGAGTGCGCGAAGGGCCCCGACCCGCAGTCCGGCACGCATGCCGGGATCCCGGACCGGGACGTGCGACCCGGCGACGAACATCACCAGCGCGAAGCCGATGTCCGCCAGAAAGGCGAAGGTCCCGTTACCGGGCCGCAGATAGCCGACGCCGCTCGGCCCGAGGACCACCCCCGCGGTCAGCTCCCCGACCACGACGGGCACGTGCCAGCGCTGCGGCAGCGCAAGCAGCGGGCCAAGCAGCGCCGCCAGCGAGATCACCGCCAACGTCGCAAAATCCACGTCACACCTCTGACATGCCGTCCGGCAGACCCCGGACAGCCTGCCGCGCCCGGCCAGTATCGTCCCCACAGCGGCAGGGGATTCCTGTCCCGACACACGCGGCCTGTAGTCGTCAGCCGGATCACGATTGGGCGGGGGGCGGGCCGCGACGGGCGGCTTCGCCTCCCCGGAGCGGTACGCCCGGCCCGGCGTCGATGCGGTCGCCGCGCGCGTTGCCGCGTCTGACCCCGCCACCCGGCGCCCGCCGTCGGGGTTGATCACAGCGGCCTGTGACACGTTTCCGGAGTATTCCTGACAGCCTCGCGATAAGCCTCAAATCATGCCGTTCGGTGACATGATGAGTAATGAAATCCGCATCATGACGGTCGTCCGACCAGGCGACACCTGAGCCTCTTCCTGCCTGTCAGTACGGGAAGGCGGTGAGCATGTGAGTTTCCTGAGTCAACCTCTATGCTGGCAGAGGCTTCTCGACGGGCGTGTTGATCTTGTTGTTGGCTTGGTGAGTGACGGGGTCGTAGCAGGTGCCGTCGCGCCAGCAGGCCCACATCACGCGCAGCCAGGCGCGGGCCAGGATTCGGATGGCGTGCGGGTGTCGCTTCTTGCGGGCCCGGGCGTCGTTGTAGATCTTGGCGGCCCATTCGCTGCCGTGTCGGCTGTTGTCGGCGAACACAGTCAGGGCGACGCGGGCTCTGCGGTTGGTCGCGAAGCGGAAGGCGACCGTGCGGGACTTGCCCGAGGCGCGGGTGACGGGGACGACGCCGGCCTCGGCGATGAGCTGTTCGCAGGTCTGGGCGCGTTCCAGGATCGGGCCGATCTCGCCGATGACCTGGCTGAGGCTGACCGTGCCGATGCGCGGCATGGTGGCGAACAGCGGCGCGTAGGGGTGGGTCTCGACCGCCTCGGCGATGGCCTTGTCCAGGGCGTGGATAGTGGCGCGTATGCCCTGCACCTGCGCCACCTGGATGCTGACGAGTTGAGCCACGACGGTGTCGCTGAGACGGGAGGCGGCCTTCGGAGCGGCGCGCAGGCGCTCGATGAGGACGTTGCCGGGCTGGCGGCCGGAGTACCCGCGGCGCTTGCACCAGGCTTGAAACCGTCCGGCGGTGAGCTTGGTCGCGGCGGCCGGGGTGGGGTATCGCTCCAGGAAGGCCAGGGCGATGTCGCTGTCCAGGCTGGCGAAGACGGCTTTGCCGCCGGGCCAGTGCTCGTCGAGCAGGGCGGCGAGCTGGTTGAGGGCGGCGACTTTGGCCTCGACATGGTCGGCCCGGGTCCGGGTGAGGGCCTGCAGGTCGAGGGTGGCCTGCTCGGTGGGTTCCAGCCGGGGCAGCAGGTGGCCGTCGGTGCGCAGGTAGTCGGCGAGCTTCATGCTGTCGCCCGCGTCGGTCTTGGCCTTGGAGGCACCCCAGCGTGCCCGCCCTCAGACCATGTCTGGGTCACACCCCCTGTGGTCTTTCACCACGTCCAGCCGTGACCACCGCTGTTGTGGACCAGGGCCAGGACGGCGGTGGTCGCGATGAGGTACTGGGTGAGGCGGCTTGGGCGGGACAAGGCGGCCAGTGCGCAGGCGAGAGCGGTGTACCAGGGCATCGACCACGGTGCCGCGAGGACCCAGGCGAAGGCGAGCACGAACGGTACGGCGACGGCCGCGGGAGTGTCCGCCGGGACGCGGCGGTGGAGTATCCAGGCCAGCACGAGCAGGAGCAGGGGCCACAGGACGCCGGTGGCGGTCTCGGCCGCGCGAGGGTTCAGGACCGCGGCGGCGAACCGGTCGAACACCGCCCACAGCGAGGGGGTGGACACCAGATGGGAAGCGGCGGACAGCGGGGCGAGGGCGTGCAAACCGTAAGCGCCGTACAGAAGGACCAGCGTCAGCACGGCCGCGCCTGCCTGTCGGACCATCTGTCGCCAGTTGCCTGAACGCAGCATCGGCCAGGCGAGTCCGACGCCGAGCAGAGCGGCACTCACTTTGACGCCGCACGCCAGTCCGACCAGCCCGCCGACGATCAGGTCGTGGTGCCATCGGGTCGCCCGGCGGGCCAAGTGGACCGCGCAGACGGCCAGGCAGGCCACGAGGGTGTCCAGGTGCCCGCCCGCGACCAGCACGCCGATCAGGAGCGGGTTGGCGATCCACAGCAGGCCGGCCCGGATCGGATCGTCGGCGGTGCATATCAGCAGGTAGCCGGTGACCAGGAACGCGGCGGCGTTCGCGAGCATCAGCACCCATATCGTCAGCCAGGGCCGATCGTCTCCGGCGAAGGCCGCGACGGCCTGCCACCACCTCGCGATCGGCCCGTACACGGACGGGGTGTGCTGCCATGAGTCGCTCACCAGATGGGCGTAGGCACCGCCCAGTTGGGCGGGGGTCGTCAGGTACGGGTCGCCGCCGAGCGCGGCGATACGGCCGTACGCGGCGTAACTGGCGGTGTCGGAGGAGCCGACCGGGGTGAGATCGGCGACGACGAGCACGGCCAGCACGCCGACGCGGAGCAGGAGCCTGGGGTTCGGACTCCAGCCCTGCCCATGGGCGTTGAGCATGCCGAGCATGCCCACACACGACAGCACGATGGCCGCGCAGGTGAGCGCCATGGAGACGGTGCCAGGCATGACGGGCAGCCGGAGCCACGGGATCGGTGCCCTGAGGGTGTTGTGGTTGGGTGCGCTCGCGCCCACCAGAGCGAACAGCGCGACTCCTGCCCCGGACATCCACACGGCGGCGCGGGCCCGGGGTTGCCCCACGACCGTCAGCGTCGGCGAGGGAGCTGTCCGGGTCCGACCCGCACTGCGCAGAGCCCACTCATTCATAGCTGTCGGTCGCCAAGGTCACTCGCTGAGTCGTCCTGCTGCTGTCTCAGCTCGCGGCGAGGACGGCGGTGACGATCTTCCCCGCGAACTTGTAGCCCTCACCGCTCGCGGGCACCACGGCCGCCGCCGCCACGTCGTCACGGTAGGCGACGAACCAGCTGTCGGGCTTCTGCCGCCCATCCACCTCGGCAGTGCCGGTCTTCGCACCGACGTCGCCGCTCAGATTGCCGATGGTCGGCGCCGCGGTGCCCTGCTGTGCCGTGAGCTTCATCAGCTGGCGCAGGGCCGCGTCGGCCGAGGCGCTCATCTGCCGGGGCGCCTTGGCGATCTGCCGGTTGTCCACGGAGACCGGCACGATCACCGGCTGGTGGAACACGCCTGCCTTGGCGGTGGCGGCCACCGATGCCATGTCGAGCGGGCTGACGAGGACCTTGCCCTGGCCGATGTACGTCATCGCCTTCGAGGCGCCGCCGGTCGTCGGCACACTCCCGTCGAAGCTGGGCGCGCCGGTGTTCCAGTGGAGGCCGAAGCCGTACACGTCACGTGCCTCGTTCTCCACCGCACCGTCCGGCAGGACCTGGACCGTCGACATGAAGGCGGTGTTGCAGGACGCCTCGAAGTCCATGGCCAGGTTGGCATGGTCGATCTTCATCTTGTCCACGTTGTGGAAGGTGAGGCCCCCGTAGGAGAAGTACTGGGGGCAGTTCAGCGGCGTACTCGGGGTGAACTTGCCGCTCTCCAGCAGGGTCGAGGCGGTGATCACCTTGAAGGTGGAGCCGGGCGCGTAGGTGCCCTGGAACGCCTTGTCGAAGCCCTTGGCCGGGGTCATGGCCACCGCCAGCACGTCACCGGTGCTGGGCTGGACGGCGACCACCGACGCGTCCGGGCCCTGCTTCTTGACGTCGTTTTCCGCCTCGGCCTGCAGCTTCGCGTCGATCGTGGTGGGCAGCGGCTTTCCCGCCCTGCCCTGCGCGAGCACTCGCAGCACCCGCCCGGCGCTGCCGTCGGCGTTCTTGACGCGGATCTCGCTGCCGGGAGTGCCCTGCATCTTCGTCCCGTACTGGGCCTGCAACTGGCTGAGGATCCCAGCGAGCGACGGGTACTGGGCCGCGGCCAGTACCTTGCCGTTGCGGTCCACTGCCTTGACCGGTGGGGCGCCGGCCGACGCGACCACCACCGACTGACCTGCCGCCAGCTTCGGATAGAGCACCGACGGCATCCACTTGACCACCGCGTGGCCGTCCGTGCCGCGCACCACGGTCAGCGACGAGTCGTAGGACCAGGTCGACTTCTGCCCGGCGTAGTCCAGGTGCGTCCCCACGGAGAACGGGACCTGGAAGCCGGTCACGCGCTTGCCACCGGTCAGCGTCAGCGACGTGGCGTGCAGACCGCTCTTGAAGGAGGCCAGTTGCGTGCCCGCTTCGCTGGCGTTGTCGGTGAGCGCCGCCGCCTTCGCCGTGTCACCGGCCTGCCAGGCGGCGAGGAACGCCTTCGCCGTGCTGAGAACTTCCTGGGCAGACGGCGGGGTAGTGTTCACCGGCTTCGCCCCGCCGGAACGCGTGGCCGCCGAGGCATCGCCGCCCGCCCCCGGCTGTCCCAGGGCATAGCAGGTGAACGCGACCCCGGCGACAGCCACCGACACCGCACCCCCGACAACCGCGATCTTCGCTGCTCCCTGCACGTGCCCGCTCCCTCTCACGACGACATCTCCGCACCACCCGTCGCCAGACTCCCGCCCCGGGCAGCCCAGCCTGCCGAGCCAGCGAAGAGGGACAGCGCTCTGGACGAGGGTGCAGGGCGCGGAGCCCCGGACGGATTCCAGCCCTCCCGACTCCGCGCCCTCCTCGTTGCCCCACGGCTCACGTTCCCCCGCCGGGAGGCCGGTCGACAGAACACTACATCGGTCACCGAACCTTTCGGGCACCGGGGTAACATCATCATCCTCGGGGTACCACAGCAGGCCCGATGGGCCGCAGGCAGCCCCGACGAAGCGGACGAGGCGGGGCTGCGCAGCCGTGTTGTCAGTCGAGTTCGATGTTGAAGTCCCAGATGGCGATGACCTTGCCCGCGTGGCGCCAGGTCAGTTCGGCCGCGCCCGAGCGGAATGTGCCGTGCAGCGTCAGGGTCGCCGAGTGCCCGGGTGACGCGGTGACACTGTTGGCCGAGGTCGCGGTCAGGGCGACGTTCTTGCCCTGTTCGTCGTGGGAGGAGAAGTCGCCGGCGCGCACAGCCAGGGGTGCCGTGACCTGGTCGGCCCTGATGGTGATCGTGCCGGTGGTGTGGTCCGGCGGGCGGCTGCCGCTGCGCGTGGGCAGGTCCTCGGCGGGGCCGGAGGCGCGGATGACGGCCTGGACGCCGGGCAGGCGGGCGTGGACTGCGTCACCCATCGCCACGAGCTGCAGGTGCTTGTCGTCGGCGGTCGGGGTGGCCTGGGCGGTGGGCGGGGTGGGGATCGGTACCGCGCCCAGGTTCTTGACGGTGTCGGCGGCGCTGTCGGAGGCGGATGTGGACGCCGAGGCCGGTGCGGCGTGGCTGGAGCAGCCGGTCAGGGCCAGCGCGGTTGCCGCCAGGGCCAGGCCGAGGGCGTGAGGGATCGGGCGGCGGGGGCCGGCCCGGCGGATGCCGGGCCGACCGTGCGCCACCGGGCGCGAGTCGGTCATCAGTGCTGGGTGCTTCCGGCCGGTGTGGGGTTGACGATCGGGTGTTCCCGGTCGTGGCGGCTGGCGACGGCCGGGTAGACGATGCTTCCGGAGGGCGCCGGGGGCAGAGCGTTGCCGCTGGGGTTGTTGTAGACGTCCGGGCCGAAGGGGCGCAGTCCGTCGGCGGCGGCGTAGCCGAGGTGGCCGCGGCCGTCGGTGCCGCCGGTGCGCAGACCGAAGAGGTCTTCCATGCTGCGCAGCCAGCTGTAGTGGTTGTAGGGCTGCTCGCTGACCGAACCGGGCTTGATGAAGCGGGAGATGAACACCGCGCCGGTGATGCCGCCACCCGGAGTGGTGTCCTGGCCGAACGCCTGGTCGCCGGGCTGGGAGGTGTTCGGTCCGGGCAGCTCGTTGCAGCACGCCACCACCGACTGGGCGGTGTCCGTGGGGGTGTTCAGGCTCTTGTCGGCGTTGCCGGTGTAGTCGGCGATGGAGTTGCCGTACATCTTGTAGGGCGGGAACGCCTCGTCGAAGATGACCTGGATCATGCCGTCGTGCTGGAACGCGGGCGAGGCCATGATCTCGGGGACGACCTTCTCCAGGAACTTGTCCGAGGCATACAGGCCGCCCTGGTGGTTGTTCGGGTCACCGGAGAGGTTGTCGCCCTTGCACGTCGCGTCGTGCGCGTCGGAGCAGTTGTTCGGGGTGATCCAGGAGAAGCGCGGCGTGGTCGCCTCGCTCTTGAGGTCCTGCGCCAGACCGGAGACGGCCTTGTGGCCGGCGGTGGCGGGCAGCCCGTTCAGCGGGACGACGTTCGCGCAGTCCTTCGGGTTGTCGATCACGGAGTGGAACCAGGCCGCCGGGTTGTGCTTGGGCACGTACTGGTCCGCCGCCGTCGCACCCCCGGGGTCCGGCACGCCGCTGCCGGACGGGCTGCCGGGCACGCCGCACTGGTAGGCGTTCTCCCGCGTGGCGGTGTTGCCCATGTCCTGGGCGTAGACCTTCCACGGCACACGCTTGGAGTCGAGCTGGTTGAACAGGGTCTTCACCGACGACGGGTACACGCAGCCCGACGACGCGTTGACCTGGCCGTCGGCCGCAGGCGTCCCCGGCGCGACGTTCTTGTACTGCGGGCAGTCGTTCTGGTTGTCCGGCGCCGGGGCCTGCCCGGATACCAGGCTGATGTAGTTGTCCAGGCTGTAGTGGCCGGTGCCGTAATACTGCGTCAGCAGCTCCCCGTAGCTGGGCAGCGTCTTCCACAGATAGCTGTTCTGGTTGAGGCCGGTGAACGTGGACTCGTAGGACTTGTTCTCCAGGATGATCGTCCACACGTGGCCGACCTTGTGGGCCGCGGGGTGGTGCTCCTCATGGGCCGACGCCGAGCCCGGCACCAGCGTGACCGCAGCGATCGCACCCACGACGGCCGCCCCCGCCGCAAGACGCCACCGTCGGCGCCCGCGTATGAACCCTGCCATGCCGCTCCTTCATCGAAGGCAACGCGCGGCGAAGACCTCCCCCGCCGCCCGAGGCACTGTCCCCCCACAGGCAACACACATCTCGACTCCACCCCCAACTCCCCACGTCATACTGGCGAACAGTGGCAGTACGGAGGGCTATCCGATCGTCAAGAAGTGCCGGGATGCGGTAAAGGGGGTGCGCATCACAGCGCAAGAGGCCGAGGGGCGACAGGGGTTCGGCACAGCAATGCCGCGCTGTACGCCAGGCTGCCGTCGAGGCGTCGGCGGGACCTCGCCGGACCTCAGCGCCTGCCCGCAGGACTGAAGCATGGCCAGAGTCTCCGTCTCAAGCGCGCCGACCGCCCGGCCTACGCCTGGAACCTGTCCCGTGTTCATCGGTTGGCTACCTCCCCAGCGATCGTCTACAGTCACGTAGACCTTCTACATGATGTAGAAGGTCATCGCCCGGCCTCGTCCGCACACCAGCGGCGTGTCCAGGCGGTGCGCTACCCCATGGCCGCACATCACCGGCATCCGGACTTCCGCAAGTCCGTGGATGTCGGTGCGTTGATGTGCGACTCCCGGCCCATGGCACTGACCTGGGAGATTCGACCCGATGACAGTCCACCCTGCGGTCCAGCTCGCGTTCGACGGATCCGGCATCGACGGCTCGCTGTTCACCACCGTCACCGACTTCGCCCACGACACGAAGTGGCTCAACACCCCCCTCGCCCTGTGGACCAACGCCGGCCTGGGCGTCTTCGCAGTCCTGATGCTGGTCGGCTGGTGGAACGCCCGCCGTCACGACGCCCGCGCCATGACCCTCGCCCTGGCCGCACCCGTGGCCGTCGTGGCCGCCTTCGCAGTCGCCGAGGTCGCCAAGAAGCTGATCGCGGAGGTGCGGCCGTGCTACTCCGTACCGCACGCCTACTTCGTCAGCGCCTGTCCCGCCCGCAGCGACTACGCCTTCCCCAGCGGCCACAGCACCACCGCCTTCGCCACGGTTGCCGCCTTGTGGCTGCTCGACTGCCGCCTGTCCGTCATCGCGACCGTCTTCGCCTTCTTCGAGGGCTTCACCCGCGTCTACCTCGGCGACCACTATCCCCATGACGTGCTCGGCGCAGCCCTCCTCGCCCTGCCCGTCGCCTACCTTGTCAGCCGTCTCCTGGGCCGGGTCGCCGTTCCCCTCGTCACCCGCCTGAGCACCGGAATGCTGCGCCCTGTCCTCACCACAGCACCCGCCGGGGCGGAGAGGGATTGCCCGGTCCGATGAGGTGTGACATGCCGCTCTCGGCGTAATGAGGCGCTTGGGCCGTTCGGCCAGTCACGCTGTACTCGTTGATCAAGGCCGTGTCGGGAGACCTCTTCGTGTACAGCTCGCGTGAGTGGGTCTTCGAGCCGATCCGCCGGAACTGTCAGCTGGATCTGGCGGTGTCGCAGCGGACTCCGACCCGACGGCGTTCCAACCGCTCGTCTTCCCTGCCCTGTTGATGATCCGCCGCTGCCTGCCCAGCCTGGTGGACCTCGGGTACCCGCACGTCGCCCAGGGCCTTGATCTCGCTCCAGCCATCCGCACCGCGCTGGAGACCCGGTGGCCTGGCGCAGATCCGGGGTACTTCACCCAGACCTGGTGGGTCGTCGCCCTGACCGGCGCGGCGGTGGGGTTCTTCGCCGGGCTGTTCGGCGCGGGTGGTTCCGCTGTGGGCACGCCACTGCTGCACGCAGCCGGGGTTCCGGCATTCCTGGCCCTGGGCTCTCCCCTGCCGGCCACGGTGCCGATCACCCTGGCTGCTTCCGGGGCGTACTGGGAACGGGGCTATGTGGACCGGCGCACACTGGCGTGGAGTATCGCGGTCGGGGTGCCGGCGACGGTCGGCGGAGCGCTGCTGACCCCGTACGTCGGCGGCGAGTTGCTGGTACGGACCACCGAGGGCGTGGTCGCGGCGATCGGGGTGCGCCTGGTGGTGTACCCGCAGGAACCGCCGGAGCGCCGGCGGGAGGCGGGCTTCCTGCGGGTCCGGCTGGTAGCGGTCGCCATCACAGTGGGACTCGTGTCGGGGCTGCTGGCCAACAGCGGCGGATTTCTGCTCACCCCGCTGTACCTGCTCGTGCTGCGGCTGCCGGTCAAGCGGGCGCTGGCCACGTCACTGGCGGTCTCCGCCGCGTTGGCGGTGCCCGGCACGTTTGCCCACTGGGCGCTCGGTCACATCGACTGGCGGGTGGCGCTGGCCTACACCGGCCTCGCCGTACCGGCCTCCTACCTCGGTGCGCGCCTGGCGATCAGCACCAGCCCCCGTCGACTCACCCGCGTCTACGGCGTTTTCCTGACACTCCTCGCGAGCGCTCTCCTGTTGTTCCGGCGCTGACCGACAGGACGCCGCCGCCCTCACAAGCGTCCTTGTCGACCCAGACAGGTACTCCGGGAACACCCAGAACTATCCACCCGGACCGTAGACAGAGGCGTCCCCCGTTCTTGTTGCCCGAATGGTCCCCTTCGCCCAAGAGCCTGCCGAAGCGGTTCCCCGTACGAGGCTCGGGTCTCCCACCGGAACTTCACCTCGACCTTGCCCAGCCCGTTGCCCGCTCCGCTCACCTTGCCAGGGCATCCGGCACAGCACACGCTGCCGCGCATGAGGTGACGATCCCGTTCGCTGCCGACAGGGCCCCGCTCCCGCGCCGACCTGCCGTCCGGACGTAAAAAGGCCCGGCGGCCGGGGCACCACCTGTCAGGAGCGCCCAAATCCACAATAGGTCCGGTGGCCGTAGCGGTATGCCGCAATGATGCCGGCGACGTAGCCGCGGTTGTACTCAGCAGAAGCCCCGGGCTTGCCGTTCCGTCCACGAGAGTCGCCGCGGATGCAGTCACGGGCGTACGTCAGGCCGTCCCGGTATCCGTCCTTGTAGCCCTGGTCGTATGGGGTGACCCTGGGAGAGTCGGGCTGTGCGACCGCTACCGCCGACACAGACTGCGCCACGAGGGCCTGCGCGTTCGCGGACAGCGGGAGCAGAAGTGCGGCGGCGGCCACCGGGGTTGCGAGGAGGACTCTGAGTTGCTTCGCATGCATGGCTTCCTCCTTGGCGGGAGACCAGAATCATGCGGTGAAGAAACGGGCGTCTGGCCACGTTTGAAGCATCTGCTTCAGCCGACGGTGGACCTGCCGACGGTCACGTGTGACGTTGCAGCCGGACCGAATGCAAAGGCCACGTCTCGGGGCCGGCCCCGCAGCATCACGCTCGGTATGCCCAAGGTGCAAAGGCCTCTCTGCCAGATTAGGTCGGCGGCTCTCGGGCCGCGACCTGAAGCTGCCCCACGGGTAGGCGGCATGGGGCTTTCCGGTTGCCAACCATGCACAGCGTGCTTGATCACGGAGTTTTGCAGACCTACGGATTCTGCCTCTTGCGCATCCGATGGGAATGGCGCGACGTGATCCACGAAGCCCTTCTTGTCGTCTGCCTGATACCCCGTCGGAAGTTTCCAAGCCTGCGCCCCGTCTTCCACGTCGGACGACCGACCCCCAACGGGCAGAAAACCGTGGTCACTCGTTGCCGCGAATCACTGCGACAGGGCAGTGTGCGTGATGCAGCAGGGCCTGACTGACCGAGCCGAGCAGCAGGCCGGTGAAGCCACCGCGGCCACGTGCGCCGGCTACGACCAGCTGCGCGTCGTGACTCGCTTCGATCAGCGCCGGGCGGATCCGGGAGCGCACCAGGCGCCGCTCCACCGTGACCTGGGGGTAGCGCGTCTGCCACGGAGACAGGGTGTCGTCCAGCAGCCGCTGCTCCTCCTCGCGGAGCCGGTCGATGTCGACCACCATGTTCAGCGGGTCGCCCGGCCCTTCGTAGGCCCGTTCGCTCCAGGTGTTCCACACGTGCAGGGCCAGCAGGTCCGCACCGCGCATCGTCGCTTCGGCGAAGGCGAACTCGACAGCGCGCTCGCCTGCCGGGGAGCCGTCCACCGCCAACAGCACGGGACCGGTCGGCTTCGGTCTGCCCCGCACCACCAGCACCGGGCAACGGCCGTGCGCGGCCAAATGCACGGCGGTGGAACCGAGCAGCAGGCCGCTGAACGCACCCAGCCCGCGGCTGCCCACCACGACGAGCGAAGCGGTGCGCGACTCGATCTCCAGCACCATCAGCGGCTCGCCGACGGTGAC